>JANMLZ010000134.1:0-84520 GCA_031372825.1 Cyanobacteria bacterium OTE_58_metabat_593 | reverse complement strand
TTCTTAATGTTTCCATGCCCTCCACTCTCCGAATAATAGATAGTCCGGCGCAGCCGGATTTATATAGAGGACACGGCTGTGCCGTTTCCCTACCGCGATCAATTGTTGGTAAACGGCACTGCCGTGTCCTCCGTTTGTATTATTCCGATGCAAACGGAAATGATATAACTAATGCTCAACAATCACCGGAGTTCCGACTTCTACCTTCTCAAACAAAGCCTGTGCATCCTTATCAAACATTCTGACGCAGCCGTGAGAAGCCGCCCGCCCGATCGACTCTGGGTTCGGAGTACCGTGAAAACCAATCACATTCTTACCATCCGTCCAAAACCCGATCCACCTAGTCCCCAAAGGATTGTCCGGGCCAGCAGGCACAAGTTCCCCTGTCCAAGGATGTTCCCAAACTGGATCTTTGATCATATGTGTAACTTTAAAATTGCCTGTCGGAGTTTCCCACCCACCTTTTCCCACAGCCACTTGGAAACTGGCTTGCACCTTATTTTGTCGGTAAACATAGACGCGACGTTCTCGCAATCTCAACACTAAACGCACTTCCTCAATCGGATTGACCACAGGTTGGGGAATATACCGAGATGGTTCTCCCAAAGGTGGTAATTCTGGTGTTCCGAGATTCGGCAATTTTGCGTCTGATTTTGGCCGCTGCTGTGCGATTGTCGCACTATTACTTGAATTAGCCACTGGTTCGGCAGCCACCTGCTGCTGTAGGGCGACCGACAGCGCGGCTGCACTCAAGCTCAGTGCTATTAACTTGTTAAATAAAAATTTGCTGTTCACCATTGTTTTCTTCGCTAAAATCCTCACCAGCACTTCCTACATAGTTCATATCTCATTATCCGCAAACCGCACCCGCTTTCACAGGTTTTGAGATGGCTTTTTGACTGCCAATGCTGCGCCGTTTTTAGTTTCAATTCCACAACTTATAATTTGTAAGTTAACACAATAATTAGACACTAATACCAAAAAAACTGGATTTTTACACGGGCATTGGTGGCGCTGTGCAAGACAGTTTCGTGACAAAATTAGATTGATGCGTAAGTCAAGCACAAAATGATTGAATTTTACCTCGGACTAATTTGATTTTTCAGTAATGGCAGGCTGGCGATCGACAATTCAAACTATGGCGCTGCTGCATCCGGCAACCACAATCTGTGTCTTGGCAGAGTTTCCCAGCCATCGGCAACAGTTAGGTTGGCGCAAAAAGACGGAAACGCTCGATCGAACAAACTCAATATATCACGCCAACACGGAGAGAGATGCGAACCGCTGAACTTGTTGTAAATCGGGAACTTATGATCTAAGATTCAGTCCTTCAATACTTGTTCGATAATCTTTTTTTGAGATTGTCCTAAATTTCCTACTCCGGGGATTAAACTGGATCAGGTCTAGAGGTTGGGACTTTCGCGCAGCGAAAGCAAACCCGACCCTAAATAGCAGTTAATGTGAGGTTTCAATGCTTTTTCAGAACATCAAATTATTGACAGGTGCAACCCTGTCCGTGCTAATTTCAGCGGTCTCAGTGCATCCTGCGATGGCTAACCCTGCAATTCAAATAGCCCAAACGCAGACCACCACAACAGCAAACACTCAAACCGTTACCGGTTTTGTCAAAAGTATTGTCGGCGACGTAGTGACAATTCGTGAAGAAAACGCGCCGTACAGGACTCTCAGGATTCAAAGATGCGTCCTGAGAATTATTGCTCTGGTGCCAGGGATGAAAGTCAGAGCCTTGGTATCTGGAGATCAGGTGCAAAATATCGCCGTGATCCCCAATTATAAGGTGGTAGCCACAACGGTTGTGCGTCCCGCAACCCCAGCACCGGCACCGCGTCCCGAAACCCCTGAACCGCCACCGCGTCCGGCTCCCCGTCCGGTTCCCCGTCCGGCTCCAATTCCGGCTCCAATTCCGGCTCCCCGTCCGGCTCCGGCTCCCCGTCCGGCTCCTGTGAGAGGACTTTGGTAGAGCTAGGTTTGTGAACGGAATTAAGCCACCTCACGCGGGGTGGCTTCGCTTTTTAACAGCAGTTATAATCATAGAATTGTCCAGCAATTGTTGAGAAATCGCTGCTATGTATTACCTGCGTTTCTTGCTGATAATTCTACTGCTGCCGGTGATTGCGTGCGATCGAGCTACAGATGCCACAGCCACACCGACTGCCACGCCGACTGCCACAGCCACAGCCACAGCAACTTCTATTCCCGAACCAAGTCCGCTGTCCCAACTTCCCTCCGTTGCACCGCTCTCCAATGTTCGCACAAATCAAATTGTAGCGACGAAACCGCTTTCGCCACAGCCAATCCGTATCGTTGCAACTTCCTTGCCGCAGCCAGGAGCCACCGAAAGCGCCTCAAAACCTCCTCAAGTAATACCGATTCCCGCATCACCAGTGCTGCGAGTCCCTCCCGGCTTTGTAGTCAACGTTTTTGCTGACAATTTAGACGCTCCCCGATGGCTGGCTTTGACGCCGACAGGAGATGTTTTGGTAACAGAAACGCGCCAAAATCGGATTATGCTGCTGCGCGATGCCAACGGCGATGGCGTTGCTGAGATAAAGATGACTTTTGCCAGCGCCCAAAATGGGTTAAATATTCCCTTTGGCATGGCTTTTGCCGATCGCTATTTTTTCCTCGGAAATACCGCTGAAGTTCGCCGATTTCCCTACACAAAAGGGCAGGAACAATTGACAGGTAGCGGTGAAAAAATTGCCGATTTACCGAGCGGCGGTTACAACCAACACTGGACGCGAAATGTTGTGGTTTCCCCAGACAACCGTCAGTTGTTTGTATCAGTTGGCTCCCAGTCTAATGCCGATGTAGAACCGCTACCAAGGGCGTCTGTTCAAGTGATGAATTTGGACGGCAAGAACCAGCAAACTTTCGCTTCGGGTTTGCGAAACCCGGTGGGATTGGATTTTCACCCAAAAACTAATCAACTCTACACGACAGTCAACGAACGCGACGGTTTGGGAGATGATTTGGTGCCGGATTACTTAACCAGAATTCGTCAAGGTCAGTTTTTTGGCTGGCCTTACGCTTATTTTAAGCCGAATTTGCTCGACCCGCGCCTTGTCAAAAACGGTAAGAGCGATCGACCTGATTTAGCTGCTAAAACATTGATGCCAGACGTGCTGTTTCAGGCGCATTCGGCGGCTTTGGGACTTCAGTTTTATGACGGCAAAACGTTTCCCAAAAGATTCCAGAACGGGGCGTTTGTGGCGTTTCGCGGCAGTTGGAACCGGAACGCTGGAACTGGTTATAAAATCGTGTTTGTACCTTTTAATGCGGCGAGCGGACGGCCTGAAGGTTATTATGAGGATTTTCTGACGGGTTTTTTGACCGATCCGTCTGGCCCGAAAACTTGGGGGCGGCCGGTTGGTTTGCTGGTTTTACCTGACGGGAGTTTGCTGTTTACTGAGGAAGCGAACAACCGGATTTATCGGGTGCAGTATCGGGGGTGAGAAAAGGGCGATCGATAAATTATTCACCATCGTACACTTTTTGTTGAATCAATAATTCAGTCCTGGACGCACTCAGACCTTCATAACCGGGTTTTTTACCGAATCTGGGTGCAACGAAATATTTTCGTCCATCAAACCCGGTTTCTCGCCCCCCATGCGTCCAGGACTATAATTTATATTGTTTTCTAATTTCACTATTCAACTCTGATACAGCCGCTCTTCTTGGAGCGGGTTTTGTACACAGATTTTCTGCTGTTGGTTCAGATCGCCAGCCTTACCCGTTCCAACTCCCAACTCCCAACTCGCAACTTCCAACTGCTGACTGCGCCTGTCCCAATTACCGAACTTCTAGAGGTCTGGGCAGATATTTCTCATAAAGCTATCCGGGTAATACAATTAGATTTATGAAACATGAGAACAGCGAAACTTTGTCAAACCTCACCAACAGGATGAAACTTATGCGTGTAACTACTGTTACGATTTTTAGCTTGCTCGCTCTGCTCGCTCCCGGGCTGACGAGAAAGGCGGCAGCTACTTTCGAGTCGAAACCCTTTGTGCAGGAACAGTACCGCAGAGACTTTGCCGATCCCGCCGATCCTGGTGCATCGGCGCAGCCCGATACAAATTCTCAAGGAGATATGTTTAACAAGCCTTTCTACGCGGGCGAGCAAAAGCCTGTGAGAAACGAAAAAACTATCTCGGCGGGAGCTGACGGGCCTGAAGTTGCCGCGATACAGCAGCGCTTGGAGGTTCACGGTTTTGCGATCGGCACGATCGACGGTTCCTACGGTTCTCGCACCACATCGGCTGTTAGTGCTTTTCAGCAGGCTAAGGGGTTGAATTCAGACGGCATCGTAGACAAAGAAACTTGGACAGCTTTAGCCATAGATCCGCCTGCGCCAGCTTCTGAAAGCGTGCAGAGCAATCCTCCAATTGATAGCAATGCTTCCACTGAAAAGAGGGATACTGTTGAGAACCGTACAACTGCTCTTACTAAAGGCGCAGCAGGTTCCAAGGTGAAGACGCTACAGGTGCGTTTGGAAATGCAGGGTTACGATCCGGGCCCGATCGACGGTATTTTTGGCGCTCGCACTGCTACGGCTGTCAAGAGCTTCCAGCAGTACAAGGGTTTGAGGGCTGACGGTGTTGTGGACGAAATTACCTGGAAGGCGATCGGTCAAAGCTAAGTGACGAGTTAAAAATAGGGAAAATTGCTGTGGCGATGACTCATCCGTAAACCCGGTGTCAAAAAAGACCGGGTTTTAAAATGTTGACGGATGCTCTGTTGTGTGTTAGAATAGTTGAATGTCAAAAAGCGGATATGGCGAAATTGGCAGACGCGCCAGATTTAGGTTCTGGTTCCGAAAGGAGTGAAGGTTCAAGTCCTTTTATCCGCACTTAAAATCTAATTGTAAAAAACACAGCCCAGAAAATTGTGCGGGCTGTGTTTTTTTTAATCTTAGATTGTCGCGGGTGGCCAGAAACCGGGTTTTTGCGAAAATTGTTGGTGATAGCGCAGAAACCCATAAAAACCCGGTTTCTTAGATTGCGGGTGGCCAGAAACCGGGTTTTTACCAAAATTGTTGGTGACAGCCAAAGACATGGGAAAAAACCCGGTTTCTTAGATTGCGCGGGTGGCCAGAAACCGGGTTTTTGCGAGAATTGTTTGTGATAGCCAAAGACATGGGAAAAAACCCGGTTTCTTAGATTGTCGCGGGTGGCCAGAAACCGGGTTTTTGCGAGAATTGTTGGTGACAGCCAAAGACATGGGAAAAAACCCGGTTTCTTAGATTGTCGCGGGTGGCCAGAAACCGGGTTTTTACGAGAATTGTTGGTGACAGCGCAGAAACCCATAAAAACCCGGTTTCTTAGATTACGGCGCACGGCCAAAACTCCCACTAACCAAAAAATCCTGTCACAATCAAATGAAGACTACGGGGAGACAAAAAATATGACGCGAGAAGAGTTGTTGCAGTTAATCGACAAAGCCGCTGATGAAGGCCAGACAGAATTGGATTTGGCGGGGTTGGGGTTGGAGGAATTGCCGCCGGAGATTGGCAAGTGCACACAGCTTGAGACGTTGGTGTTGGGGAAACGGGATGAGGAGAAAGGAGAATTTCTTGGGAATAAGTTAACTGAGTTTCCTGATGCTGTTCTTCAATTAACTAACTTAAAAATACTTTCGCTTGTTGAAAATCAGATTACCTCCATCCCAGAAGCAATCGGACAACTGTCCAATCTGAGAGACCTTAACCTGAATGAAAATCAAATTACTGAAATCCCAGAAGCGATCGGACAACTGTGCAATCTGACAGGGCTTTACCTAGGTAACAATCGGATTACCTTTATCCCAGATGCGATCGGTCAACTATCCAATTTGACATGGCTTGCCCTCGGTGGCAATCAGATTACCGAAATTCCAGAGGCGATCAGGCAACTGTCGAATCTGACAAAGCTTTCCCTCCGTGGCAATCAGATTAGCTTCATCCCGGAGGCGATCGCTCAATTATCCAATCTGACAGGGCTTTTCCTCAATAAAAATCAGATTACCCAAATCCCACATTCGATTAGCCAACTGTCCAATCTGACACAGCTTCTCCTCGGTCTCAATCAGATTACTTCCATCCCCGATGCGATTGCTCAATTATCTAATCTGACAGAGCTTCACCTCTGGGAAAATCAGATTACCCAAATCCCAGAGGCGATCGCCCAACTCTCCAATCTGACAATACTTAACCTTAGTCACAATCAGATTACCGTCATCCCAGAGGCGATCGGCAGACTATCCAATTTGACACATCTTGTCCTCAATAACAATCAGATAACCGAAATCTCGGATGCGATCGCCCAATTATCTCAACTGACACATCTTGTCCTCAATAACAATCAGATAACCGAAATCTCGGATGCGATCGGGCAATTATCTCATCTGACACGCCTTTACCTATGGAACAATCAGATAACCGAAATCCCGGATGCGATCGCTCAACTTTCCAATCTGACAGAACTTGACCTCCGTAACAATCAGATTGAAAAGATTCCTGAATGCTTGGAAACACTGCCAAAACTTGAAAAACTCGATCTCCGCCGCAATCCCCTGCCCATTTCTCCAGAAGTTTTAGGGCCAGTCAACCTGGATGAAGACCCCGGTACTCCCGCCGCCATCTTCAACTACCTGCGCCAACTCCGCAGCGGCGAAGTCCTCCCCCTCAACGAAGCCAAAGTCCTCCTCGTCGGACAAGGTAGCGTCGGCAAAACCTCCCTCATCAACCGCCTCACCCACAACCAATACAACCCCAACGAACCCCAAACCGACGGACTCAACATCACAAACTGGCAAATTACAGTCAACACCAAACCCGTCAAACTCAACGTCTGGGACTTCGGCGGACAAGAAATCTACCACGCCACCCACCAATTTTTCCTCACCAAACGCAGCCTCTACCTCCTCGTCTCCAACTGCCGCACCAGCGAAGACGAAAACCGCCTCGAATACTGGCTGAAACTGATCGAAAGCTTCGGCGACGCATCCCCCGTCATCCTCGTCGGCAACAAGTGCGACGAACAACCCCTGGATCTCAACCGCAAAGCCTTGCGCGACAAATATCCCAACATCAAAGCGATTATCGAAACTTCCTGCCAAAGCGGCACCGGCATCGACGAACTCCGCAGCGCCATCCACACCGAAATCTCCCAACTCAAAGAAGTCTACGATCTTTTGCCGCTAAGCTGGTTCCAAGTCAAGCAGCGCCTGGAAAACCTCGACAAAGACTTCATCAGCATCAGCGAATACGCCACCATCTGCGCCACAGAAAACATCCTCGCAGAAACCGACCAAACCCAACTCATCGGACTGCTGCACAACCTGGGCATTGTCCTCAACTTCCGCGAACACCCCATCCTGCAATCCACCAAAATCCTCAATCCCCACTGGGTGACAGAAGGCATCTATGCCCTCCTCAGCGACGACGCACTCAAAGTCAAAACCAAAGGCATTCTCACCTACGCCGACCTCAGCCGCATCCTGGACTCAACTAAATATCCCAGCCATCGTTATAATTGCCTCACCGAGTTGATGGGCGAATTTCAACTCTGCTTCCCCCTCAGCCATTGTCCCGCGCTGACTTTCCTGATACCCGGCATTTTGCCGAAAGAAGAACCGGAAAACACCAAACTCGAAGGCGAAACCCTGGAATTTCAATATCACTACCGCATTCTCCCCGACAGCATCCTCTCGCGTTTCATCGTCCTCATGCACGAGAAAATCCACAACTGCACCCACTGGCGCACGGGGGTAATGCTGGAGTACACGGAAGGCGCTGAGGTGTACAATATCGCCCGAATTAAGTCTGACCCGGAAGATGAGAAAATCTCGATCGCTGTTAGCGGGCGGGAATCGACGCGGCGTTCTTTTCTGAGTCTGATTCGCGATACTTTTACCAAAATCCACAACTCTTTTGCGAATCTGGAAATCAGTCAATGGGTGCCGGTTCCGGGTTATCCCGATGCCGATCCGCTGGATTACGAGGAGTTGCTAGGATTGGAGGAGATGGGCGAGAATACGGTGCGCGTTGGGAAACTGAAACTGAAACTCGATTTGCGATCGTTGTTGGATGGGTATGAGTCGATCGAACTTCGGCGCATGAGGAAAATGGGCGATAAATTTTTTGACGATGCAGAAGACGGCTATCCTGGGATTAACATTCACGTTCATCAAAACAATCTCGATCGCCGTTCTAAAACATTTAACCAACACGGTAGCGGCGATAACTTTGGGGGCGATCGAATTCAAGGAGACAAGATAATGGGCAATTCCGATGAAACTCCCTAACGTTGAAACTGCATTTATTGATGTTCAGAAATTGCGTGACTACAGCTTAAACATCGAACACGATCGGGGACAACACAAAGCTCGATTATTTGTTGCTATCCTAGGGTTAAGTGCTAAAGATGCTGAAGAACTGCAAATTATCCTGTTAGAAGCGATTCAAGTCTATGATGCCATCTCCACCAGCCAAGATGAATACGGTCAACGCTATGTTGTAGATTTTCCTCTAACTCGCAATGAAAACACGGCAACAATTCGCAGCACTTGGATTGTCCGTCCTACAGAAACTTTTCCACGACTCACTAGCTGTTACATTCGGAGGTAGATTATGCTAAAGACAATTTCAAAATTACAATTACTCGATGTTGTTGCCATCAAGGAAGATTTACCAGATAGTAATTTACTCGCTGGTCAAGTAGGGACAATCGTCGAGTTTTTAGCCCCTGAAGTTTACGAAGTTGAATTCAGCGACGACGATGGTCAAACTTATGCGATGTTGCCCTTACACAGCAGCCAACTGTTACAATTAAAGTACAAATCTACACCCGAAACTACCCCGATGTCTAACAATATTTATCAATACGGTCAAGGCGATAATGTTGGCGGTGATAAAGTTGCAGGCGATAAAGTTGCAGGCAATAAAATTATTAATAATGCCAATACGGCAGAAATTCTACAACTTATCTTATCTCTGCGTGAAACCGCGACTCAGTTTCCCGAAGACATTCGCGATGGGATAATTATTGATATTGAAGATGTCGAATCTGAAATCAAGAAGCCGGAAAACCAATGGAATAAAGCCAGATTAAAGAAGAGTCTGACTGCGATGATTGGGGCGGCTACTGCGATCGCGATTCCGATCGCAGGGATGACTGATTTTGCTAGTAGTGCGATCGATGTTAGCAACAAACTCGGTATCGAAATCCAGCTACCATCGGCACGGTAAATGAGATTCAGATACCCGACTTCTTTGATAAGTCGGGGCTCTAAAACGTTTCCCCGACTCACTAATTTTGCAAGAGTGTTAGTATCTACGCAAGACTTTGAAAGTTTTAAAATATAGAAATTCAAAGACATCAGGAGTTATAGCTTAATGACAGTAGCCAATAGTTTCATGGGTGGTCTGCGGCCTTGGTTCGATCGTACTTTTGTGCATTGGCGAGGTGATTTGACTGGTGGGCTAACCGCCGCTGTGGTTGCCCTTCCTCTGGCCCTGGCGTTTGCTGTCGCCAGTGGCGTCGAACCCAAAGCCGGACTCTACACGGCAATTGTGGCGGGAACCGTAGCGGCGGTGTTTGGTGGTTCCCCGGTGCAGATTACAGGGCCCACTGGAGCGATGGCGGTAGTCCTAATTGGGATTGTTACCAAGTATGGTATCGAGAAAGTGTGGATTGCCGGGGTAATGGCAGGAATTATTCAAGTTGCCCTGGGCGTTGCCAAACTAGGTAGACTGATCAAGTTTATTCCCTATCCAGTCACAGCAGGTTTTACCAACGGTATCGCTGTGATTATTTTTTGCGGACAGTTGAATAATTTCTTTGGGTTCCAGTTACCCCGTAGTGAACATTTTTTACCGGGACTGTGGCAGACGTTTACCCATTGGGAAGGATTAAACTTGCAGGCAGTCGGGTTAGCAACTGTGGTGATTTTGACCAAGCTACTTTGGACAAGGATTCCGACTGTTATACCGGGTTCATTGGTAGGGTTGGTGCTGGCAACGGCGATCGCCTCTTTCTTTCACCTCGATGTTCCCACCATTGGTTCTATTCCACAATCGTTGCCGATGCCCCAAGGGATTCCCCACAGTAATGATTTTACGCTGATCCGAGAATTGATTAATCCGGCATTAGCTTTGGCAGCATTGGGCAGTATTGAATCGCTGCTATCTGCTGTGGTTGCCGATGGTATGACTGTCAGCGAGAAACACAACAGCGATCGCGAATTGATTGGTCAAGGCTTAGCAAACATTGTAATCCCATTCTTTGGCGGTATTCCAGCAACGGGAGCGATCGCCCGTACAGCCGTGAATGTGCGATCGGGCGGCAGAACCCGGTTGTCTGGAGTCATTCACGGGGCTGCACTGGCAATCATCGTTTTGACATTAGCACCTTTAGCCGCTCAAATTCCCCTCGCAGCATTGGCAGGAATTTTGATGGTGACGAGTATACAGATGATTGAGTGGGAGGCGATCGGCTTACTGATGCGCGCAACCTACTCTGACTTCGGCGTCATGATGCTGACTTGGATGGTAACCATTCTGTTTGATTTGGTGCTGGCGGTGGAAGTCGGGCTAATTGCTGCTGGGGCATTATTCATTAAGCGCATGAGCGAGCTCAATTTGACGAAAATCCCCGAAACAGAAGCCTTTCCACCCAATATACCCCTTGAATTGAGCAAAGAAATTGCCGTTTATCGGGTTGATGGGCCTGTATTTTTTGGGGCAGCAGAACGGTTTGTTACCTTCCTGCGGGATGAACCTGAAGTGAAGTATCTAATTTTGCGGATGCGGTACGTGCCCAATATGGATACTACTGGACTCGTGGCCTTGGAAGACATCTACAGCGATTTGAAACGACATGATTGTCGCCTCCTTTTGACTGGTTTACAGTCTGAAGTTAAAAACTTGTTAGAACGTACCAGATTACTGGACAAAATTGGTCAAGAAAACTGTTTCGAGACAACTGATGCAGCAATTTGCTCGTTAACTCCAACGGCAATCAATTCTCCAGTCTCTCCTCCATCAGTTACTCAACCTGAAGAATTGATTCAAAGCTAAAAATGTCAGTGCTAGTTGATTTCATCTCTTTGTATTGATTATCAAAAGTGCTGGGATTTTTTCTACTCTTATAGATAGCTTAAAACCCAATACGGTTCTGTTAACACTGTTAATTCCCCGGAGATCCCCCTAAATCCCCCTTAAGAAGGGGGACTTTGAGAAACTTCTTGTCCCCCCCTTTTTCAAGGGGGGCTAGGGGGGATCGGTCTGATCTGAACCGTATTAGCTTAAAACCAGTGCTTTTTCAGTTTCTTTAAGTGCGATCGCCTCAAATTCCCCACCAACTCGCGCAACTGACCCAAATTACCCATTTCCCCCCCATACTTCCAGCGCACATAAGCCTGGGAAACCTCCTCAATCACCTCAGATTCATCAGTTGCATGATTAGCGCGCATCGCCTCAGCATACTCCAAAGGCGTTTGAGCTTTCTGTTTCACAAATCCCCGACTCGCCAAATCCTTCAACATTTCCTGATAAACTCCCTCCACAGCCGGCAATTTCCCCAGCCAACGACGGTAGCGCCACTTGCGCCACAGTTGCCACATTAACCAGCCAAAGAAGCCAAAGCCGATCGCGCTAATCAAACCAGTAAACAACCCCACCCAGCCCTTCGCAAACTGGCTCAAAAACCATCCCACAATCAAACCGATCCAGCCAAACACAAAACCGAACACTGAATCTAAGCCACTTCTCAGAGGCGTAGGTAGCCAGCCCGCT
Source organism: Cyanobacteria bacterium OTE_58_metabat_593 (assembly GCA_031372825.1). Classification (GTDB taxonomy): domain Bacteria; phylum Cyanobacteriota; class Cyanobacteriia; order Cyanobacteriales; family Microcoleaceae; genus Microcoleus. The sequence goes on along the minus strand of JANMLZ010000134.1, from coordinate 72,723 downwards.
ATCCACTTCCAAAATGACTCCAGCGCGCTAAAAGTCTGGTTATCTTCCACCGAAGCCGGAATCAGCGGATAACCGGGAATCGGATTAAAAGCAAACCAGCCGTTATTCGGGAAATACACTTCCGTCATCAAGAAAGCATCGGTATTTTTGACAATATACAAACCTGTAAATGGGTTGAATTCTCCCGTGTCGAAACCGCCAGCCATGCGCGCCGGAATCCCGATCGACCTTAGCATGATTGTCAACACTGTCGAAAAGTGGTCTGGATATCCACCAGTCACCTTTTTGCCATCCTGAGTATTTTGATAACCAAACAGAAAACCCTCTACCAAATCTTCCGTTTCTTCTAGATAAGGTAAGGCTTTTTCAATCTTATAATTCGGGTTTTGCTTCAAATATTGAGCTAAATATAAAGCTTTTTCGTAGGGAGAGTCGATCGCCCTTTCCGACTTTGCTACTCTGGTTCTAGCCAGCAATATCTCCTCAGTTTTCGCCCGCACCTTCTCCAGGATTTTCGGCGGCACATCTAAATAGAACTTGCGAATATTTTTCGGGTAATCAGTACCAGTTTTATTCAACAAAGCCCGATCGCGAAAAGGCACATTAGAAATCACCGTATAAGTCAAACCCTCCGCCAACTCCACAGGTGATCGCAAACCACCCTCGGCATCAATCGCCACATCCGTCGTCGGAAAATACAGTTCCTTCGGCTTAGCTAAAGCCGGAATCAAATTCGGCAACTGAGCAACAATAGTATAACTTTGAATCACTTCTTGAATCCGAGGTCCATTCGGAAACGGATGCAGATAAAATTGATAAGACCACTTAGGTCGATTCACCTTTAGAGCTTTTTCGTTGCGAGAAATTTCCCAACCTTGACCAGTATATTTGTCAAAGCCTAATACGCGCCAAAAACCCGCAGCTTGCGATCGGACTCGCATCACCACTTCCGGTTTCAGAGCACCACGCAAATTTTGATTGATTCGCTGATTGAAACCGTAATAAAAAGTAGAGTCTACCTCTCCTGGCCCTTTGTCTGGGTTTCTCCCCCTTCCTCCGCCAGTTCCTTTTTGATTTCCGCCCCTGACATACCCCGGATTCAGAATGCTGCGCGAGTCAAACTCCCCCTGATATTGAATTGGAGCACTTACCGGAAAAGTCCGCAACTGATAGCCAGGAAAGCGTGGCAAAAACGCAAAAATAGTCAGCCCTAAACCAATAGTTATCAGAAACAACAAGCCAAAATACTTGGGGGATAAAGTAGCAGCAAATAGCGACCAGTTGTTTTTTTTTTGTTTCTCTTTACCTTCTACCTCGTGCTTGTTAACTTCTATTTTCGAGAGTCCCAAGCGCGAGCGATAATCCAACACCAAAGTCGGAAGCGCTAAAGCTAAAAATAGCAATAGCAGCGGCCCAAAAGTCAGCGTTTGGCTAAGAGTCGCTGCTACGCTTAACAGAATTAGCCCGATGACTATCGAGTAGCCTAAATCCTTGCGTCGCGGCAAATCGAAGCTGTGTAGGACTTGAAGATGAATTAACAGTTGCGCTAAAACTAGCCGCGTATCGTTTAACTCTCCCACCAAGCGAGTAAAAAAAGCGAACAAGGCCACCATCATGCCAATGGCTATACAGAATTTAGCAGCTATATTGCGATCGTGGCGGCGGTACCAACTCCAAGTTGCTCCCACAATAATAACAGGCACTGCCCAGAGGTTCAGGGCCTCCTCAGCAGCAATGTCAGTGGCCACAATTCCCACAATTACCAACAACTGAACTAGGATTCGCAGCAGTAAAGAATCCTCAGTCACCGGCGGAGGCATTGCCTCAATCTGCTCCCACAGCTTACCTAAAACGGGTATATTTCGCAGGTTGTCAGTTGTCATATGCACCCATCTGATTTTAGATTTTAGATTGAATCCACAGATAAATCTGGGTTTTAACTAATCTATCAATCTTATCTCTCTGTCATTCTATTTTAGATTAAATCCACAGATGAATCTGGGTTTAACTAATCTCTATTTTTGCTTTTCACGACAGAATTCGGCAGATTGCATCCGTTTTTTGTGTGAGGTCAAACCGCAGAGTAAAATTATAAATTATTTACTCTAATTTTACCTTTCTAGTTGCTATCTTGTCCTGTCAAAATTGGACGAATAGCAAACATCAAAGGTCTCGTCTCGAAGTTTTGGAATCGAACTTCTAGAGCATAGGTCTTGTCAGGTTGCGGGTCAAACAACTCCACACTTAAATGCCCCGAATTTGGACGCTGTGCAGTTGCTTCGGCATCTCCTCCCTTGAGTTCCAAACTTCCTGCTCCCGGAAATTGGCACTCAACTCTTAAAGATGGCATCGGCTGTTCTGTGCCGCGCCTCGACAGGTATTGGGCATCCAGAGTTAAGGAACCCAGTGCAGTCAGCCATTCCCGCGAAACTGGCGGCTGATTTACAGGACAATTCAAAGTTAGAGACTCAATGATTTCCCGCGCGGCTAACAGCGACATTAGCATTTGTTGATCGGTGGTTGCCACTTCGTAATTCGGTAAATCTTCTACTTCTACATCTGTAGATCCTCGGGCATAACCTCTGAGAACTAAACCAGCTAATTCGTTGAGTTCTTGAGACTGGCCTGGAAACAAGCTATCTACAGCGCGAACTAACTTCGATCCTTCCCGCAGCGACGACATTACCAGATTCTGACAGGGCTCTAGCAGTTGGGCAAAAATCCCTTCGGCGATCGGAATTGCCAGGCGTCCCCATCTGATATTTTGCAGTTGGGGTGTCCAGAGGTGCAGGGGGGGAACCCATTGGGGGGCTACCTCGTCCGGGTAATCGTGGTCGTAGCTTTTGAGTTCTGTTTCCCAGGGGAACAGCGGCGGGTTAGATTCAATTTCGGCTCTAAGCCTCTCTTTTAACAAGGTCTGAAAACGGTCTTGCACGGTCGGTATGTCTCCAATAGTCAGCGGTTGTACGGGTGCATTGCTGTGCATCCCTACTTGATAGTCCAGCGGGTCTGGTTCGTCCCATTCCCAGTATTCCACCCCGGAATTTTCTTCCGTATCGCCCCACTCTTCTGAGTGAGGGGGTCGATCGAGGTTTTCGTTTTCGTCATCTTCGCTAGAAGCATTCGCTGTTGGCGTCTGCAATATCCAGTCTAAGAACTGACGCTCGAAAGCCTCTGCATCCCTGTTCGTTTCGTTATTCATCACTAGATGCCCCTTCTCCGGAATCTGAACGATTTCGCAATTCCCAGGCAAGTTCGAGTAATTTAAACCACCGTTTCTGTACCTGGGCTACCGTGCTGCCGAGGGTTTGCGCGATCGCTGACTCTGACAGACCCTGTTGCTTCAACTTTAGCAAACGCTGTCCCTCTGGGCCAATTTGTTCACCAAAATCCTGCCACTGAGAAGGCAACAAACCCAGATTTCGATCGAGGTCTGCTTCCAGCCACTGGTGAACCAGTTCCCAGCGGTGCGACATGGCAAACCTGAGCAAATGGTACTTGAAGCGCTGCTGCAAATAGTCTCTTTGGCGGGGAGTTATGCCCAGAAGCGACTCTATTTCATTAGTTGGCAAGTCCTGCAAGCGGAGGACGAAGTAATCGGCACATTCTTCTTGGTTGCGCTCTTTCAAGTAAGCAACTAACTCGTCAATCACGTTTTGCCGCAGAGATTCTGACTCGTCGCCTTGGGGGCGAATTGCAGACGAACCCTGTCCGGCCATCGCCTCCCGCACGGAGTGCACCGAGGTATCGTTCCAAGTTTGATCGGAATCTGTAGCCCCTCCGTCGGCGGCTTGTTCCATATCTACAGAAGTTTCTTTGGGCTGCTGTTGGGAAAAGGTTTGGGCCCGTAAAATAATTAGTTGCTGGCTGCGGTTCCGAGGCAAAGGAATCCGCCGCTTGCCGAAGCGCTCTACAAAAGCCATGTACTCTGCTAGTTCTAAGCGAGTGCGGGGACTGTAGGTAAGTGGCAGTTGGGTTTCGCGCCGGAATGCTTTTAGGGCTTCGAGATAAAATCCTTGCAAAAAATCTTTGATCAGTTCTACTCGCGCCTGATAGCTAGATTGCACCTGGGGAGGAGTGATGTAGCGATAGACGATCGCACTGAGGGTACTGTGCAATTCTACTCGCCCAGGCCCGGAGCCTAAATTCTCATAGTGGAGGCATTGTTGCAAACGGTGCTGAGCCAGGCTCTCGGCTGCACCTTCTATATCTCCTGATGATTGAATCCGCTGACTTTCGGTGCATATCCTGTTGACTTCTGCTGCGAGTCGCCCTGCTACATCTTGGCAGTTCTGCTCAGACGCGCGAGTGGACTTTTTGAGTTCGTCTAGCAGCAGTTGAAATATGGTGGTTTCCACGCTCTGGCAGATTTCCCGCATGATGGTTTACAGCTAACATTGAAAGTAGCACACCCTTGCGACTTTCAATCTCGAATTTTATATTTTATTCTGGGTAGTGCTAGATATCAAATACTTGGGCGCGCACCTGTTACCCTGAAATATCTTAAACTCAAATCTCAAATTAACTGACTGATGGATTTAGACCAACAGATTCAAGCATTGATCGAAAAAGCTCCGCCCGACGGTTCGACGCCACAAATCTTAGAGGCGATCGCCCCGGCGCTGGTGTTAATTGCCCAACAGCTACAGCACCTCGAATACTCGATCCTGCAAGCGGTAGACCAAAGTTGGGCGATCGTGGTTTTGAGCAATCTCAAGCAACCGGGACGGGAAAAGAGGGTGATTTACGCTTGGAGCAGTTTTCAAGATGCGTCGCAAGCAGCGGCGGCGGGCGATCGCGTCAAACCGGTGTCTTTACCTGTAACTCACATTTTATTTCAGATGATTGCTTTAGAAGGTATAGACAGCATTGTTTTTTTTGAGAATCCTGGCAATCTGGAAGTCGGGACGGAAATTCCTCGCGAGCAAGTGCAGAATTTAATTAACGTTTACTTGCAACAGTATCGATCGACTCTACAGTCAAATTCCAGCAATCTCCCGCCGGATATCGCATAATACTGAGTTATTGGTTATTAGTTATTAGTTATTGGTTATTAGTTTTGAGCGTCAACAAATAACAACTAACAACTAACAACTAACAACTAACAACTAACCAATAACCAATAACCATTGATATCAATTCCGGTTACATCGGAATTAATATTACCCGAGATCGGGACACGGCACTGCCGTGTCCCTACAATCAATCTGTCGTAGGGACAAAGGCCAAGCCGTGTCCTCTATATGATTCCGGCGCAGTCGGAATTGACATGACTGCTAATAAAGTCGGCTCAAGACGTAATCGGCCAAATCAATCAAAGCTTGGCGGGATTCTGAATGGGGCAGGGCAGCCAAGTATTCCACAGCTTGATGTGCATGATCTGTGGCTAGTTCTCGCGATCGATCTATACCTTTAGAATCTTTTACCAGTGCCAGAGCCTGCTCTATATCTCCTTCTTGGGCAAACTCTCGTTCTATGAGAACTTCCAAATAAGGCTTTTCTTCGAGAGCAAATAGCGCTGGCGCTGTCAGATTACCGCTGATCAAATCTGAGCCTGCGGGTTTCCCCAAAGTTTCCGTTGAAGCGGTGAAATCTAATATATCATCTACTATTTGGAATGCCAAACCAATATTTCTACCGTAGTTATACAGATCGTCTGCTATTTCCGCTGAAACCTCGCTCAGACAGCCGGCTGCTTTGGAACTGTTGGCGATTAAAGACGCTGTTTTGTAATAACTTTTTTCGAGGTACGCTTCGATCGACAAACTGGTGTCAAATCCATTTAGTCCCTGTTGAATTTCCCCCTCAGCTAAATCCATAATTACTTCTGAAAGCAGCTTGACTACTGGTAAGTTGTCCAGATTTGCCAAATGCCAACTCGATTGAGCAAACAGAAAGTCTCCGGCCAATACTGCCACTCGGTTGTTAAACCGACTGTGTACCGTTGGTACTCCCCGCCTCAGATCCGATTCGTCCACCACGTCGTCGTGGACTAGACTAGCCGTGTGGATCATTTCGGTGATTTCAGCTAGTCGGCGGTGTTTTTCGGTGATTTCCCGATCGGGCATCGTCGCCTTGGCCATCAACAAGACTATTGCGGGTCTCACCCGTTTTCCCTTTGTGCCGAATAAGTATTCCGCAGCCGCGTACAAGATGGGATGACGGGCACCCACTAACTGTTTCAAGTTTTCTGTCAACAGTCGCAGGTCTTCTTCAACCGAGGAAAATAGGAGAGTGCTAGAGATCATGGATACGCCGACTCAAGCCGTAAAGTAACAAAATTTTACATATCATATCTTTATTTTAAGGTAATTCTCTGCAATAGGGAAGAAAAATCTCGGCGATCGGCAGTTATTTGTTACCGGAAGCCCGATCGGACTCTCGCCAACTGGCAGATGCTAATAGCCGGCTGTCAGAGGCGTTGCCCCTATTGTATCGAATTGTTAAGCAGACTGGGCAAAAATCTCTAAATCCCAGAAATCCTGTGCTATTATAGGAATTAAGGATTTAAACAATTCTATACATTAAGTACAGCTAGACTGGCAGGTAGCTTTCAGATGCCTGTAAGAGTTTCGTAGAGCCAGCCTTGTTAGTCGATCGCAGCAAAAATTTCTGGCACAGATTTTTAGTTCCTTGCGGCTAAAAGTTTTCAGAAGTCAATACTAGCGCATCTTATGTGCACAGTAGCTCAAAGCAGCTAAAGTGGATAGTTTTACGCTGTTTAAGCATCTGTGAAGCACTAAATGATTATTGACCGGGAACGCCTAAATGTTCCCGCAGGTTTGATATGGAAAAACAGCCTTCAGAACCAAGCTACAGTCTTGCGTGCTGACTTAATGTAGTAGGTCTTGAACTTGTCCTCCTCCTCCTCGTCCTTGACTTTTGGTTCTAATTATGATTTATCGCGATATTCCTCTAATTATTCCGATTCTGGCCGCCGGTTATGTAATGACTATTTATGTATTGCTGATGTTGGCCGAACGCAGCTCTAAAATAACTCGATTGGGCGAATAGTTCACTGCTCGGTAGCCGAAGTCGGCAAGAGCGCGATCACCTCACCGCTGACCAAGAAACAGGGATTCCAGCCCCGTCACTTCGGCTACGCGAGCGTGCATCGCCTTTTAGGACGGCTTTGTGTTAGAATATTTAGATATTCAAAGGATCTCTAGGCTCAAGACGCGTTGAAACAGCTACGATGAGAGCAAACTTAGAGACAGCCAAAAGGGCAATGGTTAACTCCAACCCGGAAGCAAGAGTACAAAGTCAACCTAGGGCATTGGGAGACTTTAAACGGACATAGAGACAGAGTAAGACAACCGGGCGTTGCATCAGTCGATGAAGTGTCAAGAATCACCGCACTTTTAGAGCGGTGAGTATGTCAAAATTCCGAATATTCAATAATAACCCTGCCTTGAAGACTTACGCACGAGAGGCAGGGTTTATTATTTAAAATTGCCGGCCGAAAGTGATTTTCTGGGGTGCGAGTTACTGCAACACGTAGCGACGACAGTTATCGATGTTGAATGCCAAAAGCCTCAGATGCAGGATATTATATGTAGTAGCAGCTTGCCTAGACCGCAGCAAGTATAATGTCAGAGAAACCCCTGCCAATTTTCCAAGAAAGCTATCATAGTGCTCTCAAAAACGCTGATCAAAGAAGTTGTCCGTTATTGTGCTCAACAAAAATCTCAATATTCCTAATTCCTATTTTGTCGGGCAAGAACTTACAGGCATCAAACGCTAAATTGCTCAACTCAAGCAAGCTGCTTGCTTGAGTTGAGCAATCAATAAACTTGCAGTGCAATCAAATATTTCACCAAGCCGTGGTTAACTTGCTGAGTCAGGCAGATAATCCCTGCAATTTATTCACAGCTTGCCAAGAATATCATCTGCTGCCGCTGCTACAGATAGAGCAGCAAAATTGAAACTATATTAACTCTTTATTAAAACCAACTGAAACACAGATAGTCCTGGACGCATGGGGGCCCCGTGCGAAACCGGGTTTTTTACCGAATCTGCGGGCTGCAACGCGTCTTTTCGTAAAAAAACCCGGTTTCTTTGGTGTTTAGGCATCACTCCTGACAGAGTAGAAGTTGTCATAAATTATCAATAGCGACTGCCTGAATTACTGTGCTATTGGGACGAACTAAATCAAGCTTGGACAAATTTGATTCACAATGCTTTAGCGATCGACAATTGCGGAGTGTTAACAGTAGAGGTGACAGCAGCAAATCAGAGCCTGCTCGTCATCACCCATAGCGGCCGCGTGAATTCCCCCGGAGATTTGGCCGCGAATACTTGAGCCGTTCTTTACCACAAAATCCGCCGGCGAAGGCAGCGGCTGGGGACTGGATATTGTTAAAAAAATTGTGGAAAAACATTTGGGTAAAATACAAGTAACATCAGTTCTCGGTCAAAGGACATTTATTGTGTAAATTCCGATCGCCATTTTGCTTGCGTAGCACTAAAAGTCATACCGATACGCCACTAAAAATGCAACTCTAGACTGATTTTAAACCTTGATTGCGGTGCTCGTGCCGCCCTTGTCAAATATCAAATCTAAAATGGTGTTATATCAAATCCGTTAGCATCGGAATAGTAAATTCGAGTGAACCGTCAACAGTGAACCGTCAACATCACCTGACGGTGCAACCCTTGATTTGCCCATGTCAACAACAGGTTATGATACCCAAAGCTTGCTAGAACAGGCGATCGACCCCAAACCGTCGGGTTCGCCTCCAGACACACCATTGAAAGTCGATCGCGCCGCCATGACTCAGACCATCGCCAGTTGCATTTTAATCGCGTTTGATCAGCAACTGATCGGAATTTTTACACAGCGCGATCTTGTGACAATCACCGATAGCGGTATTTCGCTATCCGTGGTGGTAATTTCTGAGGTGATGACTGAAAGTTCGTTGGCGTTAGCGAAGCGATCCGAAGGAAAGCCCTCGCAGAGGATCGCCCTGAACCTCGATCGAGCGGGGAATATCTTCAGGGTATGGGGCAGATTGCGAGGGGCAAAAATCCGTCATTTGCCCCTCAGAGACGAACGCCGAAACTTACTGAGCACCATCACCTCTGAAAGCATCCCTCAAATCCTGAAATCGGCCGATTTGCTGCAAATGCGGCGCGAAACAAGAAATTATGACCACAAGTAATAGTTGCCTCAACAGGTGCATCAGTTTGAGAAATCGCAAAACAGATGACAACAAGGCGCAAAAGCTGCATAGTCATTTGCACTGACAGCGACAACAAAAATCAGAAACCTGTGGGCATAATTACAGAACGCGACCTTGTTAAATTCCAAGCTGCCGGACTCGATTTCGCCGACACTCCTGCCGCCGCCTTGTGGGAATTTTCCCCTGATTCCCTTTGCAGATAAAAGCCACAATGTGGCAGACTCACCAGTTCATGCAGCAGCACCGCATCCGGCGTTTGGTGGTGGACGAGGGACGATATTTAGCCGGAATTGTGACCCAAAGTATCCTGCTGCACGCCTTATATCCGGTAGAAATGCAGGCGAATGTCGAGAAGAAAGCAGGAAACAGTTGCCGAAAAGATCCAGGAGTTGAAAAAAGTGAACGAACGACTACAAAAAGAAGCGCTGCGGAGAACCGAAATAGAGGAACAGTTGCGGATTTTAAATGAAAATTTAGAATCACAAATTAAACAGCGAACTGTAGAATTTATTAACGCTAACAATCAGTTAAAAAAGGAAATAGAAGACCGCGCCACCGCTGAAGCTGAAGTCCGCTGCCTCAACACCGAACTCGAACAGCGAGTTCGAGAGCGCACGGTTCAATTAGCAGCTAGAAACGAAGAATTGCAGCAAGAAATTAGCGAACGCAAATTGCTAGAAGAAAAATTGCACTTTTCTGAAAGCAAAGTCCGCGCAGTTTTTGAAGCGATGACCGACATCGTTCTGGTGCTAGACCGTCAGGGAAACATAGAAGTTTTGCCGACAAATATGGCGCAGTTTCTCGAGCCAGATTGCGATATAGTCAGCCTGACGATCGACCATTTTTTTGACGACGACAACCCGGATGATTGGTGGATGTTAGTTCAGCAAGTGTTAGAGACTGAACAAACGCTCAATTTCGACTACAGCTTAACAGTTGGCAGTCGCAAAATTTGGTTCTCAGCCTGCATTTCTCTGTTCTCAAAAGATGCAGTAATTTGGGTTGCCCGCAACATCAGCGCCCGCAAACTAGCCGAGTCAGCCCTATCCGAAAAAAATGCAGAATTAGCTAATACCTTACAAGAACTGAAACGCACTCAGAAAGAACTGATTCAATCAGAAAAAATGGCAGCCCTCGGACAGTTAATTGCCGGAGTTGCCCACGAAATCAACTCTCCTTTAGGGGCGATTCGCTCCTCGGTGCAGAATATCGCCGACTTCTTGGGCGAACAATTGCAGCAGTTGCCGATATTTTTTAAGCAACTATCCCCGGAACGGCAACAGGATTTCTTTGCCCTGCTGCACAAGTCAAGCGAAGAAACAGACAGCTTATCTAGTAAAGAAACACGTCAGTTGAAAAAACTTGTGCAGCGGCAATTAGAATCAGAAGGAATTGACGATGCCGATAGCCTTGCTTGTACCTTGTTAGATATTGGCATCTGCAATAATATAGAAGCTTTTTTACCTTTATTTAAAGATAGCAAGAATTCCAATATCTTAGAAACAGCCTACCAATTTGCTACGGTACAAAAAAGCACTAAAAATATTATTACTGCGACAGATAGGGCAGCTAAAATCGTTTTTGCGTTGAAAAGCTACTCTCGTTACGATCAGTCTGGTTCCAAGGTAATCGCTAATATTACCGACGGAATTGATACTGTTTTAACGCTTTACCACTACCAAATAAAACACGGTGTGGAAGTAGTAAGAAGCTATGGTACTGATTTGCCTTCTGTGCTATGCTATCCTGATGAACTAAATCAAGTTTGGACAAATTTGCTTCACAACGCTTTACAAGCGATGGGTAACAAAGGAGTGTTGAAAATTGATGTCAAACACCAAGATAACACAATGTCAGTCAGTATTACTGACAACGGCCCCGGCATTCCCCCAGAGATTATGCCGAGAATTTTTGAACCGTTTTTCACGACCAAACCTCCAGGAGAAGGTAGCGGTTTGGGATTGGATATAGTTCAGAAAATTCTGGAAAAACACCAAGGTGAATTGCAAGTAAAAAGCGTGCCCGGCAAGACAAAATTTACTGTATCTTTGCCGATCTAAATCATTGAAGGGAATTAAAAAATAGGGGTAATCAACCCCAACTTAAAAATAAAATAGGGGTCAAGTTCTATGCCAAAACCAGTAATTTTGTGTGTTGACGATGAAGTTGTGGTCTTAAACAGTTTGAAAATCCAACTTAAAAAAGAATTTGGCGATGCTTACCTCTATGAAGTAGCAGAAAATGCCGATGAAGCTCTGGAAATTATCGAGGAAATTCAAAAAGAAGATGAAAGCGATATTTTGGTGATCGTATCTGACTGGTTAATGCCCGGTATTAAAGGAGATGAATTTTTGATCCGAGTTCACCACAAATATCCCAAGATTGTGAAAGTTATGCTGACCGGGCAGGCAGACGAAGTAGCAATAGAACGGGTGAAAAAGCAAGCAAACTTGCACCGTTGTTTGTACAAGCCGTGGGACGGCAAAGAATTAGTAGAAACTATAAAATCTGGCTTGGAAAAAATATGAACAACAAACCTGTGATTATTTGCGTGGATGACGAACCGATAATCCTTGAAAGTTTGAAAATAGAGTTAAAAAAAGTCCTGGGAGAAGAACAGGTATTAGAAACTGCTGAAGGCGGCGAAGATGCTTTAGAGTTAATGGAGGAATTGCTGGCAGATGGCTGCGAAATTGTGGCAGTGATTTCTGATTATCTGATGCCGAATATCAGAGGGGATGAATTGCTGAAGCAAATTCACAGAATTTCGCCAAAAACTATCAAAATTATGCTGACGGGGCAAGCAGACCTGGAAGCGGTGGCGAATACGATTAAATATGCTAAATTGTACCGCTACATCTCGAAGCCTTGGCAGTCAGAAGATTTGAAGTTGACTGTAAAAGAAGCGGTCAATAGCTATTTTATGGAAAAGCAATTAGCGGGACAAAATGCTCAACTCCAAAAGCTGAATCAAGAATTGGAAACTTTAGTGGAGGAGAGGACTGCACAATTGCGCTTGTCTGAGGAAAAGTTTGCTAAAGCTTTTCGTTCTTCTCCCAACCCGATTACGATTACCAGACTTAAAGACGGTCGTTATTTAGAAATCAATGAGGCTTTTTGCCGGACAATCGGTTATTCGGCAGCAGAAATTCTCGATCGCACGGCGCTGGATTTGAATCTTTGGGAAAGTATACCAGCCCGCACCAAGTTGTTTAAAATGTTAGACGAAAATAAAATAGTTCGCAACTACGAATTTGATTGGCGCACTAAAACTGGGCAACTCAGAACCGGGCTGCTGTCGGCAGAAATCATTGACATTCATGGCGAAACCTGCGTGATTTCGGTGATTCAAGATATCAGCGATCGCAAAAAGGCCGAAGAAAAACTCCGGGCTGTAGCGGCTTCTTTAGCAGCAGCGCAAAGAATTGCCCGCGTCGGCAATTGGGAATGCGATTTGTCTGCGAATACAACTACTTGGTCGGAAGAATTATCTCAGATTTTTGGTCTCGATTCAAGTCAGGCGCCGCCAACACTAACTGAGTTTTTGAAATACGTGCATCCCGACGATCGACAAAAGTGGCAAACAACGATCGACACTGCTATTGCTAGCGGGCAATCTTACAGTTTGGAATATCGAATTCTGCGGCCGGAACTGATAATTGCTGCGGATAATTGCCCGTTACAAACAGGTGAAAGCGGCTTCATCCGCTACATAGAAGCCAGAGGAGAAGCAGTTGTCAACCAACAAGGGCAAGTGACAAAAATCTTCAAAACTTTGATGGACATTACCCCCCGCAAGCTGGCAGAAATAGCCCTAGTAGAGAGCGAAGAAAAATACCGCCATTTAGTTGAAACTTCCCAAGATATTATCTGGTCTTGCGATGCCCAAGGACGCCTTACTTTTGTGAACCAAGCAGTCAAACAAATCTACGGTTATGACCCGGAAGAAATGCTCGGCTGTTCCTTTGGAGATTTTTTGGCGCCAGCACAAATAGACCGGAACCGGGAACTTCAGCAGCGCTTGCTGACGGGAGATGCTGTGTTTCAGTACGAAAGTATAGTATTAGGAAAAGATGGCAGACCGATTGATGTAAACACGAAGGCGATCGCGCGCTTGGACGCAGACGGAAACATCACCGGCACAACAGGCACTGCTAGCGATATTACGGAGCGCAAACAAGCAGAAATAGCCCTGGAACAAGCAAAAGAAGAAGCCGACAGAGCCAACAGGGCGAAAAGCGAATTTCTGTCGAATATGAGCCACGAATTGCGAACTCCCCTCAACGCAATTCTCGGTTTCAGCCAACTGCTGGCCCGCTCCGCAGCCCTCGGTACTGACGAACAGCAATACTTAGGAATTATTAGCCGCAGCGGGGAACATTTGCTCGTTCTGATCAACAATATTCTGCAAATGTCAAAAATTGAAGTCGGGATGGTGACAGTTAATAACAGCACTTTCGACTTGCACAAAATGCTAAAGAATACTGAAGAAATGCTGAATTTACAAGCCGAAAAAAAAAGATTGCAGTTAATTTTTGATGCTACGCCAGATCTACCTCAATATGTAGAAACCGACGAAAGTAAGTTGCGCCAAGTATTGATTAATATAGTGGGAAATGCGATTAAGTTTACTACCGAAGGTGGTGTGAATTTAAGAATCAAACATGAGCTGTTGTCAAATGAAAATCACGGAGAGATTCCGTTAATTGGTAATTGCTGCTTGCTATTTGAAGTTGAAGATACGGGGCCGGGAATTGCTCCCGAAGAAATGGACAATTTGTTTAAACCTTTTGCCCAAACAGAAAGTGGGAGAAAAGCTCAAGAAGGAACTGGTTTAGGCTTGCCAATTAGCAAACAGTTCGTGGAGTTAATGGGAGGAAAAATGATGGTAACAAGCAGCGTTGGTCGCGGCAGCATTTTTAGATTTGATGTTAAAGTTTCTCTCCCTAATGCAGTGGAAATTCAGGTGGCTCAAACGGCTCGTCGCGTTGTGGGCATTGAGCCAGGACAGCCGGAATACCGGATTTTAGCTGTTGACGATCGCCTGGAAAGCCGTTTGCTGTTGGTGAAAATGCTGTCATCCCTTGGTTTTGCTGTAGAGGAGGCTGAAAATGGTGTTCAGGCTGTGTCCATTTGGTCGAGTTGGGAACCTCATTTGATTTGGATGGATATGCGGATGCCGGTGATGGATGGTTATGAAGCTACTAAGCAAATTAAGGCGCATTTGAAAGGTCAAGCAACGGTGATTATTGCTCTGACGGCGAGTGCTTTTGATGAGGAGCGATCGGTGATTTTGTCTGCTGGTTGCGATGATTTTGTAGCGAAGCCTTTTCGGGAGCAAGTGATTCTGGAAAAGATGGCTAAGTATCTGGGAGTTCGTTATGTTTACGATCGAGAAGCTTCGGTGAGTGCTGACGCTGGGGCGACAACTAGAACGGCCCCTTTGCCTTTTACGCTCAATGCTTCAGTTTTTGAAGCTATGCCTGCTGAATGGGTTGATGAGTTGTACGCTGCGGCGGATGCGGTTGATAATGAGCGGATTTTTCGGCTGCTGTTGTCGATTCCTCCGATTAATGCTAGTTTCCGCAGTGCGATCGCCGATTTGGTGAATAACTTCCGGTGCGATCGAATTATTGATTTGATTGAGGAGTTTAGAGTAGTTGATTGACGAGCGGGTGCTATAATTACTATTTAACCAGTTTTTATAATCTCAGCAATTTTCAATTTAACAAAAATAGCATCAATGACTAGCAATCAAACAGAAGATAATAAAGGCAACATATTAATTGTTGACGACACTCCCGAAAATTTGCAAGTTTTATCAGCCACGCTGTCGGATCGGGGCTACAAAGTCCGGGGCGTAATTAACGGCAAAATGGCAATCAGAGCCGCGCGATCGAGTTCTCCAGATTTGATTTTGCTCGACATCAAAATGCCGGAAATGGACGGGTACGAAGTCTGCACGCAGCTTAAGGCAGATCCGAAAACATCAGAAATTCCGGTTATTTTTATTAGCGCTTTAGATGAAGTATTGGACAAAGTAACCGCCTTTCAAGTGGGAGGGGTCGATTATATCACAAAACCGTTTCATGTAGCAGAAGTTTTAGCGCGAATCGAACACCAATTGACTATCCAAAGATTGAAGAAACAATTGGTCGATCGCAATACCGAACTGCAACAAGAAATAATCGAACGCAAGAAAGCCGAAGAAGCCGCTGCGGCTGCATCCCTGGCAAAAAGTCAATTCGTTGCCAACATGAGCCACGAATTGCGGACTCCCCTCAACGCCATCCTGGGTTTTACCCAAGTCATGAGCCGCGACTCTTTCCTGAGCCACGAAAATATGGAAAATCTCCGAATTATTAACCGCAGCGGTCAACATTTGCTGGAACTAATTAATGATGTTTTAGACTTGTCAAAAATAGAAGCAGGGATAATTGGCTTAGATGACCGCAGCTTTGACCTTTATCAGCTCCTCGACACTCTCGAAGAAATGTTTCAAATCAAAGCTGAAACCAAAAGTTTGCAACTGAGATTTTCCGTACAGGCAAATGTTCCCCAATATATAAAAACTGACGAAAAAAAGCTGCGCGTCTGCTTAATTAACCTACTGGGAAATGCCATAAAGTTTACTCAGGACGGCGGCATCATTTGGCTGCGCGCGAGTGTGCAAGGCAAGCAGCAGCAAGCAGAATCGGATATTTCTCCTAACTCTACTCCGACGGAGGAATGTGTTATTTTGTTTGAAGTTGAAGACACGGGAGTTGGGATAGCAGCAGCAGAAACTGATACTTTATTTGAGGCTTTTGTGCAAACAGAAGCGGGGAGAAAAGCGGCTGACGGTACTGGATTGGGTTTGACAATTACTAAAAAATATGTGGAGATTATGGGCGGAGATATTGGGGTAGAAAGTGCTTTAGGTGAGGGAAGCAGTTTTAAATTTAATATCCGAGTATTTCCCGCTATTTCGTCTGAAATAACAGTCGCAACGTTGCAAAGGGCGATCGCACTAGAAGCAAACCAACCGGTTTATCGGATTTTAGCAGTTGACGACAATCAAGAAAATCGGCTGCTGCTGGTTAAAATGCTCCAACCAATTGGTTTTGAAGTCCGAGAAGCGGAAAACGGCCTCCAAGCTGTTGAACTTTGGGAAAGTTGGCAGCCTCATTTAATTTGGCTGGATACGCGAATGCCAGTAATGGACGGTTTTGAAGCTGTCAGACAAATTAGAGCTAAAGAGAAAGAAACTCAGCCGCGAACTGTAATTATTGCTCTCACTGCTAGCACTTTTGAGGAAAGAAAAGGCGAAATTATCGCCGCAGGCTGCGACGATTTTGTGGGGAAACCTTTTCAAGAACAAATCCTCTTTGATAAGATGGCTTGCTATTTGGGAGTGCGGTATATTTATCAAGAATTACCCCAACTGGGAACCGGGGTTTTACGGCGTTATTTTATTAGCGAAAAACCCGATTCATTCTTCAGACTGCTGCTGACACAGATGCCTAGAAATTGGGTGCAGGAACTCTACGATGCAGCTAATAATGTTAATGAAGAGTTGGCGATTCACATTGTCGATTGCATTTCTGAAAGTCATCCAATTTTAGCTGATGCTTTAAAAGATTTGCTGGTCGATTATCGGCTCGACAGGATAATGGATTTAACTCAATCGAGTTTAACATAAATGAACAATAGCGAAATTAAAATATTGGTGGTTGACGACCAACCGAGCAATCTGCGGTTTTTATCGGAGCTGCTAACAGCTCAGGGATATCAGGTTTACCGAGCTATTTGCGGTCAACTGGCTTTGACTGCTGCGATCGCCCATTGCCCGGATTTAATTTTGCTTGACATTAGAATGCCTGAAATGAACGGTTATGAGGTTTGTTTTAGGCTGAAAGAAACAGCGGAAACCCAACAAATTCCGGTGATTTTTTTGAGCGTATTAGATGACATTAATGATAAATTACAAGCTTTTGAAGTTGGTGGCGTTGACTATATTGCCAAACCATTTCAAGTAGAAGAAATTTTAGCACGCATTGACAACCAAGTCCGTATGCAAAAACTGCAACAGCAGCTAAAAGAGCAAAACGCCCAACTGCAACAGTCGCAGTCGCTGCTTGCTAGCATATTAAATAGTTCCTTAGACGGTGTGGTGGCTTATTCTGCCGTTCGCAACAATCAGGGAAATATTGTGGATTTCCAGTGGCTGTTGGTCAACCCTGCCGCCGAAAAACTTTCGGGTGTGCTGTTAAATGAGATAGTTGGCAAGTATTTGTTGGCAGAAATTCTCCAAGTCGGCAATAGCGGGTTATTTGATTTGTACGTTTCTGTCGTAGAAACAGGAGAAACTGTAGACCAAGAATTTTTTTACCAACACGATCGAGATATCAGTGCTTGGCTGCACATTGTGGCGGTAAAATTAAACGATGGTCTGGCAGTAACTTTTCGCAATATCACCGATCGCAAACTAGCAGAAATTGCCCTGCGAGAAAGCGAAGAACGCTTCCGCGCGATATTCGATCAAGCGGCAGTCGGCATAGCTAAAACCACGCTCTGCGGTCAGTTTTTGCGGGTAAATCCCGGCTTTTGCCAGATTGTCCGCTATGCAGAATCGGAATTGTTGCAGCAAAATTGGCAGGCAATTACTCACCCGGATGACATAGAAGCTGACGGACAATACGTGCGCTTGCTGTTATTGGGGGAGATTGAAACTTTTTCTCAGGAAAAGCGTTTGATTTGCAAAGATCAGGAAGTGTGCTGGGCGAATGTTACTGTTTCGGCAATGCGCGATGCTGAGGGGACGGCGCAGTATTTGATTTGTGCGATCGAGGATATTTCCGAGCGCAAACTGGTACAAGAGCTACTGCAATCGAGTTTAGAAACTCAAACGCGTTACGCTCAAGAATTAACTCGTTCTAATGCCGAACTCGAACAGTTTGCTTACGTGGCTTCTCACGATTTGCAAGCGCCTTTGGGCACGATTGCAGGCTACGCTCAACTATTAGAAAAGCGCGGTCACAACCAACTTGATGCCCAAAGCAATAAATTCATCGGGAATATTGTCAATTCTTGCGTGCGGATGCAAGCGTTGATTGATGACTTGCTGGAATATTCCCGGGTGAGTCGCAGTCAGAAACGTTTTGATTTGATAGATTGCAATCTGGTTTTTGAGGATGCTTGCGCTAATTTGCAGTTAGCGATCCGCAAAAATCAAGCTTCTGTAACTAAGGGCGATTTGCCGAGGGTAATAGGTGATAGTTTTCAACTACTGCAACTGTTTCAAAATTTAATTGGTAATGCGATTAAGTACCGCAGCAGCAAGCCACCGCTGGTGCTCTTCGGCGTTTCACTTCAGGAGGATAAATGGGTGTTTTCGGTGCAGGACAACGGTATTGGCATTGCCGAACAGTACCATCCGCGAATTTTTCAGATTTTTCAGCGCTTGCATACCCAAAAGGAGTATTCGGGAACGGGTATCGGTTTAGCGATTTGTCAAAGAATTGTCGATCGACATGGGGGCCGCCTTTGGGTAGAATCAGAACCGGATCGAGGCTCGACTTTTTATTTTTCTGTTCCTGTACCTAATTCATCAGTTGACAGTTGACAGTTGACCCTTTAAATCGAAGCGAACGACTACGCTCAGGGCACCGCAGTTGACAGTTGATAGCTACCCATAGCCGTCGATAGAAGAGGATTGGATGGAGCAATGAATCATTTTGTTTTATTTCCCCCTAAACGGGGAGGCTTCAGACCCAATTTTCAGGCGTGAAGTCAGAAATTCAACAGGAGTAGTCACCACTCACTTACTTAAACTTTAAATATCTTTATCTTTACTTTACATAAACGATCTAAAAGTGTAGCATATTCACTGATGACATCGAGATTGAAATCTATCAATATGAATGTATTAACTCGATCCTTATATAACTTAAAAAATAACGGTGTGCATCAGAATTTTCAGTTTGTTTGAACTGTATCCAGAGCATCTTGCTTTGAGATGCAGCACTTTCCCTAGTAGTTCGCCCACAAGCAGTTGCGATTTTTTTGCAGTTGGCCGCTTCTGGCACAGATTATCAAGTGAAATAAGCACGATCGGCAAACCTTTGCTAATGATGCAATATCGCCAGTTTCTGCAACGAAAATTTAGTGTTTTCAGCCATATTTCCCGGATGAAGGCAACAGATGCTTTGCACCTACTCATATCAATTCCGGTTGCATCGGAATTAATATTACCCCAAATCAGGACACGGCAGTGCCGTGTCCCTACGATTAATCACGGTAGGGAAACGGCACTGCCGTATCCTCTATATTATTCCGGCGCAGCCGGAATTGATATCAAACACCGATCCAAGTCCCGCCACTTCACAAATTCCGTTAGTGGTGAGGTAAAACCGTGAATTATCAACAGAAAACTTTTACTATTTTAATAGCCAATGATGAGGAGGATACGCGTTTTTTGGTGCAGGAAGCACTGAGAGAAGTTCGATTAGCAATTAGGAGCGAATTCGTGGAAAATGGAGAAGAAGTGCTAGACTATTTGTACCGTCGCGGTCGATATGCTGGTAACAGCAATTGGTACCAGCCAGACCTGATTCTTTTGGATCTGAATATGCCCCGGCTTGACGGGCGAGAAGCACTAACTTTAATTAGAGCTGACCCCAACTTGCGACAAATTCCGGTTGTGATCCTAACAACGTCGCACCGCAGCGGAGATATCTTGCTTTGCTACCGCTTGGGTGCTAATTCTTTCATATCCAAACCAGTCACTTTTGAAGGATTGGTTGAAGTAATGAAGACTTTATGTCAGTATTGGTTTGAAATCGTTGCACTCCCGCCTCTGGATCTGTAAGTTTTACAGTAGAAGGAAGAAGTCAACCCCCCCCTGCCCCCCCCAATGGGGGAAATTCAGGAAGAAGGAAGAAGGAAGAAAGATTTTTTTTTCGTGCGGATCTACCGATCGCTCTCAAAACTAAAAAGCTATAGTTGTGTTAACACGTAACAAATCTCTAAAAATTTTGTTGGTTGAGGATGATCTGGCAGATGCGACGCTGATCGAAGACCTTTTAGGTTCACTCAGCGAGTCTCTGTTTCGCCTCCAAACTGTTAAGTCTCTGGAGATAGGACTCGCGTGTCTAGCAGCAGAAAAGTTTGATGCGGTATTATTAGATTTGTCTGTGTCAGACTGCTTGGGGGGAAGCGAGGCGATCGCCATTTTGAAAGCCCGATCGCCCACAGTGCCAATTTTGGTGCTGACAGATATCAACGATGAAAATACGGCGCTGTCAGTATTGCGATCGGGCGCTCAAGATTGTTTGGTAAAGGGAAGATTTCACAGAACTCTGCTGGTGCGAGCAATCCATTACGCGATCGAACGTCAGCGCATCGAAGAACAACTGCGACAACAAGCCTTCCGAGAGCGGCTGTTGGGACAAATGATCCAACATATTCGATCGTCAATAGACGCGACAAGCATTCTGCAAAGTACCGTCGCAGAAGTGCGCCAATTTCTCAAAACAGACCGCGTTTTAATTTATCGTTGTCAGGATTGGGCATCTCAATTCGACGCTCAAAAAGGTGCGATCGTCGCAGGTGACGGTTTGCCATTCGGTGATATTGAAAACCCAAATATTACTGCTGCTTTGGCAGTTTCATGCTTTTTTTTGGTCGAATCCCAGTCGGTACAAGCAATCGCAGATGTCAGTGCTGGATTGGCTGACAGTTGCAAAGAGTTGCTGGCAGATTGTGAAATTTCAGCAGTTTTAAGCGTGCCAATTTGGCAATCTGGCGACTGGGAAACGGCAAACAAAAGACTAGAAGCTACTGTTTTTGAAACAGAAAAAAATCAAGATGCGGCCGAAACTTATATATCTGGGCCGACTGTTGGCAAACCGCAGACGCCGGATGCGATCGCCGAAAATCGCAATAGTTTGTGGGGAATGCTGACAGCATACAATTGCAGCGGTGTCAGGGAATGGCAGCAGTGGGAAATAGATTTTTTACAGCACTTGGCAAATCAAGTAGCGATCGCGATCGAACAATCTCAACTTTACCGCCAGCTAGCAATAGCCAATCAAAAATTGCAGGAACTGGCAACTACTGACGGACTGACAGGCATTGCCAACCGTCGCCAGTTCGATCGCGTTTTGATGCTAGAGTGGCGCAGATTGGCAAGAGAGGCACTGCCATTGTCTTTAATTATGTTTGACATCGACTTTTTTAAGCCTTACAACGACTTTTACGGGCACCTCCGTGGCGACGATTGTTTGCGCCAAGTTGCGGGGGCGATCGCCCGATCTGCCAAGCGGGCTGGGGATTTGGCCACCCGCTACGGTGGCGAAGAATTTGCCGTGATTTTGCCCAACACCAGCGCCGAAGGGGCAAACGTTGTCGCCCGGAAAATCTGCGACGGCATCGCCAGCTTGAAACTGCCCCACGCGCGATCGTCGATCGGCCCCTATGTTACCCTCAGTTGCGGCATTGCTACGGCGATTCCTGCTGGCGAGGAATCTCCCGACACCCTAATTCACAGTGCTGACAGCGCCCTTTATCAAGCCAAAAACGAAGGTAAAAATCGTATTTGTCATGCCAGCAGCAAGTCGAAATCTTCCCCGATTTTTATGTAAAATTTGAAGGGAATTAGGAATTATAAATCAATACGGTTCAGATAAGACCGATCCCCCCTAGCCCCCCTTAAAAAGGGGGGGAAAGGGGGGGTGAAAGTCCCCGCAACGATTCGGGGGATGCGAGGGGATCTCCGGGGAATTAACAGTGTTAACCCAAGCGTATTGAATTATAAATTCCTAAGCTGTTCTGCATTTAAATTGTATGTTAAGAAACAATCAAACTCTTGTGGGGTGTCCCGCCCGCCCAAAATATACGATTTAGATGCGCGACAGCTTCGTCAAGTTTTGAGCTGTTTCGGCAGCACAACTGTAAACACACTGCCTTGACCGACATTGCTGCTAATAGCAATTTCACCGTTAAAAGGTTTTAAAAGTTCAATACAAGTATAAAGTCCGAGACCAGTTCCTGTCGGCTCACCTTCGATTTTTTCCTCGCCTTTATGTGGTTTTGATGTGTAAAAAGGATCGAAAAGTTTTGATAAATCTTCAGGTGATATGCCACATCCCGTATCTGCAATATCCATATATATGTTAAATTCATCTTGCCGAGTTACGATAGTTAGTTCCCTGCTTTTTCTTTGCCACATAGCATCCATTGCATTATTAATTAAGTTATAAAATACTTGAGAAATATAGGAATATATTAAGGGAATGTTGTCAATTTGTTCGTCATATAAGTATTTTTTTCTGATTTTATTTTTAAAATACAGATTTCCTTCCAATAGCTGAATTTCTCGTTGCACTAAATCATTGATATTCACAGACTGCAAATCTTGTTTTTGCTCTTTCCGGCTTTTCATCATCAGAGTATCCATGATCTGATTGATTTTTGTGACAGCTTGAAAAATATATTTAGTATAATTAAACAGAGAGTCTTCTTGAATTTTTGTGGCTTTTGTTTCAATCAAATCGACGCTGGTTTGGATTACTTGCAGCGGGCTTTTGAGGTTGTGAACCATTCCCTGGGTCAATCGTCCAATGATTGCTGTTTTTTCCTGGTCGATTAATTGCTTGGTTTTTTGTTCGACAAGTCTTTCTAGGTTTTGGTTGAGGTGGGCAAGTTCGAGGTTTTTTTGTTCGAGTTTTTTTTGCAAGCTGCGGATTGTGAGGTGAGTTTCAATCCGGCTTAGGACTTCTTCGTGCTGGAATGGCTTGGTGATGTAGTCAACTGCTCCTGTCTGAAAGCCTTTTACTTTGTCAAGGGTATCGGAAAGGGCGCTCATGAATATGACGGGAATGTCTCGTGTTGACTGGTCTGCTTTCAAACGTAGGCAAGTTTCAAAACCGTCGATTCCTGGCATCATTATATCCAAAAGAATCAAGTCTGGATGGATGTAGGCAATTTGCTCGATCGCACTTTCGCCGTCTAGAGCCACTAATACTTTAAATCCATAGTTCCTTAACAACTCGAAAAGTACGTCAAGATTGGTTTGGTTGTCATCGACAATCAGTATGATGCTTCTGTCGGAATTCTTATCGTTCATATTCAAGGAAAAAATTAAAATTCTTGAGTTGTGATATCAATTCCGGTTGCACCGGAATGATGTTGACTGTTGACTGTTCACTGTTGACTGTTCACTTTTTACTGGAATTTACTATTCCGATGCTAACGGATTTGATATGAGTTGTGACTTGTGACTTAAAATGGGATTCAAGTGATTTTCTGCTGCTCTCGAAATCCGGTTGCTTCGTAGATGCCTTTATTGGCAATCACTCTTTTCTTTTATGGGCGGGCTCTCCTGCCTACCCCACAAGAAATTCAGTCTCTGTGGAACAGGTCGGAAAGGCTGTTGCTGACAATGGTGCAAGATGTGAGATTTAACTGATTTTGAGTAATCGGTTAGCTACCGACAATTTTAGGACAAATAGTGCTTCAAAAAATCTCGGATTTGCTTAAGCTGAAAGCCTTTAGCAAGTTGGCGCAGGTGATGAACGAAAGGCCCTAATGTCGGGTCAGAATGTTCGAGTTTAGCAGTTTCCTCCAGAATAGCTTCAATATCGCCCATTGCAGCCAATCTTAACAATGCCAAGACTGACTCTGAGCCAGGAGAGAGCATCGCCCTGTCAGCAGCAGCAACCTCAGATGATGCTTTGGGAGTTAGAGCTTTCCGCTTTTTGGTTTCCGATCCATCTTCGTAAACCCATTCTAGTCCCAAGTGCAGGCGCAATAATTCTAAAAGCTCGTTACTTTGAATCGGCTTGGTGAGAAAATTATCGCAACCTGCAAGTATGCTCTCTTGCCTGGTAGTATCGTAAACGCTAGCGGACAAAGCAAGGATAACCGCATCTTTTAATTCCGGCAACTGTCGCAGCCGCCTGGTAGCTTCCCAACCGTCCATTACGGGCATCAGCAAGTCCATTAAAATTAGATCCGGTAGAAATTCCTGTGCTTTGTGCAAGCAGTCTTTGCCGTCTGTGGCTTGGGCAATTTCAAAGCCCAAACGAGAAAGCATCCTTTGCAGGATGGCGCGATTTACTTCGTGATCGTCCACGATTAGCACTTTGCGCTGGTGGCCGCTAAAACCGACAAGCCGGCGTTTTTCTTGGGTGGAGGGGAGTTGATCGCACTCTTGCACTGCGGGCAAGTCTAAATCTAACCAAAATATGCTGCCTTTGCCGGAGGTACTTTGGACGCGAATTTGGCTGCCCATCATTTTGACTAATTTTTGGCTGATCGAAAGTCCCAGTCCGGTACCTTCGACGAAGTTGTTACGATCGCCCACTTGATGAAAAGGCAAAAATATTTCTTCTAATTTATTCTGAGGAATACCAATGCCAGTATCTTCGATTTGAAAGCGAATTTGAGCGGTTGGGGCGCAATCGCAAGTATTTGCTGCCCGTTTAGCTTCGCGCGGTTCTTTTGTTCCCTGTGGCGCGTCTAAATTCGCGGTCAAATTGATTGTTTGAGTGGCAACTTCCGCTGTCAAACTCGAATTTGCGGTGTTCCTTTGAGGAGAATTTTCTGGATAATAACCAACTTTGAATGTCACGCCACCGCCCAGCGTAAATTTAACCGCATTGCTGAGCAAATTGATTAAAATTTGGCGCAACCTTTTTTCGTCAGCCAAAACCCAATCCGGCAGCGCTGATACCTGCTCGTAATTAAAGGCAATTCCTTTTTGATTCGATCGCATTTGGAACAAATCAACAATACTTTTAACAAAGCTTGGAAAATGGACATTGGCTGGTAACAGTTCCATTTTGCTAGCTTCGATTTTCGCGATGTCTAAAACGTCATTAATTAGCGTCAGCAGGTGGTTGCCACACTGGTGAACGCTATTCAGACTTTCCTGCTGTTCGGCGGTTAAATTTTTATCCGGTTTCAGCAGTTGAATGTATCCTAAAATTCCGTTCAAAGGCGTCCGCAATTCGTGGCTCATGTTGGCGAGAAAGTCGCTTTTAGCGCGGTTGGCGGATTCGGCGGCTTCCTTGGCTAATTGCAGGGCGGCTTCGGCTTGTTTTCGATCGGCAATTTCGGTTTGTGCTTGTTCAAACAGCGTCGATTGCTGAATTGCGATCGCCAACTGCACCGCCAATTGTTTCAGGCACTCTGCCTCCAATTTCTGCCAGGGGCGCGGGCCCGTGCAGTGGTGGGCAATTAACAGCCCCCACAAGCTGTCGCCTTGCAAAATCGGCACTACCAGATTTGCTCTCACCTGTAGCCGAGCCAACAAATTCAAGTAACAGTCGGCGATGCCAGCATTGTAAATATCTTCTGTGGCTCTAATTCTGCCGTCTTGATAAAGAGGAACGTAGGCTTCTCCAAAACACGGGTCGTAAATTTCCATTCCTAGAATTGAGTAGGAATTTTCGGCAACCGACTCGACAGCGATAAACCCGCTCCAATCTGGATTGAATTGGTAAATAACTGTGCGGTCTACTTGTAAGAACTGTTGCACTTCTTCGACAGCTTTGGTAAGAATTTCTTCTAAATTGAGAGAAGAGCGAATGCGTTCCATCATGGCAAATGCCAACTGTTCGCGCTTTAATTGTTGGCGCAAAATTGCTTCGGATTCTTTGCGTTTGGTGATGTCGGTAATCACTGCTATTAATCCGATTGAGTTGCCATTTATATCTTTGATGCTATCGGCTCGCACCAGAGCGGTAACAGCTTCATCGCTCTTATTTTGTAGCACAATTTCGTCGCACCAAGAGCGACCTTTGCGAATATTTCTATAGATTTGTTTGTAACTTTTAGGCCGGAGGTAAAGCGCAGCGCTATCGCTCTTATCGTTGAGTTCTTCCACCGTGTAGCCGTAACGCTGAATGAAGGCTTGATTGTGGTAAATAGACCGCCCTTTCAAGTCGGCGATCGCGATCGCGTCGCTGGTACTTTCGACGGCTTGAGTGACCCGCCACAAAGCTAATTCTGCTGCTTTGCGATCGCTGATATCGGTCATCGAACCCACCATCCGCAGGGGGTTTCCGGCTTCGTCCCACACTGCTTGAGCGCGGGCGAGCACCCACTTGTAGCTACCATCTTTGCATTGCAAGCGGTATTCGGCGACGTAATTGGGGGTTTGGCGATCGAGATAATCTTGGATCGCTGCTTGCACTCGATCGCGATCGTCTGGATGGATGCGATCGATCCATTCGCTGTTGTTGCTGTCGATTTCGCCGTCTGCGTAACCGATAATTTCTTGCCAGCGGGCAGAGCGAAAAGCTTGATTTGTTTGAAGATTCAGATCCCAAATTCCATCTTGATTCGCTTTGAGAACTAACTGCCAGCGTTCTTCGCTTTTACGCAATTCTTCTTCGGCTTGTTTGCGCTGAATGTGAGAACCCAACTGAGTCGCTACCGCCTTGACTAATTCTACGATCCGCGGTTCCATAATCGATCGCTCGCGCTTGCAGAATAATAAAACTGCCAGCACTTGTCCGCTAGCGCGAATTGGCACACCGAAACAAGCTTTCAACCCAACTGCTTCCCCCATTTGCGATCGGGCAAAAACAGAATTTTGGACTACAGAAATATCTTCAATCCATTCTACCTTTTGGGTTGACCAAATCCGTCCGGGCACTCCCAATCCGAGAGCGAATCTAATTTTTTTATTTTCGCGGCCGAACTTATCTAAATCGCGATCGCTAGCATACCAAGTTTCGCTGTGTTCCAAAAAACTACCGTTAGCAGTCGGTATCCAAGCTTCCGCAAAATTCCAGCCGATCGCATTGCACAGCAACCGCAGGATATCAGGGAGAGCGCTGTGAAAATCGGCAGACTGACTAATTGCTTGAGTTGCTGCCAACAACAGCTTAATTTCATCTTCTGCTTGCTTGCTTTCTGTAATATCAGTTGCCGTACCGAGAATTTGTTTTAATTGACCCTCTGCCGTTTTAGCAAATAGAGTATCTCGGCTCACAAGCCAGCGCCAAGAACCATTCTTATGCCGCATTCGGTATTCAATTTCAAATATCTCACCTTCGCAACCGGTTTCAACTTGCTGCAAATAATCCGACCTTTTGCTGAAATCTTCCGGGTGCATTAAAGTTGCCAGCATCTGCGGCCCCATTGCCTGAAGCTCTTCTGTTGTATAGCCAAGAATATGAGTTAGGGAAGCATTAGCATAGACATTTTTTTGTTCAATCAAGTCATAAACATACAAAATATTCGGACTTGCCTCAGCAATTTGTTGAGTGAACCGCTCGCTTTCTCGCAGTGCTGCGGCTGTTTCTTTTCTTTCGGAAATATCACGAACAATGCAAATCATTTCCCCGTCTGGCAGCATTGTCAGCGAGACATCTATAGGGACATTCGAGGCGTCGCGGCGGCATCCTACTGCTTCGGTAATGTAATAACCTTTCTGCGCTAAAGCCGGCAAAACTTCTGACTCGAACCTTTGCAGTTCTGCACCTTCGTAGAATACTTTCCAACTTTTGCCTAACAGTTCTTCGAGAGAGTCATAACCGTAGATTTTTAGTCTGGCTGCGTTGCAATAAATCACTTCTCCGTCGGCATCGAGTATGGCGATACCTTCAGAAGCTTTTGCCATTGCCACTGCTTGCCTGTGGAGTGCTGACTCGGAGCGTTTGCGTTGAGTGATGTCGCGGACGATCGCGATAATTTCGTCTTCCGTGCAGAATACAATTCTCGCTTCAAAATCGCACATTTGGCCATTGACAGGCAATTGATATTCTACGATTTCAATTTCGCCATTATCAATAGATTGCTTGTTGTATGACAATATTTTTTCTGCAAAAGCTGCCGGCAAGATGTCTTGGGCTTTTTGGCCGATAAATATGTTGTTTTTCGGTACGATGCTGCAGCAGTGTTTTGCGGGTTTGAAGTCTACAAAAGTGCCATCTCCTCGGCAGCGAAATATCATGTCCGGTATCGCATTTAAAAGAGCGCGATTAGTGGCTTCGCTTTGGCGCAATTCTGCTTCTGCTTGTTTGCTAAATGTAACGTCGCGAGCAACTGCATAAACTAAACCTTCTTCTGCAAATGGCGATGCCGTCCATGACAGCCATTTATAACTGCCGTCTTTGCAAAGATAGCGGTTCTCCACGTTAACGATAGATTTCCCACTTTTGAGTGTTTCTAATTGGGTTAAAACCGCTTCTCGGTCTTCTGGATGCACTAACTCTATAAAAGGTTGGGCTAACATTTCATCGCTTCTGTAACCCAATGCAGTAGACCAAGCGGGGTTTAAGCGTTTGAAATAGCCGTCAAAGCCTCCAATGCAAAGCAAATCTAGCGAGATCGTAAAAAAGCGATCGCGCTCTTGCTGAGTTTGTTTTAATTCAGTGACATCCATCACCAAACCGTCCCAAACTATATCACCGTTGGCTTGTTTTTCCGGTTTCGCGGCGCCTTGCAGCCACTTCACCTTACCGTGGATAATTTGCCGCCACTTATGCTGCCAAGGTTGCAGAGTCGTTGCTGAAATTTCGATCGATTGTTCAAAGCCTATGAAATCATCTGGATGAATTGTTGCATAAGCCACATCTATGTGTTTTTCTATTTTTTTCGGTTCTAATTGGTAAAGGTTCTTGCTGCCAGAAGAAACGTAGGTAAAATATTTTTTACCATCAGAATCTAGGCGAAATTGATAAATCATTCCCGGCACGTTGGCTGCCATTTTCTCAAACCTAGCTTCGCTCTCTTCCAAAGCTGCTTGTTGTCGTTTGTACTCGGTGACATCTCGAATTGTTCCCACTAACATTTTACTGCTATCAGTGGTTTTGAAAACGCTTTTTTTAGTCGAGATGATGCGTTCTTTGCCTGTGCTGTCTGTAAATTGTTCTTCTGTTTCAACCGCGTTGCCAGTTATCAATACCTCTTCGTCTTGTTGCCAAAATATGTGGGCTTTTGCGGGTGGCAAAAAATCGTATACCGACTGACCTATCAGTTCTTGTCGCCCTTTTCCCATCAATTCGCAAAAAGCGTCGTTTAATACGACCCACCTGTGCTGCTCGTCTTTGACAAAAATTGGGTCGGGAGTAGCATTAATCGTGTGATTTAAAAATTCTTCTGATGCTTTTAGTTCAGCTTCGTAGCGGTAGCGATCGCTCACATCCAAAACTACTTTAATCATCCGGTCGATCGAGCCGTCCCGGCCGCGAATACAGCGCATTGAAACTCGAGTATAAAGGATTTTTCCGTCTTTATGACGCCATCTTTTGTCTAAAACATAGCCTTCGCTCTCCCCAACCAAAATTTTGTTTAGCTTCTCTAAACTGGCAGGCAAATCTTCAGGTAAACCCCATTTATCCCAATTTCCGTGCAGCAGTTCTTGGCGCTCGTATCCCAGTAAATTGCACAAAGCATCGTTAACTTCCAACCACTCGCATTTATTGGGTTCTGACAGGGAAATTGGAGGAGCAATAATCGCAATTCCCACCAGGGAATTTTCGACTACCGAGCGATATTTTTCTTCGCTTTTTTGCAAAGCTTCTTGGTTGTGCTGCCGCTCAACTGCGTAGCGGAGCGATCGCATTAATACTTCGCTGTCCATTTTTTGCTTAACTAGATAATCCTGAGCTCCTGCTTGGATTGACTGCACGGCTAGTTCTTCATCGTTGCGGGCCGTCAGTACGACGATCGGAGTATTTAGGCTGTATTCTTGGATTTTGACAATTGTACTTAAGTCTTGGCTGTCGGGCAGCGAAAGGTCTAGTAAAATCACATCAAAATGTTCGGTAACCAAAAGTTTCTGTGCTTTGCTGAGACGGTCTGTACAGCTTACTGACAGCCTTTGAGACTCGGCTCGGCTGAGATTTGTTTCTAATAATAATTCTTCGATCAGATCGGCTTCGGCTTGATTGTCTTCGACTAGGAGAACTTTAAAGCCGTTTCGCTTTGCGGTTGATCTCAAAACTGATATCATATACCTTGTTATTTGTCATAAGGCAGTTTAGCTAACTATTATAGCATATAAATAATTGAATGCCCAAAAAAGACGGCTGACCAAAGTTAAAAAATCTCTGGTTCAACAATTACAATGCTCTACATCGACTGTATTTTTGGTATAAGTACGTCAACGCAATCAGAGATAAAATTTTTACGATTTTGAGAAGCTGGGCTGCTTGAGGAAACAAAGCTGTTTGGTGTTGTGTTTTTTCGGCGTTAGCGCAGCCCGCCCCTACGGGGGCTGCGCCAACGGAGAGGATCGCCCTGTTAACTCCAACCGGCGATCGAAACTGCCCTTCAATTGGGCTGCCAACACAATCCGAATGATATCCGCACACCACTGCGAACTCAGTGCAAAAAAATCCTGAGAATTATCTCCGATATTCAGATTTTCACCAGTCTTTTTATGATAGCTTACAAAAAGTCTCTCTGGCAATTTCTTTACTTTTTGCAATTAATTAAATAAATCTTCCCTACGGGTATTGCTATTTAGAAAAAAAGTTATAACATTGAAATAAAGGAGATTAAAAAATCGGCTGGATACAGCCTCTGAAACAATCTGATAATTTTCGCAACACAACTGGATTAAAAAAAATCACTGTCCTTTGACCGAACTGAGCTGAAGTTTAGAGGAAAAAGCAATGCTTCAAAAATTAGCAATTCCAGAAAATAAAGTCTTAATTCCCAAAGAAAAAGCCTTAGTATTGTGGTTTGATGAAGTCGGGATCGCCGACATCCCATTAGTAGGCGGAAAAAATGCTTCTTTAGGCGAAATGATTCAACAGTTAACGCCGAAAGGAGTCAGCGTCCCCAACGGATTTGCAACTACAGCACACGCTTACCGCGACTTCATTGAGTCGGCGGGTTTAGAAGCTAAATTGCGCGAAATTTTTGCGGATTTAGACGTAGAAGATGTGCAGAACCTGCGACAAAAAGGCAAGCAAGCGCGGGCATTGATTCTGAATACACCGTTTCCGCGAGACTTGCAAGTGGCGATCGCCCATGCTTACGAGAAATTGTGCGATCGATACGGCGACAGTACCGACGTAGCAGTGCGATCGTCAGCCACCGCCGAAGACTTACCAGACGCCAGTTTCGCCGGACAACAAGAAACTTACCTCAACGTTCACGGCTGCACCGGCGTGCTCGAATGTTGCCACAAATGCTTCGCCTCCACATTCACCGATCGAGCAATTTCCTACCGCCAACTCCGAGGTTTCGACCACTTTGAAGTCGCCTTATCTGTCGGCGTGCAGAAAATGGTGCGATCGGACTTAGCATCCTCCGGCGTCATGTTCAGCATCGACACCGAAACCGGTTTCAAAAATGCCGCCCTGATCACCGCCTCCTACGGATTAGGCGAAAACATCGTTCAAGGCGCA
Source organism: Cyanobacteria bacterium OTE_58_metabat_593 (assembly GCA_031372825.1). GTDB lineage: Bacteria > Cyanobacteriota > Cyanobacteriia > Cyanobacteriales > Microcoleaceae > Microcoleus. Next base: position 41,186 of record JANMLZ010000134.1, on the reverse strand, counting down.
GTAAACCCCGACGAATACCTAGTTTTCAAGCCCACATTAAAACAAGGTTTCCGCCCAATTCTCGACAAACGCCTCGGCACGAAACAGATTAAAATGGTGTACGATGTTGGCGGTTCCAAATACACCAAAAACGTCTCAGTAACGGCAAAAGAACGCGAAAAATTTGCGATTAACGATGACGAAATTCTGCATTTAGCAGAGTGGGCAGTATTGATAGAAGAACACTACTCCCAAGTGCGCGGAACATACACGCCGATGGATATTGAGTGGGCAAAAGACGGCAATACTGGCGAATTGTTCGTCGTCCAAGCGCGGCCGGAAACAGTACAATCCCAAAAATCTGCTACAGTTTTGCGAAACTACAAATTGCAGGGTTCCAGTGCAGTTTTGGCAACAGGACGCGCTGTTGGTGAAGCGATTGGACAAGGTAAAGCCCGCGTCATTTTAGACGTTAGTGAAATCGCTGACTTTGAAGCAGGAGAAGTTCTTGTCACCAACAAAACTGACCCGGATTGGGAACCGATCATGAAAAAAGCCAGTGCGATTGTCACCAATTCTGGGGGCCGCACTTGCCACGCAGCCATCATTGCACGGGAAATGGGAATCCCGGCAATTGTTGGCACTGGTGATGCTACTAACGTCTTGCAAAACAATCAAGAAATCACTGTTTCTTGTGCCGAAGGAGAGGAAGGCAAAGTTTATGCTGGTTTAGTACCGTTTGAAGTACAAGAAAGTGCGATCGACAATTTGCCCCGTACCCGCACTCAAATCTTAATGAATGTCGGCAACCCAGAAGAAGCTTTTGGTTTGTCAGCAATTCCTTGCGACGGTGTAGGGTTAGCGCGATTGGAATTCATCATCGCCAACCACATCAAAGCGCACCCGATGGCACTGATTCACTTTGATGAATTGACCGACGAATCCGTCAAGCGTCAAATTGCCAAACTCACAGCACTTTACGAACACAAACCCGATTTCTTTGCCGACAAACTAGCCCACGGAATTGCCACTATCGCGGCTGCATTTTATCCGAATCCAGTCATCGTGCGGATGAGCGATTTTAAGAGCAACGAATATGCTAATCTTTTGGGAGGGCGGCAGTTTGAACCCAAGGAAGAAAACCCGATGATCGGGTGGCGCGGCGCTTCTCGCTATTATGACCCGAATTACCGCGAAGCCTATGCTTTGGAGTGCATTGCATTGAAGCGAGTTCGGGACGAAATGGGGTTGACAAATGTGATTCCGATGGTTCCGTTTTGTCGTACGCCGGATGAAGGGCGCAAAGTTTTGGCCGAGATGGCAAAACACGGTTTGGTTAAGGGCGAAAATGGCTTGCAAGTTTATGTGATGTGCGAATTGCCGAGTAATGTGATATTTGCTGACGAATTTGCACAAGTTTTTGACGGATTCTCGATCGGCTCTAACGACTTAACTCAGCTAACATTGGGATTAGACCGGGATTCTGCTTTAGTCGCGCACATCTTTGACGAACGGAATGAAGCTGTGAAGCGGATGGTGGAAATTGCGATTAAAGCGGCTAAGAAGTACGATCGCAAGATTGGGATTTGCGGTCAAGCGCCCAGCGATTATCCTGAGTTTGCTCGCTTTTTGGTTGAGTTGGGAATTGATTCGATCAGTTTGAATCCTGATTCGGTTTTGAAGACTTTGTTGGATGTGGCTTCGGTGGAGGATAGGGGTTCGATGATGGATTTAGCGATGGATGTTACTCAGGTTTAAGTTTTTTGGTTTTTGACAGAAACCGGGTTTCTGATACCTAGTCCTGTCAAATAACCAATCTCACATTTGTAGTGAGGATTTTATATCAATTCCGGCTGCGTCCGAATGACAAGCGAGGACACGGCAGTGCCGTGTCCCTACCGCGATTAATTGTAGGGACACGGCACTGCCGTGTCCTGATTTCGGGTAATATTAATTCCGATACAACCGGAATTGATATTAATCACGATCGAAATCTGTGGACTTTAGCCCTCACTGCTTTCCCGATCTAGAAATGCCCCGATCGGCATCAACAGCATCCGCCACCAGCAAACGGTTAACGCACAGGCGGGAACTTTCCTGATTTAAAACCCTCTTTTGGCAGATAATTTTCGGTTGCCGATCGTCTAAATTAGCAAAAAATATTCCCACGCGCGGACTCTGAAAATGTGCTAACAGCTCTCCTGATTATTTTCATAGGTTTAGCTCCGTCGCTGTTGTCTTTGTGGGTGATGCGCTCGGCGCAGAGCCAAGCGCGCGACAGAATTGCAGCGGCACAGCTTGCGGTAGCAAATAGACCCCTGCGAACTCAACTAGCAACTGCCGATCGCACTTACGTAGAAGGCCTCGGTTATCCGATCGGCGACATCACTTGCGAGTATAACGCCCGCTCTAATTACATTCGCTGCGCTGTCAATCCTGCGGGGCCCTGTCAAGATTGTCGGTACTACCAAGCCAGAACTCTTGACGTTCGCGGTGAAAAGATATAGCTTGGATTAGGGCTTGTGTCTACGCATATTTGCTGATGTAGTAATCCATAAGTTAATATGTACTTACGTGTAAGGATTGTTGTGGGATATTGTTCAGGATGAGCTGCGCCAAAACTCAGCAATTAAAACCTAATCAGTATTGCGGGGTTACAGTTGCCATTTATGGCGGATTGCAGTCAGTGTTTTTCTAGTTTAGGACTTGCTCTCAGAAACCAGGTTTAGACCATAAATCTTGGTTGATTGTCTAAAAATCTAGGAATAAATCGCATTTCTAGTCTCAGTCAGGGTAACTCCTGCATTTAAGAAAATTAGCGAATAAAAATCGCAAATAGCTGACGGGCTCTCTCAGAAGCGTCGATTTATCCAAGACATCATGAAAAATTCTGTACGAACAATTGTCCCGAGAATTTACCTTAAACAAAACCCGCTCGAAGACTCTAATTTGACAGTTTGAGAAATAGGTTATGGGCGACACTAATCTGTTGAGTGCGAGGACACCAAAGCATTATCAAACCTAGATTTTTGTGTCTCGAACTGCAAGTCACGAATTTTTTTAGACACCTCGTCGATACCGGGTATGTATATTTCAGTTAAATGACGCTTGGGCACGCGGGACAATTATGTCACGGCCAGCACTCCCTAGCAATCACCTCTTAATTAATGTCTGGTTGCGCGATGTAAACAGGGGTTGCGCGCACCTCACTCTCATAAACCGAGTTTTTTAGTGAGAGTGAGGGCTGTAACGAATTTTTTTAGACGGTTAAACCCGGTTTATCCGTCAATAACAGGTGAAATTTCTCGGCAAATAAAGTGCATTAGACCAGCTACGGAAAACCTCATAAAATAAATTTTTGAGAATTCCTGTTATTGCCTAGTGCTGAATGTAAGAGATCTGCGTGTAACAGATAGAGTCGCTCACAGAAAGCCGAAGGCAAAATATCACCCGATAGATAGATGACTGGGCTTTTAAATCCCAACCTTCAGTTCGTCATGCAGGCGATATTTGCAATGCTATCAAATAGCAAGATAGCACAGCTTTGTGCTGAGTATAATTCGCCTGTTGCTCTTTCTAAAAGTCAAGCAGCAGAGCATCTAACTCTGCAATTAAATATCTGTAAAAGGTGATAATTATCACCTTGAAATGGGTACATTATATACAATCAGTGAGGTCATTTTACCATGCAAAGCATCTGCAACAAACCAATTTTTCCAACCCAAAAAGCAGGTGATACCACCGATCGCATTGCTGGCGAAAACTCCCGAACAACAGCAACTTATCCTCAACAAAAGTGTTTCCTGTCCCAAAAACCCAGTGGCGGGGCGAGAATTGGGCAGCCCTACAGAGAATTTTTGCTCGCAATAGAGTCGGTGGATGCCCGGACTGTAAAAAATATACTTTTCATCGATGCCAGAGTAGAAAATAGCGAGAGCTTGGCAAGGGGAGCAACGGTCGGTACAAAGGTATTTGTACTGGGCTCGACAGGAAATGGAGTCGAGCAAATTACTAGAATTTTGGCTAATTGCAGCGATTTAGAAAGCCTTCAAATAGTTTCTCATGGCCGAGAAGCGGCGGTACAACTGGGGTCGATCGAACTATCGATCGACAATTTAGAAACCTACAGCCATTTGTTGCAGCAGTGGGGAAAATCCCTCAGCGAGAGAGGAGATATCTTGTTATGTGGGTGCAACGTCGCAGCGGGGGAAAGCGGCGCGGCTTTCGTGCGACGGCTGAACGAAATTATCGGTGCAGATATTGCAGCTTCCGACAACTTGACGGGGAGTGCGGCACTTGGTGGCGATTGGGAATTAGGATTTGCGATCGGGGAAATAACAGCCAGCATCGCCATTGAACCAAAAGTGCGGGAGGCATACAGTTACGTGCTCGGCACATTAGTTAACGAAACTTTCAAGAACGCGACAGTCAAGGGGCCTTGGATTTACCGAGGCACCGAAGGGGTGCTGTACGATCCGCTTAGTCCCGCTCCAGCTAGGTTGCAACGAATACCAGGCATCACTGGAGGAACAGTCTCAGGTGTAATTCCGGCTATAGGTGGGGATACTCCTGGCAATGGCGTTCTGCGATTAACTCCACCAGCACCACTAATAGACAGGCGGGAGTCTTTCGTCCTCTACAACAACCCCATTCCTTCAACCGACGGTTTAGTCGTCAGATTTGATATCTATTCCTACGGTGCCAATCTGATCATTAATGAACCCGTGGGTGAGTCTACAGGGGACCAGCCGGGGGACGGCATTGGTTTCTTCTTCATTGATGGTACTGCATCGCCAGAAAAGCCTGGGGGTTATGGCGGTTCCCTGGGCTATGCTCAACGACTAGATGGAACCGTAGCCACACCCGGTATTGAGGGAGGTTATTTAGGGATTGGACTTGACGAGTTTGGCAATTTTTCAGCACCGACAGAAGGGCGGCAGGGCCCCAATCCAGCCCCGATTCCCGGCTCCTCAACTCCCCGTTTGGTCAGACCGGATTCAGTAACAGTTAGAGGTAGGGAAGGTGCTAATTACCCGTTTTTAACTCAAGCCTTTGCTCCTTTCGGCGTGGACAACATTCCTAACAGTATTAATTTCACCACACCGCCTTATAACTTTAGCAACACGTTCACCACCAATCGCCTGGAATCGAAAAGATCCATTCAAGTTACACTGAATCCATCTAACGATCGGGACAATCCCAATCGCCTCACCGTTGCCTTTGATACGGATTTTAACGGAATCTACGAAACTACTCTGATCGACATTGCCAACTTGGCAACCACCAACGGGGCGCCAGTACCGCCTGGTTTCAAATTTGGTTTTGGCAGTTCGACAGGAAGCGCCAACAACTTTCATGAACTGCAAAACGTGGTTGTGCAAACTGTCAATCCTCCCAGCATTGCAGCCGACGTTGTGACGATCAAAAGTGGGCCGCAATCCGTCAAGCCTGGGGGTAGCATTACCTACACCATCACGACTACCAACAGGGGAACAGCGCCCGCCCAACAAGTCGTGGTTCTAGACCAAATACCGGAGGAATTAATTCCGTCCACACCAGCAGCACTTCCTATTGTCATAGCCTCGAACGGTGGCACTTACTTAAACGCAACGCGGAACGTCACCTGGCCGACAATTCCTGTTCTCAACGTCGGTCAAAGCGTCACCTATACGCTAACAGTTGCTCTGCCTCCTAATTTAGCGATCGGCGCGACATTAACCAACTTTGCCTCCAGCAGTTCTTCAACTTTCGACCCAGACCTCACCAACAACGACGGTTCAACGCCCGCAAGTCAAGTTCTGACTACTGTGACTGGTATAGTCGCCGATCTCGTTACTACCAAAAGTGGCCCGATCGTCAGTACGATTGGGTCAAGCGTCACCTACAACCTGGTCACAACCAACAACGGGCCAGACGCAGCCACTAACGTCACGATCACTGACAGCATCATTCCCGGTTTAATCGGAGTCACGGCATCCGAGGGGGGCATCTATAACCCAACGACAGGGATTGTCACCTTCCCAGCACTGGCGACACTGCCAAATGCAACTACTACGACCCGCACAGTTAGCTTCGTCCCGCCAGCCACGCTTAGCGCCATCAGCAATACCGCTAGAAGTAGCTCAGCGACTTCCGACCCGATCGCCACTAACAACAACGGCTCACCAACCAACAAAGACGGCACTCCGACCAATTCGTCTGTTACCACTACACTCAATCCCAGCGCTGACGTTGTTACCAGCAAAAGTGGGCCCACCGCTACGACGGCCGGCGCCACAGTCAGCTACACGATCGCCACAGTCAACAATGGCCCTAGTTCAGCCAGCAACGTCACCATCACTGACAGCATCATTCCGGGATTAACCGGAGTCACGGCATCTGACGGGGGAATTTACAACCCAACCACAGGAATTATCACCTTCGCGCCTGTGGCGATCGCCAATGCCACTACAGTCACTCGGACGATCGGTTTTATCGCCCCAGCCACCCTCACTGCCGTCAGCAACACCGCCAGAAGTACCTCAGCTACTCCCGACCCAACCCCGGGCAACAACGACGGTACAAATCCTAATTCCAGTGTGAACACAACGATCGGTGCTCTTGCCGACATTGTTACCACGAAAACTGGGCCCACCGCTACGACGGCCGGTGCCGCAGTCAGTTATACGATCGCCACAGTCAATAACGGCCCTAGTTCAGCCAGCAACGTCACGATCGCTGACAGCATCATTCCAGGGTTAACCGGAGTCACAGCATCCGACGGAGGCATCTATAACCCAACGACAGGGATTGTCACCTTCGCACCCGTGACGATCGCCAATGCCACTACAGTCACTCGGACGATCGGCTTTATCGCCCCAGCCACCCTCACTGCTGTCAGCAACACCGCCAGAAGTACCTCAGCTACTCCCGACCCAACCCCGGGCAATAACAACGGTACAAACCCTAATTCCACTGTGAACACAACGATCGGCACAATCCCCAGTCTGGCTAGTGCCGACCTTTCTACCATTAAAAGTGGGCCCACGGCTACGACGGCCGGTGCCACAGTCAGCTATACAATTGCCACAGTCAACAACGGCCCTAGTCCCGCAGAAGCGGTCACGATCACTGACAGCATCATTCCCGGGTTAACCGGAGTCACGGCATCTGACGGGGGAATTTACAACCCAACCACAGGGATTATCACCTTTGGCCCGGTGGCGATCGCCAATGGTAGTACAGTCACTCGGACGATCGGCTTTATCGCCCCAGCCAGCATCAGTGCTGTCAGCAACACCGCCAGAAGTACCTCCGCCACTACCGACCCCACCCCGGGCAACAACGACGGTACAAACCCTAATTCCACTGTGAACACAACGATCGGTACAGCCCCCAGTCTGGCTAGTGCCGATGTTTCTACCATTAAAAGCGGACTCACATCGGCAGTGGCGGGGCAATCTGTCACTTATACAATTACTACTGCCAACAGCGGGTCGATCGATGCCGCCAACGTCACCATCACCGACAGCATCATTCCTGGTTTAACAGGAGTTGTGGCTTCCAACGGGGGCAGCTATGACCCAATCTCAGGACTCGTGACTTTTCCGGCGATCGCCAACGTGCCCGTCGGTCAAACCGTTACCCGTACCGTTACTTTAGGTGTCCCCAGCAGTGGCAGCATCACCAATATTTCCAGCAGTAAATCAACTACTCCTGACCTAAACCCCAGCAATAACGACGGCTCCTCTCCCTCCGCCAAAGTCACTACCACCGTTTTTGCGGGTACTGTCGATGGTGCGGACTTGGTGACTACCAAGACTGGTCTCACATCTACGACGGCTGGTAGTGCAGTTACTTATACTATCAATACCGCCAACAATGGGCCGGCTGCTGCTGAAAATGTAGCGATTACTGACAGAATTATTCCAGGTTTAACGGGAGTTGTAGCTTCCGATAACGGTAGTTATGACCCTGTTACCGGGATTGTCACCTTCCCAACAATTTCCCGTTTGGCTAGTGGCAGCAATGTCAACCGCCAGGTAACTTTAATTATTCCTGCGATCGGCATCACAAATACTTCCCAGAGTCGATCGACCACTCCCGACCCTAATCTCAACAACAACAACGGTTCCCAACCCAATGCCACTGTCACTACCACAGTCAAAGAGACCCCAGTAGAGCCACCCACTCCGCCGACCCCAACACCCACAACGACCCCAACACCAACACCCACAACGAGCCCAACACCAACACCCACAACGACCCCAACACCAACACCCACAACGACCCCACCCGGATTGGGAGGAACAGACCCCGACGGCACTATTACTTCCTTCATCATCAACAGCCTGTTGCCACCCGAGGAAGGTACATTGTTCTTGGGCGATCCAAACAAAGGCGGAATCCCGGTTGTACCCAATCAAGTTTTGACGCCGGATCAAATTACCGACTTGTTTTTTCAGGCCAGTAGCAGTTTCACCGGATCGCAGTTCACCTACAGCGCTACGGACAACTTCGGCAAAACAAGTCTGGGTTTTGCCACTGTGACTGGTAGTCTGCCAACACCAACCCCCACACCCACACAGACCCCCACACCCACACAGACCCCTATTTTCGGCAGAGTTCCTGAACCGGATACTGGTTGCGGTTGTACCCCCCTGCCCTTGCTGCCCCCCATCGCATTTTCTCAACCCCAGCGCGAGCAAAAACTCAACTTCAATTCAAATGCCTCTGCACTCATTAACATCCAAAACACAATTATCGGGACTCCCGGAAATGATTATTTAACAGGGAACGACGCTAACGAACTCTTTGTCTCAGAACCGGGCGACGACACAGTTTTAGGCGAAGGTGGCACCGATATCATCTTCGGAGACCAACAGCGAGACTTCATCGCTGCCGGTAGGGGCAACGACATCGTTTATGCGGGCAAACAAAATGACGTGGTGTTCGGGGGAAAACAAGACGATCGCATTTTTGGCGATCGCAATTCTGACACATTGTACGGCGATCGCGGTTCCGACACGATCGTCGGCGACAATGGCAACGACATCGAACTCACAGGTGATAACAGCGACCTAATTTTCGGTGGTGAAGCAGGCGACGCTATTGCTGGCAATCAAGGCCGCGATACCGTTTACGCCGGCAAAGGCCCCGACATCGCCTACGGGGGCAAAGAAAGCGACTTGATTTTCGGCGACAAAGCGGGCGACAGCCTCTACGGCGATAACGGAGACGACTCTCTGTTCGGTGGCACCCGCAACTCCCAGGGCGGTGACACAGACGGGCCAGATTTACTATTTGGAGGCAACGGTAACGACTTACTTAACGGCCAACAAGGCGATGATACTTTGCTGGGCGGAAACGGTCGGGATTTAGTGTTTGGAGGTAAAGGGGGCGATCGAATTTTCGGCGAAACTGACCCAGATACTCTCTACGGCGGCCGCGGTTCCGACACGATACTCGGCGACTACGGCAAAGCCCTAGGCAGCACCATTGCTACCGATGAAGCCGACTTAATTTTCGGCAACGACACCGGCGATGTCATCGGCGGCGGTAGCGGCAACGACAGCATTTTTGCTGGTAAAGGTAACGACTTAGCTTATGGGGGCAAAGATAACGACCTGATTTTGGGCGAACTTGGTTCTGACACCCTTGTCGGTGACGAGGGAGACGATTCGCTTTACGGCGGCTTGCAAAATCAGTTAATCAGCGATGCCAACGGCCGCGACTTACTGTTTGGGGGAGATGGAAATGACTTTCTCAACGGTGGCGAGAGTTCCGACTCTCTTAGTGGTGGCAACGGCAACGATCGCTTTCATGGGGGCAAGGATGACGATTTAGTACACGGAGATGCTGGCGACGACTTAATTTATGGCGATGATGGCAGCGATATTTTGTGCGGTGATGAGGGTAACGATACCATTTTTGGCGATCGGGGCGAAAACGAGCTAGGCCCCGTGGGTGCGATCGGGCAACAAGACTGCATCAACGGCGGCAGCGGTGACGACCTTTTATACGGCAACGAAGGCCAAGATACTCTCAACGGCGACGATGGTAACGACAGTATTTACGGAGGGAAAGATAGCGACATTCTGAACGGAGGTGCAGGGGATGACTGGCTGTTTGGCGACGGGGGAGAAGATACTTTAATTGGAGGTATCGGGAGCGATCGATTTGTATTAAATAGCAACAGCGGTATCGATACTGTGCTCAATTTTGAAGTAGGAATCGATAAGTTTGTTCTCGGTGGTGGGCTGAGTTTCCAACAGTTGCAAATCAGCCCAACTGCGAATGGAATTTCACTGCAAGTAGCCGGAACTAATCAAGTTTTGGCTAGGGTAATTGGGGCTAATAACTTAATTACAGCCTCGGATTTCCTTTCAGTTTAGATCGATTATTGTGGGGTAGGGAGACGGCAATGCCGTTTCCTCCTTTGCCCGCGTAATAACTCGTCAGATTAAATGAACCGCGAAGACGCGTGGGGCGCGCAAGAAGAACGGCATTTTCTTCTTTCCCCCCTTGGGGGGGGCAGGGGGGGGTTCTTCGGGGGGGGCAGGGGGGGGTTCTTCCTTCGCGTCCTTTGCGTCTTCGCGGTTTAATCATTCCAATGCTGATGAAAGTAACTCAAAACGCGCCCCAGTAAATAGAAGACTCGCTCCTGGAATTTGTCGCAGCTTTACTAACATTATCTGCTTGATTTTCCAGTTCAGTAGCAGTGACAAGCGATGGTAAAGACCTAATTCGCAACTCATTTAGCAAACTGTGAATATGACGCGGCTCAGCATCAATAATACTCGCTAGTGGCAGCAAATTTTTAACTGCATATTCTCCGAGCCGATCGTTAATACTTTCTGCTAAATACGATAACATAATATATCTGCTAGCACTACTGATAATCTGAAAAGTTTTATTGAATTCATCGAAGTGTTGAGTACCTGGTATATCTGTGCCAATGCGGGTTTCATCACTTAAACATAAATCTACATTAATGTGACTGGCGGCGGAAACTGTAGCTTTAGCCAGCCAGATTAAATCTAAAATTGGTTCCGATTCGCGATCGTGAAAAATCAACCGCTTCAAACCCGATCGCAATTCCGACGAATTCAAGGTATTTTGCCATTCTAGACACCAATCGCAGCTTTTTGTGTTGCGGGCAAGTTTTACCGTTTTCGGGCGTTCTACAGCATCTTTGAGCAAAGAAAGACAGCCAACCGATTGAGCGAATTTGGCAGAAATTAGCTCATGCAGTATCCGGTTAGAGTCAATATAATCTTTGCGCCAAGGTGCGTCAGGGATGAGAACTTTGTCTGCTGGACAAAGCGTGTTATTAGCCGTAAGAATGGGTATATTTGTAACAGTGACTCCCTCTAACAACTGTTGGGATTCTAGGCGGCCCAGAACCTGAATCGCACAGTTTTTATCCGCTTCACTTAAAGCATTATTGTGGTCACTGAGCGTAGTCGAAGTGTGGTCACTGAGCGTAGTCGAAGTGCCGTACTCTGCTGATAGTTCTGCAAGGAAATCTAAGTAATCTTGTACAGCGGGCGAGTTCCTTTGTCCTAACAACTGATAAACTTCGGAATGGGAATTAGAAATCGGTATAGTTGTGCGACGATTTCCGAAAAAAGCAACATCATCTAAAAAAGCGTGTTTGGGCTGCCAAAACTTGCCCGTAGACTCATCCCACAGACATTGGCGGTGAGCAAATCGCTCTTGAATTTGCCGTTTTCGATCGCCCGAAATACCGCCTTTTACAAAAGTATCATAAAAATACTTGTAAATTGCGTTTACTGATTCTAATTGTGTCTTTTGATTGTTGGATAATTTAATTTCAACTGTCATTTTCCCAAAGTTTTATGATAACATCAAAGTGGTCGATAACTGTGTTTGGTTCGACAGGCTCAAAACCAAGTGCCTTCCTAATTTCTACCTTCAGCAAGTCTCGCTGAGGACGTGCAAATATGAACTTTTGGCTGGCAACTAAAGGAGCATCTTGAATGAAACATAAGTCTTTAGCACGGTACAGTTTAGCTTCAGGTTTTGCAGCACCGAAATATTGGCTTAACTTCTCAGGATTTGCCTCGACAGGAAGCCAAGGTTTATCTGCAAGTGATTCTGGAAGCGTCTTGTTGGTGTTGGCAATTCTGGTATTTTTGAGCACATCCCAGTTGTCAACAATGTAGTTGAAAACAGCAATGCAGCTACCGGAAACAGCACTGACACCAGATCGATTTGCGGTTTGAATGAGATTGTCAACGCAGGCTAAAATGTCATCGGCATTAGGATTTTGCCTCATTCCCAAATCCGAGAAAAAAGTTAGCCAAGTTTCAGAATCCTGGGAGTAAAATTCCATGTCTGGAATCACTGCTACATTCCCGATAATATTTCTGACAACCTCACTGAGAGGATTGTAAATCAATTGGGCCGATCGCAATCTGCGATCGCTACAGCGCACCAGACGAGCCTTTTTCAACTCTTCCTGAAATCCAAAAGCATCCTCTCCTCCATTTTCTAACTCTTTGGTAGCTTGAGTCAAGTTATCCCGAATCCATGCTAGTGCGATTAACTGTTCTTCCGGGGAAAACGACGCATATTCGGGCAACAAACAGTCGCGAATCAGTCTCGCGCGGTTGAGTATTGGTACTTGCAAAAGTTGGAATAGCGGCAGCCATTCCCGTTTTTTTCCGATGCGTAAAAGCCGCAAACCACCTGCAATGTCTGGCGGTTCGTATCCATCGCCCGGAAGGTAGACATTTTCACTATTCAGAGAAACTATTTCCCCGGAAGTTGTCGGGTAAATTGGCAGTTGGCGCAGCTTGTTTAGGCTGCTTTCATCGTAATTTCTTTGCTGTGGGCTTGCCAGGAAATTGAGCAGAGAGGTATAATGCTTTTCGTCATAAGGTGGCAAACCTCGATCGCACCGCGAATATACTATGTCTAGAATATCCGGGCCCGTGATACAATAGACTAACTGATTTTTGTGGCGATCGGCAAATTGTGCGATCGCCCCCTCAAGCTTTGGCGGCGCCTCGACAAGTGTCGCCCCAAAATACTGTACGGCTGCAATTGTTTCCGCCTCAATTTTATCGCCGCCCAACAAAGGAGTATCAACAGTTCCCGCTTTATAAAGCTTACCATGATTTCCCGGAATCAGCGGTACTTTTCTCAATTCTTCGACAGTTTCTTGCGATAGATATCTGGGACTAATCTTGTAAAAATAATCATAAACTAAAGTCAACCATTCCGCATTAGGCGGATGCGCTGCATCGGGATGCCAATCAATTTCTGACAGAGTTGAACCAATGACATTAACCAATTTTTTTGCTACTTCCGCAGCACTCATGGTTGAGATGCCAATTAGATTGTATCCAGGCAATAATTTAGTTAAATCTCGGTGCAGAAACCATTTTGGATAACTGGCAAAAATTTCCCTCTGCGCCTCATCTGCAATAATGTAGATAGTACCGATCGCATTATACCCAAATACCTGCAAAGTATTGTCAGCAAGAATAGCTAAAGGCAAACCGCGCAAATCTTGGCAACTATCGCTGAGACAATAGCGCAACATATTCCCAATCCACTGTCTGTTTCGGAGGCTTGCTTTCGGTGCATCCGACAGCGAAACCCCTAGGGATTGATTTTCGATTAAATGCTTTCGCAAGTTGGCCGCAGTGAAAGTTGTCAATGGCAAACCAGCATCTTTAAAAGCTGCTAAAATTGACTCTGGCAAGGTTGGATTGGGAATATCGATATTATCTGCACACAACGGTGCTAATAACTCATCCCACCACTTGTTTGAGGGTAAATTTTTGACTGTCGGAGGTGTTACCCATCTTGTCCCGTTAATTTGACTCTCATTTACAATGTGTTTTACTGCCGATCGCACAACTTGCTTGTGGTACAATAACTGCATCACAGAATTGTGCAACTCTTCCAGAGCTTTGCTAGTAGTGATTTTGCTAATCGGCCAAAATTTGTAAAACTCCTCTGGCTCAAACCGTCCGACATCTTGCACTAAATCGACAATTAAGTTAGCATAAGCATAAGACAAAACATGGCGCGCGAGTAGCCCGTTCCAAATAGCTCTCGGTCGATCTTTTCCCGTTTGTCCGCTGTCGCTACTGAGGTTATCCCGCGAACTATTTAAGTTGAAAAAACCGTTGATGTGAACCGGCAAACCAGTTTCCAGAGGAAGCGGCAAAAAACAGTAAACTTTGCCGGAAACAGGCGGCAGATTTCCCTCGGTACTAGCAGCACTAATTCTAGCAGCAGCACCAGCCCAAGGCACGACTTTTTCTTGACTTTGGTGCATGGCTGCTATCACTTTTGCCAAATCGCCACCTTCGTCTGTGCGAATTAAGCTGACTATTCTCCAAGTAGACTTGATAGTGCGATCGCCAGTAATCGTTTCTATCTCGTGGCGGTAAGAAACTGAGACTAAACCATCTGGATTGCGATCGCACAATTCTAGCAGTTTTTCGGCAGTATCGGGAATTGCATCGAGGAGTTTTTGCCGCGCTTCTCGCACTTCTTGCGGATTTTTGGTCACAATCGCCAGAATTTCTTGTCTGGTTTCTTGACTGTTTGCCGGAATTTCGTAAACTCGAATTTCCTGGACTGATTTCAAGAATAGCAAAAGTTCTTCACCAGACTGTCTCAATTCATCTAACAGTTCCTTGACATTTGATTCGGTAAAAGCTTGTTTGCGAATCTCGCTATTTTTGGCGCTTTCTGTTGTTCTCAGCGGTAGGCGAAACAGAGTACCTTGAAAGTTAGTATCTCCAAATGGCAGTCCTCCTGCTGCGTAGACTTGCATAAAATCGGGATATTTTTCATACCATTTAGCCTCTGCCAAATTCCACTCGCGCCCCGGTTCATGTCTCGAAGTCCCCGGAATCGCCGCACCGTGAGGGTCAAAAAATATCAAGCGATCGCGCGATACGAAACTGGGAAAATCTGTAACATGGTAAATTGCATTAAACCCGACGCCAAACCTACCCGTTTTCTGCAAGTCTCGCGCTTTTTCGCTTTGTCCCAAGCTGCGAATGCTGTCAAAATCTTTGTCTGTAAACACGCGATCGTTGTAGACTAGCATCGCCGGCCCCATTAGCAGTACCATGCGATCGTCCGGCAATTCTTTGACGCGATGGTTCCGCCAATCGAGAGTTATTTCTACCCGCGTCGCCTTCGCATCGTCAGCATTTTGAATTAATTCTTTGATAATCCCCACACCTTCGGGATAATCTCGGATGATTCCCCGCAGTCGGGCGATTAAAGGTTCGGATTGATAGAAAGATTTTCCCTCAAGTTCGCTGTTGCTGTAAGCCATAGATGTTCTGACGGCAGTAATTTTTAGGCGATCGCGACTCCGGTTAAGTAGTTATAATACTTTAGATTCGACAATCAAGTCAACAACACGCTTTTTCCGATGCCGGATGCCCAATTTTTATCAAATCTAGTTTAAATCTGAACTTTCACCGAATAGCAGGGGTTTGAAGCCCTTACTCAGGTCGGCAGATTGCGATCGGAACGGAGTTTAAATCTCCGTTCTTATCACTTCGCCCTCAACTGTCAACTGTCAACTGTCAACTGTTTAAACAGCAGCCATGCAATACAAAAGATTTTGGGCAGATTTACAAAAATTGACTCTTAATTCTCTAGCACTCAGATTGTTTGTCAGCAAGTCACTGAGTCTGAGTCTAACGGTCGCCGCCACAGTTTCGATGCAAATCGGACAACAACCAGCCAACGCTTCCACAGTCCCAAGTTGGCAATTCGATCCTGCCACGAATGAGCTAGTAATTATCCTCCCAGAGGGAACCACGCCCAAGTATTCCGTGCTAAATTCCCGTCAGATTGCTGTGGATTTGCCGAATACTGAAATTTCAGTAGATGCGACTCAGTTATACCCAAAAGGGTTAGTAGGTTCTGTGGGAGTGAGTCAATTTCAACCCGGAATAGCGAGAATTGTGGTGGATTTGGCCCCCGGATTTGCTCTCGTCCCCGATCGCACTGTATTCCAAAAAGTCGGCGCTGCAAATCGCTGGGTGCTGGTTCCGTCGATCGCCCCAAGTTCGATCGCCCAAACCGCAGCAACCCCACCTCGATCGACCCCAGAAGTACCGCAGGATCGATCGGCAACAAATCCCAACTCTGCCCCGACCGCGACTGTAACTTACGAGCGCAATTCTTCCCAGCCGACAACCCAAAACGACCAAATCCGACCGATAACAGTGCCTTTAGTCAGGGTTGCGGTTCAAGAACGGCGGGGGATACCTGTTGCTCCTGTAGCCCGTCCCGCTGCACCAGAACAGCGGATTATCAACTTTGGTGAACGGCTGCCTAAATAGCCCAGTGGAGGACACGGCAGTGCCGTGTCCCTACCCCGATTAATTGTAGGGAAACGGCATTGCCGTGTCCTGATTGTTCGACTCACGTGGAGGACACGGCAGTGCCGTGTCCCTACCCCGATTAATTGTAGGGAAACGGCATTGCCGTGTCCTGATTGTTCCTTGAACCCGCCCAAAAATAAATTAGAAATTTTGATTATCCGTAGATGGAGCCACTGAACCGGGCTGGTTGATAAACAAGTTTTTGGCGCTGTCGTTTTGATAGATACAGTTGATGTCGGGTTGACTTTCCAGGGCACCGGTGAAGCCAAATGTATTCATGCGATTTTTGCAATCGCGCACTTGATCTTGGCTGACGAGTTTTCTTTGTTCTAAAATTGCCCAGTTGTTGGTTCGCAGCACGCATCCGGGGCGCATAATCGGCTGTGAAATGTAGACATTGAAAGGGTTGAGGGTGACGTAGGCGCGCATATCTGTCACCATCGCGCTGGCTCCAAACTGCACGCAAAGTTCGGGATTGGGGGCACTGCGATCGATAAATTCCCGGGATGCTACGTTGTCTGGGCTAATGGTAGCGGTGGAGCTAAAGGCAATGCCAATTCCAATTCCCAGAATAAACACGGCTGTTAAAATCCCGATGGTAGCGGAATTGAGGAAAGAGGGTTTGCCGGACTGAGGTTGGCGCCGCGACTGTCCGCCAAATGAGCCGGAGTCTTCATCTCGAAATTCGTCGTCGCTGAATCTGTCGTTGTTGTAGGATTTAGGTTTGCGTTTCATATAAGGTTCCGTCAGTTCTGGAGACTCAACAGGTAGTAGTTTTTTGTTTTTAACCGATCGCGCCTTTCTAATATTATGACGCTAGGAAGGAGACGGCTACAGGCTGAGGACATCCTGCGTCTGTCGCCCAAGTTCGCCTCCGATCGCTACCAAGCAGCCTGCTACCTTGTCTGAAGTTTCAGATTTTAATAAAATAACTGAAAGTGAGATACTCTTGCACAGCGGAGTAATCCGACTCAAGATTATTGACAAATTTTAACATCCTACAAGTCAGGAGGTATTGATTAGTGTCTGTAGAAATTATTGAAAAGCGTTCCACAGTCCGCAAGCTTGCACCGCGCTACCGGGTTCTGCTGCACAATGATGATTTCAATCCTATGGAGTACGTGGTGCAGACTTTGATGGCGACGGTACCGAGTCTGACTCAGCCACAAGCTGTGAATGTGATGATGGAAGCCCACACTAACGGGATGGGATTGGTAATTGTTTGCGCTCTGGAACACGCTGAGTTTTACGCTGAAACGCTCAATAATCATGGATTGAGCAGCAGTATCGAACCTGACGATTAGAAACTGACGGCACTCGCAGGGCCTTGTCGGGCCCGTTTCTGACTCATACCGAAAAGTTTGATACTGAAAAGCCAGGGGTTAATTCCCTGGCTTTTCGGTATATTTACGGAGGTAGGTAGGGAAACTTGTAGAGGAGGAGTTGGGATCAACCAGGTCGGAAGTTGTTCAGACGGTGGTTCGGAGCTAGGTGAGCTCGATCGCCAATTTTAGCTATCCAATCTCAAATCTTTACCCGGCGAAAATTAATAACGTCCGCCGCCACCACCGCCGCCGCCGCCGCCACGGCCGCCACGGCAGCCGCCGCCGCCGCCACGGCCGCCGCCGCCACCGCCGCCTTCATCTTCGCGGGGCTTGGCTTTGTTAACTTTGAGGTCGCGACCCATCCACTCTGCTCCGTCGAGAGCAGCAATCGCTGCATCTTCTTCTGCATCGGTGGACATTTCTACAAAACCGAAGCCGCGGGGGCGACTGGTTTCTCTGTCGGTAGGTAGATGTACTCTTTTAACGGTTCCGTATTCGGCGAAGACGGTGGTGATGTCTTCTTGGGTAACTTGATAGGATAAGTTACCGACGTATATCGACATGAGGAATAACTCCAAAATTTAGACAGTGCGAAGATTTCAGTTTCGGAGAGTTCCCTGCCGATACAGAAGGGCAAGTTTTTAAACAATTCTGTAGCAATGAACAAAGCCTGCAACTGAATCTGATTCACACTTGGTATTTTAACATAGAGTAGCGTCTTTTGATTAGGTTTCAGCAGTTAATTAGGTGGTTCTAATTAAACGTGAAATTTTGGCGTGATGAAAGAAACCCGGTTTCTGGCTGTGATATCGTTTCTGGTTGCATCGGCATCATCGCAGGAAAGATACGTCTATATTTCCAAAATTGGTACTCAAAGCTAGATTCAGGTTTTCTAGGGCTTTGACTAACCACACCACCCCTTCTCGGCTAATGAATTCGTAGTGACCGAACAAAATTGCCAACCGCTTTTCTAGGTATGGCTTGACTTTGCCGCAAATTAGCACAATTTTTAGCAGCAAACCTGTGGTTTGGGTGGGCCCGAGGTTTGAGATCAGGTCGATGAAGACAAAGTGGTTGGGCCGCACAGAGCTCTCTACTACTAAAAAGTTCAATAACTGGCTGCAAGTTCTGATCATTAAAAATTCGTTGAACTTCTGATCGTCGTTGTGGGGAAAGGTATTTTGTAGTTGCTTATACAATTTTTCGTTAAATTGACTTTTGCCATAGCGATCGTCGGCGATCGAAGAAATCAAGTATTCGTACAAGTCATCTTTAAAGGAGCCGTAGGAGCTAGTTGTGCTGGTGTTCGCCATGAAGCGGCCAGCTAGCTGTCTGTATGTATCGGCTCCTTCTACTTTTCCGACAAATTGCTTGAGGGCAAAGAATAGTTCCGGGTCGCTCAATAGTGTCGGATTTTTTATATGTGGTATACTCCTGCCAAAGGAAATTGAGGTGTGCCGGCGAGCTGTTTGGGCTTTTCTCACTTGGTGAGCGACGTATTGTGAGAGGTCGATTTCAAATTGCTGCTGCTTTTGAGTTTGGATTTTTTGAATGATTTTCTGCTGTTCGTAGGTGCTGTCGTCGCTGAGGAGGCAGTGTTTGTAGAGGTAAGGGTAGCGGGGAATTAAGGTTCCGAGGGCTAGGGTGGCGGGACTTTTGCTGTTGCTACTGTCTTCATCCCTGTGAGTGATGACTTTGGCTAAGCGTTTGAGGGTGAGATACTGTTCGCTTTCGGTAAATTGATTTACTAATTGGGGGAGGGAGCATATCGCGAGCGATCGACTGTATCCAAATAATATTTTCGGGGCTTCTTCAAACACAGCGATCAATTCAGGGATAGCTGCTTGCTTGCTGGGGGATGTTTGCCAGCGATTGATCAGGATGTGACAGCAGCGGTTGAGGATGTACTTAAAGTCTTGTTGACCCTGTTTTGAGGCTGCTATTTTTTGGAGTGCGTCGGCGACTGTGCGATCGGGATATCCGATGCCGTGGATAAACAAAGTACGAAAGCGGCCGATCAGCTCAGCAGGCTGTTCTACTTGTACCAACTCCAGCCAGTGGTTGTAAAGTAGCTGTTCTTCTTCCTGGCTTTGTCTGTTGTAGTCGTTCACTGTGGATTAACCCTCCGAGGCTTGGACAGGAGCTTTAAGCGCAATTGGCAGATGAATTGGCAGATGAAGCCCCTGATTTGAGTGAACCGAGCTTCTTGACTCCCGATGCTTAGGGGTAGAAGCGGTCGGTACTTTAAGCCGATCGACTTTTTTGTTTAGTTCAACTATTTACCAACATCATCATGACATGAATTGTTGGCAACTAGCAAGGCCTAAAATCACCATAAACTTTGTGAAGTATTGGTAAAGATTGTGGGTGGCTTCTGTCGGATTTCTTGGTTCGCAGACGATTTAGTATTAGGAGTGTCAAGCTCAATCCTAGTCGGCAGCCCTCTATCAGTTAAATTTGAGGTTGGGCGAGGTAAGATTAGCTGTGAAAATAATTATTTGAAATGTGAGAGCTGCTAATATGGTCTGTTGCGTGAGTATCGCCCGACTTTCTGAAATTTTAACTGTAGCTTTGCCTGCTGTATCTGAGGGCGTTTTGACAGTTGTAGGGACAGGTATTGCCACAGATACGCGCACTATTGAGGGGGGCGAAGTATTTTTGGCGCTGCGCGGAGACAATTTTGACGGGCATCAATTTGTGGCGAAAGCTCGGGATTTGGGGGCGATTGCGGCGGTAGTCGATCGCACTTACCAACAGGAATTGCCCGATTTTCCGCTGTTGCGCGTTGACGATACCTTAAAAGCTTATCAGGCGATCGCCGCCTGGTGGCGCAACCAATTTAGCATACCGATAGTTGCTGTTACTGGTTCCGTCGGCAAAACTACTGCTAAGGAGTTAATTGCGGCAGTTTTGTCAACGACGGGAAATGTGCTTAAAACTCAGTATAACTACAACAATGAAATAGGAGTTCCCAAAACGCTATTAGAGCTGTCATCGGAACACAATTATGCTGTCATTGAAATGGGAATGCGTGGACTTGGCGAAATTGCGCTCTTATCGCAAATTGCGCGGCCAAATATTGCGGTAATTACTAATGTGGGAACGGCGCACATCGGGCGATTGGGTTCCGAAGAGGCGATCGCACAAGCAAAGTGCGAACTGTTAGCCGAAATGCCTGCTGATAGTATTGCAATTCTCAATCATGATTCTGATAGATTAATCGCAACTGCGGCGAAGACTTGGCACGGAAAAACTTTAACTTACGGCTTGGAAGGCGGAGATTTGTGCGCCGAGTTGCTAGATAATAATACCATAATTCTAGATGGTTTAGAGTTGCCACTGCCATTACCGGGGCGGCACAATGCTGTAAATTATTTGGCGGCTTTGGCGGTAGGAAAAGTTTTAGGTATCAATCGCGAAGTTTTAAAGCAAGGTTTGTCTGTCCAATTACCGGATGGACGAGCACGCCGCTACGATTTGCCGAATGATATTGTGGTTCTCGACGAGACTTACAATGCGGGTTTGGAGTCGATGCTGGCGGGGCTGAGATTGTTAGCAGATACTCCGGGAAAGCGCCGGATTGCGGTGTTGGGAACGATGAAGGAATTGGGCGAAAGGTCGATCGACTTTCACCGACAAGTAGGAAGGGCGGCGCGAGATTTAAATCTCGATGCTTTGTTTGTTTTTGCTGATTTTGAGGAAGCAGCGGCAATGGCGGCGGGGGCTGCGGGTTTACGTTTTGTGGAGATAGGAGATATTACTGCCGAGAATGGGCGGGAAGATTTAGCACATCGGTTGTTGGGATTTGTCGAAAAGGGCGATCGGATTTTATTTAAGGCTTCTCATTCGGTGGAGTTGAATCGAGTTGTTGAGAAATTTCGCGTTGATTTGGTTGGAAAATAATAGGATGTTCTCTGGAAAATAGACCAATACGGTTCACTTAACACTATTTATGCGCCGGAGATCCCCCTCGCATCCCCCTGGTTGTAGGGGGACTTTCACCCCCCCTTTCCCCCCCTTTTTCAAGGGGGGTTAGGGGCAGGGCTGTTTCATTCTCAGACAAATCATCGTTTTGTAGGGGTAGTGCCCCCGTGCCTACCCTCCCCATCCACGATTTTGCACGTGTTTGGTGAGATTGGGGCGGGCACTCTTGGCACCGCCCCTACAAGAGAATGAAACAGCCCTGGGGTTAGGGGGGATCTGTCTTAAGTGAACCGTATTGGAACATAGAACGCAATCAAATAGGTTAGTAGTTAGGACTGCAAGTCCTAACTACTAACCTAACTCAATTTGACTCCTCACCCACTCCCGGAACAACCGAATTAAAGCATTTTCTTTTGTAGTCCTTCTCAATTCCAAAAACCGCAGCATTTCAACTTGCGATAAAAAATGGAAAGTCGGAGAAACATCTCTTTCTGCATATTCCTGTGCTTCCAACTGATAAATTATTAAAGGATTTCCGTCGTAGCGCCAAACTTCGGGTGCACCTAAACTTGCATATAAAGAAAGTCGATCGAGCGAACTGCTAGTCACGTCAATTTCCACAACTAAATCCGGTGGCGGATCTTGATTGAGATCGATTTGTTCTTTGTCCCAAACCACATCCTCATTTTCGATATAGTATAGCGATCCTAAATCATTTGCATAATTTTTGTAGGGGGCAATCCCCCCGTGGTTGCCCAATGCCTTGGAGGGCGGGCACTCTTGGCACCGCCCCTACTGCATGAATGATTTAGGATTGCTATAGTTTCTTGCCCTTTTTGTAAAATCATTACCCAAAGTAACGAGATTGCAAGGGTTTTAGTACCCCTTAAAATGGCTAACGTGCAAAATTGGGATCCTTTAGTTTAATTAAACAAACACCTCCTTCAACATACTTTCTATTATTTGTATTTCCATACGAACAATCTAAAAACAATAACACATCATCAGGATAACCAGAAGGCATTGTTAGCTTTATATAACCACTCACGGTGAAATTGCCAGAAGACTCTAATGGAATAGTTGCTCCGTTTTCGATTTTGGGGAAGGAAACACCTTTATAGATAGGCTTTTTCTGATCGCTTGTAAAGTCAGCAATCTTAAGATTAATTGTTGTCAATATATTTTGATCGTTGTAAATAGCTTGAGCCGTTAACCCAAGCTGGTCATCACTTGATTTCCAAGTAGAGGATACGGGTGTTTCCTCTAGCATTTGCTCGGCTTTAGGTTTTTCAAGATCATGGTCAACTTGAGATTGCTTTGCTGTCGCTCTCAATGAAAAACTTACTTTATATCGTTTGGGTCGCTCTTGTTCTTTAGAAGTCATTGTACAGTTTCTGTTCGCTTGAGTTTTTGGGTACTTATAGTGATCGGGAAATCCGAAAAGAAATCCTACGCACCATTAGGATTTCTCTTGCGGAATTGTAAGCCATTATCTACAAGTTTGTAATGCTAATATCTAATCTGTTTCAATCAGAGACTATTAAACAACATTGTCTAGTTCAAACTTGAATTGCGTGGCCGATTTACCACCACCACCACCACTCATAATTATGTCAGCACTGCTAATACCTACCAAATCAAACTCTGTATTGATATCAGAGAGCACTGCGGTATTGATTTCTTCTCCTTGTTGAATATCAGATACTACCCCGATAAAAATCTTCGGGAGAAATTGAAAAACAGCTTTTTGAGCAGGCGAAACAATCTTATGTTTGGCGAGTAATTTACCGTCTTTAAAGGCAAGGGCTGAGATAGAACCCATTGACAGGTTATTCTTGACTTCAACTTCCGATGGACTGGATGTTGTTTCAGAAGTAAGAGTAAGAATATGACCAGATTTCCCCATTTCTACTGCAAACTTATTTCCATTGGTTGCTAACATTTTACGCGTGTAATTACCATCACTATCTGAAGAACATACCTCAAATTCTAACGGAAATACGAAGGGATGGTTACACCCCGCACCACAATTAGTTATTACCTTCCAAGCAATAGCTAGCTCACCAAAATTTGTGGCTTCATTTTTTTGAAAAATTAATACTTGACTATTGGCGACGTCCTGTGACTGATTGATGAAATTAAGTTGGATACCCATGATGATTAATCAGTTCCTTTTTTTGTTTTTGTTTTGCTTTTTGTCTATTAGATGAACCCTATTCAGACTCACGGGTTATGTGCAAAGTTCCAACTTGATTGCCCTGCTTGTCCATTAATCTGGCATCAACAGATAAGTCGTCTTCGTCATTAACACTAGAGAAGGTACATACTCCACTGAATTTGTAGGATACTTGGCGCTTGGGCTCAAACTTGAACTGCATGGCGGTTCCGGTTTTTTTTGCAGTGACACTGTAGCCACGTGATAGTCCATAGGCAATCAGAGAAGCTAGGGTTAAAAGAGTGGGAATATTTACAGCAGTTGGGATAATAGCAATCGTGACTTCATGCTCCCCAATATCGAGGGCTTGTCGATTTAAAAACTTTTCCCATTCAGATACTTGATGTGAATCCACTACATCCACTGTGAATAGAGTCTTAGCTTGGATTTCTGGGAAGACTAAATCACCACCCTGAAGGTCAGTCCATTTGATAGGTTCAAGGAATGCTCCTGGAGAGTTACGAAGGAATTTACTATGAGCCCTGTCAGTGCTTTCACGACAGCACACCCAGTAGATTGTGCAGTTGGGATATAATTTCAAGATTTTACTTAGAAGAAGTGGTTTATCTTCTTCAGTGTACTGAGAGAGGTCTAGAGTCAGTCCCTTACTTCCAACTGTGTAAATACCACAATGTTGTGCAAACTCTTTTGCATACCAACAAGCATAATCATATGTATGGTTAGAGGGAGAAACTTCAGGCGCAACTTTGCCTCCTGGCTCGATTCCATTCTGTAGATGATCTAGAATGCTATAGCCATCCGAGTTTGAAAGAGTGCCTCCATCTGCAACGTAATACACAACTTTACTCCCTTCAGGAATCTGAAGCTCGGATTTCTGATCCGACCATCTACCACCATGAGCTGAAATTATTATGTTATCAGCCATAGATTAACCTCTGTATCGCTTATGAATCAATCATGCAGCTTCCCTTCCCTCAACACCAGCAAAGTTTGCAATTTTAAGAAGAAAGATAAGGATTTAGCCCCAACAAATTCCCAAAGCCCGTCCCTCTCAAGGCTGCACGAAATTTGACTACAAGAGTATCGATCTTAAGCAGGAAACTTTACACACTTCGTAACAAATTCCTCTGAACTTTTATTAATAAGGATTCCAGGTCGATCGCCCTCCTCAAAAGCGATGCAAATTTGATTAAGTTATGTGTAAAAGCACGGAGCTTTACTGAAGAGTCCCGTTAACCTATGTACTTACTATGGCTAACGGCTTGCATATATTTCCTTATGCTCCAACCTCAACTGCGATGCAGAAAGACCGCAATCTTTACCCCGCAAGGATTTCAGAAAATTCTAACAGCAATATCTCAGACAAACAATTGGAACCCTTACACAAAATCCTACCCCTTAGAAGCTTTAAGCGAACAGACTGGGCTATCGACCCATACCCTCAGCAAAGTCCACGCTAGGAAAGCGGGTGTAGATTTACGAACCCTCGTGCGTTACTTGAGCGCTTTTGACCTCACCTTAGAACCCGGCGATTATCTGTCCTTTATCCGGCATGGGGAAACGACTGAGCCAGTTCTAGCTGCACCGTCTCATCGAGCACAGGTTACGAAATCGCCTCCCCCGAACAATGGCGTGAGTTGGGGTCTGGCACCGGATGTTTCAGTGTTCCACGGTCGCACCGCAGAATTAGCCACTTTGCAGCAATGGGTTTTAGAAGATCGCTGTCGTTTGATCGCTCTCTTAGGTATGGGTGGTATCGGTAAAACCTGGCTGGCGACTAAGCTGGCAGAAGAGGTACAGCATGAATTTAAATCCATCGTTTGGCGCAGTCTCCGACCGATCGCCCGATCGCACTCCCCCATGCCCTTGAGCGATTTCCTAGACGACCTGATTCGCCACCTCGCCCCCCAGTCCAACCCCACAATTCCAGAAGCCATCGGCGCTAAAATGCAGCAATTGATGGATATCTTGAGACAAATACCCTGTTTTTTGGTTCTGGATAACATTGAATCCATTCTGCCAGCGCATACGCCAAAAACCCCTTCCAGGAACGGTTCTACAGAACAACACCCTGCTGACGATGAGACGTATCGCGAGCTTTTACAACAACTGGGACAAGGGCGACATCAAAGCTGTGTGGTGTTAACCAGCCGAGTAGAACCAAAACTGCTCCTGTCGATGTCAGGGGAGAATTTAGGAATCCGTTCATTACCCATCCCAAGATTGCAGCTTACAGAAATCCAACGGATGTTTAGCGCTAGAGGCTCATTCCAGTGCACGGCTGCCGAATGGAATCGCTTAGTTGACTACTACGGTGGCAATCCCCTGATTCTCAGCATCGTTGCCGCCACCATTCAGCGTTTATTTGCTGGGAACATCACAGAATTCTTAACACAAAACACGATGATTTTTGATGAGATTCGTGAGGTGTTAGATCGACAGTTTGAGTGTTTGTCAGCTCTAGAGAAAGACGTGATGAGAGTTCTGGCGATCCAGGATACGTGCCTCTCATTTCCAGACCTGCGATCAAAAATTTCACCTTCAATCTCAAAAATAGTCCTGTTAGAAGGTCTGAAATCTCTGAAAGCGCTATCCCTCATCGAAAGGACGGCTGCTGATTCTGGCTTGCAACCGCTGCTGAGGGATTATGCGAAAGAACGTTTTGTGTTGTAGGTGCGGATCTTCTCCTACGGGGGACGCACAACAGGAGACTCTGCCTCCTGTTTGCCTGTGGGATCGAGACTCTTCCTGTTAAAATGGGTTCCTAGGCTGTGCCTAGGAACCCATTGAATTAACTACTTCGCAGCTTGACGCTCTTTCGCTTCCTTGATCACTTCTTCCGCGATGTTGCTCGGACAAGGAGCATAGTGCGAGAAGGACATCGAAAACTGGCCGCGCCCAGAAGTCATGGTACGCAAGTCGCCAATGTAGCCAAACATTTCGCTCAACGGCACATCTGCCTTGATCCGCGCTCCTGTCTGGCTTGTTTCCTGAGATTTCATCATCCCCCGGCGGCGGTTGAGGTCTCCGATGACATCGCCCATGTGATCGTCTGGGGTGAATACATCGACATTCATGATCGGTTCCAGCAACTGAGGCCCAGCTTTGGGAACCGACTGGCGATAAGCGGCTTTTGCAGCAATTTCAAAGGCCATTGCTGAGGAGTCAACGGGGTGGAAACCTCCATCAATCAGCGTAAATTTTAAGTCCAAGCAGGGGAACCCAGCCAAGACGCCGACATCAATGCAGCTTTCAAACCCTTTTTGCACGGCCTGCCAATATTCTCTCGGCACGCTGCCGCCTGTTACTTTTGACTCGAACTGGAAGCCACTTCCGACTTCACCGGGCTCGACGATATAGCCGATTTTGGCAAATTGACCGGAACCACCAGATTGTTTCTTGTGGACGTAGCCGTCTTCGAGGCGTTTGGTGATCGACTCGCGGTAGGCTACCTGCGGTTCGCCAACTTCTACCTCGACGCCGTGGGTGCGTCGGAGAATGTCCACTTTGATGTCGAGGTGCAGTTCGCCCATGCCCTTGAGAATGGTTTCGCCGCTTTCTTCATCTGTCACCATGTGGAAGGATGGATCTTCTTGCACCATTTTCGTGAGCGCTGCTCCCATCTTTTCTTCGCCTCCTTTGATTTTCGGTCTTACCGAAATGGAGATGACTGGTTCTGGGAACACCATTGGCTCTAGGGTAGCGGGATTTTTGGGGTCGCAGATGGTGTGTCCGGTGCGGACGTTCTTCATGCCGACGATCGCAATAATATCGCCTGCTTGAGCAGATTCAATTTCTTCGCGAGAGTTGGCGTGCATTTCTACGAGACGGCTGACGCGCTCGGTTTTGCCTGTGGCAGTGTTGAGTACGGTGTCGCCTTTAGATAGCGTACCGGAATACAAGCGCGTGAAGGTTAAAGCACCAAAGCGATCGTCCATAATCTTAAATGCCAGGGCGCGCAGAGGCTTCTCTGGATCGACGATCGCAAAGTTGCCTGTTTCCTCGCCATCGAGATCCACTTCTGGCTGCGGTGTGACTTCCATCGGGTTCGGCAGGTAGTCAACCACTGCATCGAGCACCAACTGTACGCACTTATTCTTAAACGAAGAGCCGCAGTAGGTTGGGAAAAATGCCAGGTCACGGGTGCCCTTGCGGATGCACCGTTTCAGGTCTTCGATACTCGGCTCGTTCCCTTCGAGGTACTGTTCCATCAGGCGATCGTCCTGCTCGACGGCCAGCTCGATCAACTGTTCGCGCCAGGTTTCGACATCAGCGACCATATCGGCCGGAACATCCGTAATTTCGTAGCCCATCGGATCGCCGGAGTCATCCCAGATCCATGCTTTGCGGGTCAGCAAATCGACTGCGCCGCAAAACTTGTCTTCAATGCCGATCGGCAGTACCATCACCATTGGTTTGGCGGCTAGAATTTTATCGACTTGCTTGACAACTCGGTAAAAATCTGCACCCGTGCGATCGAGCTTATTGATATAGACGATACGAGCTACTTTGGAATCGTTAGCATAGCGCCAGTTAGTTTCCGATTGCGGTTCAACTCCACCCGAACCGCAGAACACACCAATGCCACCATCGAGAACTTTCAGCGAACGGTAAACTTCGATCGTAAAATCGACGTGTCCCGGAGTATCGATGATGTTGAGCTGATGCTCGTTCCAGAAGCAGGTAGTAGCAGCGGACTGAATCGTAATCCCGCGCTCTTGCTCCTGTTCCATGAAGTCAGTAGTCGCCGCGCCTTCGTGAACTTCACCAATTTTGTGGATTTTACCTGTCAGTTTCAGGATTCTTTCAGTTGTAGTGGTCTTGCCAGCATCTACGTGGGCGAAGATGCCGATATTTCGATAACGAGTGAGATCTTTCATAATTACTGTTGAGATTAAATGCGACGAACCGTCGGCGACCACCTGTAAGCGTGACAAGCGAGGAATCAATGTTGCCTTAAGCGCCAGTACAGGCTAGATTTCCTTTCCCCTGTTTTCTGGCAGGACTATCTTAATTTTGACACTTCCTCGTCATTCCTGCGAAGGATTTTTGGTTCAAAAAGTGCGGGAATCCTTACAACTCATAAAAATTACCATGATTAAGGTAAAAATTATCTCACAAAATAGGTTGCATTGAGGCACTCATTGAACAAATAGGACTTATATCGTTTGCCATTGCATCGGAATTATTAGTAGCCAAAATTAGGACACGGCAGTGCCGTGTCCCTACAATGTTATTTGGGGTAGGGACACGGCACTGCCGTCTCCTCTATATCATTCCGGTGCAACCGGATTTGATATTACATATGGAACCGAAAAACCGGGGTTTTTTAAGATAATCCTTCATTACAAGCTGCGTCCAAAACGATCTAAGTCAAAATCGACCCACTCATCATCCGCTGATATCTCCGTTCCAATTCATCCCGCACCACAGGCCAAGCATTCAAACTTTCATCACTCTCAATTACCATTTGAGCCCCCGCCCTCGCCAACTCCAAAACCTCCTGATCCTCCACCAAACTCGCCAAAGCAAAATCTGGCAAACCCGATTGCCTAGTTCCCAAAACCTGACCGGGCCCGCGCAATCTCATGTCCATTTCCGCAATAAAAAAGCCATCTTGAGATTGTTCTAAAACCTTCATTCTCTGCATGGCTTCCGCAGTCTTGGAACCGGGCATTAATAAACAATAAGAACGACTTTTTCCTCGACCGACTCGACCCCGCAACTGGTGCAATTGCGACAGTCCAAACCGCTCCGAATTTTCAATCAGCATTACCGTTGCATTCGGCACATCCACTCCCACTTCCACCACAGTAGTAGATACTAAAATATCAGTTTCTTTATCCCGAAACTTCGTAATTGCCTCATCTTTGTCAGCACTGCTCATCCTACCGTGGAGCAAACCCACCCTAAACTCAGGAAATATACTTTTTTCGAGTTTCTCTTTTTCCTCAATTGCCGATCGCACATCCAACTTTTCCGACTCCTCCACCAGCGGTAGCACCACATAAACCTGATGCCCGCTCGCCACTTCCCGCCGAATCAAATCGTAAGCTTGGCTGCGTTCTTTTGCCGAGAGAACAGTTGTTTGAATCGCCTGCCTGCCGGGGGGAAGTTCATCAATTTGACTCACGTCTAAATCGCCATGAAGCGTCAGCGCCAGCGTTCGAGGAATGGGAGTTGCGGTCATGGTCAAAACGTGGGGAGATTCGCCTTTTTGCTGCAATTTAGCGCGCTGCTGCACGCCGAATCTGTGCTGTTCGTCAATTACTGCTAAACCCAATTTATGGAAATTCACCGTATCTTGAATCAGCGCGTGAGTTCCGACTAAAACGGGCAATTCTCCGGTTTCTAACTGGCTGTGAATTTCTCGGCGCTTTGCTACTTTTGTTGAACCAGTTAATAGTTCGACAGACAAGTGCATCAAATTAAACCAACCTACCAATTTCCGGTAATGCTGTTCTGCTAAAACTTCTGTCGGCGCCATTAAAGCGGCTTGATAGCCGGATTGAATTGCTGCTAGCATTGCGACTACGGCGACTACGGTTTTGCCGGCGCCGACATCGCCTTGCACTAATCTGTTCATCGGTTGCGACGAAGCCAAATCGTTGAGGATGTCGTTAATTACTCTTTCCTGAGCATTCGTCATCGCAAAAGGCAATATTTCATAAAAATGTTCGATCAATTTGCCACTAGGAAGGATGACTGCGCTGGCTTGAGCTTTTCTTTGGGTTTGGCGGCGCTTTAAGAGTCCTAATTGCAGGTAGAAAAATTCGTCAAAAACTAGGCGGCGGCGGGCGGCGGCGAGACAATCTCGATCGAGCGGAAAGTGAATATTCGTCACCGCATCGGCTAAACCCATTAAGCCGTAACGCTCGCGTAAATCGTCTGGGAGCGATTCTGGCAACATTTTCGCCGCCGGCATTGCCGCCAAGATCGATCGCCTCACCGAACCAGCATCCACCCCTTCCGTCAGCGGATAAACGGGTATCAGGCGGCCGACTTTCATCGATTCGATCGCACCGCCGGAGTCGTCTAATACTTCTAACTCGGGATTGTCTAAAGTAATTCCATATTTTCCCTGCTTCACCAACCCGGAAGCTGCGAGTACAGCACCAGTACAATACTCACGCTTTTTGAATTCTTGCCAGCCGCGATTGCTGTAGCGAGGCCCTGCAAAAAAGCGACTAATTTTTATTTCTCCGGTGCGGTCTTTTAAAATTACTTCTAATATCGTTAGCTTCTTATTCTTTGGACTAGAAAAGCAATTGCAGCGCTTTACTTCGGCGATTAAAGTGACAGTTTCCCCTGCTACTAAGTCGCGAATTTGTACTTGCTTGGCATAGTCGATGTGGTTGCGGGGATAGTAGTAAAGCAGGTCGTATACAGTGTCTAAACCCAGTTTGAGCAACCGATTGCCGTTGGCGGGGCCGATGCCGGTGACGCGGGTTAATTGTTGGTCGAGAGTCAAGCTGGGCGGTGGGGGTGCTGTACTCAGGGGTGCTGTGCGGGGAACGGAGACTGCTGGGGCGGTTGGTACGTCCGGGTTTGCGGGGCTGACTTGTGCTGCTGGTTCTTGCTGGTGATGGGTTTGCGATTCCCAAACTTGCTCCATTTGTCTCAGGAAACTGACTGTAATGGCGATCGAATGTTGGCGCCCTTCGAGATCCTTCTGAGGGTAGATGTCAAATTCAACCGCAAGTTGTCTGGCTCGATCGCGCGCCGAAGAAGCCGCGACAGCACCAGCCAACTGTCTCAAACTGAGGCCCAGAAACTCGCTGAAACGATATTGACTGCCTTGGAGGTCGTTAAATCCGCGATCGGCTTCTACTGAAAGAGCTTTTTGCAATCGCTGCCATTCTGGTTGGTTATTAGTCATTAGTCATCAGTTATTAGTCATTAGTTAACTGTTAGCTGTTAACTGTTAGCTGTTAACTGTTAACTGTTAGCTGTTAACTGTTAACTGTTAGCTGTTAACTGTCATTAGTCAGCAGTCATCAGTCATTAGTTATTAATCATAGCTCAAAAATTCCAGACAACTGTCAACTGACAACTGACAACTGACAACTGACAACTGACTAATCTTCAAACCAACTCGATCGCCAAGCTGACTCAGCCTCCACTACGTCCATTTCCCGCTGCTTTTTCTGGTAATCGCGGCCGAGGGAGTTCAAGCGTGCAGAGAGGTTGCGAATTTGCTGCCGCCAAGCCGAGGTTCCCCCATCGGCAAACTCTATTTCTGACAGTCGCAGTTTAATTGCTGTAATGTGCAGAGGTTTAGGGCGCGGTGTTTCTGCCAACTTTGGCGGTGACGAGGAGTTATCGGTTTCAATAACTATGTTTAATAAATTAGGTGGCCCCGCAACGCTGTCGCCGGACATTTCAGCTTGAGAAGCTGCTTCTAGAACAGGTTCTGGCAGTTGAGTTGGCAAAATTCCCGACTGTTGTAGCAAGCGGTTGGTGTCGCGAGAAAGCAGCTTGATGTTATGGGCGATCGACTTTTCAATACTATGTTGCCAGCGCGCTAAATTTTCCGGGGAATGACTAGGAATTGGTAACTGGTGATTTGTCGTTGGCAGTTCATAGTTAATGGCAGAAAATTCTTTTTTTTTCTCTATTTCTTCATCCTTTTCTGCTTCTTCGTCGAATTCATCATCTTCGTCGAATTCATCATCTTCGTTGAATTCATCTTCATCGAATTCATCTTCATCGAATTCGTCTTCCTCTATTTCTTCCTCTGATGCTTCTAATTCAGTTGTTAGCGATCGTAATTTTTGTTCAGATGCCGCAGCCAAAAGCCTTACAGACTGCTGCATTTTTTGTCGCCCGTCGAATGACAATTTGAGAAACGACTCAGGCACTGCTTGAGTGCAAAGGTGATAGCAAGCCAAAATTAATTGCTGCCGCACCGCTTGTCCCAACGCAGTTAAATAACTCTCGTAGGTATTGTGAAACTCCAAAGTCAAGGCTGTTAAAGCCTCTTCGAGTTCTGCCAAATCTTGCTGTATTCGCTCTCTTGCTCCCACCATGTCTCCCGTATTAAATTAAAATAGGACGTGCGGGCCAAAAACCCGGTTTCTGCCACAAATTGTCTGACTATCGGTTAAATACTGGTTAGAAACCGGGTTTTCGGTACAGTGCATAATATCGTTTCCGGTTGCATCGGAATGATAGTTCGGACACGGCAGTGCCGTGTCCCTACCCCCATTAATTGTAGGGACGCGGCACTGCCCTTCTTCGTGTCAACTTAACGTCAAATGTAGTCAGAGACTGCTCTTTGACTCTTAGATTTCGATCCCCCCTAGCCCCCCTTAAGAAGGGGGGACAAGAGTCTTTTCAAAGTCCCCCTACAACCAGGGGGATGCGAGGGGGATCTAGACGGGAGCGTAAAACCCAGATTTATCAAACGTTTCAGTCTTAAGTTGACACGAAGAAGGGCTCTCGGAGTGTCCTACGTTTATATCATTCCGATGAATAGAGGATTTGATATAAGTCACGTAAAAAATAAAAATTAAAAATGTAAAAAATTAGCTTTTCACATTTTTAATTTTTAATTCTCAATCTTAATTTTGGATTACTTAACAGCACCCATTTGGGCTGCCACTTCATCGGCAAAGTTAGCTTCTACCTTCTCAATGCCTTCGCCCAACACAAAACGCACGAAGCGGCGCACTTGGACATTTTCGCCGATTTGGGCGATCGTTTGTTTTACCAATTCTTCCACCGAGATATTCTGATCTCGAATAAAAGGCTGATCCATCAAACACAACTCTTTCAAACGCTTGTCAATTCGCCCTTGAACAATCTTTTCTTTGATGTTTTCTGGCTTGTTACCCAAGTCATCTTTCCCCATTTCAATTGCCTTTTCTCTTTCGATAATTTCGGCGGGGATGTCTTCAACTTTCACGTATTCCACATTTGGACAAGCGGCAATTTGCATTGCAATATTGCGTACCAAAGCTTGGAAATCTTCGCGGCGGGCGACAAAATCGGTTTCGCAGTTAACTTCTACCAACACGCCAACGCGGCCACCAGTGTGAATGTAGCTGCCCACTATACCTTCGGAAGCAACTCGTCCACCTTTTTTGCCCGCTGAAGCTAGACCTTTTTTCCGCAGCCACTCAATTGATGTTTCGACATCGCCATCGTTTTCAATGAGGGCTTTTTTGCAGTCCATCATGCCGGCGCCAGTTTTGTCGCGCAGTTCTTTAACAAGTTTTGCAGATATGTCCGCCATCTTCTTTAAGTTCCCAATCAAAATTAGTTATTAGTCATTAGTCATCAGTCATCAGTCATTAGTCACTAATTTTAATGTTAATGATTAGACCCGATTGAAGAAATACCCAGTCCGTCTGAGGGCGGACTTTGTACCTGTAGCGCCAGAATTAATTCTGAGGCTGAGACAATGAATGTTTTTCCGAGAAATCTACTAATGATACAGCAGATTGCGGGTTTATGAGGTACATTCAATATCCCCGTACGGACACGGAACTGCCCATTCGTGTCAACAACCAGCCTGAAACCCTTGATAAATCTCGTTTTTACCTGAGTCCAGATCCCCCTCGCATCCCCCTGGTTGTAGGGGGACTTTGAGAAGACTCCTGTCCCCCCCTACAACCAGGGGGGCTAGGGTGGATCGAGGCCTAATCGTCAAACAGCAGTCTCTGACTACGTTTGAGCTTAATTTGACACGAATGGGCAGTGCCGTGTCCCTACAAAAGCTAGTACCTACATACCTGGAATACGCTGTATCGTTTCCGGTTGCATCGGTATTGTTCAAACAGTCAACGGTCAACAGTTAACAGTCAACAATTATGAGGAGTACAACCAGAATTGATATTACTTAGACTCGTGCTATTTACAATTAAAAATTAAAAATGTCCAACTAAAAATTATTATTTTTAATTTTCAATCTTTAATTTTCAATTGCCTGGTGCCAGATTCCGATCGCAATACTAGCTCTCGGTTTCTTCGCCGTCAGCGTCGGCGGCTTCGTCGGGATCTACATAATTGGGGTCATCCAATTCTTCGATTTCGACATCGTATTCAGCGCCTTCGTAACCACCTTCGTAGTCGTAGTCTTCGTCACCTTCGCCGACTTGTTGACCGTGACGACCTTCGTAGATGGCATCAGCCAATTTGCCGACAATCAGTTTGATCGATCGAATAGCATCGTCGTTTGCCGGAATCGCAATGTCAACCAAATCGGGGTCGCAGTTGGTATCCAACAGAGAGACGATGGGAATTCCCAACTTTTGGCATTCCAACACCGCATTATACTCGCGACGTTGGTCTACCAGCACCACTCCGTCGGGAATCTTCCGCATTGTCTTGATTCCGCCCAGATATTTCTGGAGTTTAGCCATTTCTCGGCGCAGCACCGAAGCTTCTTTTTTCGGTAGCAAATCGAGGGCGCCGATTTCCTCGCGGCGCTCCAAATCCTTGAGGCGCTCGACGCGGGACTTAATTGTCGTCCAGTTGGTGAGCATTCCTCCCAGCCAGCGCTGGTTGACGTAGTAAGCACCGCAGCGTTGAGCTTCTTGGGCTACAATCCCAGCAGCTTGACGCTTCGTACCCACGAACAAAAACTTTTTGCCTTTTTCCGAGGCCACTCTCATGTACTCGTAGGCGTCTTCCATAAGCTGAGCGGTTTGCACGAGGTCGATGATGTGAACCCCGTTGCGCTCTGTGAAAATGTAGGGAGCCATTTTCGGGTTCCACCGGCGGGTTTGGTGTCCGAAGTGAACACCTGACTCTAACATTTGAGCCAAACTGACTACTGGCATGATATTTTTAACTCCTGATTCGGGTTAATCCTCCATCCGGTTGCATTTCTGAAGGCTTGCGCCCTCGAAACACCCGAAAACCCGGATGTGTGAATTTAAACAACTTTTCTAGTTTATCACAGGGCGCGCTACTTTTTCTGACTGTTTGATATCCGTAGGGTTGGGTTATCCGTAGGCTGGAGTGTGCGGGTTTGGTGCGGGGTGGGAATGCGGAGGATAGATGCCGATCGATCGCGCTGCTTACAAAAAACTCAAAAAAACGAAAAATCCAGGTGAGAGGTTGCCGAAGCCTTTGTTAGCGTGTGAGAGAATGGCGTTGTTGGTGCGTGTATTGTGCCTTCTACTTCGATCGAGCTTTTATCCATTTTGTTCGATCGACAATTCTGTCAAGCCTTCTCGATCACCAAAAATTCCAAAGCTAAAAACACCATGCCCATTCCCATTCTCGTCTTGTTGGAAGTTCTAATTGTCATCGCACTTTCCCGACTTGTCGGTTTAGCATTTCGAGCGATCAAACAACCTCAAGTCATTGGAGAAATTGTAGCAGGAATTATGCTCGGACCTTCTCTCTTCGGTTTGGTAGCACCCGCCACCGCAACAGCACTTTTTCCAGCCGAAGCCGTTCCCTTTCTCAACGTGTTATCGGAGGTAGGGCTAATATTTTTCATGTTCTTGATTGGTTTAGAACTGAATCCCAAGTATCTCAAAAACAATTTAGATATAGCGATTTTAACTTCCCACGTCAGTATTCTAGTGCCGTTTTCCTTGGGAAGCTTGCTAGCGTTGCTGCTGTACCCGATCGTTTCAAATAATAGCGTTTCATTTACAGCTTTTGCCCTTTTTTTGGGGGCTGCGATGTCAATTACGGCGTTTCCAGTGCTGGCAAGAATTATTACAGAGCATAATTTGCAGAATACAAAATTGGGAACGCTGGCCCTGACTTGTGCTGCGGTAGACGATGTGACAGCGTGGTGTTTGTTAGCAGTGGCGATCGCAGTTACTCGCACTAACTCGATGATCGGCGCTTTGCCAACCATTTTTGAATCTATAATTTACATCGTTTTCATGCTGACTGTAGTCCGCTGGTTTTTGCAGCGGCTTTCCAAACATTACAATCGCACTGGGAGGTTAACACAGTTAGTCCTCTCAGGCATTTACATGGGAGTTGTAGCATCGGCTTTAATTACTGAATGGATCGGTATTCACTTGATTTTTGGTGCATTTTTGCTTGGTGCTGCGATGCCCAAAAATGCAGGATTAACTAGAGAATTGGCAGAAAAAACCGAAGATTTTGTCCTAATATTTTTGCTGCCAATATTTTTTGCTTACAGTGGCTTGCGGACTGAAATCGGGCTGCTCAATAGTCCAGAATTGTGGATGTTGTGCGCGGCAGTTTTGGGAGTAGCAATTATTGGTAAGTACGTCGGTACTTATGTTGCTGCCAGAGTCTGCGGCATCAGCAACCGCGAAGCTTCAGCCCTGGGATGGATGATGAATACTCGCGGTTTGACTGAATTAATTGTGCTGAATATCGGTCTTTCTCTGGGCGTAATTTCGCCAATTTTATTTACGATGTTAGTCATTATGGCTTTGGTGACAACTTTTATGACTTCGCCTCTGTTGGAGTGGACTTATCCGAAACGATTAATTCGGTTAGATATCTCAGAAGTTAGCCCGGAGGATTCAGAGTTAGCAGATTTACCTATTGCGGACGGCAGTGAAGAAACGGCTAAGAAATTGCTACCAAAATATCGAATTTTAGTGCCTGTTGCTAATCCCAGCACGCAGAAAGGTTTACTGAAACTGGCGATCGCCCTAGCGCAGCCTGCTGCGGGTATAGGCGGTAGCGATTTGCAGTCGGCGGCGGTTCATCCTCTAAGTTTGATCGAGTTAGATGAAAACTATGCTTTTGAAAGTACGCCTGCGGAAGCCGATCGCACTATTCAAGAACGCCATTCTAAATTATCAGAATTGATTGAGAGTTTGGAACTGCCGGAGGCGAAAAAATTCGTGCATCCGATCGTTCGGGTTACTCAGGATGTGGCGCGGGAAACGGCGCAAATTGCGGAACTCGATCGCGCTGATTTGATTTTGGTAGGATGGCATAGACCTACTTTTGCCAGCAACCGTTTGGGAGGACGTGTCGGCCAAATCCTCAGTAGCGCTAAGGTGGATGTAGCAATTTTTGTGGACAGAGGCCGGGAACGGTTGAATAATTTGTTAGTGCCTTATGCGGCAAATATTCATGATGATTTGGGGTTGGAATTGGCGCTGAGACTGTTAGTTAATAGTGAGGAACGCCGTTTGACTGTGCTGCGGGTGGCGGTTGATGGGGAAGCTGGAAATGAGCTGAGTTACGAGTTTGGGCGCGTGATGGAGCAGTTGCCGGTGGAGGTGCGATCGCGCATTGAAACTCCGATTGTGGAGGCGGCTGAGCCAATTCAAGCGGTGGTGGCGGCTTCTGCTAATGCTGATTTGACTATTGCAGGTACGAGCCGGGAGTGGGGAATTGAACGCCAAACTTTGGGACAGTATACTGATGAGTTGGCGGTGCAGTGTCATTCTTCGCTGCTGATTGCACGATGTTACGTTAAAGCTCGATCGCACTTGGCTTCGGTACTTGTTGACTGTTGACTGTTGACTGTTGACAGTTGACGGTTGACGGTTGACGGTTGACGGTTGACAGTTGACGGTTGACAGTTGGTTATTCGTTATTTGTTATTGGTTATTTGCGAGTTGCTACCAATTCCCAATTCCCCATTCCCAATCCCCAATTCCCAATTCCCCAATTCCCCATTCCCAATTCCCCATTCCCAATTCCCCATTCCCCATTCCCAAAATTATGAATCATTTAAGCCTTAAATCGCTGGCATTTTACGGGATTGCGATCGGCTCTGT
Organism: Cyanobacteria bacterium OTE_58_metabat_593; assembly: GCA_031372825.1. Classification (GTDB taxonomy): domain Bacteria; phylum Cyanobacteriota; class Cyanobacteriia; order Cyanobacteriales; family Microcoleaceae; genus Microcoleus. The sequence continues at coordinate 2,722 of JANMLZ010000134.1, read as the reverse complement.
TTCACTGTTGTTTAAAGTAGTAAGTGCTTACGGGGAAGCAAATTTAAAGGCGGCTCCGGCAATTGCCGGAAGTTATCGCTTCGATGCTAAAAGTTTGCCAGAATGTCTGAAATCTGATTCTTTGGTCTTGACAATCGAGCAATCGGGTGTCTATTTGAGCGGTAATTTGCGATCGGGTACTAGCGATGGCGATCGGCAAAAAACAGCCGGGGAAAAACCTTTTTTACTAGGCAAGTGGGAAAATCAAGGATTGAGTTTGTCGGGTGTAGTTCCTAATTTACCAGGTTGCAGTCAGTCCACAGCAACCGGTCAAAACAGTTCTGTTAAACTGCGAGGAATTGTCGAGCAAGAAAGCCTTAAGGGGAAAATTAGCCTGACAGATGGGGCGGCGGCTACTGATTTTATTGCTGAAAAAGCAGCGGTGGCTAAATCTCAGAAGAAAGAACATTAGATCGATCGCCATGCAGGATAATTATCAAGCTCTGTCCTTTTGTCCTGTAGAAGCAAGGAATCACAAAGCTTGGTTGGGATCTGGTGGGGAAAGCGGGCGATCGAACTCCCCCCGCCGGAACTCGCCTGTGACGGTCGGTTGCTGCTAAATTTAAAACATACATAAAAGTCAAAGATCGAAATAAAGTATCTCTCTCGAAGTCGGTTCAAAATTTGTGATGACCGAGAGCCCGCATACCCGTATAGTTTGTTTGGAATGGATGTTGCCGTGATCTTAATGCCGTCAGAAACTTCGCTTATCGAGTCAAACCCGTTGATTTTAGACAGTTTGCCAGACTTGTCGCCGAACGATGGTGGGTGTCCCCGCCGGGCTAGATTGCAAATTGACTTGATGTTGCTGGCGATCGAAGCCTTGTATCTCGGAGGTGCTGAAGAAATGCTGGCAGTGTCAAAGGAGTTGGAATTGGAATCAATTATCAAAAATCGGGTTGCCTTTTGGCTGATGCGTAATACTAACCCGCTGAGACGCTATACCCAGCGTCGCTCCCTTACCGTTGTCGAGGCAAAAGCCCTGGTGGCGATCGCCTGCAATATGGCGCGCAAGTTAACCGCGACAATTCGGCAGTTGCTGCAAGATTCGCAGCAGTTGCGATCGAGAAATATCCCCCTCGACCAGAACTTGCCGCTGGCCGAGTATTTAGAACGGTTTCGAGCTCACTTTCGATCGCGCATGAACCCCAAGCGATCGGTAGTTGTAGCTTACGATTCCGACGACAAGCTCAACGAACTAGCTTTAAACTTGTTGAGCAAACTGCTATTTTGTACAGGCACAGCCGGAATGCAGCGCTTCTGGGTTAGCCTGTTTGATGGAGAAGTTGAATAAAAAATGACTATTAGGCGTCAGTACAGTCTGCCAAATTGCACCCTGGTTTTAGAAGGGTTGAGCGATGGATCGGCAGCCAGCCAGTTAGATATGCGGCCGGTGCTTTCCATACTAATGAGCGCTGAATGCTATGTGAGCGGTCTCGCCGAGCCCCTGACGGGGGGACGAGAGTTTTTTGAAAGTTTGGTGAGGGCCGTCAGCAGCTACGCTCAAGAATTTATGAGCGGAGTGCATTATCCCGATCGCTACGGCCCGAATTTGGGCATGGTACAGTTGCACAAAATGGACGGGAATTCGCACCGATTGACCGTTCTACCAGCCTCCACAGGCAGCGGAACCGAAATCGTCGAAAAAACAGAACTGTCGGCAGAAGTAGATTTGACGACGGTACAGCTATTTGACTTGGTAGAGGCGATCGATCAGTTTTTTGCAGACACGCAAACGCTGCCGGAATTGTCGCTGCAATTAACCCCAATTTCTAAGCGTTATATCAAATCGGTCGAACCTTTGGCGAAGCGGAGTTTGCCTGCGGTGGTGGGGGTGTCGAGTTTGGCTTTGGCTGCGATGGCATTTTTCTTGGTGCCGATACCGGAAGTCCAGCGCCCGAGAGATCCGGTGCCGCAGCCCAATCCTGCGGGGCAGAATCTCGGCACGCCGAATTCGGGCGGATCGGGTTCGCCGAATCCCAATCCCACGCCTGCGGCTGACGGTTTGCTACCAGGGGATACGACTCCGAAAGAATCGAGTTCGCCGCAGTCAATCCCTTCACCTAGCGCCACGCCGCAGTCGAACATTTCACCCGAAACGCCGAGTCCTGTTTCTGAAGCTTTGCCAACTCCAGGGGCGGCAGCCGTGTCAATTACCGATCCGGCAGAAATTGATTTGTTGAAGGGCAAACTTTCTCAGGAAATTGACGGAGTTTTGAAGAATAAGCCTGCTCTTGTTGATACAGAGTTGGTTTATCGGGTGAGTGTGGCTAAAGATGGGGCGATTGTTGGTTACAAGTCGGAAAATTCTGCCGCAGTCGATCGATCGGAAACGCCGTTTTCTGAATTGCTTTACAAGCCGATCGGTAGCAGGCCGCCTGCGGAACCGTTGGCTGATTTCCGAGTAGTTGTTGCACCGGGCGGCACTGTTGCAATCACTCCTTGGTAACGGTTGACTGTTGACTGTTGACTGTTGACTGATATCAATTCCGGCTGTGCCGGAATGATATAGAGGACACGGCAGTGCCGTTTCCCTACCGCGATTCATTGTAGGGAAACGGCACTGCCGTCTCCTCTATATTATTCCGGCACAGCCGGAATTGATATCAGTCAACAGTCAACCGTTAACAGTCAACAATCAACCGTTTACCAAGGAGTGACTGCAACCGTGCCGCCCGGTGCC
>JANMLZ010000004.1:0-36011 GCA_031372825.1 Cyanobacteria bacterium OTE_58_metabat_593 | reverse complement strand
TGGTTTGGGATTGGCGATTAGCCGCTTGTTTTGTCAGATGATGGGGGGCGATATTACTCTTGAGAGTCAGTTGGGTGTTGGCTCTACTTTTACTGTTCAATTAAAGGCAAAAGTTGACTGTTGACTGTTGACTGTTGACTGCTTGAACAATACCGATGCAACCGGAAATGATATGAGCTTGTGTAGTTGCAATTTAAGCGCTTACAGTTTACACTAAGTCACAACTTAAATTGTTACAAGTTTCTATTGTTCAAATGAAATCCGGTAAATTAATTGTTCTGACGGGGCCTAGCGGTGTGGGGAAAGGCACCCTGGTACGATCGCTCCTCAATCGTCATCCCGAATTGTATCTTTCGGTATCGGTGACAACTCGTGAGCCCCGTGAGGGAGAAATTGAGGGACAACACTACTATTTTGTCAGTCGCAATCGTTTTGAACAAATGGTTGATGCTGGCGAATTGGCGGAATGGGCGGAGTTTGCGGGCAATTTTTACGGTACTCCTTATTTTGCTCTCCAGCAGCGTACTGCTGAGGGAAAATGGGTATTACTCGAAATTGAACTCGAAGGAGCAAGGCAAATTAGAAATAAGTTTCTGGAGGCTTTGCGAATTTTTATTTTACCTCCTTCTTGGGATGAGCTGGAGCGGCGGTTGCGGAGTCGGGGTCAAGATTCCGAAAGTGCGATCGCCCGTCGGTTGTTGCGCGCTAAGGAAGAGATTGAAGCTGCTGGCGAATTTGATTTTCAGGTTGTTAACGATCAGTTAGAAGTTGCTTTGAAAAAGCTGGAATCTATACTTAATTTGGAGTGATTTTTAGGTTAGTTATGGGTTATTTGTTATTGGTTATTTGTGATGTGTTATTGAGCGGCGATCGCCACTAATAACCAATGCCGAATGCCGAATGCCAATGCCCAATTACCGATTACCAATTACCCATTTTTCAGTCCTGGCTAAAACTTCGCTACTTTTTTTGATAGCAACACAAACTTTTAAATTCAATTCCAGAGTCTCGGATGCAACCGGAAATTTCCTGAATGGCTCTATTTCGCGAGCAGAACAGCCCAACATTTCCATATAAGCTAGCGTCCAGCTAATGGCTGCAATGTTGCCTACATTGCCTGATCCGGTGCAAAGGTGACAGCCCAATTCGCCCTCGGGGCCGCACTCAGGACAAACCCAATAATTGGACTGATTTGTACCGGAGGGGGATGCAATTGTTAATGCTTTAATGTGGTTTTGAACTACTTGTTTAAAACCGGGTTTTTGGTGGCTGCGATGGTCGAAATTTCCGTGCGATCGCCCAACTGCTATTTTTGGCTGTTGTGGCGAAGCAACAGATGGTGTTTGGTTCTCAATTTTGACTCTAGATTCGCCTAAATTCGCAGTTAGCGCAATACCATAGTCTTTCAACTCCTCAGTCTGAGAGTGGTTGAGTGCGGTGGAGGAATCTGATTCGGAAGTGGTGAAGGATGGTTGTATGCGATCGGCTTCTCCCTGCATCGAGAGGTGATGTTCGATCGCCAAAGACCAAGTTCTTTTATGTCGGAGATCGCCATATTTTCTGGCTTCAGCATCGGTAATGCCGATCGCCGCAGCCTCTTGGCGCAGCATATTCATCGGAGTCATGGTATCTGATATCATTAGTTTATTGATAGTTAATTTTCGATCGCCAGATCGACATACAAATAAATTACATTAAATATAGTAGCCTAGGTTTCTGGAATTAGAACTTTCGATGACTTCAATTTTCCCCGATACAGCGTTATCTGTTGCTGGACTAACATCATACCTGCAAGACTTGTTGGAGGGCGATCGCTACTTGCGATCGGTTTGGCTGACAGGCGAGGTGACTAACGTTTCGCCATACCCCACAGCCTGCTATTTCACTCTCTCCGATCCTGACAAAAGTGCTGCGATTCGCTGCGTCGCTTGGAACAATCGGGGGCAAAAATTGGTGCAGATCCCCGTAAAAGGCGAACAGTTGATCGTTTTGGGAAGCATCCGGGTTTACAACAAGCGTGGCGAGTACCAGTTGAATGTTGTACAATTACTACCCGCTGGGGAAGGATTGCAGGCTTTGCGGTTGCAGCAATTGCGATCACGCTTGGATGCTGAGGGTTTCTTCGATCCAGCAAGAAAGCGCCCGATTCCCCCACACCCGCAAGTTGTCGCCGTTGTGGCTTCCGATATCAGCGCAGCTTGGGGGGACATTCAGCGGACTCTAGCTCAAAGATATCCGGGTTTGCGGGTGTTGCTGTCGCACACAGGGGTGCAGGGAGAATCGGCTGCTGCGGAAATTGTCAGGGCGATCGCCCGTGTAGAATTGGACGGTAGGGCTGATGTCATAATTTTAGCCCGTGGCGGCGGTTCGGCGGAAGATTTGGCTTGTTTTAACGATGAGAGGGTTGTCAGGGCGATCGTCAATTGTGCCATGCCAATTATCACCGGTATCGGCCACGAAAGAGATGAATCGCTAGCAGATTTAGCGGCCGACAAACGAGCTCACACTCCGACAGCAGCGGCGGAACAAGCTGTGCCGATTTTGGCAGATATGTACTTTCAACACAAGCAGAGAATGCTCGATTTAGCAAGTGCTGTGCGGGGCAGATTTGTGAGGGAAGAACAGCATTTGCAACGGTTACAAAATCGCTTAAAACGGTTGCCTGTGACATCGCGAACTTTGCGGCAGGCAAGTGGTAAACTGGAAGTGTTGCAAGAAAAGTTATCTGCACTAAATCCGGCAGCGGTTTTGCAAAGGGGTTATGCTGCGGTTAAACAAAGTGACGGTACGGTAATTCGCACGGCTGATGGTTTGCAGTTGGGAGAGGAATTGACTGTGAGGTTGAGCCGGGGCGTTTTGAGAGTTAAGATTGTTGAAATATTGGATGCGGAAGAAACATGATTGATGTGCCCGGAAATCTACCAGACTGGAATTATGAGCAAACGGTCGATCGCATTGAAGCGATTATCGATCGGGTGGAATCGGGAGAATTGCCTCTAGAGGCGGTTTTCGAGCAGTTTGCGGTGGCTGTGGAGTGTTTGCAGCAGTGCGAAGGTTTTTTGGCGCGGGGGAAGCAACAGATGGATTTGTCGATCGAGCTTTTGACTGCGGAATCGGATTTTTAATTGATTAACATTGACAACTGTCATTTCTATCTCTTACATAAGCAATACAAGCAGAAACATCTTCTTGTTCAATTCCCGGATATTCCTCAAGCAATTCTTTAAATGTCATTCCGCTAGCGAGAAAGTCAATAACCGAGTCGAACGATATTCAAGACGCGATAAAAATTTTCGGCGTTGCTGATTTGGAGTATGATTTGCACGGCTGAAACTCAGCGAGTTTCAGGGATTGTCGTCGCTGAGTGAATCATACCTAAATTCATCAACGCCAAGTTATCTTGTGGGGTGGGCCACAAAACCCGCCCCACAAATACGATTTAGATGCCAGATAGCTTACAGTTTGTCGATCGCCCTTTTCGCCTTGTCACTCAGATTTTTCACAGCATCTTTCATATCTTCGGCTGCGTGGCGGGCGGCGGATTCTGCTTGTTTCGCTTTACCTTCAGCCTGGTCTTTTTTATTGCCGGTGATGTTCCCGAAAATTTCCTGGGCCTTGCCTTCTACATTTTTGCCGATCGCCTTCGCTCTGTCTTCTGCACTCATAAAACACTCCGCTAAGCAATTTAATCTTTATACAATTCTACAATTAACTTGGTGACAATTGGGTTTTAATTAACATTAATTCATAATTGGGTTTAATTCTACTTCAAACTGGCTGCTGCAATTTTCACTGGTTCGAGTAATTCTAACGGCAAATGCAGCATATTCAATTGGGTGCTATCTGCTGCTTTCCTTTCAGGATCTGGGCCGTGATAATCGCTGCCGCCAGTTACTAGCAAACCATAATCAAGACACATTTTTTTGAGCTTTTCTATTTGGCTGGAACTGTGGCTGGGATGATATATTTCCACTCCCATTAAACCAGCATCTACTAATTCTTTTAAGACTTCCTCAACAGCGCCGCCGCGAAATAAATAAGGGTGCGCCCAGACTGGTACTGCGCCGCAACTTCGCAATAAATCGATGCCTTCGGCGATCGAGAATTTCTCGTAATGTACGTAAGCCGGGCCGTTATCTCCCAGCCATCTGTCGAAGGCTTCCCGGGATGATTTGGCGTGACCCGCTTTTACCAGTGCAGAGGCAATGTGAGGCCTTCCCGGTGCCATTCCCGGCGATATTGTTGGTAGTTCGATCGCATATCCCATTGCTGCTAATTTTTCTACCATTTCCTGCGATCGCCTAAACCTGCCTTCGAGGCGCGCTTTCAAAGGATCTCGCAGCTTATTTTCATCGGGATAAAAACCTAAAATATGTAGCGATCGACCATTATGAACCGTACTGAGTTCTAGCCCGGGTACTATTTCTAGATTGTACAAGCCAGCGGCCACAAAGGCTTCGTCCCAACCGGACATCGTATCGTGATCCGTGATGGCTAAAGCCCGAACTCCTGACGCAGCGGCGGCTGCTACGAGTTCAGCAGGGGTGAGAGTACCGTCGGAATAGGTTGTGTGGCAGTGAAGTTCTAGCATTTGCAGAGGGAAGAGGGAAAATTTTGTTTAATTCAAAACTGCAAACTGTTGCTTGTGCCAGTTGCAGAATTGGCCGTTGTTAAGCCTGGGCTGGGAGTTGATGCTAAAGCACTCTCAAGTTATACACCATATGCCATCTTCGTGCGATCAGTTGTCAGGGTCGATCGAGAGAAAAACTGTGAAGGTTGGGATAGTGGCATTTTGCTGTCACTGTGACTCAGGGATTTTTTATAAAGTAACAACATGACATTCAGGAAATACTTATGAAATCTACTCTTTGCTTCCCCGAAACTTCCCTACAGTCTAAAAAAGTTAATGCTCATGGTAATACAGCCCATTCTCATAGTAACATAGATTATTGTATCGCCGCTGCTTGGATTGACTTAGTAGGAGGAGACTACAGTAAGTTTGGAGGAGATGATTGGCTTCCTCTGTGTAGCGATATTGATGATGGCGAAATTTACCGAGAATGGTTTTTGTGGCAAGACAGCGAAGTGACTCAAGAATGGGAAGCTTACGATCCAATTACTAATTACCGAATCGTTGCATTTAGCCGAGAAATGATGATTGCTAAAATTAACCTAATCGAAGATAATAGATTAGTTTAAACTCCTGGAAAAATCTTAACTTTTGAGCGAAACTAAACGTAAAATCGGAGCGCCACGTAGATTCCCGACTTGTTAAAAAAGTAGGGAATTTTAGTATTCTATTTTTTTATTTCTTTTTGCTTTTCTCGTTCTAATTTTCGCTGTTTCAAGGCTGCAAGATTTTGTTTGATCGTGTCGATCGCATTTTCATTTCCCTGCTGTTGGTATAATTCGCTGGCACGGATCAAATCTGCCACAGCTTCGCCGTCCGATCGCAAATTCGCAAAAACTAAACCTCGATTATGATACGCTTCTGCCGTTGCAACCTGTTCTAAAGCGCTGGTTAATTTGTCTTTTGCTTTGCGATAATTTCCCAAGTGATAAGCTTCAATGCCTTGTTGGAAATCAACCGCAGCTTTGTTACCGCTGTCTGTCGCTGGAAATTCTGGCGAGTTTAAAATTGGTTCTTTGAACAGTACAGAAATGCTGCCCTTACCGAAGTAAGCCCAAGTCATTGTTCCCACGCCAATCCCCAGCGCAGCGACCACAATGACAGACAGAGCAATAAAATTGGTGAGTTCCATAGAGAAATTTTTGTTGTATTAGAATATCATAAGATAATTTCTCACTTCTGGAACAATGGCTGCGCGGATTTGCCTCAACTGGAAATGGTTTTTGGGCTCGTTAGCTTTAGTATTGTCGATCGGCGCGGGGACTGCAACTGCAACTTCTGACGCAGCAACCAACGCGCCAACTCAAGCGGGCTGGCAATTGTTGCAGCGGGGCGAGACAGGGTTGGTGGTAGTAATGCGACACGCGATCGCCCCAGGTACGGGAGATCCTGCTAACTTTAAATTGGGCGACTGTTCCACCCAGCGCAATTTATCACCACAGGGACAAACCCAAGCCAAGCAAATTGGAGTCGAATTTCGCAACCGCAACATCAAAATTGCCAGAGTTTTATCAAGTCAGTGGTGTCGGTGTTTGGAAACAGCTAAACTGATAAACTTAGGCAAAGTTGAACCCTTGCCAGCGCTGAACTCGTTCTTTAGTGACAGCAGCAAAGAATCGGGACAAACAGCGACAATTCGCAAATTAATTGTTGACAACCGCAACACAAAAGGCGTTATTATTATGGTAACTCATCAAGTCAATATTACAGCGATTACAGATATTGTTCCCCAAAGCGGCGAAGCTGTGATTCTCAAAGGATCTTCACAAGGTAAAATCCAAATAGTCGGACGCATTGGAGGATTTTAAGAATGTGTAGCAATCCTTGCCGAATTTTTCACTAACTCTTGCTTTCCTCTTCCTTTGTCTCCTTCGCAGCACGAGAAAAAAAATCGTTGAGTCTTGCTATCTAAAGTGATAATGTATAATTTTCCAGCAAATTTATGACTGCAAAATTATTGTGAGCGATAGTGCAGAAACTAACCAACAGAGAAGAAAAAGGTGGAAAGACTGTTTAGAAGCCGGAATCGATCGAGCTGAAGATCCGATAATTATCACTACCTTTCGTTCAGGATGGGATTCTGCCGCACGTCCAGTTAGAGCACGCGGTATTGATAAGCGCGAATATGTCATTAAGGGGCAACAAGCTGGGCGTCAAATCGTCAACGATCAGGTGGTAGCAAGACTCGGTATGGCAATCGGATCACCTGTGGGAGAGCCTTGTATTGTTGAAATTTCTGAGGAACTAATTGCGGAAGATTCTAAATTTTCCTATTTGACTCCTGGGACGGCTCATGCTACAGTTTACATACCTAAATGTTCTTCCCAAAGAGAAGAAATCAACTACACAAACCAGCCAGAAAATCGTGAAAGGTTTGCTTTGCTCATTTTGCTGTACGGATGGGTATATGCTAATGATTATCAATTCATCTATAAAAATGCTCGCCCCAATTTGGTTTACTCTGTAGATCACGGTCATTTTTTTCCAGGCGGCCCAGAATGGAATCAGCGCGACTTGCTCGAAGCTGCTAATGCTGAGATCCACCCCCGCCTTGTTTCTAAATGTCAACTAAAGCCAGAGGAGATTAACCAGGGACTTCTGCTTCTCGATGCTGTCAGCGAAGAAACGATTATTCAAGCTGTGGCTGCTCCACCCAGCGAATGGGGACTTACAATTGACGAGCGTGTTACCCTGGTAGAGTATCTTGTTAAAAGAAGACAGGATTTACTGGCGCTCTTATAGCCACTGTCAGATAAAAAGGCGGAAACAATGGCAAGCAAGTATAGTATCGTTCAATATGTTCCCAATCCAATTGCTAACGAACGGATTAATATTGGCGTTGTTGCTTTCAACGAAGAACAGGTGCGCGTCCAGTTTCTCACAAACTGGGAGCGGGTGCGGCATTTTGGCAGGGAAGATATTACTTTCTTGAAAACTTTTGCTCAGCGAATGTCTGAAGCTGCTGACTGTGGATTGATTTTTCCTGGGGATAACCCAAATGCTCCTTATCAGGAACGTTTAAATAAAATTGCCCAGGATTGGCTCAATAGTATTCAGTGGACAGAACCTCGTGGTTCGTTAGAAGATGTCGATAGTTTACTAGAAGATATTGCTAGTAATTTTTTGGTAGATTTGAATTCCCAAAAGCCGCATCGACGTGACCGCCAAGATGCTGCAAGATTGACCACTTCTAAATTTAGAAATGTTTTTCAACAACACGTTAAAAAAGATTATAAAGAACTCCTAAAAACAAGTTATTCGGTGCAGGGTAGTCGTGAAAAACACAAGTTTGATGCGGTTGTTGCTAATGGGCGACCTTACTTGGCAGCACAGGGTATATCATTGGAGGTGAAGATATCGGAACTCCTGCAAAACTCTTTGTCTTGGATGATTACTGATGTAAAAGAGTGTCAGCCTGATTTTCCTATTGCAATTGTCGCACTACAGCCGAAAAAAGACATTGATAACTATCAAGAACTTCAGCAAACTTATCAGCAAGCTACCTCTATTTTCTCTGAACTAGGTGCAAAAGTTCTTGCAGAAGATGAAGTAGAAAGTTGGCTGCTAGAAAGACTTGAGAAAGCCTATCTATTGTAGATACAAAGCGATTTCCCCGTTACCAATTACCAAATATCAATTTATATGAGTTTCCAATACAGCGCCGCCATCGTCACTTTAGCAGACATCGACAAGGAAGTTCTAGTTAAATTTTACACAAAATTTCTCGACATAGAACCCAACCCCTATATTCCCAATACTTATGCTGAATTTCAACTCCCAGGCTTAAGACTCGGCATATTCAAACCCAAAGATTCCCACAAATCGGAATTCGCAAGTCGAGCCAAAACAGGCATGAGTTTGTGTTTGGAAGTTAGCGATATCGAAACTGCGATCGCCCGAATTTGGGCTTTAGGTTATCCGCCCGCAGGAGAAATTATTAAAGCTTCTCACGGTTTAGAAATTTATGCCTTCGATCCTGCCGGCAACCGTCTAATTTTGCATCAATCTCATCATTAGATAAGAGTTGGCGGGCACACACAGGAAGTCCTAGCTAGGAGGGACTAAGAAATTAAGTAGGGTGCGTCACAAGCACCCGACATATACAAGGTGTGCGTAAATCTTGTTCAACAAAAACCCGGATTAATGTAGATAGATTCACCGAATAGCAGGGGTTTGAAGCCCCAGCATGAAGGCAGATTGTGATAAGAACGGAGTTTAAATCTCCGTTCTTATCACTTCGCTGTCAACTGTCAACTGTCAACTGTCAACTGTCAACTGTCAACTGTTTAACTGCATTAATCCGCAGTTATTCCACAGCAAATTAAGCCGCAACTAAACCGCTGTGTCTCAACAAAGCTTTAGTGCTGGGTTCGCGTCCCCGGAAAGTTTTAAACACTTCCATCGGGTGCAAACTGCCACCCAATCCTAAGACTGTATCGCGGAAGCGCTTACCTGTAGAGGCGATCGCACTTTCATCCTCCAAACCCGCTTCCTCAAACGCCGCAAAAGCATCAGCGCTGAGCACTTCCGCCCATTTGTAGCTGTAATATCCCGCCGCGTAGCCACCCGCAAAAATGTGTCCGAAAGCGCACAAAAATGCGTCTCCTTCCAGAGGAGGCAACACAGTCGTAGTTTTAGCGATGCGGTTGCGGACATCGGCCACAGTTTCGCTGCCGCCCGATCGATAACGGTGGTGCAATTCGATGTCAACGCTGCTAAAATGTACTTGTCTGAGCATGACGCTGCCGCTCATGTAGTGGCGCGCTGCGAGCAACTTTTGGTAATAGTGTTCCGGCAAAGTTTCCCCGGTTTCGTAATGCTTAGCCATCCCAAACAAAGTCGCGCGATCGTAACACCAATTCTCCATAAATTGACTGGGCAATTCCACCGCATCCCACTCAACATTATTGATGCCCGAAGCCCCCGGATAGTCTACCGTTGTCAGCATATGCTGCAAACCGTGACCGAATTCGTGAAACAAAGTTTCTACTTCCAAAAAAGTCATTAAACTCGGTTTATCGTCAACCGGAGGACTTTGGTTGCACACCAAATAAGCCACCGGCAACCGCGTTGTTGTCTTTCCGGCTTCCACAAATTTAGCGCGCACCACGCACTCGTCCATCCAAGCACCGCCGCGCTTTTCCTCCGGGCGGCTGTAGGGGTCTAAATAGAAATTGGCGATCGTATTTCCAGCTTCATCATCTATTTGAAAATAGCGCACATCTTCGTGCCAAACCGGAGATTGACCGTCCGCCGCAGTTACTGTCACGCCGAACAGCCGCTTTACCAATCCAAATAACCCGTCCAATACCTGCGGCAAAGCAAAATAAGGACGCAATTCTTCAGCACTGAAAGCAAACTTTTCTTCCCGCATTCGTTCCGACCAAAAACCGATATCCCAGTGCTTCAAATCCCCAGATTCCGCAGCGCCTTTTTCGGCCGCAAAAGCTTTCAAATCTGCTAAATCTTTGACACCAGCATCATAACTAGCGAGGCGCAATTCTTCTAATAGAGCCTCGACTGCTGAAACGTCGGGAGCCATTTTGCTCGCCAGACTCAATTCGGCATAACTGCTAAAGCCGAGCAAAGTCGCTTTTTCGTGGCGCAGTGCTAAAATGCGATCGGTCAAAGGCCAGTTATTCAATTCTCCACTAGAAGCACGGCCGATAAAAGCTTTGTACAACTTTTCGCGCAAATCGCGGCGAGTGCTGTGCTGCATGAAAGGGCCGTAACTCGGAAAGTCTAAAGTAATCCGCCAAGGGCCGTTTTCGGCATCCGCATTTTCTGCACCAGCGCTGCGAGCAACTTGAGCGGCTAAACTCAACAAACTCGGCGGCAAACCGTCAATTTCGTCTTTGTTTGTGAGGGTGATGCTGAAGGCTTTGGTAGCGTCGAGGACGTGATTGGAAAATTGGGTAGTAATTTCCGCCAATTCTAATTGAATGGCATTAAAACGCTCTTTTTGCTCGCCTTCTAAACCGACGCCGGAGAGTTGGGCATCTCGGAGGGCGGCTTCGACAATTCGCTGTTGAGCTGACTCTAAGCTGTCCCAATTTTGGCTGGCCCGCAGCGCTTTAAAAGCTTCGTAAAGCGGTTTGCTTTGACTGAGCTTGCTCCAAAATTTTACTACTTCCGGCTGCACTGTTTCGTGTGCCGATCGCAATTCCGGGCTATTTTTCACCCCCATCAAATGTCCGACAATGCTCCAAGTCCAATTTAAACGCTCTCCCAGCCGCTGCAAGGGTTCTACCAGACCGCTCCAAGTCGGCTCGACAGAGGCTTCTAAGGCAGCTAGCGAGCCTTCTAGCTCGGTCAGCAGTTGGGTAACAGCGGGGACTACGTGTTCTGGTGCGATCGCGTCAAACGGTGGCAATCCTTGACCGATTAGTAATGGGTTATCAGCAATAGTTACGGTTGCATTCATTGATTTTTTTTGTAACAGGTTGAAGACAGGTTAACTAGAAAGATTAGCTTTTAATCTTTTAACACAGTTGTCGAAAAATTTGGGAGCATCCCATTTTTGCCAATATATCCTACAAAATTGGGAGGCTCCCAAAAAGTTGGACTCGATCGCGCGAGAGTCGGAGCACGAAAATCTTCCTTCAGACTAATGACTAATGACTAATGACCAACTGTCAACTGTCAACTGTCAACTGTCTTGCGTGTGCTGCAACTGCTTGACAACCGAGATCAATCGCTTGAGGTGAGGTTTGACAACTTCTTGCTGCTCGTGTTCCAAACGGTGGATTTGAGCTTGGACGATCGACAAATCTGGAGTCGATTGGTGTGTGGAAGCTTGCAGTTGGCTTTGCAGATTTGCCATAACTTTCTGGATTTCCAAAAATCGAGTGTTTACTACTTCCCAGTCGTCTCGGGTAATCGCAGTTTCTGCCAAGCCTTTCGTCGCGCTTTGCAGTTGCTCTATTGCTTGTTCCACAGCTTGGAGATTTGCCGGTTGGCGAGGCGATAAATCTTGCAATTGTTCGCTCACCTGCTGGCGGACATCGAGCACAGCAGACGCCACGATTTCTTGCAAAGAAGCTACCGACTCTCCCAAACTCAGCAACTGCCGCTCGATGTCGATCGACTCTTCAAAGCCCTCAGCCCTAGGCATTGCAGCCATTTGCTGACGCAGCGCTGCAATATCTGCTGACAACTGCTTCCGCAATTTAACAATTACCGTCACCGCCGTTTTTTCGACCTTATTTACAGACTTTTGCACTTGGGCTATTTCGGAATTTTGATGAACCCGCACTTGCTGCTCGAACCGATAACGATTAGCAACATTCAGCGACAAAGCCAAAGTTAAGGGAGCCACCCCGTAAAAAGCTTGACCCGACACAGCCACCGCCAGGGAACCCACACCAGAGGCCGCCAGAGAGGCGTATTCTGCCAACTCCAGCCAGTGCCTTTGAGGGAAACTCGGCCTCGATTGGTTTCCCACAGAGGGGTTTGGCTTCCGCACGGCTCTTTGAGTCATAGTATTTTCTCGTTGTTGATAAGGTTGCGAGACTGGGTGGAGCATAAATTTATATCCTTTTTTCAGTTATATTTTTTAGATTATTTCCTCGCACCCTTCTATTTTTACCCGATCGAGTGAGTTAAGGATGACTGACATATTATTATCTATTTGGGAACTGATGGCGATCGCCCGGAATTACGGTTGTTAAAAAGTAAGCCCCAACGCGCCCTCTATTTTACATGACGCGGGCGATCTCGGGTTCGGGCGATCGGGGTTGGGAGCTGGAAGAGAGTTGCATTTTTGTTTGCCCATTGGTATAATCTACTCGTTCTCAATTGCCCGCATCGAATTTACTGCAAAAATTGACAAACATGAGTTGTAAAGAATGAAGTCAGAAAAACCCGAAAATGCCGATCGGCTAAAGTCTATTTTCAGTATCGCAATCTTTATCATTCTCGTACTAGCAGTAGGATTTTTAAGCGTAAATTTTATTTCAGCTCTCTATTCAAAATTTTCTTAAAATTAGGATTTACGCATGGGGTTCCAGAAACCGGGTTTTTTTGCGAGATATTTCGTCGTAGCCACAGATTAGGTAAAAACCCGGTTTCTCTAGTTGGAGCAAGGTCGGACACGGCACTTTAGCTACGCGAGGAGGAAACGGCAGTGCCGTTTCCCTACCCCGATTAATTGTAGGGAAACGGCACTGCCGTGTCCTGACTTTGGGTAACATTAATTCTCCAAAATAATCAATATTTATAATCATTTCAACTATAAAGATTGTGATCTGGATCTAGCCAGACAATATAAAAAACATTTTCACTGAAAAAGCCATGCACCCTGCCGTATTCATTAGCAGAAATTTGAAACTGGTAGGGCATATTTACTAGCTCGTCTTCATTGGGAATGCCAAAACCATTAGGTTCGGTAGTATCTTTCCAAGCTATGCCATGACAACGCAGACTTTTACTCTGATTATTGATAACTTCTTGAGCATTCAATTGTGACAAATCGCGCAGCCGTCTCAATAGAGATGCTAGATACTTAGCATCTCTACCACCAATTGAGAACTTATCTTTATCATCCTGATAATACCTGAAAGAAAAACTAATTCCTTCCGGTATTTTGACATCTAGACGATTGATGCTAGATAAAGATTGCTGGCGGCGTATATCTGCCTTTTTAATTTTCTTCGATGACACGGGTTTTGTAAAATTCTCGCATTAATTCCTTCGTAATAATAGCATGAGAAGGTTCATCTTTTGGCAACTCACCCCTAGCTTTAATCCAAGGGTCTTCGCGACGCACCATCAATTCTAACTCATAAGCATCCAGAAAGAAATACTCGTCGGATAACTCGTCTAAAAACTCTTGTACTTCTTTGGGAAACTCTGGTTTTTCGACTTCTTTCAGAATTGGCTTAAAGTCAAATTGTTCTTTGTATTCATAAAATAAAGCCGGGATTGTCGGCCCGTGCATCCAAGCTTCAAAATCTTCATCAAACAGCGGTGTATCTTCAAATGCTAAATACCATGCTTGGGCGTAGTACAATAGTTTTTGTAGCTTGTGGTTGCTGAGGTAGGAGCCTACGTCATTCGCGAACCAGATGTAGTAATCAGCGAGTTTGGAGGCGGTTGTGACTGTAGTTATTGTGGTCATATAACTCGACTCAATAAGTTTTATAACCTATGATAGCACAGTCACCACCCTTTATGATTTGGCGGTTGAAACCGCTTCTTGTCAAACAAAGTCTGCCTCCGCAGACTCAGAAATAAAGGAGGTATTTAAGCCGAATTGGGTATAACTGAAATCTTACTCTATGTTCAAAATTTGTAGGGGCGGGTTCACCAACAATAATTGCCTAAAACCAACAATCTCGTAAACCCGCCCCCACCCACGAAAAAGCCCCCGATCGATATTGGTGCAATATCTCAGTTACAACCCTTTGATATACTGCTTCAGTACAGGTGACAAAGTGTAAAGACTTGCTTCTTTTTCGATCCAGCAGCGCCGCGATAGAGATTGCAAGGCGTTTAGCAAATCTGATGATGATATTTGTCCGTTTTGGAGCAATTTGGCGAAGTTGACTGGCTGGTTTTCTGTCGCCAGCAATGACATGACTTGTTTTTCTAGTTCGGAAGTGCGATCGTACTGCTCGTGTAAAACATCTTTCAAATCTTCGGGTAACAATATGGTATCATCTATTAATAACTCACTCGCGCCGATGCCCAACTCTTGAATCAAAGTCGCCACGCTTTTTAACCATAAGGGATTGCCTTGATAGCGGTGAATGAGTGCTTCGCAGTTATCGATTTCTGCTAATCCTTTATCTCTGAGAATTTCCCGTGCGGCTGCGGTGTCTAAACCAGTCAGTTGTAAGGTACGAATGGGAGTATTTTCGCTTGTGAGTTGAGGAACTTCTTTCGGTGGTTCCCAACCGACTAGCAGAAAGCAACTTTGATGGGATAATTTTTCTATTTGTTTGAATAAAGAGCGATATTCTTCGTAGTTTGGTTTATATTTTCCTGCCAATTCGCCGCTACAGAAAAGGTTGTGAATGTCATCCAAGACTACTAAACAGCGATGGTTTTGCAAATATTTAATCAGCGGTAAGCGTTTCTGGTTTGTTGGGGATGAATCTTGTTTTTCCGACTGGGAAAAAAGCTGTATTAGGTTAGATTGAAATTTATCTATGGTGGGGAATTCGTCTAGGGTGCACCAAACTGTGTATTCAAACTCATTTTTGATTTGTTGTACGAGTTGTACTGCTAGGGATGTTTTGCCGATGCCGCTGATGCCAGTGAGGGTGATGAGGCGGCAGTTTTGTTGTAGAATCCAGGTTGTGAGGGTTTGGAGTTGGGGAGTGCGATCGAAGAAATTACCCAACTCCGGCATTTCGCTTAAATCTTGATGTGAGGTTTGACGTTGTTTTGAGTTAGATGTTTCCTGATTTGGTGGGTGTGGATTTGGGATATTTGGCGGGTGTCTAGCTTCTCCACAGGTGTTAAAACTACCACTGATATATTGTTCGCTGACGTTTTGTGCAAAATTTGAAACATTACAGACTTGAAACCTTTGAATTGCCGATCGAAAATTCTTTTTATTAACATCTTCTCCCAACTCTTCTGAAAGTATCTGCCATAACTCTGCGCCCACTTTCCTGACACTACTTTCCGAACAATCAAATTTTTTGGCTATTTGCTTGTAAGTCTCACGTTGTACAGTGCCTTGGAGTACGGCTTCTTGTAAGTCGTCTAGATGTTCGCCGGTTTTCTCGAAAACTATTTTATCGGCAAGTTTTAAGGCTTCTTTTAGGCTCATTGGGAAGAGAGAGATGAGTTTTTTGTATTATAGCTTACATTGAGGAACAGTTTAGTACATCTATCTACATTTTTGTACAAAACTAGATTAAAGAGATTGAAAGGGATGAAAAACAGCTCACAAAATTGAACATTTTTGGGATAGACAAATCTTTGATTTGTAAGGATGATGGGACAAGTCAGGTTACACTCCATAAGTTTGCTTCAACCAGTATATTTTCACTTAATTCGACAAGGCAGAGGATAAAAATGAGAGAAGGTGAAATACAAGAGTTCAACAGTTCTAATGTTGATTCAGCACCAGATACGGGTGGCATTTATGCAATCTATGATGAAACCGTAGGGGATATCCTTGCCTATATTGGAAGATCAAACAATATCCGTCGTAGATTAAAAGAACACTTGAGTGGTCGTGGCAGTAAGTCGATTGATATGTTGATTGGCCAGGGACATGATTTGTGGTTCTCGTTTGGTTACTCAGACAACCCACATGGTGCGGAAGCAGCGGAACTGGCGAGGCTGTCTCCCGCTGGTAATAGAAAGCGCGAAATCAAATACCTGGAAGACTAAGTGCGATCGCGACTATTGTCAGTTCGGTTGATGCAATAGCCTCTAAGAAACAGTTTTGAACAAATAAAATCTCTCAGATGGGAAAAGTGAACTCATGTCAGAAGAAAGCATCAAATTATTAGAGTCGGCCAAAAATCTGCTCCGCCAAGCAGAAGAGAAGGTGAAGCAAAGCAGTCCTGGACCAGCGCAATCAGCCGCCTTAACTGCGATCGGTCAGGCACTTGTTGTAGCGGCCTATCAGCTTTCTACCATTTCTCAACACCTGTCAGGCATTAATGAACATCTTAATAAGGACTAAAACTAAAGATGGATCGATTTATCAAATCTATAATTACGGAGATTAAAATCATGGGAGATTATCGTTTCAATTGCGCTCTACAAACGGGCAATGGCACAGTAGACAGTGCTAATGGAGAGTATGATAGCCCTCCTACCGCAAAGGAGGCGATCGAAGTAGTTGAAAGACTCAGACAAATTGGAAAAGGTATTTTACCGAATAAAGCGCATGACGATTTTGATACGACAATTGACAAAGTGATCGAGTGGTTGGAATCAAAAGCTGGACTGAACTATACACCGAGCGGAAATTATGACATAACAGAAGCGAGAGAAGAATTCACATACAAGGGAACTTTATACCGAGTCGATATTAAACCAGGTGGAAAAACATCTGAGGGAGGATGGTTTCTATGATATATTTTTAGATTCAGTGTGATCGCTCCTCTCCCGTAGGTTGGGTTGACACAAGGAAACCCAACCTCTTTTTTCACTCACAATCTTATCCATTTCCACCATTCCAATGAGATGATTGCACGGATAGCGATCGCCCTTTGTTGCTTCTGATGAGCGATCGCCTAAAATGAAAGCGCGATCGCCCTTCACACCAAATACCAAACACTGCGATGATTCTACGGGTAGCGATGCTTGAGTAAAAAAGAGCGATCGCACTTTGGGCAAAAATTCTGGTAATATATAGCGCGTACTTGAATCAAACAATCTACATTTGTGGAAAGAATTCCAAACGAAGCCTTAGTAGTTCGTGGCGGCCGTAATCGCCCAGAAGATATTAAACGCAGCACCGGAACTCACCCCAGTGGCATCACGGGTATTTCTGTAGAATGTGCAGTAGAATTATCTGTAGCAGAGTTAGCAATGACCATCCCTCATGCACAAGTTGGTGTGACAACAGTGGGTGAGGTGCGATCGTCCGATGGAGATGTCATCCGTACTTCTGGGAGAAGCCCAAATCATGCAACATTAACAGGCTTAACGCCAGAACAAGCAAGTCTGCTGCTGACACCAACGATTGCTAACCCATCACAACAATCATCCTGAGTGGAGCAAAAATATGAATTATCCCAGAATCTTTGCAGACTTTCATAATGCAGATGAACAAGGTCGCCTTCGCCTAAATTGCGTTGGTACAATTGAAGATTTGAGTCGCCAAAATATTAAGTTGCAAGATGGTCAATTGCTAGCATTTTATGACGAAGAGTTAGAAGTCGATGGCGTGGTGCAATATTCAGAAGAGGAAAATCTTTGGGTTGCAGCAATTGATTGGAAGCAAATTAAGCAGGTAGAAGATATGCTTGTTCAAGCAACAGTCTAGTTCGATCGCCCTTTACACCAAATACCAAACACTGCGATGATTGTACGGAGTGCGATCGCCCTTCGCACCAAATACCTTCTGACTCCAATTACAGTATAATAAGTGAACATGATAAGCGTAAAAATTGCAGAAAAATCATGACTATCGATCTACAGATTTTTCAAACTGTCGTCAAAATGCCAGAATCTCTCAAACAAGAGATATTGCATTATGCAAAATATTTACTGGAGAAACACGCCAAAACTGAATCATCTTCAGAACAAATCGAACAACCTCATGGTTATGGTAGTTGGGCCGGTCAAATCATTATGTCTAATGATTTCGATGAACCGCTGGAAGATTTAAAGGAATATATGTAACATGGAATGCCTTTTAGATACTCATGCCTTTCTGTGGTACTTGCTTGGCGATTCCAATCTCGGTAGTAAAGCAAAAGAAGCGATCGATACTAAAACAGGTTTGTATTTTAGTATTGCCAGCATGAGAGGAAATATCTATTAAAATTAATGTCGGTAAGCTTCAACTGAATCGACCATTTGAAGACCTGCCGAAAGAATTGGAATACATTAACGTTCAAATTCTACCAATTACATTTGAAGACACTAATATTTATACAAGTCTTCCTCTGCATCACCGAGATCCGTTCGATCGCATTCTGGTCGCACAGGCGATGAATCATTCGCTGGTTTTGATTAGTTGCGATGAAGCTTTTGATGCTTATCCAATTCAGCGGGTATGGTGATGAAGAAGGCAAAAAGTTTATACTTGCGATCGCCCTTCACACCAAATACCAAACACTGCGATGATTGTACGAGTTGCGATACTAATCCAAAAACTTGCCGACTTGGTATTCGCGACTTTCGGCGATCGGCATTTGCAACTCGCCCATTTTGGCATCCAGCTCATCTATGGTGCTTTGTGGCACCGACTTCCACAACTCTCTAGTTTCCCAACGAATCAACATCACCACCTCATTCTCCACCGGATCTACCCAAGTTTCCTTGCCCAAAAAACCGGGTAAACTTTTTAGTCCAGCCGTCCAAACTTCCTCATCTCGCTGAATAAAAGCCTCCCACTTTTCTTGAGGTACTTTAAATTTAAGCCACTCGATTACCATATTATTTACCTGCTATTAATCGTCACCGATCGCAATTTTAACGGTCAACTCAGTTCCCTGTCCCGGACGAGAAACACAGTCCAACTTACCGCCGTGCTTTTCTACTACTAAATGCTGGGATATTGCCAGACCCAAACCAGTGCTCGTGGCCTGACATTTAGTGGTAAATAAAGGGTCAAAGATGCAGCCGAGGACTTCTTCAGTCATGCCCGGGCCGTTGTCGCTAATGGCGATCGCCACTTCGCTTTCCCCTACAACTTCCGTCCGAATCCGAATTTCGGGATTGAATACTTCAGCTCTGGATCCGCCCGCAGACAAGCAAGAATGATTTTGGATTGTACCATACTTTTCGGGATTTCTCCCCCCTTCTTCCAAAGCGTCGATCGCATTTGTCAACAAGTGCATAAACACTTGATTTAATTGTCCCGCATAACAGCGGACTCGCGGCAAATTCCCGTATTCCTTGATCAGATTAATTCCAGGGCGTCCCCCTTTAGCTTGCAGGCGATTTTGCAAGATCAGTACAGTGCTGTCCAAACCTTCATGGATATCTGCGGGCTTCATTTGGGCTTCGTCGGTACGCGAGAACAAGCGGAGCGATCGCACAACATCCCGAATCCTTTCCGAACCCACTTTCATCGAATTTATCAGTTTTGGCAAGTCTTTTTTGATAAATTCTAAGTCCAATTCTTCCATCCAATCTTGAATTTGGGGCACGGGATGGGGATAATACTTTTGGTAAAGCTCGATCGAGCGCAGCAGTTCTTGGATGTAGCCGTTCGCGTGGCTGACATTGCCGGAAATAAAACTAACTGGATTGTTGATTTCGTGCGCTATTCCTGCTACCAACTGCCCCAGAGAAGACATCTTTTCTGTTTGAATCAGTTGAGTTTGAGTTTGCTGCAAAACTAACAGCGTCTGCTCTAATTTCGTCGCTTGCTGGCGCAGGCGTTCTTCCGATTCTTGCAAAGCCACAATAGACTGTTTGCTTTCTGTAATGTCCAATCCTACAAATACCGCCGCTGTACTTTTTTGGTATTTTTGAGCGACAATTAAATAAGTTTTATTTTCTCCTTTGATGCTTGCTGTTACTTCTTCGTATTTCTTGTTTTCACAGCTAGCAAAAAAATCGTATACTAAATCGTTAAATTTGGGACTTGTTTCTAAAAAACCTACTTTTTGACCGATAAATACTTCGGCAGGCATTTGGTAAGCAGTAGCTAAATGTCGGTTTACTCCCAAATAGCGCAAATCTGAACTTACCCAAGAAACTAATCCGGGCACGGCATCCAAGACGGCTTGAAGCTGCTCTTTCGCCTCTAAAAGCGCTGATTCTGCTGCGAGGCGAGCCGAAATGTCGCGGGCGATCGCGCAGCGGTATTCGCACCCGGCGTATTCTAAATAATTGACTTTGACTTCGACGGGAAAACTGGTGCCATTTTTGGTTTTGTAACTGGTTTCAAAAGTGAGGTTGCTTTGCTGCTGGAGTTGAATCCAGTGCTCTGGCCAATCCGATGCTGACAACTGGGAATCGATGTCGCTAACTGTCAGGCTTAGCAATTCCGATTCCGAGTAGCCGAAAAGATGGCAAGCCGCTTTGTTGGCACAGCAAATTTGACCGTCGGAAGTTGCAAAAAATACTGTATCAGCAGCATTGTCTAGGGCAATTTGAGTTAGTTGCGGTCTTGTTTCTAACTGCTTGCTGTTAGTATCGGATAAAAACTTATTGTAGCAATTTGTTTCAGTGAGATCCTCAGCTATGTTTTCGGCAAACAAAAGCAAACCGCCGATCGCACCAGAGCTATTTTTCCAAGGCCGAAATACCCATTTTACCGACCCGCTGACAGCGCCTTCGATTTTTTCGGCTACAGATGCTGTCGATCGCCCAACCACAAACTCGCTGTATTCCAAAACACCTGCCAAACAAGCCCGGGCATTTTCCTGCCAATATTCCGGGAGATTCGGGAACAGTTCCCAATGAGAGCGACCGATCGCCTCGGAGCCACCTAACCCGCAATCTGTTTCCCAGCGACGGGAAACTGCAAGATAGCGCATTTCACAATCTACCATTGCTGCTGCGTCGGCGGAGCGCTCCACCAACCGCCGAAATCGGTCTTTACTCTCGGACACGGCTGCCTCTGGGGTTGTTGGGCGATCGGGATTGTCCCGTCGGCATACCTTCCCAGTCCCCGACTTGGTTGCTGAACTGGCGCGAGTTTGCACGGTTTGGGATTTCCTCCATAGCTGTCTAATTTGAAAAATTCTGTTTCAGACCAAAAGTGCTGTTCCCCTGATTTGCTCGCTTAGGCGACACCCATAGAGGGTGTCACCCATCAGTGATATCATTTTTGAGGGAATGTGTCCATAGGTACTTAAGAAATTTTCCTCTTTCTTGAAGATTCAGAAGATTTCCGGGCGATTGTTCGGTATCCCGCAGCCGTGCAGCCAGTAAGATCGCCCAGATTGCTTGAGACTTTAAGAGTTCGCTCAAACAAATTTGTGCGTAAATTCACTGATAAAGTCCACTCTGCCTTTCCGCAACATTGCAGGATCTAATCTTTCAGTCGTGTTGCAAGTCATCAAAACTACGAGTTTTTGCTGAAATTGAATACCGTGTTCGTCCATAACGCTTTGATACAAAGTTCCATCCAGCAAACTCAAAATATGTTCAGTTTTGTTAGTGCCGCTTGCAACTGCGGTCGATCGATCTTGAGCCAAATTATCAGCCTCATTGATAATGATGCAAATCCGCTCTAAATAACTCGGCGGCACAAAATTTTCCACAGCATCATGGTCTAAGATAAAAATTACATAACCAAGCGGCACTAAAATTTCCTTTGCTACCGCTTGCGTCCAAGCACTTTTGCCCGTACCCGGTTCGCCGCTAACCAAAACAGCCAACTGATTTTGATCCAGAATTGCCTGCTGAACTGTATCCGTAAAACTTTGAACTTCCTCCGTAAAAGTGCGAATTGGGAACTGACTGTGAACCTGTCCGACGCGGCTTTTGTACCCGCTCAGAATCACCGCTAAATTGTAAGTGGCCTTGCTAACGAGCGGCGCAATATCTTTGCAAATCAGAGTGTAGCAGCGTCTTCCCCTGTCGTAGCTGTCAATTTGCAGCCAACAGCCGCATCCGGCCCAATAAGCATAAACAGTACCCAAAATTTCCAAGCGTTCCCAGCTAATAAATCGCTCCGGCGGATAAGAAAAATGCCGTTCCATAAAAGACTGGGTAATCACATCCGGTTTTCCCAACAAATCCAGAACTTTGAAAATAGTAATCTCTTGGAGTTTGTTGAGAACATAGTCGATGGGAATGCTACTGCGGCTGACCATTTGAACCACTGGCGTTTCGGTAACTAAAACGTCTTTGTAGCGGTAATCCGGGTAAACTGGCTGCGGAGTAATGTAATCCCAAAACTCATCGATTTCGTAGCGCGTATTTTCGGAAAATACATTTAAGACATTTGCCAACCAACTATATTGTTGGCGTCCCATTGCATCGGCAATATCGCTGGCTATATCTAAGGTTTTTTGAGTTAACTCCTTGGGATCGGTAGATGCTAGATGCAGGAAGTGTTGCCAGTCAAATTCTCGATATAGAGGTCGCCAGCCCGAGCCTAGCAGCCCTCGATTTTGAGAATTATTTTGATTTAAGTTGTTTTCGCGATCGCCCATATTTTCCGCACTCATTTTTTGCAATTCCTACTTACTCTTATTTTAAAATATCCCGCCCAAAATTTATACAAAAACCGGGAATTTATCAACTTATTTTTAGATAATCTGGCGGCACAAAATCTACCAACCAAACTTTATTTTCCGAGCAGTAAAATGTATAGTTGTCGCGCTGCATTGCTGCGGCATCTACAATAAAGACGGCCGGGATGCCATGTCTTCCACCTACTTGGCGCGCCGTCTGGATATTCGCCGACAAATGAACGTGATGCCGCGACATTTTCCTAATTCCTTGACTGAGAATAGACTCGACGGCAGTGCTACCTGTTCCGTGATATAAAATATCCGGGGGAACAGCGGGTTCTAACTGCAAGTCTACCTCTACGCTGTGTCCTTGGTTGGCACGAATTAGAATGCCCGTTTCGTCGAAGGAAAAGCGCTGTTTGTCGTTTTGCGCGACTACTTCTTTGAGTTCTGCAAGCTGAACTAGAAAGTTATTTTTTTGGCACGCATCGATGAGTTCGCTAATAGGAACCCAGCCACCGGGAGCGAGTTGAATGCCGATTCGATCTGGCGCGTGTCGCAGATGTCTGCTGAGATATCTGCTGATTTTGACTAATCGTGAATTATTCATGTGATTGATTAAATTAGTTAGCTTTTAGTCCCCCAAAAATAGCAAAATTGAGATAGCGCCAGTGACATCCTGCGTCTGCAAAACCAGCTTCTGCAAGCCACTTTGTCTGCTCTTCCACAGAGGAGGGAATATCTTCTTTTAGATAGTTTTGAAACCAGGCTGCATCGTCTTCTCCGCTGGCTTTCATGTACTGTCGCCACAACTGTTCGTATTGCTCGGTCAACCTGGGAGTCGCACCTGTCACAATATCTCGAATGAGCAATATTCCTCCTGAATTCATTGACTGAAAAAGTTTCTTAAATAGCGTTTGTTTTCCGGCGCGATCGAGGTGGTGGATTGCCAATCCTGAAACTACCAAATCGTAACCGCTGCCGAAATCGTCTTCGGCGAAGTTTCCTTGCTGCAAAGTCAGGCGTTTTCCGAAATCGGACAAGTTAGTTTGACAAATTTTCAGCATATTTTCCGCCATGTCAAAGGCTGCCACGTTTGCTTGAGGAAATGCTTGCAAAATCAGGGCTGACAGTATGCCAGTTCCCGCGCCCAAATCCAGAACTTTTATGTTAGCATTGGTTTCAAAAGGAATTAACTGCAATATTAAATCGTGTTGCTCGCGATAGTACGGAATGAGGCGGGGAATTAAGCCGTCATAATCAAATGCTCTTTGTTCAAATTGCTCGCGTACAGCGTCTAAATTCACAGAAATTTTTCCTCAAAATGTTAATAGTTGAGTGCGTTAATGCAGTTTTGCTGCTCTCTCGTTTGAGGGCATATTACATTTATAATACAAAAATTATACAGGGCTGTCAAGATGTAGAAGAAAATAATTTAACAGAAGTTGCGGTCGATCGCAAGATACGGACTTTGTTTGCCTTTTCCCCGCCAATTATTTGGGAACTGTCAAGCCCTGCACATATATCTTTTATGTGGACATGAGACTTTCGGGTCGGAGGCCCGAAAGCCTGCGGAAGAAGAGATTTTGTGCCAGATGCGGGATGGTAATTATGAGCAAAAATTTGAAGGTTTGTATCTGTAGTCGATCGAGCTCTCTCTGAAAAAATATGTCCTCAGATTGACAAAGTTTAGCTAAACAGTAAATAAAATTTGATGTGACTCCCGAGTGGATCGGCAGACGGCAGAGTTTTCATGAAAATGAAAATATACAAAATATTACACCCGCTGGCGCGGGGAAAAAAACAGTGATAATGAATCAGGATGCGAGTAGATTAGCTGTCAGCCATCAGGGGAAAATAGAAGCAATGGAAATCCAACAGCGGAGCAAGGATCAGGCCGATCGCCAGCAACCGGACGCGCCGGATTGTCCAGACCAAATTTCTACGACAAAAGAACTAGATTCGTCGCTACAAGAATGTTTAGATTTTAAAGAAGCGATCGACCGATCGGCGCTGGCGGTGAGGACAAACGCCCGAGGAATTATCAACTACGTCAGCGATCGAGTTTGCTCGCTCTCTAATTATTCGCGCGGCGAACTGATCGGCTGCCATTTCGGCATCCTCCACTCGGAATATAAGTCTTCGGAATTAATCAAAAATCTGCGGTCAACTGTTGCCAAAGGTGAAGTTTGGCAAGGAGAAATTAAGCATCAAGCCAAGAATGGAATCGATTATTGGGTGCAGTCGGCAGTAGTGCCGCTCTTGGACTGCAAGGGAAAACTCTCTCAGTATTTGGCGATCGGATTCGACATCACCGATCGCAAAGCCGTTGAAGCAGCCCAAGCCTCCGCCAACCGCGCGAAAGACGAATTTTTGGGCATCGCCGGACACGAACTGCGATCGCCCCTGAGCGCGATTTTGGGATGGGTACAGCTAGCTCGATCGCGCAAATTAAACGAAGCCACCACCAGCCGCGCTTTGGAAATCATCGAGCGCAACGCCAAACTGCAAAACCAGCAAATAGACAATCTCCTCGACCTCTCGCAGCTTCTGCGGGGGAAAGTCCACCTGAACGTCGGTCGAGTTCACCTCCCGTCTGTCATCGAATCGGCGATCGACACCCTCCGTCGGGCCGCCGATGCCAAAAACATCCGCATAGATACACATTTCGACCCCGCCGTCAGCTACATTTTGGCAGATGCAGAACGCTTGCAGCAAATAGTCTGGAACTTGCTTGCTAACGCCATCAAATTCACCCCAGAATCGACATCAGGCTCAGTAGAAGTGCTGATCGAGCCTACCCCGTCAGGCACCTTGATTCGGTTCAGCGACAGCGGTTGCGGGATCGATCCCAAATTTCTGCCCCACATCTTTGACTACTTCCGCCCCACAGATAGCTGGAATTCCAAGGAACAGCATCGGCTCGGGCTGGGACTCTCAATTGTGCGGCAGTTGGTCGAACTCCACGGGGGAACTGTGTGGGCGAGCAGTCCCGGTATCGAGCAGGGGGCGACGTTTGGGGTGCAGCTACCGATGGCTCACAGCACCAATTCGAGCGATCGCAGGAGCGCGATCGCCCAAATGGAAAGCAGACCCGGATTGGTGTCCAAACCCCTAGCGTCCAAGCAAGTGCTGGTGGTTGAAAACAGCGCCGAGATCCGGGAATTTCTGAAAACAGCCCTCGAAGCCTTTGGAGCCAAGGTGACAGCGGTGGGTAGCGCCGGCGAAGCGATGGCCGAGTTGGAACAGTCGCGGCCCGACGTGTTGGTGAGCGATATGGCGGCGCCCGAAACAGACGGCTGCGATTTGATCAGTCGCGTCAGAGCAATGGAAATGTCCGAGCAAAGGGAACTGCTGCCGGCGGTGGCGCTGACCGGAGGCGTCCGCGAGGAGGATTCCGCCTCGGCGCTGGAGGCGGGGTTTCAGAGGCATTTGTCGAAGCCGGTGTCCGCGAATCAGTTGGTGAGCGCGATCGCCCAATTGGCTGGACTGACTGAATTCGGCTTCGGAGAGTGGGGCCCGGGAGATGTCGGGGCGATCGCCAGACACGCCGCGCTGCCGGAATGTCACAGTTTTGAAAACAAAAATAACGGGGAACAATTAACAACAGACAGCCGAGAATTACCCCTATTACTGGTAGTAGAAGACAATAATTTCCTGCTAGCTTACCTCCAAACTTTATTGACTCCGTACTATCGAGTCGCCGTGGCGATTGACGGGGTTGAAGGTTTAGAAAAAGCCAAAACTTTGCACCCTAATTTGATATTGAGCGACCAAATCATGCCCAGACAAAACGGGCTGGATTTGCTCAAGGAGATTCGGAACACACCGGAATTGAGTTCGACTCCGGTCATCTTTTTGACAGCGCGATCGGGCATGGAAGCTCGGATCGAAAGTTTGGATGCGGGTGCTGACGATTATATCTCCAAGCCTTTTGACGAGAGGGAACTGCTGGCGAGGGTGAGAAATTTGCTCAGAACCCACGCAGCAGAACAGCAGTTGACGGTGCTCAACCGTCAGTTGCAGCAGCAGAAACAGCAGTTAGAAAAAGTCAATCTAGCCTTGCAGTATTTGGCAACTTACGACAGTTTGACAGAGGTAAGAAACCGCCGCTTTTTTAATGACTATATGGATACGGAATGGCGGCGTTTGGCGAGGGAAGAAGCACCGCTTTCTTTGATTATGTGCGATATCGATTATTTCAAACTTTACAACGATACTTACGGCCACCAAGCGGGGGATGAATGTTTGCGGCAAGTGGCGGCGGTTCTTAGCGGTTCTGTAAAGCGATCTGCCGATTTAGTAGCGCGTTACGGTGGAGAAGAATTTGCGGTAGTTTTGCCGAATACGGATATTCAAGGTGCGGCTTCCGTAGCTGAAACGATCGTCCAACAGGTGCGGGGTTTGCGGATAGTTCACGCTAAGTCTGCTGTCAGCGAATACGTGACGCTGAGTTTGGGTGTAGCTTGCTGCATTCCGGCGCCGATGTCGCAGCCGGGGACGTTAATTGCGATCGCCGATGAGTCTCTCTACCGCGCAAAAAAGGCTGGGCGCGATCGGGTTTCAGTTGCCACATTTTTAGGATAATATATATTAGTTAAAAGAGGTCAAATTATGACAGTAACATTAGATAAACCCAAAGACCAACGGTTAATTCAGTCCGGGATTGATTGGCAACAATTCAAACTAATCGAACAGGGATTCTCGGACTCTCCCGGGATTAGACTGTTTTATTTCATGCGACAACTGGCGATCGACAAACCCCTTATTATTGCCATGAGGGCGATCGCAAATGTGTGGAGATGATTGTGATTCATTTCGATACATTTTGAGTATTGCGATAATTCATATTAACATAGCAGATTAATTTACGACTACAGCCCACAGCATTGATAATGCAATAACCGTAAGTATAACTATCAAAAATAGGATAACCAAACTTACAGAAGCATCCAGATAATTAACCAATACCGCCATAGCCCACGTCCAGCGTTCCGCAGAAGGGATGTATTTACGTCGGGAAGTGCGATCGTCATATCGATAAGGATTTATCCAAACTGACACAAAAGCAACAGCATACAAGATAAACGGATAAGCAACAATAGATAAAATAATTTGGTGGCGGAAATTCATAGCGATCGGTTATGCTAAATCAGCGATCGTAGCAAAGTTCGCTAGGCCCTCCCAGAATTGCACCTCGCTGTTTGAGCATCTGTTTTTGAGCTGCTGTAAAGTCAGGATTCCCCTCCAATATAGTAATTCTTGCACCGTCTAACTTCGCTCCATCTAACTTGATTTGATTGCTGGAAAGAAAGCACATTTTGGCATTTCTCAGGTCGGCATCAGTGAAATCTGTATTCACAGTTTTTGCGTTTGTGAGTTTCGCACCGAATAAGTTAGCATTTTGCAAATTTGTACCGCTCAAGTCTGCGTGTGGTAAGTGTGCATTTTGCAGGTTGGCATTCTGAAGTTGAGCATTAGATAGAATGATATGTGGTAAACCAGCATCGGTTAAATTTGATTCTCTCAGATTAGCACCTTGAAAATCAAGAGGGCTTCCTCCTTTAGTGTTACTTGTACCGCTTAAATTGGCTTTTTTGAGATTGGCATTCCTGAATTTTGCACCCGAAATATTGGAGTCACTGAGGTTAGCCCCTTCAAATTCGCCACCACTGAAATCTGTATCATTTGCAAATGCAAAGACACAATTAGTACACTGCTTTGTCAAACGAAATCGCATCGGATCTAGTTGACTAAATATCAGCAGAAATCCGATGTATAACAGAGATAAAAGTATGCCGATCGCGCTCGCAGTAAACAGCAAAATCTGAGGTAAACTGGGATACCCATATAAGTTGATATATTTCATTGCTGAAACAGTAAGAATAACGCCGATCCCAATTCCGATCAAAATTAACATAAAACCACCAAGTAAACGACGATTTTATTTGTATGGTGTACACTACCAATAGCAGATACAACCATTTTTCTGTCTGAGTTCTGTCAGTGCGATCGCCTGGATAGATATACAGTCAAGGCAATTATAGCCAATAGTAGAGGGGAACCCCAAAAAATATAAAAAACCCATACGAATAAAGCCCATATCCAGCGTTCTTCCCACGGGATATATTCTTGTATTGAGTTATCGTACCAATAAGGGTCTATGCAAACTGCAATATAGGCGATCGCATATACGATCAACGGATAAGAGACAACAATTAAAATGATTCGCTGGCGCAGATTCATATCTTTCTGTTACCTTTGCATCTCATTTTTGTAAATATATTCCCCCTTGCAAAATATCGCACTTCCAATCCTAATACAAAAATTATCAAACTAAGGTCTTGACGTTTTTGTAGCATATTTGTATTATGAAATTGACGGGAAGTGCGATCGACCTGTCAACACCACCACACAAAATTAACAAAAAAAACTATGCAACCAATTCGCCAAGGTGACGTAATTCTCACGCCCACAGAGCAAATTCAAGGACAAAAACAGCCTCATCTCACACTCGCAGAAGGTGAAGTTACCGGACATTCTCACCGTATTATTGAGGGACAAGCTGAACTTTACGAAAAAGACGGCACGCTGTATTTGCGAGTGCTTTCACCCACAGCATTACTGAGTCACGAAGAGCACCATGCGATCGCAATTCCTGAAGGTAATTGGATGGTGCGAATTCAGCGGGAATACGAACCAGAAGGCTGGCGGTATGTCACAGACTAAGGTTAAAAAACTGATGCCAGAACAAGAGGCTCTGATTCCAGTTTATCAGGAAAAGTGGAGAGCGATCGCGCTTTCCACAGGCCCGATAAATCGATCGCAAGTTGCGGAAACAATTAAAGCTGCTTATGCGATAATTGGGAAAAAAGCACCGGAAGTCATTTTTTGCGATCGGCCTTACCAAGCTGCGGCTACAATCATCAGCCAAATGGACAATCCGAGAAGCCTGCTGCGAGGTCAATTGGAAATCAAACTCCGTAGCGAATTAGAAAAACAACTACGGAGTTATCTACGCAGCGAACTAGAAAGTCAACTGCATAGACAATTACAAAATCAACTAGAAAATCAACTTTATAATGCACTAGAAAGGCAATTTTGGTCATCTCAACGCGAGGATTTAGCTAGTGAAATATCAATAAAGTTATCTCAACAATTTAGCGGTCAGCGCAGTAAAAAAATCCACTGGGAGACAATAGGAAAACAAACCAATAATTGCATTCAACCGGAATTGTGGGCTGCTTGTGGCAGTTTATTAGATTTCTGCATTTCCGTTCTAAATTTACCTCATTCCTACGGCAAAAATTGGATAATTTTTCAATCGCTTGTGCGAGATTGCGGCTGGATTTATCCCTATGACAATGTGTGTGTTATGTGCGAAAAGCCGATCGCCCTTTGCGTTGACAGCGATAGTCGCTTGCACGCCGAAGGAACGCCCGCAGTACAATTTGCTGACGGTTTTTCGATTTACGCCTACCACGGCGTTATCTTGCCCGAATGGTACGGCTATTTTCACCCGCACCAGTGGGAGTCTAAGTGGGTGTTAAGGGAACACAATGCGGAAGTTCGGCGCGCGTTAATTCAGGGAATTACTTACGATCGCCTTTGCCAACAACTCCAAGCAGTAGAATTAGATAGTTGGCAGGAATATACGCTCTTAAAAATCGATAACGCTGATGTCGAGCCGATTTACTTGTTAAAAATGACTTGTCCGAGTACGGGACACATTCACGCTTTGCGAGTGCCTCCTGATGTAGAGTCAGCTAAAGAGGCAATTCGTTGGATTAATTGGGGAATTGCACCAGAAGAGTTTAGCGTGCAAACTTGAAAGTGAAGAAGCAGAAACAATTGATATAATTCATCTGCGTTAATCTGTGTTTATCTGCCTGTATCTGCGGTTAAAAAAAAGAGAATTTTGCAACCGCAGATGATAATGGATTGACGCTGATTCACGCAGATGAATTGAAGAGATATCTGAATAATTCCGATCGCCCACTCATCTTTTTTCCCGACACCACAGTGATTAATCCATCAAACACGAATCAAGCCCCAGCATTGTGCCAGTTAAAATGGTGGAATGTACAACCCATCAATTTAGCAAAAACTGTTAATAACATAAGAAATAAGCCCACCTTCAATCAAAGGTGAGCTAAATTCATGCCAGCTTACAGACAGCTAGGCAATCGGGTCTCTTAGCCGATTGACGTAAAAGTTGAGAAAAAGATCCGAATCCTCCGGAAAAACTTATCCCCAACAATTAAGCTTCAGTTTACCCAACCACATCAGGAAAATTTCGCCCGCAGCGATGTTTCCCTGAAGTTGGGGAAATACTGGAGCTTAAATTGTCCAACATTCCCCATCACCCAACCGATTAAGCATCCTCATCGTGAGCAAAGCGGTGGAACAAGAAGTCTAGGGCGTAGTTCCGCAAGTTGTAGTATTCTGGATCTTCCATCATTTGCACCCGATCGCGCGGACGAGGAAATGGAATCTCTAAAACTTCGCCAATTGTAGCAGCCGGGCCATTCGTCATCATCACCAGGCGATCGGCTAAAAACAGCGCTTCATCGATGTCGTGAGTAATCATCAACACTGTACAACGGTGATCCGTCCAGATTTTCAGCAACTCTTCCTGCAATTCTTCCTTAGTAATTGCATCGAGAGCACCAAAAGGTTCGTCTAAAATCAGCACTTTCGGGCGAATTGCCAAGGCGCGGGCGATCGAAACCCGCTGCTTCATACCACCAGAAATTTGCGGGGGTCTTTTCTCAGCAGCTTCAGTCAGTCCCACCATCGCCAAATGATCGTTGACGATCGCATTTTTTTCGACCTTCGACTTCTCAGGAAATACAGCATTAACAGCTATATAAACATTTTCAAACACCGTGCGCCAAGGCAACAAAGCATAACCCTGAAACACCACCATGCGATCGGGACCAGGCTTAGTAATTTTCTCCCCGTTAATCGTCACGCTACCTTGACTGGGATAGTTAAAACCAGACACCATATTTAACAGTGTTGACTTACCACAACCGGAGTGTCCGATAAGTGTAATAAACTCTCCCTCAGCTACAGTCAAGTTAACGTTGTCTAAAGCTTTGTAACCGTTTGGGTATGATTTGTAAACACTATCTATCACCAAAAAAGGTTGGCGGCGATCGTTTACATTATTGCTTGACTTTTTGGTATCAGTCTGCTTTTTAGTAGTGTTAATCATGGGTTTGGAACTTGTTAGTGGGTGATTGGCAATTACAAACAATGGAATTTTGAATGGTTAGTTGCGAGTTGAGACTACTGAAACAGTTCTGTTTTTCTAGTTTGTCTCCAAGTCTCGATCCCCCTAAATCCCCCTGGTTGTAGGGGGACTTTGAATGCTTACCCCCCCTTTTTTTACAGAGACTTTGAACTCTCTTGTCCCCCCCTTATTAAGGGGGGTTAGGGGGGATCTCCGGGTTTAAGAACACGCCCTAGAAGGAATCGAGTTGCTCATCGCGCGATCGACTTCTAAGCAACTCTGCGATCGGAATCGAGTACGACTTGGGCCATCGTAAAATCGCGTTTAATTGCCAGATTGTTGAGGTATCCGAGAGGATCGTCACCACTAAACACGGTGCCATCAAACAAGCGAAGAGAGCCACGAGTATGACTAATATCAGACATTCCCAACTCTCGCGTCGCCGTGCTGAATGGGCCAACCCGCACGACACGTTCCAAAATTTCCACCCAGTTGCGTGGGAACACAGTATCGCCCCAACGTGCCATCTGCACCATGTGCCACAACTGTTCAGTACGACTCGGATGGTTCACCGAGTCTCCGTAGAACAAGTGGTGAGCGTATTCCCGCATGGGAGTATCGAGGCTGCAAGCAGAAGAATTAGGATCGCCGAGTTGGATGTAACTCTTGTCAGTGGCGACATATTCCCTTCCCGAAACAATTGCGGCAACTTCGTCGGCGTGATTTGGATCGGCGCAGTATTCAGAAGCTTCCAGCAAAGCTTTGAGCAGAGCAATATGAGTGTTGGGATAAGCATTTGCCCAGTCTTCTCGCACTCCCAAAATTTTCGCCGGGTGTCCGGGCCACAGTTCCAAATCTGTAGCCACTGTAAAGCCGACTCCTTCCATCGAGGCCCGCAAATTCCAAGGTTCGCCGACGCAGAAACCGTCAATGGTGCCGCCCTGCAAGTCCACGATCATTTGAGCTGGAGGGAGATTCTTCAGCACTACATCATGGTCTGGGTCAATGCCACCGGAAGCTAGCCAGTAGCGCAGCAACAGGTTGTGCATGGAAGAAGGGTGAACGATGCCCAAGCGGTGAGTTTGAGCGGGGGTTCTTTTCAGCATTTCTTTGAAATCTGCCAAGGTGTAGATGCCTTGGTCGTAGAAGCGCCTCGCGAGGGTAATTCCGTTACCGTTGCGGCTCATGGTGAGGGCTGTAACGGTTGGTATTGGCTTGTTTTGGTGGCCTCCTAATGTCAACCACATCGCCATTCCAGAGGGCATTTGGGCTGCGTCTAAGTAACCAGCGGCGATGCCGTCTACGATGCCGCGCCAGCTCGTTTCGCGCACTAGGTGGACTTCATCGAGGCCGTGTTTGACAAATAAGCCTTTTTCTTTGGCGATCGCCAGGGGAGCGCAGGCTGCTAGGGGAATAAAGCCGAGTTCTAGGTTGACTTTTTCCAAGCCGTGGCGGGCGATCGCCGGTACTTTGCGCGCCCGTAGTTTTTTGACCCGTTTCTGCTGGTTGAGGAAGTAGATCATTTCGCTGCGGAGAGCGTAGTAGCTGGGGTGTGTGACTACTTCCATCCGCTTCCGGGGGCGGGGGATGTCTACTTCGAGAATCCCGCCAATCTTCGATTCTGGGCCGTTGGTGAGCATGACGATGCGATCGCTCAACAGCACTGCTTCGTCTACGTCGTGAGTCACCATCAGGGCGCTGATTTCGTACTCTTGGCAGATTTCCATCAACTTTTCTTGCAAGTTGCCGCGAGTTAATGCGTCGAGTGCGCCGAAAGGTTCGTCTAGGAGTAACAGTTTGGGACGTAGGGCCAATGCACGGGCGATCGCAACTCTTTGTTTTTGTCCGCCTGATAGCAATGCAGGTTGTTTCTCCGAGTGGGGGCCCAAGCCCACCATATCGATATGTTTTTGAATGATGTCGAGGCGTTCGGCTTTCGGTAAACCGTTCATCACCGAGTCTACGGCTAGGGTAATGTTTTCTCTGACAGTCCGCCAAGGTAGCAGCGAATAGTTTTGGAAGACTACCATGCGATCGGGGCCTGGTTGAGTAATCCTTTGTCCATCAATTGTCACCAATCCTTCTGTCGGCAAATCCAAACCTGCGACCATATTTAGCAGTGTAGATTTGCCACAGCCGGAGTGTCCAACTAAGGAGACAAATTCTCCTTTTTTAATTTCCAGGTCGATACCTTTGAGGGCAACATATGTGCCGCCATCTGATAGATTAAATGCCTTTCCGACCTGTTCTACTGCAATCAAAACTGACATGGTTTTCTTGCCTTTTTTGTAGGTTTGTTATTTTACTGTTGACTGTTCGCTGTTTGCTGTTGACTGTTCGCTGTTGACTGTTGACAGTTCACTGTTCGCTGTTCACTGTTCGCTGTTGCTAATAAGCTCTTACGCATTTAAACCACTAACGAGGCCTGTAGGGTGCGTCAGCTAGATCGCTTACTAGGCAAGGGAAACGAGAAAGGGCTGACGCACCCTACAATACTATTTTAAATGCGTAACAGCTTATCAACTGCCAACTAACTGCAAACTGTTAACAGTCAACTGTCAACTGTTAACAGTCAACAGTCAACCGTCAACTGTCAACTGTCAACTACTTGCCTTGACTAGGAGCAATTTTATTCTGCAACCAAGCCATCATGCGATCGAGCATCAAACCAACAGCCCCGATGTAGAACACTGCTAATAGAATTTCGCTGATGTAGTTTTGTTGGTAAGCGTTCCAAATAAAGAAGCCAATACCAGTAATTCCCGACATCACAATTTCCGCAGCAATAATCGCCAACCAAGCCAAACCGATCGCAATTCTCAATCCTGTGAAGATATAAGGAAGCGCTGACGGAAACAAGATATTGATGTAATATTCCTTCTGAGTCAGTTGCAGCACTTTCGCCACGTTGTTATAGTCGTCAGGAATTTGGCGCACACCTTCAGCCGTGTTGATCAAAATCGGCCATACTGAAGTCACAAAAATCACGAACAAAGCAGCAGGTTCATTTTGTTGGAGTGCAGCCAGGGCGATCGGCACCCAAGCCAAAGGCGCTACCATCCGCAAAAATTGAAAAATTGGGTCTAAAGCCTTATTTAACAAAGGATTTGTACCTACCACAACCCCCATGCCAATTCCGACAATAGCAGCCATCGTGTAGCCTTTTGCCACCCGTTCCAAACTAGCTAAAGTTTGCCAAAATAGTCCAACTCCATAGGTTTTGGAATTCATGAAAGGATACATCAACAAAATCCGAGTCCGTTCATCAGTCCAAACGCTTGTGGGGCCGGGCAATTTGATAATTTGAGCACTTGACAGAAATTGCCAAACAAACAGAAATCCAAGTAATCCTAAAATTGGCGGCAAGATATTCTGGGAATTTTTCTTCCAAAACTCACCAAATGCTCCTTGGACATCGACTCCGCCTTTCCGACTTGTACTCACAGCCATGCTGCTAATCTCCTATATTTCTGCGCTGTTTTGTTCGTAGCTAATTTTTCGAGACTAAATTATGGGAAGTTAGAACCCCATCACACTATTAACTGTCAACGGTTACACAATCTTGCTGTCACAGGTCAACGATTACACAATCTCGGTGTCAACTGTCAACTGCGTCGCCCGCTCGCCCTTCGGCTACGCGAGCGGATAAACTCCGTCGAAGGGTCAACTGTCAACTGTTTAATCACACTTTTTTAATTGCCAAACTCTTGAGATAGTCTTCTGGCTTTTCTGGGTTAAATTCTTTGCCATCAAAGAACTTCTCAATGCCGCGAGATGGACTTTTGGGAATGTCAGCTTCAGGAACTCCTGCTAATTTGGCTGCTGCTATCCACAAATCGCCACGGTTGACTTTACCGATCAGTTCTTTCTTTTCTGCCAAGGTTTTTGTTGGCAAGAAACCCCAACGAACGCTTTCGGTTAAGAACCACAAATCGTGACTTGCATAGGGATAAGAAACGCTACCGAGATCGTCTTTCCAATATAGCGGGCCCATCTTGAAGTCGTTGATGTCTGGTTTGCCGTCGCCCATGACATATTTGCCTTCATAGGGTGGTGCCAAAACTAGAGGAGATACATCAAAGAAGCCTTTGCCAGAAACGATGGAGACTAATTCGGGTCGATTTTCCGGCTTGTCACACCACTGCTGTGCTTCCATTAGTCCTGCTAGCAAGGCTTCGGTGGCTTTCGGGTGCTTGTCTACCCAGTCGCCGCGAATCGCTAGATACTCCTCTGGATGACCTTTCCACATTTCGGCAGTCAGGGCTGACATGAAGCCGATTTTTTCGCTGACGATTCGCAGGGGCCAGGGGTCGCCTGTGCTGAAACCATCCATACTTCCGGTTTTCATGTTGGCGACGGTTTGGGC
>JANMLZ010000127.1:0-19089 GCA_031372825.1 Cyanobacteria bacterium OTE_58_metabat_593 | reverse complement strand
CACTGCCGTCTCCTGATTTCGGTAATATTAATAATTCCGATGCTACCAGATTTGATATTACCCACAGAAACCGGGCCACACCCAAAATTGTAGGTTTGACAACTAGATATTGACTAAAAAACCTAGTTTATGACTCATATCGAGTCCGATGAATCGCCGATCATTAAATTATTTTTCCTGCGTCATAACTGGGCGATAGAGGACTCAAGTCCTCACTACGAACCTAATTATAATTCATTAGCCAAAATTGATAAGCTGTTCCCGGTTTAACTTGTAATAGCAGAGGTTTTCTGGCTCTAGCTCTGAAGCCTCTAAATAGCTAATAACTTTTCTTTAAATGCTTCCCTTTTACTGAAGTCTTGTTTGTCGGCTAGGCTATATTTTGCTGGCACGGCAAACGTATTTTTTTTAGTGTAATATTCTCCTAACTTGCTCACCACTTAATTCAATTCCTGTCTGCTCTGCTAAGTATATAGCCAGTCGAAGCTGTTGACCATCTACCTTGCTTCATATCCTAATTCCTGCGGCTCTTTCTTTAGGCTCTCAACAACAAAAAGG
This sequence comes from Cyanobacteria bacterium OTE_58_metabat_593, assembly GCA_031372825.1. Taxonomy (GTDB): domain Bacteria; phylum Cyanobacteriota; class Cyanobacteriia; order Cyanobacteriales; family Microcoleaceae; genus Microcoleus. The sequence continues at coordinate 18,531 of JANMLZ010000127.1, read as the reverse complement.
CGGGCATTGCCCACCCTACAAGCAGAATCTCTGCGTAATTCCTGTTAACTGTTTAGCTACTGCAAGAAAGCGGCAGCCGACGCGACGCTCGGCTACCTGTAGCAGCCCAAAAGCCAATTAGCTAAATTCTTGATTTAATCGCTTCTGATATTTCATCCACTGAATTTTGTGCACCGTGCCTTGAGGGTTCAGCGCTGTTGTGGCAATTCCGTAAATAAGAGTAGGTAAAATCTCCCGATTTAACCAGCTTTGTCCGGCTTTTCTCATAAAACGAGTTGCCGCAATCTCTCTTAACTTATTGAGTTTTTTCAACGGCGACAGGTTTTGGAAAAAGACTTCTCGGTATTCGGTCAATGTTAGCTCTGATTCACCGCGAATCCGTCGCAGTTGGTTTTCTTTAACGCAGTCTATGGCTAGACGCTTGTCCAACCAATATTTCTCGGTTAAAGAGCTGCCCAAAACTCGATAGTTTCCTAAGGGCATTATTGTCGCTAGCATCCCGTGCTTTTGAGCTAGTCTGGCCATCAGTTCGGTATCAGCACCTACTTTCCACTCTAAAAATCCTCCTATTTCTAGGAGAGCTTCTCGCTCTACTACTAAAGCTGTGGGAAAAACCCAAGGAAGCGCGCCTTTTTCTTGAACCTCCTGCAATTCTTCTTGATTTGTGGGATATGTGGGAATGTAGCTGACTTTGTTGCCGCACTTGTCTAGATAGCGGAGGGCGTGACCGACTGATTTAACTTCTGGGTGCTGTTTTAACATTTTCAAACATTCTTCTAGTTTGTTTGGTTCCCAGGTGTCGTCGCTGTCTAAAAATGCGATAAATTTTCCGGTTGCTGCTTCGATCATGAGATTTCTGGATTTGTAAGCTCCTAAGTTTTTGGGGTTTTTGTAATACTTAATTCGCTGATCTTTCCCCGCCATGTCGGTGACGGTGTTTTCGGTACCGTCGGTCGAACCGTCGTCAATTACTAGGATTTCTAGATTCTGGTGAGTGCCGTTGAGTGCGGAGGCTATCGCTTCGCCAATTGTATCTTTGGCGTTGAATGCCGGCATAATAATGCTAACTTTCTCTGGGTGAAAAGTTATGCTAATTTCAGGCGCTGCTGATGCTTCTAGGGCGGTTCGGGCTTCGGGGACTGCGGGCGAAGCAGTGCTGACTTTTTCGGGGTTTAACTTTTTATTGCTCGCACCTTCACTCGCTTTGTTAGCCAGGTTTTTACCGTTTCGTCCGGGGATGAATGCGCCGATATTTTCTGCGTTCATAACGTTATTTTTAATTTTTGTTTGAGGTTTTTCTTTGGAAAAATAGATGCTTATCAAAAAAAAATACTGATTTAAAGAGCAATTGTAGCAAGCGTCGCGATTGCCTGCAACACTTTTAATTATAAACTTTTTAATACTTAACATTTCCCATAATTGGACTTAGAGTGTAGTGTATTTAACAAACCTATGGGACTGATTTGAATAGTAAATTTGCGGCAGTTAATGATTCTTATCTGAAGTAAAATCAAATCTATTTCTTTAGAATGATATCGTTTAATTTATACTGTGATAGACAATCGCAATTCCGGGGGAAAATGTTTTCAAAGTTAAGCGGTAAAGTGCGAATTTATAGTTGTTTCCTAACAGTGGTGCTGTTTGGCTGTCAGCAGCAGCTACAGCCAAATTTACAGCAGCAGCGCAGCAAACAGGGCATGGCTGTCTCGGCTCATCCGATCGCCAGCGAGGCTGGCTTGGCCGTGCTGCAACAGGGAGGCAATGCAGTCGATGCGGCGGCTGCTACGGCTTTGGCGATTTCGGTGGTGGAGCCTTTTTCGGCGGGTATCGGCGGCGGGGGTTTTTTGCTGCTGCGGCGGGCCCAAACGGGGACTGTGCAAGCGCTGGATTTCCGGGAACGAGCTCCGAAACGGGCGACGCGGGATATGTACCTTGACAAGCAAGGTAAGGTGCGCCCAAGGGCAAGTCTGGACGGGCATTTGGCTGCGGGGATTCCGGGCACTGTGGCTGGACTTTATACGGTGCACCGCGAGTACGGGAAGTTGCCTTGGGCGGCTGTGGTGGCGCCGTCGATCGCCCTTGCTGAAAATGGCTTTCCCGTAAGTTCGCGCTTCACAAAGGCTGTGAAGGGGCGACAGGATACGATTCAAAAAAATCCGGCGGCGCGTCAAGTTTTTACCAAAGGCGGTATTTTATACCAGCCGGGGGAGCTTTTGGTGCAGCGGGATTTGGCGCGGACAATGCGACAGATTGCTCAAAATCCGCAAAGTTTTTATACCGGAGATATTGCGCGGGCGATCGCCTCTGACATGGCTAAAAACGGCGGCATTATCACTCTCGAAGACCTCAAAAACTATACGCCGATCTGGCGAAATCCGGTTTGTGGCAACTTTCGCACTTACGAAATTTGCGCGATGTCGCCTCCTTCTTCCGGCGGCGTTCATTTGTTGCAAATTTTAAATATTATTGGCGATACGGATTTGAAGAAGTTGGGCCGGAAAAGTCCAGATACTTTGCATTTACTGGCAGAAAGTATGCGGATTGCTTATGCTGACAGGGCCGAGTATTTGGGCGATCCAGATTTTGTGAAAGTGCCAGTCAAAGCTTTGACTAGCAAGAATTATGCCAAATTGAGCCGATCGCAAATCCAGATGTCGAAAGCCAAACCTTCGATCGAGGTAAAAGCTGTTGACACTCAAACTTTAAATCGCTTTGTGTACGAGTCGCCTGAGACTACACACCTGACGGTAGTTGACAAAGAGCGCAATGTTGTGAGTTTGACATTTACGGTGAATGGCGGTTTTGGGGCTGGGGCTGTGGCGGCGGGGACAGGAATTTTGCTCAACAACGAGATGGATGATTTCGCGGCAGCCCCCGGAGTGCCTAATTTGTTTGGTTTGGTGGGTGGGGAGGCAAATTCGATCGCAAGAGGGAAGACTCCTTTATCCAGCATGACACCGATTATTGTGACGGAAAATGGCAAATTCCGTCTGGCTGCTGGGGCTCCCGGAGGTAGCACGATTATTACGACAGTGTTGCAAATTGTGCTGAATGTGTTGGTTTACGACATGAATGTCGGTGAGGCTGTGTCTGCACCTCGGGTGCACCATCAATGGTTGCCCGATCGCCTGATGGTGGAACGCGCAGGTTTTGATGCGGAGACGCTGGATGAGTTGCGACGACGGGGACACATGATTGTCGAAGGTGAGGGCTGGGGAAATGCTAATGCGATCGTCCTCACGTCTGATGGTTGGTTGGAAGGGGCAGCCGATCGGCGCGGGGAAGGAGTAGCAAAGGGATTTTAGTCATTAGTCATTAGTGATTGTGGCGATCGCAAACTGTATAAAAACCGAGTTTCTTCGGTATCCCGTGCGTAAGTCATGAAATTATTAGTCTGTCTGCGTGTATTTTGCCATTTCTATTTTTCAACACAGATTGATTGACTGACTAACTACCAATAAATACCGAAAACAATTAATCACAAAAACCGTAAATATACGTAGATGTAAAGTCATTGTAAAGGCACTAGACATTCATACTTATATAATGTGAAAATGAAGTTGTGCATTAAAACAGCTTTGTGTTTTTAACAAAATATTTATGATAAATTATCAGAAAATTGCTGCCTTAACTACTACCTTAACTGGTGTCCTGAGCTTGTTGGCAGCGCCAGCAATGGCATTTTCGGTAGGGGCAACGAATAACACCGAGATTTTGAAAAATAATTTGTTGGGGTCTAATACAGCGGGATTGAGTGATTTCTCTGTTTCCATTACGGGGAATGCTGCTGCTTTTGGTACTTTTACTAATGACCCCTTCGGTTTGACATCAGGTGTTGTTCTCAGCACTGGTAAAGTCGCCGATATACCGGGTCAGAATCGGAAAGATAACGTAATGACCAACAGCAGCGATTTAAACACGGACTTTGGGACTAAGGGTGAACAGGGGGATTTGACTCAGCTAAACCTCAGCTTTTTTGCTAATTTCCTGGTTGAAAAGTTGTTTTTTGAATATGTATTTGCTTCTGAGGAGTTTCCTGAGTTCGGCGGTTCTGGATTTAATGACAATTTTGAACTGCTGCTGAACGGCACTAATTTGGCCAAGTTGAGCGACGGAAAAACTGTGACGATTAATAATCTAGTTGCCGATCCAAATAATCGCTCTACAGATCACCCAGACTATATTAACAACCCAATTTTGACAGGTATTGCTGCTAACATCATTAAGCTGGACGGTTTTACTAAAGTTTTAGGTTTTGAGGGTTTGCTCAAGCAAAATCAGGCGAATGTTCTCAGCATCCGCATTAAAGATGTGGGCGACGGTAATTTAGATTCTGCTGTATTTATTAAAGGTGGTTCTGTGGGGACGGCAAAAGCTGAGGCGGTTCCCGAACCGACGGCTGTATTTATTAAAGGCGGTTCTGTGGGAACCCAAAAAGCTGAGGCGGTTCCCGAACCGATGACTGTGGGGGGTTTGATGGCGGGAGGCGCTATGCTGGCGGCTGGGCGAAAGTTGCGCGATCGCCGGAAGTAATTAATCTAAAAGTAGATGAATAGTCTTGGATGCAGAAATTGGGTTTGAGGAACCAGAATACTTCGTTGCAGTCCTTGAATCCAGTAAAAAAACTCGGTTTCTGCGATGGCTAATATCACTTCCGGTGGCATCGGAATGATTTAACCGCAGAGAACGCAGAGAACGCAGAGGAAGAGAAGAGAGACGAATAATTCCGATGCTAACAAGATTTATAACGTAACTATGGGTTCGTAGCTAGGAATGCAAGTCCTGACTACGAACCAATTTTATTGCGGTTGTTCGATCGCACATTATACAAGTTTTGAGCAAAAATTAGCGAAGGGTCGATTTTTGTACTTTCAGTAAAACCGGGGTCTACAGCAACTAACGAAAAACCAAATTTTTTAACTGTGAACCGTACCGTCGGGCAAGATTGTACCTGTTAATCTAGCTCCCGTCAGTTTTACCATAACTCGATCGCCATAACCGATTTTCGCTCCTGTTAAATCCGCGCCGCTCAAATCTGCACCGCTCAAATCTGCTCCGATTAAGTTGGTTTCTCTCAAGTTGGCATTGATCAAACAAGCTCCTAACAGGTTAGCCCTGAACAAGTTTGCATTTTGCAAATTCGCACCTGTGAGGTTGATGTTGTGCAGAAAAGTATCGCTCAAGTCAGCTTGACTCAGGTTTGCATTGCTCAAGTTTCTCCCAGAAAAATCTTTTTCTTTTAAGGAAGCTCCTTTGAAGTTGGAACCGCTCAAATCTGGGCTTTGTGGTGCCGCTTGGCGGTGAGGTGCAGGTGGCTGGGGCGGTGGCGATTGGTAGCGGGAAGCATCTGAATAGGGCCCGGAAGGATTTGCAGAATTGTTTCCCCCATAATTTCCCGCATAATTACTAGGAGATTTTCCTGAAGAGGGATTGGAAGAGTAGCGGGGTTCTTTTGGGTTTGCCGCCGGTGGCTGGGTATTTTGTGGCTGGGTGTTTTGATACTGAGTATTTCTGTACTGAGTATTTTGTTGCTGATTGTTTTGATACTGAGTATTTCTGTACTGAGTATTTTGTTGCTGATTATTTTGTTGCTGATTATTTTGGTACTGACTATTTTGTGGCTGGGTGTGTTTGTGTTGGGTGTTTTGTGGCTGGGTGTTTTGTGGCTGGGTGTGCTTTTGCTGAGTATTTTTGTGCCCAACGTTCTGATTCTGACCTCTTGGCTGAATCGAGCGCAATTGTTCGCGAGCTTGATTAATTTCCTTAATCTTTTCTTCAGCTTTCTGTAGTAGTCTGGGATTATCTTTGGGGATGCGATCGGGGTGCCAAATAAACGCTAAATCCTTGTAGGCTTGGCTAATTTCTTCTCGGGATGCTCCCGGCAACAGTCCCAGCACTTTATAGTATTGGTCGATGTCGTTCATATTACTACCTTTGGCTTTAAGAAATTAGAAATTAAAAATTAAGATCGGAGCAATAGCCGCTGTCAAAGCTTGCTTCTCCGATCGCACATTGAATGAAGAATAACTCACCTATGCCGCGACTGGCAAAAAATCCCGGATTCGCTGCAAATATGTTGGGGCGTCCTCCAGCATTGGAAAGTGAGATGTATTTGGGATTATAACAAATTCTACTTTGTCGCTGAGGGAGGCCGCTTGTTTGCCCATGATTGCGGGAATAATTTGATCGAATTCCCCAGCTACCAGCAGCGTGGGAACACTCAGCCGCGCAAATTCTGCGGGCATTTCCTCGGCTGCTCTTTTGCTGACGGCCGTCACCATTGTACCTATAGCAGCTTCCTCGTCTGCCATTAAGAAATCCTTTAGAAACGCCAAACTCACCTCTGTGGGGAGACTGCGGTGCAAAAACCTGGCCATAAATATGCGATCGGCAAACGGAATAGCAGCCAACCAAGATGGGCGAAATTTGACTACATAGCCGCCAAATTTGTGAAAAGTTGTAAAGGCTTTTTCATCGTATTCAAAAATGCCGCTGCAAGTCAGAATCGCCCTTTCTACCTTTTCGGGATAAAGGTTGAGAAATAAAGTAGCAATTGATGCTCCTGTGGAGTGAGCGTTGATACAGACGCGGCTTAAATTCAGAGCTTCTAATAATTCGGCTAAGTCGCGGGCGTAGGTTTCGAGTTCGTAGCTGGGTTCGATCGGCTCTTTTGGTAAGGGCGATCGACCAAATCCTCTCATATCGTAAAGCAAGCAGTCAAAATCGTCAGCAATAGCCTGTGCCGTGCTTTCCCAGTAGCGAGCAGAGCCAGCCCAGCCGTGCAGGAATACCATCACTGGTTTACCCGTGGGTTGGGCGCTCTTGTCTGCTGTTATCCACTCGTAATAATGTTCTACACCGCGAATTGAAATCAAAGACATGATATTTATTTTGGATTTTAGATTTTAGATTTTAGATTTTAACTCATAACTGGTTCCCAGGCTCTGCCTGGGAAACAATCTCTAGAGGCTCTGCCTCGTTTCCGAAAATATGAAAAAAATTCCTCGTTTCCGAACAAAAATTGGAGGCAGAGCCTCCGGATCTGCGTTTCCAGGCAGAGCCTAGAAACGAGTAGAAAGAAATTATAAATCTTAAGCGGCAGAAGCTGCTAGCCAAAATAGACCATCTACTAACAGCGTGCTAAAAACTGCTCCGCTGAATGCCCGCCAGTGCAAAGTTCGATCGCGCAAACTGATCAAACCCACACTTAGAAGTACAGCAATTAAAACGATCGCCCAGCCAATACCCCAAGGAGTGTCAATTTGCCCGATCGCGCTTTGAAAAATCGGCATTGCCAATTCCGGTTCCGCGTGCATCACTTGTCTCCAGTAAGGCATCAAACCTGTCAAATAAAAATATATGTCGGTAATAGCGGTTCCCAATAACGAACCTAAATAAAAATATGCTCCCACTTTTCCCCAAGATTTGCCCAAACACCAAATCGCAAATGGCAAACCAATTGCTTCTATAGGTAAGTGCAAAATTGGTTCCCATCTAAACCAGCCCCAATAAATCGAACCAGCCAGCCAACATCCGGCAAATCCTAATAATAAGTCTCCCCAAAGTTGAGTTTTTGGGCGGAAAATTAAAATCAAACTAAGTACGAACCAGGGGATAGTTGATAGCAAACTGATGGTGGGATACAAACGCACTAATGGTGCTTGCACAAAAACTGGAATTGAGACTAAAAATGCTGATGCGCCAAATACCAACCACTGCTGAATGCTCTTGCTTCTATCTGAAGAAGATACAGGATTTTCTATGCCGGTAAAAGTAGCAGTAGATGCGATCGCCGATGATACTAAATTCAAGTTAAACAACTGATTGGACTCCGTACTGTTTCAATAAGTGAACTAAAAATGTTGCTGCGGTGGCTGGTTTCGTCGTCTCGATGTGATCGGCTGTTTGACTGATTTGCCAACCTTGGGCTGTTTGGGGCGATCGCCACAAATCCAAATGTTCAACGGGGCGATCGGCATAAAAGCTATCTCCACCGCCACCGAGAATAGCCGAACTCCAGTGCGTAAAGCGATCGTGGCTGATGCGGTGGATCGGAAAAGTGCCCCCCAGGGGTACTCCCCAACCGTCCAAAGCAATGAATGCCGCGACGTTGCCGCCCATTTGCTGCCACATCCACGCCGCCCCGATCGCCCCGACTACTCCCGCCGAAAAGCTAACGAATACTAGACTTTCTCCTGCCAACTCTTGACTGCACAAAAAGTGGAATATGTCAAGTGCTGAAAAAGGTGGATGTTTATGAGCCGGAAAGATTTTGACATCAGAGACTGCTTGGGTGTTTTGCCGAGGTTCTGCGTCTCCCCAAACTTCCGAAAGTCTCTGTAGGAAACAATCAGTGAGTTTTGGGTCGTGAATTCCAGGGCAAATTACCAGTCTCATCGTGCTTCAAGAAAATTAATTAAGAGCTTAACATAACTTTACTTTATTGTACACCATAATTTATTATATGCCATGCGGGGGGATAGGATGTTAAACTCATGATAGCGAAAAGTTTGAAGAGTATCCCCCCAAAATAAACCCTGGGAATGCTCCAAACCTGCGGAATCCGAGGCAAGGCGAGAGAGTCTTAAGAAAACATAAAACTTATCCCCCCTAACCCCATTCCCTGTCAGGCTTAACGAAGTCTGATTCTAGTTCTAGTCACCCTACGAGTTTCGGGTCGGAACCACAAAGCCGATTTAGGACTGACGCTCATCAACCCGGTTTCTAGGATAAATCAGAGGTTTAGGCCGGAATTATCGGTACAAAAACTGGGAATTTAGCCCAGCGCGCGTCACACGTGCGATCGCCAACAATCAAAAATCTCAGATCCACTCTTCATTCTGTCTGGATCTCCTAGAATAAATAAAATTGAGGAATACAAAGTGGTTGCTTCACCCGAAAAAATTGAATTCAAAACTTCTGCTGCACCGGCAAATAGCGATCGCGTAGCTGTCTTGCTGATGGGTTACGGCGAAGTCGAAAGCTACGACGATTTTGCCAATTACAACGAACAAGCTTTAAACTTACTGACGGCAAAGTTTGCGCCAGTACCGAATTGGATTTATCCGCCGCTGGCGAAGATTTTGGCAATTTTTGACTTGCATGAATGGAGTCACCAACACGGTCAATTCGTGTCGCCGCACAATGCAATTTTTGAACAGCAACGGGCGGGGATTGAACAGAATTTGCAGGAGAAATGGGGCGACAAAGTAAAAGTATTCAAAGCTTTTAACTTTTGCGCGCCGTTTTTGCCGGAACAAGTAATCCCGCAAATTAAAGCACAAGGATTTGACAAAATTCTGATTTATCCGCTGTTGGTTGTTGATTCTGTTTTCACTAGCGGCATTGCTGTGGAACAGGTGAACAATGCTTTAGCACAAACCTTTGATGGCAAAGAACATTGGGTAACTGGACAGCGCTACATTCCTTCTTTTTACGATGAACCAGCTTACATCCAGCTAATGGCGGATTTGGTTGAAGAAGAAATTAAGAATGATTTAGCAGTAGCGCATTTGCCTTCTCAGATTGGGATTGTGCTGATGAATCACGGTTGTCCGCACAAGGCGAAGGGCTTCACTTCCGGTATTGTGGAAAGTCAAGCTTTGTACGATCGCGTGCGGGAACGTTTGATGTATCGCTATCCTTTGATTTCGGTGGGTTGGCTGAACCACGACACACCGCTGATTGAATGGACACAACCGGATGCGACGTTGGCTGCGAAGAATTTGATTGATTTGGGTGCAACTGCGATCGTGTTTATGCCGATCGGATTTGCGACAGAAAACCACGAAACTTTGTTAGATGTAGACCACATTATTGAGGGTTTGCAGAAGCAACGTCAAGGAGTTACTTACCGCAAATTGCCTTGCGTTAATGACCATCCTGAGTTCTTGAAAATGGCCGCAGAGTGGGCTAATCCTCAGATTGAAGCCTTGTTTAGTGAGATGGCTGTGGCGGTGAATCCAAATTTGGTTGTCCGCGATCACGTACATTCTCATAGCGATCATGGGCATAATCATGGGGATCATGGGCATTCTCATGACGATCACGGGCATAATCATGGCGGGCACGGGCACAATCATTAATTAGGATCTGAGAAACCGGGTTTTTTGCGATAATACTGCGTTGAAGACGACAGATTAAGTAAAAAACCCGGTTTCTTTTGTCGGAGTGCGTGAGTCGAGATTGATTTAGGTGAAAAGGGCGATCGACTTATCTACCTGACAATTGCTATCTACAATTATTTCGGCTATGGGAGGGAGACGTAGTGACAATTTGACCCTCCCCAATCGACATATTTTTCAGATTACGAGATTTCATTGCTGCAACCAGTTGATCTGCCTTTGAACGGTTATAGAATGAAGCAACTTGAATCAGGTTAAGTGAGGAATCATAAAAAGCATTACAACAGAAAGACTGGCGAATTATTTTTAAGTTTTCTTTGGTATAAGCAATATAAACAGGATACCAAGTATTAGTGCCACCAGACGTTTTATCTCCGCAATAACTCAGGGAATAATTCAAAGAATTAGTTTGAGTAGTCTTTTTATGGCGAATACTCTGCTGAGGTGGCTGACCATAATACCAACCTAAATATAATATACAAGATCCCCCTATTCCTGTCATCAACCAAAGAAATTGGGGGTAAGACATACCTGATATTGAATTTTTGTGCCTTTTCATATCTATACTTGCTAAACCTAGCTTGATTCTTAGGGTAAGCTATACCCCTATACCCTGTATGCAAAAACCTAAGAGGATTACAATATATAGCAATCCTCTTAGGTCTAGTTGAAAAGTCATTGAGGACTGTTATAAATAACTAAAAAAGATGAAAAAGAGTTGACTTGCAACTTAACGTTGAGAGCGTTCATATTTAGCCCAAGCTTTAAAGTTAGCACTTATGACACTACTCTCAATCCTTTGATTGGTGATGACAGTTTTCAGGGACTCCTGCAACCCAACTATTTCACCTACAACTTGAATAGCCGGATTGCTAGACTTTTGGATTTCGCCTTTGTTATTTTTGGATAAAGCGCTGCTGAAATTGGGATCGTAGGATCTATGTGTCATGGTATTTTTCGTAATTTGCACTAAATTTTTGATTCGCGAATGTCGGAAAATTTAAGTTTACAATATGTAAACTTAACATTATTCAAACATTTTCTTCATATCGTCTAGTAGTTTTTGTTTTGCCTGTTGTTTAACTTCTTCGGGATAATTACTATTTACTAGCTTATCGATTTCCTCTCCAAATTTCTGATACACATATCGCATCCTTTCTGATTTTGCATCATCATCGCTATTAAAACTGGGATCGTAGGAGTTATGTGTCATGGTATTTTTCCTAATTTGGACTAAATTTTTGATTCGCGAATGTCGGAAAAGTTAAGTTTACATATTGTAAACTTAACATTGTTTATACATTTGCTTCATAGCGTCTAGTAGTTCTTGTTTGGCGTGTTGTTTAACTTCTTCTGGATAATTACTATCTACTAGCCTATCGATTTCCCCTCCAAATTTCTGATACACATATCGCATCCTTTCATTTTTTCCATCAACATGACGTTTATGCACTTCAGTTTTTATATCTTGTGCACATTCTTCATAAGCTACGCGGATATCTCGCACTCCACGTCCAACAATAATTACCAATCCTGTAACAGGAACGAATAGTGCGCTGCCAATAAAGCCAAGAGCTATGTCTCTTTCAACATTGCTAGGTATTATTGCCCTTCCACTCTCATTTTCGTAGCGTACAGGAACGGCTTTTCCATTTATCCAAACTTGATTGTTTCCTTGAAGATTCATACTGTATATTTCCTCGTATTTCCTCTGTAACTACTTTTTAGTTTGAATCAACAAAACTTACTAAAAAAGAAATAGCAAGCACCCACACAATGACAGGAACCAATAAACGAGGCAAAAAAACTGCCGTTATAATACCACAAATTATAACAGTCACTCTAACTGCGTGCCGAAGTTCCTGTGGAGTTGCATAGCCAAATTTACTCTTCATATAACCTTCAGATGGCTTAACAAAGAGCCAAGGTAAAAAGAGCCAATCACTCATATTTTCGCTGATAAAAAATGCAAAAAAGCGCATGAGTGCAATCGTCGGTCCCACTAAAACTAGAATGCACATAAAAGCTATGCAAAAATCTACCATTTTAATGTTTCCTGTCTGAGTGTGTTTGTTCGGAATTTTTAGACCATTTTTTAGGAAGTTTTAACCAACCCAATAAATCAGGTATCCATACATTTCGTTTCTCCGATTCTTTCCTTATTTCCGTTATCCTGTTTTCAACAGATTCTTGATAATTTTCAAACAAAGCATAAACATAGATTTCAGTTACTTCTTCTACTTGACTCGCTGGCGATTTTAGAGCATTGACCACTTCTTCACCTGTCAGTTTTGCTTCTCTGATAATTTCTTCTATCTGTGTACTAGAAATTAGACCTTCAGCCAAAAGTTGATCTAGTTTTTGTGCAAGTTGAGCTTGATACTCATTTAGCTCTTCTCTAATCCGAGCTGTTAGTTCTCCTAAATTGGTTTCCATTGATTTTGTCCAAGCACTACTTTATAGGCTAACTGCTGATGTTAACTTCGGACTAATGCTATAACCGTAAGGGTGACGAGCGCATCCAGGGTAAAATGTATTATTTGTTACAATTAAGCTAGCGTTTTACACCCACAGCGTTATTTACCTGTACGATCGCACTCAGCTAAACCATATTATAAGCCAGCCACAACCTAGCGACAACCTACTAATAGCTATCCAAGACTACCAATTAAGCTATAATTCCACTAGGAAAATTTTTTATAAAGAATTACTGCAATGCCCCCTACCAACGAACAGTTCACCCAAGCTGCAAACCACTGGGACTTAGAAATACTGTACATTGACCTAGCCTCCGCTAAAGGAAAGCGTCTCACACCTGTCGAAAAGCTGCACCTGCGCGGCTTGCTTTCCGGTTACAGTCCTGCTGAAATAGCAGATAAACTCCATAAAAGTGTCAAAGGCGTTGAAAGTGAAATGTGTACTACTTTATACCCACACATTAAAAGTCTTGTTGGCAAAGGTAATGAAAAAGTAGAAAATTGGAGAAATATTACTGAGTGGCTTGAGGAAGCTGGATATAAAACTCAGTTATTGGCTGAATCTCAATTCAATAATTGCGTACCTCTTGACATTATGGGAAGGATAGCTCATATAAGTATTAAGAAAAATAAAATAACAATTGAAATAGACCTGCAACTATCAGAACAATTACCTTCACAACATCCAACAGAAGACTTAAATAACAACAATCACACTAATAACTAATTTGTCATAATAAATGCGAGATTTGTGGCAAAGAGCGCTCTAGTATAGCCTTTATAAAGCAGATAGGGAGTTTGTCTTCAAACGCGGTAATTTTATTTATCATAAAAAAGACAATCGCGATTTCCCTCAAAAGGGGAGATCGGCTTTTTTACCTGACAATTGCTATCTGCAATTCAATTAATGATAATACACCCTTACTTGTTTCAATTAAAGAGAGAAGGCCATCGTAACTATCCTCATTGATCGATCGTCCACGATTTCACTGTCAAGCATTTACCCCTCCGATCAATCCACGCCGCTGCAATATTTCCTGAACCACTGGATGAACTCCAAACCACAAATCGTCATTGCGATATTCTAGGATGTAGAGCCTATGCAATAACTCTAAAAAATCCTGATTCATTCCATCTAGGGGTAAATAATTTTGGTATACATCCACTAGAATTTGATAGCGGTTTTGTCCAAGAGGTTCTGTTAAATTAATGCGATAGTCTTTAATCGCATTTTGCAAAATCTCAGGCGTAATTTTCAAATTTTGGTTGTCTGGTGTGCGACGTAACTGCTTCAAACATAACCCACAGCACAGTTGAGCCAAACGAATAAATTCTCGCAATGCACCACCACTTTTGACAATCATCATTTGAGTTGCTTCCGGTGCAATCAACTCCTTGGGGATTCGCTTGTAAAGAATTTGCTCAAATACTTTTACAGCTTCTGCGACAGGAGAGGCATTGGGAACTCTATCTTGTCCACGCGGAAACAACTTTGTCGCCCACATCGATTGAATCTTATTGTTTGTGGCATTCTGAATAATTCCTCGCAACGACATATCTCGTGTCGCAGCCATTGGAATTGTATAAATAATCCGAAATTGAGGCTGAAATAACGCACTAATATTATTGCGATAAACTTTATCTACAATCTCTAGATCCAGTTTATCAAGGTCATCAATTACGACCAGAACTTCTTGTCCGCACGCCGCTTGAATCGCACTAGCGATATCGTTGATGCGATCTATCAAGTCTGAAATTCGTCTCGAAAACTCAGTGGTAATTTCCTCACGAATCACAGAGTTAGCCTTCAAAGTTGCCTTCAACTTGGCAAAGAATTTCACAAACCAAGCATTTACACCAGCTTCTCCACTCGCTTCTTTCTCAATGCTCGACTCAAATGAACTTCCCTCAGTTCGAGTATGCTTGCTAAACCACTGATAAAAAGCTTTTTTTGTTTTAGAACCGATTTTAATCTGGCGTTCTTCTGCTGCTTCCATCAGCTTTACTGCCATAGCAAACAAAATGTTAATATGATTCACATCTGACATTTCAATCATGTCAGAAATTGAAAAGAATACTACAAAGTATCGAGCCTGCGTGTCCCGGCAAAATTGACCCAGCAAAGTCGATTTACCTGACCCACGATGCCCTGTAAAAATGATTTTGTTATTGTCTGGTGAGCAATCTTCAACCAAATGCTCCAATTCTTCTAAAATCTCAGTGCCATATTCCACATGAAATTTATCCAGTTGCTCTGGAGTGCTCAAAGGAAGTAACTGAAGATTCTGGAAGGCTGTTTGGAAGGATGCTAGGCGCTGGTTAATCATAGGAAATATATATAGACTATAACTCTTAGTTTATCACAGTGCCTTGTAATCTCACCCCTCTACTGCTAATTCTGCCTTTAGACGTAAGTCCCACTTGAGTTGATCGGCAACATTTTAGTGAAATCTCTTTATACTTGTTGTAAAATGCGACTATTCAAACGCTCATATTCATCCTCTAGCAGCCACATTTTAGCAGCTTCGTAATTCTCACTAGAAAAAATAACTTTATAATTTTGTGCCGGATTATGAATGCAAAATATCCCTGATTTTTCCTTGACTAACATCAGGATATAAGGAGGAGATATCAGAGTATCAGCCCAGATTTCCGCAAACTCCCACTCAGTAGCCATCGTAGATATACCAATCTCATTTTCCGGTAAAGATAGTACGAGAAATCCCTCTCTATTATTGTCCCATTTCAAGTTATTTCTAATCTGATCGATGCACTCACTAACATTCTCTTGGTATAGACTATCTATACGATCGCAGTGCCATTCAAATATCACAACCCATTGAGGTTGCTCAGTCAGAATCAACTTGAGAAATTCATCAAAAGTTTTGCCTTCCCAATCTATCTCAGAACCATTCACCTCGGATTCTAGCAAGTCTAATCCTTTCCCTTGCAGCGAAAAATTAAGCCATTGCATACTTCCATAAGCGGCGGGTAAGCGCTTGATTATATGGGGCGGAATTTCCCGCTCTACTAATTTAATATATTTGCCCCAAAGGTAATACTTTTCACCTTGGGGATATTCTACGCCACCCCAAGTAAAAGTTTCCTGATGACATTCTAAATACTCAAGAGTCTGTCTTGTCGAAAGTAATATTTCAAAACAGGCATCCATAATTTCTCCTTCAGTTAATCAACATCTCTGGGATACCACCAAAATTGTTGCAATCCAGATTCCCATCTTTTCTGTTCCCAATTGTAGCGGAATTCGTGGATATGCGGGTTGGGATGATCGGATGGGCGATCGTGATCCGTCCAATCGACTCTACCCCAAGGTACATTATAGCCATTAGCTTTCGGCCAAGTTGATGAGGGAAAGGTTGCTGACTGGCGGTAACAAATGCGATCGCTTCCATCTCTTTTTCCAAGTGTTGTATGGGGTTGTCCTTCTGCTAGTGGATCTGGTAAGGGGATATCCTCTCCCTGTATTGTTTGTTGTATCAGAGAGAATTCTGGTATATAATACTCGCTGTTTCTTGCCAGAATATTCTCCTTTTAATTATTGATTGTAACATAAGGAAATAGAGTTTCCAGATTGTTAGGCTGATTATTTGCTACAGCCATCACGATCGATCTATCCTGTTGTCGATCGCATTATCAGATTGCAAAGGACGCTCAATTTCATTTTTGATCGAGCATCACTTCATCATCCTCATCCAAGCCGAAATTCTCTGGAACTAATCGATCGAAGCTATTGCGGGTAGGAAGCTCAGGCATATCTCCCAGCATAGCAACTGCTTCAGCAAGTAGACTAAGATTCTCTGGATCGGGGTGTTTTTGTGCCGCCCGCACAGCCAAGACGACGATACGCAATCCTCCCCTTAGCCGATCGACATCACGGGCTAGTCCATACATTGCTTGAAAGTCATTTTCCTCAATAATCCGGTACTGTCCTGTTTTTGTCTGGAGGGTAGCAATGACACCATTCGCGATCGAACTTAGTGCTTCTGCGCCTTTCAAACGAAACTTCTCAAACGATGTCCAATTTGCACCGCTTCGCAACCTAAATTTTTTATTCGTAATTTGCATAGTTTCACCTCCTTACCATATTCTAACGTAAACCCAACGAAAAAACAACGGCTATTAAATCCTAGTTTAAAATCATAGGACAGTCCTGGACGCACTCCAACCAAAGAAACCGGGTTTTTTCATTAAAACGTGCTGTAACCAAGTATTCTGGAATAAAACCCGGTTTCTGACCACCCATGCGTCCAGAACTATAGATAAACCCGCTCCGACTATACTGATTGAATTGCGATCGCCCCAACCAACTTATCAATTTCCGCCTCAGTGGTAAAATAGTGAACGCAAGCCCGCACGCAATCAGGACTGAGAATTGTCCGCACCATAATTCCCTGCTTTTCCAACAAATTAACCAGTTGTTTATGCGGCATCCCATTAGTTACTCGAAACGAAACTAAACCCGCTTCCGGTGCAGAAGTCCGCAAACATTCTACATGACTGATTTCCGACAAACATTCCCAGAGATACTTGCTCAAACGGCAAATTTCTGCATACCTTTCCTCGATCGTACCCCATTCGTGTTGCAGGGCGATCGCACTTCGCAAACCGGCATACAAAGGATAAGCCGAAGTCGCAATTTCGTAACGTTGAGCACCAGGTTTTAAGCCAATCGGTTTAGCATTAGCATCCGTAACAATTCCCCGCCAACCGATAAACACCGGTTGCAAATCTACCAAAGCATCCGCACTCACATAAAGTCCTCCCAAACCTTCCGGGCCGCACCACCATTTATGACCTGTAAAAGCATAAAAATCAACTCCCGACTCAATCAAATTCAAAGGCAAAACACCCACAGATTGAGCCGCATCTACTAATACTCTGACTTTGTGATTATTCACAGGCAAATCCTCTTGTCCCCCCCCTTGGCAAGGGGGGGTTAGGGGGGGTTCATGGCCTTTATGACAGACTTTCACAATCTCAGTCAGAGGCAAAACTTGGCCAGTATTCCACAAAATATGACTGATTACCAACAAACGAGTATTCGGCTGCAAACCATCAGCAATTACCGCCACCGCATCGCCTTCATTCAAAGTAGCCGCCAGCGGACAAATTGAAACCTCAAGGTTGAAACGGCGCTGCAATTCCATTACACTAGCTACAATGCCCGGATGTTCGCAGTCAGAGAGCAATAAATGGTCGCCAGGATGCCAATCAATGCCCCACAGAGCAATATTGCAGCCGACGGTGACATCTTCCGTCAGGGCGATCGTTTCGGGAGGGACGGCTAACTCGTTTGCGATCGCACGTCGCGTCAGCATCGCCTCCTGAGCCACCCAAGCACCGATTTCCCCCGAAAACGGCCCCCCAAGCTGCACCCGTTTGTAGGCCGCATAAATCGCCTCTAAAGCAGACTCAGGCAACGGCCCTTGTCCGCCGTAGTTAAAATAAGCTTTATTGGCCAAAGCTGGAAACTGTTGTCGGTATTTGTCCTTGGTCATTTTTTCTGGGTGATTAATTGATAGCGTTAATATTGAATAATACCAAATCCCGGTTCGCCACCCCCTCGATCATTCGGCGGTTGAAACCGCTACTACATAAACAAAGTCCGCCGACGCGGATTAAGAAATAAAGAGGATATTTAAGCCGGATCTTTTGGGATAACTAATGTGGCTGAATCCCTCAAAGTCAATAATTAATCCGTGTATCTATGTCAAAATCCGTGTCGTGCGTTACTTCTACTTATTCTATGCTTTGCGAATACTAAATGCTAATAACTGACAAACTGCTACTTTCCTATCAGCGATGTAATCTCCGAGCATTTTTAGACACTTGGGGAGACTGGAAACAACAAGATCCACCCAGCGATTTTCTGCTAAAATTGATGCGAGATAGCTCGACATACCAGCAGC
>JANMLZ010000185.1:0-16795 GCA_031372825.1 Cyanobacteria bacterium OTE_58_metabat_593 | reverse complement strand
TGCGTTACGCTACGCTAACACACGCTACTCCTAAGACAATTTGAACACCTTCATCTGCGAGCTTTTTGTGAGGTTAAAAGGCGATCGTTTTTGGGAGGTGAAGGGGAAAGTGGCGATCGCTATTCCTGTGAGTCGTGATTTCTAGGCGATCGCACTTAACCTACAAGATCAGCGATCGCACTAACCACTAACTTTTTTAGCTTCTTGATTTTTGTTATACATTTCAAGAAAAAGGCGCTTCCAAAAAGAATCTTCTAAATTTTCTATTTCACAGTATTTTAATGGAGTATCTTTAAGATATTCTAAAGTTTCCTTATAGCCTTTCTCAAAAAGATGAGGTATAATTGACAGCTTACATAACCCTTAAACCAAGGAGGCTCAAGCCCAACAACGTACCTCATCTTTCTGATAACCGCTATATGTCTAGCAGCAACACGACAACCATTATCTTGTTGGGTTTCTTGCCTCAACTCAACCTACGATGAATAAATTTTTTCCTGTACTGAGCATTAGGGTATGATCGATGTAATCTGACCTGAGATATTACATCCTATTTCGTCTCTTAATCTTTTTAACTGTATCCCAACCCTCTTTCGTAGAATAATTAAATAAGTATCCAATAAACTGTTATCTCGTGACAATTCATTCATGAACTCTCGGTTTGCATCCTGAATATATCTACATATCTCTTTTAGGCGTTTATCAGAGTCAATAGCTTTAACTTCACGGCTAATTTCTCTTCTTACTTGATCGATAGATTTAATAACATGATCAGGATTTTCAATTAAATGACATTGAAAATAGACACCTTTATTCGATATATAATCAACAATATTTTGTGCGATTTTTCGGTTTGTTGACTGCCTTGAAATCAACGGGAGTGGACTTTTATGGGTTCTAAGCAGCATTGATATGGTTTCTTCATGATCTTTCTTCCATCCGAAGAGATCATCTGAAGAATAATCAGCGCCTTTATTTTTATCTATTAAAGTATGGCAGTTAGCACATAACCATAATCCATTTTCGACACTTGCTATATTGATGGAGGATTTCGGATCATGCCTAGCTGCACCTGCCTTTTCACCAAGAATATGAGCAGCCTCGCCCTTTTTGTTTTTTAATTGAGGGTCGGTAATTGTCGGCCCTATTGTCAGGGTATTGCATTCGGGATTACTGCATATGTAAGCTGCTCTATAAGCTATTATCTCAGAGGTTTTTTTATCAAATGCCATTTATATTTTTGGTAGTTTATGTTTTCTAACTACGTATTATGTTCCCGATTACAGGATAAATACTTATACAAAATAATTATTACATAAATTGTCGGATAAAGCAACCAAAATGTCAAAGATGCGAGGGTATCCTTTAACTCCAAGGGTGAACCCATCTATTTAACAGCTAGCAGCGATCGCGGCACGAATATTCAAGGACTTTTGCAGGCGAAGGCAATACTTGAAAGTAATCAGTAAAGATTGCTGGTGATGGAGCAATTTATGGAACGAGGGGCGATGTTCCGCTACGACTCCTTGCCGATCGCGCTGCCATCTTTCCTGGACACAGTTTGACACACCTGCTATTTTTCAAAGCCAAGATTTGGAATTTTTGCGCTTTCAATCCTGTTTTCCTATTATATTAAATAGGTGAGCAAATTTGTATGAAAAAAGTAATGCAACGATTTAATCTAACTATACTGAAACAGTTCTGGTCGATCGCCAAATCATACTGGTCAAGCGACGAAAAATGGCGGGCGCGCGGCTTATTGCTATTAGTCATCCTGTTATCCTTTGGCTACACGGGACTGAGTGTGCTGCTCAACAACAAGCGAGGCGAGCTAATTTCGGCATTGTCTGCTCACGATGAAGCTAGATTTTGGCAAACGATTCTAATTTTTGCTGGGACATTAGTTATTTATGCACCGTTATATGCAGGCTATGATTATTTGCGCGATCGCCTGGGGTTGGAATGGCGGCGGTGGCTGACTAACTATTTTGTCGATCGCTATTTCCAGAATCGCGCCTTTTACAATCTCAATCATGCCGATGCTGACATCGATAACCCAGATCAGCGGATTGCTGAAGATGTCAAAAGTTTTACCCAAGAATCGTTAAAACTACTGCTAGCGGTAGTTGATTCTTTGTTAGCCGTAGCGGCCTTTAGTGGCGTGCTCTGGGGCATTTCTAAGCCGTTAATCTTGTTTTTGGTACTCTACGCCCTGGTGGGAACCCTGGCGACAGTTGGGGTATTCGGGAAGCCCTTAATGCGACTGAATTTTGGGCAGCTTAAAAAAGAGGCCGATTTTCGGTTTAGTTTAGTGCGGGTGCGGGAAAATGCTGAGGCGATCGCCTTTTATCAGGGAGAAGACTGTGAGTCAGCTCAAATTAAAGGCAGATTTGTCGAAGCTTTTGATAATTTTAAACGCTTGATTTTTTGGGAGTTGAATCTCAATATCCTGACTAACGCCTATGAATTTATTCCGTTCATTTTGCCTGCAATTGTGGTGGCTCCCGGCATTTTTGCGGGTGAGTTAGAAGTTGGTAAAGTTACCGAGGCGCAAGGGGCTTTTATCCGAGTCTTTTTCTCGCTGAATCTAATTGTGGCGCGCTTTCAATCCCTTGCTACTTTTGGCGCGGGTGTCGAGCGTTTATACACCTTTTTAGAGTGTTTGGAAACTCATCACTTAACTTCTAACGAGGTTGACGGTGTTGAAAAAACAAGTATCAAAACTGAAATTGCCGATCGACTGGCGATCGAAAATATGACCCTCCAAACACCTAACCGTCAACGGACTTTGGTGGAGGATCTATCTGTGAAACTCTCTACTGGCGAGGGTTTGCTGGTGAGAGGGCCTAGCGGGTGCGGCAAGAGTTCTTTGCTAAGGGCGATCGTTGGATTGTGGAATGCAGGGACTGGTAAAATTTTGCGCCCTACCCTGAATGAAATGTTGTTTTTATCACAGCGACCTTACATGATTTTAGGGACGTTACGAGATCAAATGCTGTATCCAAATATGGATGGGTCAGTAGAAGATTCGCAGTTGAGGCAAATTTTGATTGAGGTAAATTTACCCAACTTAGAGCAAAGTTATGGAGGATTCAATACTGAACAAAACTGGGCGCAGGTTCTATCTTTGGGAGAACAACAGCGCTTAATTTTCGCACGTCTGCTGCTCAATAAACCTAGTTACGCAATTTTAGATGAGGCTACTAGCGCCCTCGATCCTAGTAATGAAAAGCATTTATACCAACAGTTAGAAGCCTCTGGTATGACGTTTTTGAGCATTGGGCATCGAGAAAGTTTGAGTAATTATCACCAGACTATTTTGGATTTGACTGCGGATCATACCTGGGCTTTAAAAGCTTCTGAACCTCTACCTGTTTTGACTTCAAATAATCTTGTTGTTGAAGATATAAAGATAGAAATGGAGGAGACGGCAGTGCCGTTTCCCTACCCCGATTAATTGTAGGGAAACGGCACTGCCGTGTCCTAATTCTTGATTGCTGAGATACAAATGGAGGAGACGGCAGTGCCGTGTCCCTACCCCGATTAATTGTAGGGAAACCGCACTGCCGTGTCCTAATTCTTGATTGGTTGTGCATTTTCAACAATTACTCCATCAAGCATCCGAATCACCCGTTTTGTCCTCGCGGCGACATCGGCATCATGGGTGACGATCGCGATCGTTGTACCTTGTTGATTTAATTCTGTGAGCAGATCCATGATCTCTTGAGAGGTTTGAGAATCCAGGGCTCCAGTTGGTTCATCCGCCAAGACTAAGGCTGGATGATTGACTAGGGCACGGGCGATCGCAACGCGCTGCTGTTGTCCGCCTGACAACTGATTGGGACTATTCTGGAGTCGATCGCTCAAACCGACTTGTACTAATGCTTCCGTAGCTTGCTCGATCCGTTGGGAGCGATCGACATCGGCATAAATCATCGGTAGCATCACATTCGCCAGTGATGTTAGTCGTGGTAATAGGTTGAACTGCTGAAACACGAACCCAATGTATTGATTGCGGATATCTGCGAGTTCATCATCATCGAGGGTTGTGAGATTTATACCTGCTAAGAAATACTCCCCGCTGGTGGGACGATCGAGACAACCAATGATATTCATCAGTGTCGATTTTCCCGAACCAGAAGCCCCCATAATCGCTACATATTCGCCCTGTTCGATCGACAAATTAACGCGCTTGAGGACAGGAACATCGATCGCTTCCAAGTGATAGGTTTTGGTAATGTCTTTAAGCAGAATAATGGTTGCCATATTTATTCACCGTGTAGTGCCAAGATCGGGTCTAATTTAGCAGCATTGCGCGCAGGGATACCGCCTGCTAGCACCCCAACAATTAGCGAGAGTCCAAACCCCACCACCACTGACCACAGAGGGACAACAAAGGGAAATTTGAATAGTGTGGCGGCAGTGAAAGCGAGGGCGATACCCAACCCGATCCCGATCGCACCGCCAATAATCGAAATCACGATCGCTTCCATCAAAAATTGGTTGAGAATCGCGCCGCTAGTTGCACCAACAGCTTTACGCAGACCGATTTCGCGCGTCCGTTCCATCACCGAAACCAGCATAATATTCGCGATACCAATACCACCAACAACTAGCGAAATTCCGGCGATCGCACCTATCATCAGCGTCAGTGACCCCATAATACTTGTGAAAGTCTTAATCAGATCCACTTCATTGGTGACAAGAAAATCATCCTCTTTGGGCGGGCGGATATTATGGCGCAGCCGAAGCACATTTGTCACCTGAAATTGTGCCGATTCGAGTTGATCGGCATTACTCGATTGCAGCCAAAAGCCATTAATCGCGACACCTGTGAGCGCATTGTTACCGACAATCTGGGCGGACATATTTGTCAGTGGCAGATACACCATATCATTCATATCTTGCAGCCCTACAGACCCTTTACGCTCCATCACTCCTACCACGCTATAACGTTTACCTTGAATCCGAATATCGCTACCGATCGCAGTTTCTGATGGAGCGAACAAATCATCTCGAACTTTGGCACCAATCACCACAACTGCTTTGGCTGCATCTAAATCCTGCTGCCGGAAAAATGACCCTAATTCCGGCTGGACATTTCTCACCACTGGAAAGTTTAAATCCGTGCCGATGGCAGTTGTGGAAATGTTGACGTTGCCGCGTACCACCTGAATATTCGGGCGGTATAAGAAGGCTGAAACTGCTGTAGCGGCGGGGACTTGTTTGGCGATCGCCTGAGCATCTTCCCAGGTGAGCGTACTAGCGGTGCCAGCCCCCTGACTGATGCCGCCCGTTTTCGCTGCGGCTGCTGACACTTGGAGGATATTGGTACCCAATGCCTCAATTCTTAACTCGGTGGCTTTTTGGACTCCTTGACCGATCGAGGTAATCGCAATTACGGAAGAAATACCAATAATTACGCCCAGCATTGTCAATCCCGATCGCACTTTATTACTCCACAGGGTTTCGATTGCCATGAGGAATATTTCAAGCGGTGAAATTCTGCGTTTGGTGCGACGGGAGGTCGGCATCAATGACTTTGGAGAACGCTTTGTTTTCATAGGAGTTTTTCGGATTGAATAAAGCCTAAGATTTGCTGCGTAGGTTTTTACCCCACCCACAGAATGCTTGTTTGATGATTAAGGCCAGATCCCCCCTAGCCCCCCTTAAGAAGGGGGGGACAGGAGTCTTATCAAAGTCCCCCTTCTTAAGGGGGATTTAGGGGGATCTAGACTATGGGAAAAACGAGATTTGTCAAGGGTTTTAGGCTTACGTTGACACGCTTTGGACACGCTTGAGTGTCCTGATTTCTAGATCGCCAAAACTACCATCAACCTCCGTTGATCCCAGTGACTTTGCGAGTTCCGGGTGGAAAACTGAGCAAAACCCGTTCGTTCCCAGTTAAACCAGACTTGACTTCAGTTTTGTCATTGACAGTTGTCCCAACTACGATCGGCATAAAGACTGGATCTGCGCCTGTTTTCGCCACAAATACACCCTGAGCGGCTGTCTGTTGCACGATCGCAGCCGTCGGCACAATCAGCACCTGAGTCAGTTCTCCGGCTTTGAAATCGATCGTCACATTCATCCCCTGATGCAGCAGTCGTTCGGTGTCAGAAACCGTTACTTTCACCTCAAAACTGGTCACGTTTTGCTGCACCAAGGACTGGGTAGCCACTTGCGTCACCTTGCCCTCAAAGGTTTTGCCAGCATAGGCATCCACCTTGATTACCGCCACCTGGCCGACGCGAATTTGGGCAATGCTGGCTTCCGCCACCTGCGCCACGATTTCATTTTTCGATGCCAAAGCCAGAATTGAAGATGATGTTGCCGAAGTCACCGCACTACCTGCTGTGGTTGGGGTGACAAATGCACCAGGATCGGCATATTTGCGGGCAACAATCCCCGCGAAGGGAGCGCGAATTACGGTGTCCTCAATACTTCGTTGGACGATCGCGACTGCACCTTGGGCGGCCATTACCTTGGCACGGGCTTCGGCAATATCTTCGGGGCGAGAACCCGCTTTGAGTAAATTCATCGCCTCTTGTTTCTGTTTGAGGACGCTTTTGGCTTCGGCAATATCTTCGGGGCGCGCTCCGACTTTGAGTAAATTCAATGCCTCTTGCCGCTGTTTGAGGATGCTTTTGGCTTGGGAGATATCTTCGGGGCGCGATCCGACTTTGAGCAAATTGAGAGCTTGCTGGGCTTGCTGCACTTGGGCGATCGCACTATCACGAGTCGATCGATCCGTACTGAGAGCTTGTTGAGAGATTGCTCCCGCTGCTTGTAACTTTTGATTGCGCCGCAAATCTTCTTCAGCTTGTCTGTAGGTGACTTGGACTTTATTCAGGTTGGCTTGAGCCTGAGCGATATCCTGCGATCGATTCCCAGCAATTACCTTGTTCAAACTGGCTTTGGCTTCATCTACCTGAGCTTGCCCTTGAGCGATATCCTGCGATCGATTCCCCGCGAGCACCTTGTTCAAACTGGCTTTGGATTCATCTACTTGAGCTTGAGCTTGAGCGATATCCTGCGATCGATTCCCAGCAATTACCTTGTTCAAATTTGCCTCAGCAGCAGCAAGATTGCCCCTAGACTGGAGCAATTGCCCTTGGAGGTTCGAGTTGTCCATATAGGCAACAACCTGCCCTGCTTGGACAAATTCACCTTCTTTAACCAGCAACTGCTTCAAGACACCAGAGGTTTTGGGACTGACATTGACCGAACTTTCGGGTTGCACAGTGCCATTGGCTGACACCAAAATCGTCAGATTACCCCGTGTGACTAATGCTGTCTGAATCTTGCGCTGCGCTCGTTGCTGGGGGACTGTCACCAATTGGTTGTAGGCAACATAACTGCCGATTCCTGCGATCGGAATGGCTACCAGCAACCCCATCAGCCATTTGTTGATTTTTAGCCGATCGATTCCTTGCTTTACATTCAAGCTAATACTAAGCATTTTCACCTCAAATTTGGGTGTAAGGGCGATCGCTTTGATCGAATAAAGTTATGTTTTTCATAAAATTAATTTTCAAATATAAATTTGAGATATTTATACTTTAGAAGTAAATTCTAAAAATTCTTAAACGATCGCAACTCAAGCATAGCTACCAGGGTCAATAAAAATATGTCTCTAAATATAGAGATAAAAACTTCTAAAGAATGAGTAAGCTGTTTTGCATTTAAAATAGTATTGTAGGGTGCGTCAGCCCACAGCGTTTCCCTTGCCAGTGGAAGCGATTGAGCTGACGCACCCTACAGGCCTTGTTAGTGGTTTAAATGCGAAACAGCTTATTTTAGCGGGAGTATTAATCACTATCTAGTTTTCAATTTAATCTATTCCTATTGATAGAGATTCCAATTATAAAATTGGAGTCAAATATCTGTCTATTGACTGATTCATTTATTGGCAATTCCGAGTCTAGTTAGGGTGGGTCGATCAAAGATAAATTTAACCAGATAAAATCAGAAAAAACTTAAATCAAATCCGTTAGCATCGAAAATATTCATCTCTCTCTTATCTTTCTCTGCGTTCTCTGCGGTCTCTGCGGTTAAAAAAATCCGATCCAACCGGAATCGATAATATTTTATTAATGTGAGGATGCCTGTGATGTTGATTAGTCGATCGCATACTTCAACCAATCCGAACTCAACCGATCGCTCAGTCGCTGTTCATCCGAGCGTTCATCCCGGTATGGGCGCAAACCTATTTGACGGTGGGTGTTCGTTTCGAGTCTGGGCACCAAATGCGATCGGGGTTGCAGTTTGCATTTGGCGCGATGAACAAATGTCCCAAGTTTCACTCACACCAGAACCAAGTAATCCTAGCTATTGGTCAGTTGATGTTGCGGGCGTTGTAGCAAATCAATTCTATCAGTTCTCAATTGAAAACAAAGGCGGCGATCCGACAAATCCCGGCGGTACGGTTACTCGTGTGGATGCCTATGCACGGCAAGTCGAAAGTGCTGACGATAATGCCAGAGGAATCGTTGTTGATTGGCGGCAGCAAAAATGGTCTGAGTTTGCTACGCCCAAATTTGAAAATCTAATTATTTATCAAGCTCATGTCGGCTCATTTGCCGGATTGCACGATCGCCTAAATATTCCAAATTATGCCACGTTTGCCGACTTTCAGACAAAGCTCGAATACATTCGAGAACTAGGATTTAACGCACTGCAATTATTGCCGATCGCCCAAGTTGATGGCGTGGATAACGAAGGATATGGGGCCACCAACCTGTTTGCACCTCATGATGGATACGGGACTCCGGCAGAGCTGCGATCGCTCGTTGACGCGGCACACGATCGCGGTCTAGCCGTGATTTTTGATGTGGTGTATCATCATGCTTCGAGCAGTCACAATCATTACTGGGAATATGACGGTAATACGACTGATAGTGGTGGCATTTATTTTGAAGATCCATTTCAATATGAACCAGCCCGTGATGAAGATGGTCGATCGTTTGCTCACTGGAAATCGGAAGTGCAAAACTTTCTACTTGACAACGCGCGGATGCTGTTGAATGAGTATCATGGTGATGGTTTGCGGTTCGATATGGCGCATACCCTGACGTGGGAATGTACTCAGCATATTATTGCCGGAATACGAGAAAGTCCCTACTGGGACGATAAGTATTTGATTGCAGAATGGACGGGAGATCAACAGGATCGCTGGGGTAAAGTAATCCGCGAATTAGGATTCAATGCGGTTTGGGGCATGGCCGATCCGTTCGCCTATCGTCTGGCCGCAAATGCAGAGAATGCGATCGATGAACTAAAGTCATTTATTGGTTGGATGGGATTCGATCGTCCCTGGAATTTAGTGCGCTATTTGCTTGGTTCACACGATCAAATTGCTGATGGTAATAGTGGTAATCAACGCGAGAATCGCTATTTTGTTGAGCTATTTGGAGGACGAGATAACTGGTATGCGCGATCGAAAGCACGACTCGGTTGGGCATTAAATGTGGCGATTCCGGGGACACCGATGCTGTTTATGGGATCGGAATGTCATCACTGGGGTTATTGGTGGCCAAACCCCGATCGCAATCCAGCGACTTCAGAACATCGATTTGATTGGAAAATTGCCGGAGATGCGATCGGTATCCCCATGCGAAACCTGGTGAGAGATGTCAATTGGGTACGCTGGAACAATCCGGCTTTACGCAGTTCTACTTTGCAATTCATTCATGAAGATCGCGCGAATGCAGTATTAGCTTTCAAACGCTGGCATGAGTCCGGCAATATTGTGGTGGTGGTTGTAAATTTGAGCGATCGTCAATGGCAAGAACATAATTATGGCATTCATATGGGAACAGAAACAGGTAGGTGGAAAGAAATTTTTAACTCTCAATCGCCTCAATATGATGGTTGGAATGATTCGGGAAACTATGAGTACAATCTGCGAGTTCAGGAAGACGGAAAACTCTATATTAATCTCCCCAAATGGTCGGTTTTGATGTTCAGAAAACAATAGATTTAACAGATGAGTAGGAAAATAAATATTCTTCATATTTCTCTTCCTCTGCGCCCTCTGCGCTCTCTGCGGTTAAAAAATCCGATCCAACTCACATCTTGCACCAATGTCAGCAACGGGCTACAAGCCCGTTCCACAAAGAGTGAATTTTATTGTGGGATGGGCATCCTGCCCGTCCATAAAAGGCTTATTGAGAATGGTGCAAGATCTCAGATCCAACCGAAATTGATATCACAAAATAACATCATTCTTTGTAGCCAATGATTTAACCCACAATCCTAACTAAAAATATACCCAATTTAAAATGCCAACTGCAACAGACTTTAAAGACTATTACACCATTTTAGGAGTTAGCAAAACAGCAACTCCTGAAGAAATCAAACGAGCTTACCGCAAACTTGCTCGCAAATATCATCCCGATCTAAATCCTGGAGATAAAGACGCAGAGGCAAAATTCAAAGACCTCAATGAAGCAAATGAGGTGCTTTCCGATCCAGAGAAACGGCCGAAATACGATCAATTTGGCGAACATTGGAACCATCCTGGTTACACTGAAGCGCCACCATCCAGAGGAACTAATCCTGGGAATGTTGACTTCGATCAATACGCCGACTTTGATTCATTTATTAACGATTTATTAGGTCGATCGCGAAACGGATCGCAACGCAGAACCAACACAACCAGCGGCTTCGATGATTTTGGTGGCGGATTTCGCTCTCAAGCGCCCGCACCGGATAGCGAAGCAGCGATCGCCCTGACATTTTCCGAAGCGTTTCACGGTGTCCAAAAACGGCTGCAATTCGACGATGAAACCATCAATGTCCGCATTCCCGCAGGCGCAAAACCAGGTAGTCGCATTCGCCTCAAAGGTAAAGGCCGCGCCAGCCCGTTTTCTCAACAGCGTGGCGATTTGTATCTCACCATTGAAATATTAGCCCATCCCTTCTTCCGATTCGAGGGTGATGACCTCGTTTGTGATGTGCCAATTCGCCCGGATGAAGCGGTTTTAGGGGCGGAAATCAGCGTGCCCACACCCGATGGTAGCGTGACGATGAAGGTGCCTCAAGGAGTGCGATCGGGACAATCCCTCAGACTGCGCGGCAAGGGCTGGACATTGCAAAAAGGGGGACGTGGTGACTTACTCGCCAAACTTCAGATAGTTACGCCAAAAGACTTAAGTGCGATCGAGCAAGAATGCTACGAAAAAATCCAAGCCAATACCAACTTTAACCCCCGCGCCCAGTTAGAGGAGATTAAATTATGAGCTTCAGCCTTTCAACAACCGTGGTTTCACTTGAAGGTGAGCCACTCTACACCTTTGAATATGCTGCATTTGTGACCGAAACTTCGATCGCAATTGTACAAGTTTATGTTGAGTTAGGGGTGATTGAGGCGATCGGCTCAA
Organism: Cyanobacteria bacterium OTE_58_metabat_593; assembly: GCA_031372825.1. Classification (GTDB taxonomy): domain Bacteria; phylum Cyanobacteriota; class Cyanobacteriia; order Cyanobacteriales; family Microcoleaceae; genus Microcoleus. The sequence goes on along the minus strand of JANMLZ010000185.1, from coordinate 5,411 downwards.
TGTTACATCGCCGCGAGATTGCTCGAATTACTCAGATTCAGCGCTTGCGTCAAGACTTGGGCTTGAACCTAGCCGGAGCTGCAATGGTGCTCGATATGGCGGCTGAAATTGCCCAATTACGGGCACAACTCAAGGCGCATCAGACTTATCGATCGAACGTATGATGAGCTATAAAAACCAACCCGAATCGGCGTTAGATCGGGAGGCTTTTCAGGTTTAAATATCATCTCAAGTATCTGAATTACTATTGTGAGGTAGAGCAAAATGACATTCATCCGATCTTGGCGATTCATCACACTCATGCTGGCTTCATTTAGTCTGAGTTTGTCTATGACACATTTGCTAGAGTTGCCACAAAGAATGCAGTTTGACCAACAACTTTGGGTGAAAGTGACAGTTGTTGAAAATGTTTATAAGTTATTTGGTTCAGTCGGTGCAGTTTTTGAAATTACAGCGATTTTGACGGCAATTGTACTAGCATTTCTGGTTCGCAAACATGGTTCAACTTTTTACTGGACGTTGGGCGGCGCGATTGTATTGGTGCTGGCATTTGTGAGTTGGATAATGTTTGTTGCGCCAATGAATGCTGAATTCGCCAAATGGTTGACGAATCCCGTTCCAGCAGATTGGATGCGGTATCGTGACCAATGGGAGTATGCACACGCAGTAAACGCCTTTATCAAAATCATTGGCTTAAGTTTGCTCGCGATTTCTGTACTTGTAGAAACACCAAAACGGGAGTTAAACCAATAACTCGATCGACGTACTATTAAATTATGTCATTTTTAATTTTGCACTTTTAATTTTTGATTTCCAAACGGCAATCGGTTTAAATTTTGGATAAAATCATGACTCAATCTTTGCAAAATCTAGTCGATCGCAAAAATAATATCCCATCTACTTCTCCCCTGAATACTGTCACAATCCATATCGAAAAACTGTACAAACACTATGGCAAAACCATCGCACTTAGGGGTATTGACCTAGAGGTAAATCGGGGAGAATTATTTGGGCTAATTGGCCCCGATGGTGCTGGCAAAACTACTGTTTTTAATATTCTCGGTGGCGTGATGGAAGCAACGGCTGGGGAAGCGCAAATCCTAAAATTGCCGGCCAGAGATGCCCGCAACTATACGGGGTATCTTACCCAACAATTTTCGCTTTATCCAGACCTCAGTGTTGAGGAAAATATTAATTATAGTGCTGGATTGCGGTTAGTGCCAGAAAATCAGCTAGAAACGCGACGCAGTAAGTATCTGAAATTGATGCAATTGGATAAATTTTGCGATCGCCTTGCCGGTCGTCTTTCTGGTGGCATGAAGCAGAAATTAGCCCTCTGTTGTGCGCTGATTTCCGAGCCCCAAGTCCTGTTGTTAGATGAACCAACTACGGGAGTTGATACCATTGCCCGTCGCGAGTTTTGGGATATTTTGGCGGGATTAACTGCCCAGGGAATCACCGTTGTTGTCGCTACTCCCGATTTAGATGAGGCAGAACGGTGCGATCGCGTGGCTTTGATTTACGACGGGCAGATTCAGCAAATTGGTACTCCCACAGCACTTAAAGGCGCTCTGGGGCTGCAACGGTTGGTGATTCGGACACCTGAATTAGTCCAAACTGAACAAGCTTTACTGCCGTTAGTCAATCAAGAACAGATTGCCGATGTCTCGACTTATGGCGATCGCATTGAAGTCCTAGTCAAAGATGCCAAACAAGGCGAAATCCTGGTACGCGATCGATTAACTCAGCAGCCAAAAACTAGCAATAACCAGATTGATATTCAGTTGGAAAAACCAACCCTAGAAAACGTATTCACAACCCTACTACGCCAAAAAGGGGGAATTCCTAAATTTATTCCATTTCCGCGATCGCAAAGCGTACCTTCAAAACAAAATAGGAAACAAGAAATCCAAAATCCTACCATCGCCATCTGCGCCCGGAACCTCAACCGGATTTTTGGTACTTTTCATGCAGTGGTAAACCTCAACTTAGACCTTCATTATGGCGAAGTTTATGGACTGCTAGGCGCAAATGGTGCAGGCAAAACCACCATGATTAAAATGCTGTGTGGACTATTACCAATCAGTTCGGGAAAAATCTCGATTGCCGGAGAAACAGGGAATCTGCGGAGTGCCCAACTACGACAAAAAATTGGCTACATGAGTCAAAAATTCACTCTTTATGATGACCTAACAATTCTCGAAAACCTACATTTTTACAGTGGAGTATATGGCATTCCTCCCAAACAGCGACAGGAAAAGATTCGCTGGGTACTCTCAATTTGTGGCTTAGAAAAACAAGAACATTTACTAACTAAACAATTACCTGGTGGATGGAAACAACGAGTTGCTTTTGGGGCATCAGTCATGCACGAACCAGAGATTTTATTTCTCGATGAACCTACCTCCGGCGTTGATGTATTAGCACGTAAACAATTCTGGCAATTAATTAACGACTTTGCCCGTAACGGCACTGCAATTCTCGTCACCACCCACTATATGAATGAGGCAGAACAATGCAATCGGATGTGTTTTATGGTAGCAGGCCGCAAAGTGGCAGAGGGCTCGGCAAGTGAGATTAAATCAGCACAACCGGGTCAATTATTTGAATTGCGCGTCGGGAAATTGCAAGAAAGTTACGATCGCCTGCGAGAACACCTAGAACCTTGGCGCGTCTCAATTTTTGGCGATCGCCTCCACATCGTCTTAGACGATCCCAAGCAAGAATTACCCAAAGTAGAAGCACTTTTACAACAAGCTAATTTACCACTAATTGAAACCGAATTTATGGCGTTTTCCCTAGAAGATGCCTTTATTGGAGAAGTACAACGGGCAGGAGGCGCACCACCATGATGATCCGACGAATTCGTAATCAAGTTTTCAAAGAATTGCAACAATTTCAGCGCGATCGCTTAGGCGTTGCGCTAGCATTTATCCTACCAGTAATTGCCTTACTAATTATTGGCTATGCCATTCGTTTAGAAGCAAAAAATATCTCTCTAGTAGTGCGCGATTTAGATCGAACTACCCTCAGTCGCAGCTACATTGAACGACTTTATGCCACTAATTTATTTGTTCCGGCAAAGTGGGAAGGAATGCGCTTTCCCGATGCGATCGATCGCGATACCGCCCAAGTACAAATTACCATTCCCACTGGTTTTGCCGCAGATGCAGCAGCAGGAAGAACTGGGAAAGTGCAGGTAATCATTGATGGTAGCGATACCATCAATGCCCGTGTTAGCGATCTAGCTGTCAAAGGAACAACTTTAGCTGTTGTACAAGAGCAATTAGGGCAACTATCTGAGACATTAGGAGTAGTTGCTCAAGTGCGCTTGTGGTTCAATCCAGGACGGCAAGAATCCCTGTTTATTGTACCTGGAAGTTATGGAGTAATTCTGGCAATCTTCCCGCCGTTATTAATTGCGATCGCCCTTGTTCGCGAAAAAGAACAGGGTACAATTCTGCAACTTTATGCTTCTAGTCTAAGTGCCTTTGAACTGCTCATTGGCAAATCTTTAGCCTATATAGCTGTGGGTTTGGGAGAAGCCATTATCCTGTTTATTGTCGGCTTCTTATTATTTGAAGTGCGTTTTATTGGCGATCCAACACCATTGATTATTGGTACACCTGTGTTTATGTTGGCGGGGGTACAGTTGGGTTTAATTATTGGCATTTTTACCACAACTCAAAGTGCAGCAGTGCAGGCGATCGGCACAATTAAAGTATTAACTGGCTTTCTGCTAGCAGGGTTTCTCTTCCCCCTGAATAGCGTGCCGTTTCCCTTTTCAATTGCATCCTATCTGGTACCAGTGCGCTACTACATCGAACTATGTCGAGATGTTTTTGTGCGGGGTTCCGGTTGGTTTGGCACTTGGGAACTGATTCTCGCCATGCTCATTTTGAGTATTGCCGAATTTGCAATTGCTTGGTGGGGAATGCGTCGAATGCAATTGTCAAGTTAATTGGGAATTGGGAATTGGGAATTGGGAATTGGGAATTGGGAATTGGGAATTGGGAATTGGGAATTGGGAATTGGTAATGGGGAATTGGTAATGGGGAATTGGGAATTGGGAATTGGGAATTGGGAATTTTGTAGTAGTAACTTGGTAACACAAAAAATGCTAAATAGTCGCCTTTTGGCTCTGTTAATTAAAGAAACCACTGAACTATTGCGAAATCGGCAACTGGTAATTTTCCTAACCATCGCACCAATTGTTTCTATGGTGATTTTCGGCTATGTCTTAAACTCCAATGTCACCCATCTACGGCTAGGTATTCTGGATCAAAATCAGGTCGCGATCAGTCGGCAATTAGTCGATGCCTTCACTGCAAATCAGGTATTTATTGCCAGTCGCCACACCAATAGTCAGCAAGATTTGACTCGACAGATTGAACGCGGACAAGTTGATGCGGGTTTGATGATTCCCGCTGCTTTTAGCCGCGACTTGTTGCAAACTGGTAAGTCAGAAGTTGCGGTAATCATTGATGGTATTAATGCTTATAGTTCTGGAATTGCTAAGGGTTATATTGCTCAAATTACAACTCAATTCAACCTGAATTTAGTAGAACAATATCAACCTCTATCAACAGGATTGAAAATTCCGGTTCAGTCGGAAATCACTTTCCGCTACAATCCCGGTACTCTCGATAGTTGGTTCTTTGTACCTGGAGTCATTGGTGCGATCGTTACTCTCAGTGCAATTCTGGCCGCCGCCGTAGAAGCAGTGCGGGAAAAAGATCAGGGAACTTTAGAGCAATTACTGATGACACCTGTGGCTTCTACGGCAATTCTGATTTCTAAAATTGTCCCCATTTCTGGTTTACTCACCATAACTTTGCTGATGTGTTTTGCCGTTGCATTTTTGGTGTTTCAACTACCATTGCGAGGTAATCTATTTTTGTTATTGATTTTCTCAATTCTCTACATTCAAATTGGGGTTGCCATTGGATTAGCTATTTCTACATTTTCTGAAAATAAGTTACAAACGATTCTAATTGGCATCTTTTTAAACATCCCGATTATTTTATTAGGCGGCGCTGTCACGGCGGTGAATAGTATGCCCTTGCTATTTCGTTGGATTGCCAAAATTAATCCTCTTTATCATTATCTGGTCATTTTGCGGGGCATTCTGCTCAAGGGGACTGGGTTAGAGGTTTGGTGGTTACACGCGATCGCCATGATTTTGTTTGCCATAGCAACTCTGCTTGTAAGTGCAAATCGTTATCGAAGACAACTTAGTTGATAAAAGGAGGTTCGGCAACGGATTCTGTAACGGATTTAACGGATATTTGGCAACGGATTCTGTAACGGATTTAACGGATGTTTGGCAACGGATTCTGTAACGGATTTAACGGATGTTTGGCAACGGATTCTGTAACGGATTTAACGGATGTTTGGCAACGGATTCTGTA
>JANMLZ010000148.1:0-80271 GCA_031372825.1 Cyanobacteria bacterium OTE_58_metabat_593 | reverse complement strand
ATTTACAGGCTTTTATGTGTGAAAAAATCAGCTATATTCACTGGTTCAAGGAACTTGTTTTCAATTGCTGAAATCAGCAGTTTACAGGATTCGTATGTCTATTTTCAGGATTCTATCAATAAGCGTTCAACACTTCTGGGCAATAACTATGCACAAGCGATCGGACAGTCTGGCGTAAAACGTCTGGTTAATCTAAGTAGCATTGGTGCTCATTTAGATCAAGGATCAGGGATTTTACTCGGTGCTCGCAATGTAGAGAAGATTCTGAATGAACTATCATCAGACGTAGCCATTACTCATATGCGTCCCACTTCTTTCTACTACAATTTATTGGGCTATATAACTATGATCAAGGCGACAGACTCGATCGCAGCCAACTACGGTGCAGATGACAAAGTACCTTGGGTTTCTCCAATAGATATTGCTACTGCAATTGCTGAAGAAATAGTCACACCGCTGGTTGGCCGGAAAGTACGCTATGTAGCAAGTGAGGAACTTACCTGCAACCAAACTGCGAGTATTCTAGGTGCGGCAATTGGTAAGCCTGATTTGCAATGGATAATTATTACCAACGAACAAATGCTAAGTGGTTTAGAAGCCGCCGGGATGAATCCACAAATTGCTGCTGGTTTAGTTGAAATGTATGCCGGTCTTCATAGCGGTTTATTAGCAGCAGATTATTATCGTAATAAGCCAGCGGTTATGGGAAACGTAAAAATGGAAGATTTTGCAAAGGAATTTGCTGCTACTTTTGACAGTTGATTGTCTTTAAGAATTATTCTGGGAAACGCTGTTTATTCATGCTTTGCAAAACGAGCATGACTGGTTTAAAAGTCTTGAACAGTTGCATCAGAACCCACTTGCACCCGATCGTACAAAGTTAACTGTCCAATTTTACCCTAAACCTTCTTAATTCACAGGATGAAAACTATGCAAGCTTCAACCAAACCAAGCAAATCAATCATTATTACAGGTGCAAACAATGGGCTAGGCTATTACTGTGCTGAGGCGATCGCCAAATCTGGGCAAGATTGGCACATCATTATCGCCAGTCGCAACCTCCCCAGAGTCGAGGAAGCCGTTCGTAATCTGATTGCTGAAACCAATTATCCACACATCGAAGGCATGGCGATCGATTTGGCATCTTTAGCATCTATTCGCCAGTTTACACAAGATTTCATCGGTGGAAAACGTCCACCTTTACAGGCGATCGTTTGTAATGCAGGAATTCAAGTCGTTTCAGACACGCTCTATACAGAAGATGGTTTTGAGATGACATTTGGTGTTAACCATCTGGGACACTTTCTGCTCGTCAATCTGCTTTTGTCGCATTTGGGCGATCGATCTCGCATCGTATTTGTCAGTAGCGACACGCATAATCCAGATGTAAACACTGGAATGCCTTACCCACAATATCAAGATCCGAAACTCCTCGCATTCCCTGCTGATAATGACAATGACACAGACATCGGAAACACGGGACGAATACGCTATACTACTTCCAAACTCTGCAATATTTTCTGTACTTATGAGCTTTCACGTCGCTTGCAACAGCAGCAGTTGAATATCACAGTGAATGCTTTCAACCCAGGTTTGATGCTCGATACAAAATTGGCACGAGATTATAGTCAAGCGGAAATTTCTGCTCTAAGTAAAACCATCTCAGCGTCTACTTTGGAGAAAGCCAAAGACTCTAAAACTATGGCAAGTTTTCTTGCCAAACTTATTCTAGATCCTGCACTGAATGCAACAGGTAAATATTTTGATGGAGGAGATGAAATTCAATCTTCCGATGAATCCTACGATCAGAGGAAAGCAACCGAACTTTGGGAGTCGAGTGTGGAATTAGTCAAACTTTCATCCAGAGAGGCAACTCTGGCGTTGCAGAATTAAAGCATATTCGGCTAATATGATGTTTCGCCAAGGAACCATTGCAGCCGATCGCTATTTAATTGCTACACCGATTTTCAACTTCACGATTCCATCCACTCTCAAAGCATACACTGACCTGAGTTTTATCTATGCCCATAGTTTGTAGAAGCACCCTGAAGCCAGTGAAGAAGGACTTACCAGCGCTAGGGAATCTATTCAAAGCGCGATCGGATCATTGGTGACATTTCAAGGGGCGAGGAAATCGAAACATGGAAGAATTCGATCTCAAGAAAAAACCAAAAATTCAAGGGAATGACGAATCTCAAACCCTTGATCGATCAATGATCAAATAGGACGGAGAGGGGGGGATTCGAACCCCCGAAGGGTGATAACACCCTTAACAGATTAGCAATCTGCCGCTTTCGACCACTCAGCCACCTCTCCAGATGACAGCAACTAAGCATAGCACATACGTTCAGCATTTGGCAACCCCTAAACTCAAAAAATCCTCAATCCCTGACGCTGTATGAAAGGAAGAAGGCACGACACGGATTTTGACACGGATGTCAAAGGGAAGAAAAAAACTATTCCCGATGCCTTTGGGCCCAATGCTTTTAGGCCCAATGCCCGATCGGCTATTCCCCAAATCCCCTAGCCTTCAAGTGCTTTTCCCAGCTAAAATTGGAACTCAGAAAAAATCTCTTAGTATACAAATATCCCAACCGATATAGCTTAGCCTTGCGATCGGCATCAAGATTAAAGTCCGTCGCCGTCACCCCAGCTTCAGTCACATCGATATTAATCACCCTACCTCTGTCCATCTCTCGCTGGTGATACCTGTCTCTGGCTTTCATCATCGTTGTAAACATCGCCGACAACAGTGAGACGGGACTGCTAATGTTAACTTGATTCTCAATGCCAGTATCAATTAATCGAAAGCCGAAGGTAAACCAACGGGGTGCAATAGGAGTCGCACCGGATTGTTTGTCATAAATCCACAGTGGGAAATTGCTCAGAATTCCCCCATCTACAATTAAGTCATTACCCAGTTTTCCCGGCTCAAAAAATAGCGGAATACTCATCGATAACCGCACAGCTTCAGCTACACTAAAATCTTCAGCGCTTTTCAGTTGCAATTGCTCGTACAAGGCATCGGAGTCCGCTGATTCTCGGCGCTGCAAATCGTCTGGTATGACCAACATTTCACCGCGACTTAGGTTGGATATTACTACTTTTAATTCGCGGTCTTTTACCTTTGCTTTGACATCGGCAAAAGTTCGCAAATGACCTTGGGCGAGGGTTGTTTCCAGCCACTGTCGGAAAGGTAAGGAAGAGTATTCTCCCATCTGGCGACTAATTGTTAGGAAAAGTAGCGTCCACACCGGAGATTGTAAGTCGTCTGCTGGGTCGCCATTTAAAATTAGAGGACTGTTTTTTTTGCTCAAAAATATGCTGTAATCGAGCTGTCCTAACAATTCTTCTAAGTCATCAATTGACAAGTCTGTTGCTAATACTGCGGCGGTAATTGCACCGGCAGAAGTGCCTGCCAATTTTCGCCAGCGGACACCCAAATCGTGACAGCATCTGAGTGCTCCTAAAAACGCAACTCCCCGTACGCCGCCGCCTTCAAAAACACCGTCTGCATAGATTTGACCGTTTTCGTCGGGAGGCGGAAATTTGGTCAAAATTGTTTTTTTTTCGGTTGCGGAAATCCTGACACCTGGTTCTTGTAAAATTTCCTGCGGATACCACTTGCTCACTGAAAATACCTCGGAATGATTTTATATTTGAGATTTTAGAGTTGAAATTGAGATTTATAATTCTGGAGTTTTTTGAGCTTCCATTGCTTCTTTGACGAGTTGTTGAATTTGCGATCGCACTTGTTCGTAGGCTACAGACGCACACCAAGGGCGCAGAGATAAAATAGTTGAAGTGGGAGTAATCTCAGCCACCAAACAAGTCGGGGCTGGATTGTCCAAAACTAGCGGATGAGATTCCACAATTTGTAATAACTCAGCCATAGTTGGACGAATTAGCCGATCGCCAATATCAATTTTTAAGTCAACCCGCCTCGTTCCCATTGCCGTTGTATTTTTCAGTGTACCGTTAAACAACTGATTGTTCGGGACAATAATTTTTACATGATCGTCTGTCACCACGGTTGTGGAAAAAATCCCAATACTGTCCACCACTCCTTTAACCTCGCCACCTTCTATAGCATCTCCGACTTCAAAAGGCCGCAAACTGATTAACATTACCCCAGCAGCAAAGTGCGACAGAGTATTCTGCCACGCCAAACCAATCGCCAAACCCGCCGCACCCACCACCGCTACCACGCTGGTAGTTTGAATTCCCAACTGATTCAAAGCGGCAACTACTCCCACTACCAAAATCACAATTTCAGCAGCTTGGACTAAGAATTTTCGCAGCGTTGCTTCGGTGCGGCCCAGTGCTCGGCGAGTCACGCGGCCCACAATGCCGATCGCAAATCGCGTAATTAACAAAATACCGATCCCCCATAGCAGTTGAGGTACAATTTTAAACCCCAATTCTACGAGTTTTTTCGAGAATTCTTGGGCTACTTGCAAAGCTTGAATTCTTTCTGTATCTAGCTGAGAATACAAGGTTTGGGCTATTGGTAGAAATGTCCTGATGGCTGTCATGTTAATTAGGAATTGGGAATTGGTAAACGCAGTCTCAGTCTTTTCGATCAGTCCGAGAGTCCGACAGGGGTTTTCAACCCCTGTCTCATAGCTGAAGTCCTCGCTCAAGAGGACTAAAGTCGTAATTTTATCCTTCAAACTCTTGAGTCGGTTTTAACTGAAAGGTTGCACCATTGTCAGCAACGGGCTAGAAGCCCGTTCCACAAAGAATGAATTTTCTTGTGGGGTGGGCATCCTGCCCGCCCCTAAAAGGCTTATTGACATTGGTGCAAGATATTAGTTAAAACCGACTTTCTTCTATGAGGATCTTGTTTAAACAAGAGCTAGACTGCTGTTAACAGTTTACTACTACCCGAGGTAATCGGTGTTTAAAACCGCAGATAATTTCCCACGAAATAGTTCCTAAAGTTGCAGCCCAATCGTCAGCAGTAATTTGATTTTCCCCATCTTTTCCCAACAGCGTCACCACTTCACCAACTTCTAAATCGGGAATATCGGTAACATCCAACATTAATTGATCCATCGTCACGGCTCCCACTTGCGGCACGAATTTACCCCTAATTAAAACCTGCATTTTATTAGAAAGATTGCGCGGAATCCCATCTGCATAGCCAATGCCAACTACGGCAATTCTCGTTTGTCTTTGAGCGATAAATTGATAGCCATAACTAACGCCGGTTCCTGGTTCAATTGTTTTCACCTGCGTCACCCTAGCTTTTACCTGCATTGCGGGCTTTAAATCGACAACATTTTGCAAGTGAGGAGCTGGATAAAGACCGTAAGTAGCTAAACCGACTCGCACTAAATCGTAGTGCAAATCGGGGTCAGCCAGGGCGGCAGCAGAGTTTGCCAAGTGCAGGCGACGGGGGTTAATTCCTGCTGTTTGGATTTGCTCGATCGCCCGTTTAAACCGCTCGTGCTGCTGTAGCATCACAGTGCGATCGGGACTGTCGGCTGTCGCCAAGTGAGAGTAAATGCTGGCTAATTTTAAATTGGGTAAACCGTTGACTAATTGCACAAACTCTGTTGCTTCCTGCCAGGGCGCACCCAATCGAGACATTCCCGTATCTAACTTAGCGTGAACGGGTAAAGATTGGTTGAGACTTACGAGAACTTCGGAAAAAATTAGGGCTTGTTTGGCAGTACAAATCGTGGGCTGCAAGTGCCATTGGGCGATCGCCTTTACCTGTTGGGCTGTGTGAGTTGCCCCCAACAACAAAATCGGCGCTTCTATCCCAGCTTCTCGCAATTCAATTCCTTCGGGAATTGTCGCCACTCCCAGCCAACTAGCACCTGCTTGCAATGCTGTTTGACTGACTGCAACAGCACCGTGCCCGTAAGCATCCGCTTTCACAACTGCCATCAGTTCTGTGTGGGGAGATAAGAGCTTTTTAAGCTGTTTTACATTGTGAGTTAAAGCTGCTAAATCGATTTCTACCCAAGCCCGCTGGCAAAGTCCGCCGTCACCTTGCCACCGCACCGTCTGGCGGGATTCTGGGGTCGTTGATGCTGCGGTTGTTTGTTCCTCACTCAACATTGTCGATCGCTCCTACTTGCTTGCACCATTAAAAACTGCTCGGAAACTTTACCCTAGGTTTTATTATAATTAAATTTTCTCTTTAATCAATGTTAACTGGTGTATCATAGCACCAAAAATACCCGGTAAAAACTATGGACGGACTGGCCTACCTGCATTTAGCTGAAACTTGGGAAACGGCTGCGGGTCAAACTCGATCGACAAACTCGAAAACGCACCCAAATTTAGCCTCGACTCCTTTACTCTTCTTTACGATCGCTCTCACAATTTTAAATTTAGTCAATCCCGCACTCGCCATCAAAAAAGGCGATTCAGGCCCAGAAGTTGCCGAACTCCAGAAAACTCTGCAAGACGCAGGGTATTTTCGTCGCAAGCCCACAGGATTTTACGGTGCTGTAACCCAGGCTGCTGTGAAAAAGTTCCAAGCAAAAAACAACCTGAAAGTTGACGGAATTGTCGGCCCTAAAACCTTGTCAGCCCTGAACGTTCAGCCGGAAGGCGCGAGCACTGACAATGAAGCGACGGGAAAAACATCAGCGGATTTAGCTGAATCTTCACCATCTCCCAGCGCCACAGAAAACAGCAACCAACTCGAAGATAAAACTAAAACTCAGCCAAACCAACCTTTTTTTCAAGAACCATCTTTACCACCATTTAAAACAGAAAGTCCTGCAAAAGATTCCGAAAATAAACAAATTGAATCCGAACCCGAAAAGCTAGTAAATCCTCCCGAAAGCACTCAAGGCAAAATGACCTTGAAAAAAACAATTTACGGCAAAATATCGCCAAAATCGATAGTTCATTCGGGAACGGGTTTGTTTTTTGCTCAAAACATGATGTACAACCACACAATCACAGTTTACGATCGAAATTTTAAATTAGTCAAAACCATTCCCGATCGCGTAAACTTGTCGAAGTTCGGCTTTTCTAAATTCAAAGGCAATTATCAAGGTTCTCCCGTAGAAGCCGCATTTTCTACAGAGGGCAAATATGCCTATGTATCCAACTATCAAATGTACGGTTCGGGATTTGACAATCCGGGGAGCGATCGGTGTTCTCCAGCGGCAAAACACGACCAAAGTTTCATGTACCGCATCAATACCGAAACTTTGAAAATAGAAAACGTCATTCCTGTGGGTGCTGTTCCCAAATTCAATGCTGTTTCGCCAGACAATCGTTTCGCCCTCGCTACCAATTGGTGCAGTTGGGATTTGAGCGTAGTCGATATCAATAAAAACCGCGAAATCGAGCGAGTTAAATTGGGTGCTTATCCTCGCGGAATTGTGGTAACTCCAGACTCAAAAAGTGCCTACGTTGCTGTCATGGGTTCTGCGGATATTGCCAAGGTCAATTTGATCGATTTTTCGGTAGAATGGCTGCGAAATATTGGCAATGCGCCGCGTCATTTGGTAATCGATCCTAATGGTAAGTATCTTTATGCGACTTTGAATGGTGAAGGGAATGTCGCAAAAGTTGACTTGAAAAGTGGTGAGGTTGTGGACAGGATTTCGACGGGAAGACAACCTCGCAGTATGACAATTTCTGGTGATGGTAAACTGATTTATGTGGTGAATTATGGTTCTAATACTGTCAGCAAGGTGCGTGCGAGCGATTTCAAGGTGCTGCAAACGGTGAATGTGAATGCAAGTCCGATCGGCATTACTTACGATCCAGAAACTAATCAGGTTTGGGTGGCTTGCTATTCGGGGAGTATTATGGTATTTCAAGATTAGAGCGATCGGATCTTGAAATCTCAGAAAGAAGGACTTACATTCCTTACTATGATTTGCCTCCGAAATTTAGTAGGGGGAATTCATGAATTGCCCCTACTAGCGAGTTTCAGGGATTGCTATAGCCAGTGAATCATACCTAAATTCAGCAACACATTTTAAAGTCGCACAACGTATTCAGAAGGCTTAGCTGGTACTTTTCCTTCTTTGGCCATCGCTTGGTAAATCATGGCTGCTACTTCTGCGCGAGTTGCTATTCGATTTGGCTGCAAAAGTGTGGGCTTCGGATGGTTGACAACAATTCCTGCTTCCGTCGCTGCTGCTACTTTGTCAACTGCCCATTTTGGTAATTTTTTCCTATCTGTATAAACTTGTAAAGTTTTACTCGCTTTCGCTGATGATTTCAGGTTTAAACCGCTAGCTAAAGCTGCGATGACTTCGACGCGGGGAACTTCTTTGTCGGGACGGAACGCGTTGTCTGGGTATCCTTTGAGATATCCAGTTTTGACGCTGCGGTCGATCGCACTCGCGGCCGGACTCTGGTCTTTTACGTCTTTAAAATCAATCGGTTTTCGGAGCGGTTCTTTGTCGGACATTCGCTCGATCAAGCGCGCTAGTTCGGCTCGCGTCATCGGTTCGTCGGGACGAAATTTGCTGTCGGTAAAATCAGCAAAGATTTTCCGATCGACTAAAGCGACAATAAACGGACGCGCCCAATATTTATCAGGAACATCGGAGAGTTTGACGGGGCCAATTTTTGCTTTACTGGCTTTCGGTTTGGTAATTACTGGGGCCAGAGTCGATCGCACAATTGGCTTTTGGGGAACAACGATCGTCCCTACCGGAGCAATTTGCGGTAAAATCGGCCCTAAAGGTGCAACAGGGGCGGTATCTGGTTCCCGGGGAATGAGGAGTGTAGCGGGCGAGCGCACATCCGAACTCGGCAGCGCAGGCGTTAATATTCCTGGACTAGCGGGCGCGACAGCAGGTTGAGAGAAAACGGCTGGAAATTGCCAATTTGTAGTACCGAATTGACTGGGGTTTCTGCCTGTTACCCAAAAGAAAATTGCTCCCATCGTGCCGAAGGCCACCAAGATTGCAATCAATTCATCAAATCCTAGAGGGTTTCTTTCCCCTGACGGGGGTTGTGGAGAAGACATACTTGTCACCTACATATCAATGTAGAAATTAAATCACATATTTTTTCTGTCTGGGGAAGACAGAGAGCGCTAAATCAACTATTCCCAAGTTCTCACTGTCAATACCTGCGGCGCCGTGGAATCGGGAAGATAGATAAAATCGTTTCCGTTAGATACCGAGGACACGGCAGTGCCGTGTCCCTACCCATTAATTGTAGGGACACGGCACTGCCGTGTCCTCCGTTTATCTCAGCGCCTTCTCCCGCCCCCGGAAGAACGACTCCGACTCGGTTGACGAGAACTCCTGCCGCTACCAAAACTCGGACTACGCCTCTGCTGCGGCGAATTTGAATTGGGCGATCGCCTCAAATTGCTGCCGCCGTAACCCGAACCGGTCGATCGATTGGCCCCAGGCGCTGCTGGGCGTCTTGCTGGTACGTTCGATGAGGGCGATCGCAAGCGGCCGGTCGTCCTTAAAACTTCACGGTTTCTCACCGCAGCAGGCGGGGCTTGGTAGCGAGTTTGATATTGGTTAACAGCTTGGCCGTAAGTGTTGCCATACCCGCCATATCCTGTCATAATCCCCGGCTGATACAGAGGCGGCATATAATATCGCGGTGTAAATAACAAACTGCCGATCGCCTGACCGGCGATCGCCCCAGCAAACGGCGCCCAGAAGCCTGATTGCTGTCTGACTACCACTGTTTGTGGCTGACCGGTTTGAGGGTTATTGACAGTTTCAGTCACGTTGTGAACGTACTCAATTTTAAAATCTTCTGTCAAATGCAAGCTCGCTTTATTGTTATCCAGGTTTAGATAACTTTTCTTACCTGCCGATATTTCTTCATTTGTTAACCGAGCCATTTGTAAATCCCGGCTGCGGTAAACCGGGGGAGTTCCGGCGGGAGTATTCAGCAACATCAAACTGTATTCTCCCTCAGCATCGTCGTAGGTAGCTTGCTGTACGGGATATTGGCCTTGAGCCAAGTTATTGTTAGCTGCAGGACGCACCGTGTTTACATTTCTATTTGCCGCAGGATTTGCCGCAGGACTTGGAGGAGCTTCTGGGGTAGGAGAACCGCAGGCGGTTGCCGTCCACAAGAAAGTTAAAGCCATTAAATAAATTGTCAGTCTTCGCAGCATAAATAATAATTGGGAATTGGTCATTGGGAATGGGGAATTGGTCATTGGTCATTGGGGATTCGGCACTAACCGCCAAAAGCCGAAGTATCGGCATTGATAGCAAATAACAAATAACTCATAACCAATCACCAATAACCAATAACTCATAACTAATTGCTCCTTCCTTAAAGTGGAATGAGTTCTGGGAAATTGACCAACACTTGGTCGTTAGTAAGTTCATCTCCCAACTGTGCTGGAGAGAAGTGAACTTGCACCGCTCGCAGCCCTTGTTGGTAATGTAAATTAATCAGTGCTTTTAAACCAATTTTTAGCGCGCTGATGTCAGCGAGGTCAGTTTCGAGAGCAGGAACTTCGCCTTCATAAGCGACTGTGAGCATCACCACAACATTTCTCGTTACCGGCAAAGATAAGGGAGAATTTTTATCGTAAACAGAGTCGTTATATTGAGGTTCGCTGAGATAGCGATCGGCTGAATCAGTGAAAATTTCATCCACATAATCGCCAGCTTCGCCTTCATCCCAAAAAACATCGCCTTCATTAGCGGCTGCTTGCCAGTAGTTATCGTACTGTAACAGGTGATTGCAAATTTCTACAAGACCTTCTCCTAAAATTGCTAAGTCACCATCGCCATCAATTCCTTCTCTGGCGGTGCGGTTGAGAACTCCTAACAGCGGTGCAACTTCTTCGCCTGTTAGCTGAACGAACACGCGGCAAACTGCCAGTCTAGTTTTACCTGTAAATTGATTGAATCGATCGCGCCAAGCATTCATAAAAACCTATAGTTGTCATCTGTAGGGCTATATTTTCAACCGTAGCAGGCGATTGGAACTTTTGCCGTCTACCCTCAGATTGATCTGAAGAGTATTTTTAGCGATCGCCAAAGGTAGCGTGCTGTCTTGCTTTGAGTCATCTAAATTTATAGCATTTTTGAATCCGACGATCGAATTGCGCGCTCTCGATCGATCTGCGATCGGAAAGCTGTGTTTCGATCGCAATTACAGGAAATTGTCGCGTGGATAATTTTAATTCAAAAAACCTCCAACCGAGATCGATTGGAGGTTCGCGCGAGCGAATACTTTGGCTGGAGATAACTATTTGCCGATCGCGCTTTCGACTGGTTCGATCGATATTTCCGAACTCAACTCGGCAACTTCAACAACCCGCAAATCCAGCTCGCCGCCCGGAGCTTCCGGGTGTTCCCGCACAACTGCAACGGCTTCTGCTGACGAGGCTACACCTGTATCTGCGATCGGCTCGATCGACTCTTCAAAAACTTCAAAATTATCGCTCATCGCATCGCAAGCAGCAGAGGCGCGCTTGCCGGCGCGGTAGCTCATATAGCCCGCACCTGCACCCAAAACCCCAGCCAAACCCAGGAAACCGAGAGCTGCTGTTTTGTAAGATTTCCACGGATTCATTTGATCCGAGCCACCGGAACCGAGGAGAGTGGTCGCAGAACCAGATTGACCAGCCTTAGATTTGCCGAATGAACAGTTATAAGCCAATGCAGCGTCGCTTAGTGCAATGGTGCTTGCGATCGCGACGGTGGAAGCAATGCCAGCTAACACTTGAAACTTTTTCATGCTGTTTCGCCAAGTTTGTAAAGGATAATTAAAAAATTAATGGTAGCAGCTCTTTACAAATCTATCAACTGGCGCAGCGCGGTCTTGCGTCACGGATCGATCGCAACTCCCAACTATCGCCTGCGCGTAATAAAAATTTTAAACGGCCAGTTTGAAAATCTAAAACCCTTGTTTGACAAGCATTTTGACTGACAAATCCGTAGGAGTTCAAGTCTGGCGCTCTCATATTTCGATCGGCCCAGATTAGAAAATCTGATGTCAGACAATAGAAAATTTGATTGCAGGGCGGCAAACACTTGATGAGAAACTACTTTTAAGGCTACTTTTGAAAAGACTTGGTGATTGAAAAAACTCTTATTTTTGTCAGGAACGAGCGGGCTAAGTGCCACGCTCGCTTGTAAGAAATTACAAGCTATTCTGACCAGACCCCTTTTACGAGGAGACGTCCCCCACCGGTCATGATACCGGCGAATGCGACGCTAGTTTTGGGCTCTATCATCTGCAATTAAACAGTTTTAAAGTCACTGAAACAGTGTTGCAGGTCTAACAAGCCTTTATAACCAGGTCGAAGCGAACACATTCGACTGCGCTCAGTGCAGCGCATTACCCCGAAAGGGAGATCGAGGCAACCATACCTCACTCCTTGGGGCAACCATACCCCTCCAACCCCGAAAGGGGATTAACGGGGACTGAAGTCCCCCGCGTCGTTTCCCTCTCAGGACTAAAGTCTCTGAGTTTCCCATTTACCGAGCTTTTTTATGACAGACATTGGGAATCAAGGCAATTTGCGATCGCCTCATCGATTGTTGGTCACAGGCGGCGCTGGATTTATCGGCTCGAATTTTGTGCATCACTGGTGTAGCAGCTATCCGGGCGATCGAGTAGTCGTACTCGACGCTTTAACCTACGCCGGAAACAGACAAACCCTGGCAACTTTGGAAGGAGGAGAAAATTTTCGGTTTGTACAAGGGGATATTTGCGATCGAGCCCTCATCGATAGCTTACTCAAAGCAGAAAACATCGATACAGTCGCCCACTTTGCCGCAGAATCCCACGTTGACAGGTCAATTATCGGCCCCGCAGCCTTTGTTCAAACAAACGTTGTCGGAACCTTTACACTTTTAGAAGCCTTCCGCAAGCATTTTGAAGCAATTGATGACTTGTCTGTCAAAGCACAAATGCGCTTCTTGCACGTTTCTACCGACGAAGTTTACGGCAGTCTTGGCCCCGACGATCCAGCATTTACAGAAACAACCGCCTACTCCCCCAACAGTCCCTACTCAGCTTCCAAAGCTGGCAGCGACCACCTCGCCCGCGCCTATTTCCACACCTACGGCGTCCCGACAATTATCACCAACTGTTCCAACAATTACGGGCCCTATCACTTCCCAGAAAAACTCATTCCTTTAATGTGCATCAATATGCTATTGGGCAAACCGCTGCCAGTATATGGCGACGGTCAAAACGTCCGAGATTGGCTATACGTGCTCGACCACTGCCGCGCTTTAGATGCCGTTATCCACCGCGGCCAACCAGGGGAAACCTACAATGTGGGCGGCAACAACGAGGTCAAAAATCTCGATTTAGTCAAAATGCTGTGCCAGCTAATGGACGAATTAGCGGATGATTTGCCCGCGCGTCCTTGCGAACAATTGATCGCATTTGTCAAAGACAGAGCTGGGCACGATCGGCGTTATGCGATCGATGCCAACAAAATTAAAACAGAATTAGGTTGGACACCCTCAGTCACAGTTGAAGAAGGTTTGCGGCAGACTGTGGAATGGTACTTAGCCCATCGCGAGTGGTGGGAACCCCTACTTTCGGAGGAATATCAGACTTACTACAGCAAGATATACGCCAATTAGTTATTAGTTATTGGTTATTAGTTATTGGTTAAGCTGTTACGCATTTAAAATAGTATTGTAGGGTGCGTCAGCCCTTTCTCGTTTCCCTTGCCTAGTAAGCGATCTAGCTGACGCACCCTACAGGCCTCGTTAGTGGTTTAAATGCGTAACAGCTTATTGGTTATTGGTTATTAGAACCAGTAATTAACAACTAACAAATAACAACTAACAAATAACGACTAACAATGACTTTTTTATCTACCACATACATTGACAATTGTCAATGTATGTGAAGATTTAGTTAAAATTTATCCATAACGCATAAAAGCAACTATTTCTGGCTGATAATTTCAATAGAGTTATCAGAATAAACCTTTTAAAAGCCTCTACTACAAAGAGAAAGTAGCAATGACGGAAATCAACTGGCTCAAGCACGTCCAAGAACCTAAATACTGGCTATTAGCGATCGCCGCAGGTTTGATTGCCCTGCACCTAACTCTAACTTCTAGAACAAACGATGCTGACCTATTTGGCACAATGTTACTGTTTTGGGGAGTCGTGGCATTTCTAATTTGGGAAAGGCACGAATCCTTAACTTTTGAAAGTGGAATTTTCGCCAGTTGTTTTGGGGCATCGTTAATTGCTTTGATCTTACTCAAAAGTTCCTCTATATATGGATACGACTTTTTTATCAGAGCAACACCTTTTTTATCTGGTATCAGTCTCGCTTTACTGGCTTCTGGAACAAAAGGACTCAAACAATATTGGCAAGAATTGATGATTCTTGCTTACACAGCTATCCCTCCCGGCTTGATCGGAATATTTGTTGATGTAGCGAAATTAACCGCTAAATTTTCAGCTTTTATCCTGCACTATTTAGGATTTGAAGTGGTACGCCAAGGGGTTTTTCTAATTTTAGAAAAAGGCAGCGTGGAAGTGTATCACGGCTGTTCGGGAGTGAATGCGATTCTACAATTGTTAGGACTGGCTTTAGTTTTTTTGCTGATGTTTCCGACAACTACGGGACAGAAAATTATAGTCCCGATTGTAGCAATAATTATTGCATTTAGCGTAAATGCAGGTCGAGTTGCTCTCATGGCGGTACTGGTATCCCTATCTCAACCCCAAGCATTTAAATACTGGCACGAAGGAAGTGGATCGGTAGTCTTTTCGATGATTGCTGTGTTAATTTTCGGAATATTCTGCTGGTTTGCTATCTTAAAAAACGAACCAGACAATAATAAAAAACAAAATTGCTAATGACTATTACCTACTGGAAACCCGTTAGAATTTCCCTGTTGGCTGTTACTTTTGGAGGGGTTTTATTAGTTGCCGGAAAGTTGGTCTTGTATCCATCCACGGGCAATCTTGCTACAACCCCGTTTGAGTTTCCAGAGTCTGTGCCTCTAGCTGAGTGGCAAATGCAGCAAAGCGCGCCGCTAAAAATTAGCGAGAATTCAGAAGTCAAGGCTGCCAGAAAGTATGAATATCAAAAAAATAGCATTGCTCTAGAAATAGAAATGCGCTATGTGGTAGAAACTAACGGGGATGTGGAAAATATGATGAAGGGACATACTATTCTCAAGTCGTCTCCTGGTAAACTAGCATTAGCAAGCACTCAAGGCGCGGGGTTTCACGGAATTTTGCAACAGCAAAATCGACTGTATTTGAGTTCGTGTATCAATCCTCGTGGCGGTGCTACACTCACTGCCGAACAGTTTAGATACAATCGAAATACTCGCGATTGGCAGCCGAACCGCATTCTGTTTTGGCTGTTGGGTAGGGGAAATATTCAAGACCGGCGCTGTTTGTGGACTCAGATGTCTGTACCTTTGAATAAAACAACTCCAGAAAATGCTCAAAAAATTCTAGAGAATGCTTGGGTTTCTTGGTATGGCTGGTGGCAGCCGCGATTTCCAGAACCTTAAGTCGAGTCAGTGGATTTTAGATTTTAGATTTACTCCACAGATGAATCTGGAAGCTTGAGCCTTAGTCTAAAATTTTTGACTCTCCACGACTCGTGTACGTGGCACGGTATCCGTTTTTGGGCGGAGTCAAGATAGATTTTTGTTAGCAACAATTGTGATTATTTTATGAATGACGTACAAGGCGATCAAGGTTTTTCTATCTACAGGCTGCGTTGGATTGGCTACGGTCTATTAATTCTGTCTTTATTAGATACGATCGCAGTTTTGATACCAGCAAATTTTGGCAATCGCGTCTGGGAATTGCAGACGATTGGCGCTGTGGTGGAACGGGTGCCAGTTCCTTTGCTGGCAATGGCGCTGATATTTTTTGGAGAAGGGTACGATCGCAAAGGTTTGGAAAACTTTTTTTTGAAGGTTTTGTCTTGGGTTTGTCTGCTGCTGGCGCTGGTTTTTCTGTTGATTCTGCCTTTGGGAATTTTTGGCACTATCTACGTCAACAACCAAAACAACCAGCAAATTACTACTCAAGCAAACCAACAATTAGCTCAATTGCAGCAAGTGGAAGAACGGCTGAATAAGGGTAGTCCTGAAGATTTAAAGAATTTGGCGGGGGAACTTACTCGTTTGGGGGTACAAGCGGATACGAAAAACCCGCAGGAATTGAAAACCCAAATTCTTTCTAGAATTACTCCGGCTAAGGAACGGTTGCAGACGCAAAGCGCTGCGGTTCAGTCTAGTCAGCGTTTGGGGCTATTGAAAAATGCTGTTAAGTGGCTGTTGGGCGCGCTGATTTCTAGTGTTTTGTTTTTTACGATCTGGCGGGGTACTGACTGGGCTCGGTAAACAGTTGACAGTTGACAGTTGACAGTTGACAGTTGACAGTTGACAGAGGTCGGCGGAATGTTTTGAGGATGGGGATTTACACCCCACCCTCAGTTAGTAAGGTGCACAATACGCACCCTACAAAATTAAGAATTTAGGTGCTGTATGAGGGTATTTTCTAGTTTTTCGGCAATCCCTTCTACCCAGTTTTCATCTTGTTTTGTGTAGCTGCGCGGCGCGTTAGCACCTAAGATTAAAACACCTTGATTTCCCAGTGGCTGACAGATGACTCCTTGGGTATTTTCTGGCAGATAGTCAAATTCAATTTTTCCGGGATAGATATTGAGATTTACTAAATAAATTGGTTTGTTTTTGTCGCTCGCTCGTTGCAATATCGGCCCTGGTTTGACTTGGGGATTGATGCCTAAAATGCCGCGCCTCAATAGGACTTTTCCTTGATACAGAATCACGATCGACCTTGTGGCGGTATTTGTCAACAGCAAACGAGACGCCCAAGCTAATTCTATTTTGACGACATCCGGCAAATCTGGCGTAAATTCAAAACCTTCTTCGCCGATAAGCTGGACGGAATCGGGCGATCGAGCTTGCACCTGCTGCCACAGCAAACCTGTTAAAATCAGCAGAGCGCTGATAATTACTCCCAAAGCGTCCGATCGAGCTTGAGAGTCGGTGATTTGCTCTGTCAGCAAGCGATTGACCATCAGCAGCGTACCTGCTAACCCTCCTGCAACTAAGGGCAATTGCCGCAAAACTTTATTGGGATCGGATTTTGTCATTTGTCAGTTCACTGTTCGCTGTTCGCTGTTGACTGTTCACTGTTGACTGTTCACTGTTGGCTGTTCACTGTTGACTGTTCACTGTTTACTGTTGGTTGTTGGTTGTTTTCAACTGTCAACTGTCAACTGTCAACTGTCAACTGTCAACTGTCAACCGTCAACTGTCAACTGTCAACTGTCAACCGTCAACTCTCAACCGACTTCTCCAATTTCGACAATTCGCTGGAATAGATAACCGGTGCCGCGGGCGGTGAGAATTAATTCGGGATTGCTGGGGTCGTCTTCCAACTTTGCCCTGAGCCGGGAGATGTGAACGTCCACGACGCGGGTGTCTACGTGGCGTTCTGGGGTGTATCCCCAGACTTCCTGCAAAATTTCCGATCGCGAAAAAGGTTCGCCCGATCGGCTAACAAGCAGTTCTAACAAGCTAAATTCCATGCCCGTGAGCCGAATTCGTTCGTCGCCTTTGTAAACTTGGCGCTTGTTGGTGTCAATCCTAATATTGGTGACGTGGATGACTCCAGAGCTGGGAATCCCTGATGCGCCGTTTTTGTCAACCCGGCGCAGTACCGAACGGATGCGGGCTTCTAGTTCTTTGGGAGAGAAAGGTTTGACAACGTAATCGTCGGCGCCTAATTCTAAACCTGTGATGCGATCGGCTACGTCTCCCAAAGCAGTTAGCATGATGATGGGAACGTCTGATTCTTTGCGTAACTCCTGACAAACGCCGTAACCGTCGAGCTTTGGCATCATCACATCCAAAACCACTAAGTCGGGTTCGGTGTTGCGAAATGTTTCGAGAGCTTCTTCGCCGTCAGCAGCGGTGACGACATCGTAGCCAATCATGGACAGGCGAGTCTCCAGAATGCGCCGGATACTGGCTTCGTCATCGACTACCAGAATTTTTTCTTTATGATTTTCCAATTTACCGAGCACTCCTTAAGTTACATTTCAGATAATGTTATTTTTTTTCACCCTATCATAGAAGACACAAACTGATTGGCAGAAGTGCGATCGGTCTAAAAGCTTGATAATTGCTTTTACTCCTGAAAATTGGGTCTAAAGCCTCCCCGTTTAGGGGGAAATTAAACAAAATGATTCATTGCTCCAATCCTCTTATATCGATGGAAGAGGTAGCTGTCAACTGTCAACTGTCAACTGTCAACTGATGAATCAGACTTTTTCAAATGTTAAGGTTGACTATTTATCATATCTGTAAACAATGGCTAAGCCTCGAATCCAATATATTTGTCGGGAATGCGGCTATGATTCACCGCAATATTTTGGCAGGTGTCCTAGCTGTCACAAGTGGGATTCTTTTGACGAGCAGGTAGAACAACATACTGCTGGTGCGCCGCGGGCTGGTTTAACTGGGGTGACAACTAAGACAGTGGGCGGTTCGCTTCCTGATAAGTCGAAGGGTCAACCAAAGGTATCTTTTAAATTATCGCAGGTTTCTGACCAAACTCAGTCTCGCTGGCCTTCTGGCTACGGGGAGTTCGATCGAGTTTTGGGAGGCGGGATTGTTCCGGGCTCGCTGGTGTTGATTGGCGGGGAACCGGGAATCGGGAAATCGACGCTGCTGTTGCAGGTGGCGAATATGATGGCCCGGAAGGATCGGATACTGTATGTTAGTGCGGAGGAGTCGGGCCAGCAGGTGAAGTTGCGATCGCAGCGTCTTGGCGTGGGTAATCCGGTTGATTTGTCAAGCAATGGCGGACAGAAATCTGACACCAACGCGGAAGCTAAAACGGATTCCGAGGACAATTCAGCGGACAATTTCTATTTGCTTCCTGAGACGGATTTAGAAGTTATTTTGCGGGAGTTGGAATCGCTGAAACCAAGTGTGGCGGTGATTGACAGCATCCAGACTATTTATTTTGCTAGCTTAACATCGGCTCCGGGTTCCGTGGCTCAGGTGCGGGAATGTACCTCTGCTTTGATGCAGGTTGCGAAAAGGGAAAATATTACTTTATTTCTGGTGGGCCATGTTACTAAGGATGGATCTTTGGCGGGGCCGAGGGTTTTGGAACATTTGGTAGATACTGTACTTTATTTTGAGGGCGATCGCTTTGCTTCTCACCGGCTTTTGCGATCGATGAAAAACCGTTTTGGCGCTACTCATGAAATCGGTGTTTTTGAGATGGTAGCAAACGGTTTGCGAGAGGTAGATAATCCGTCGGAGTTGTTTTTAGGTAATAAAGATGAATTTTCGCCCGGTACTTCGACGACTGTTGCTTGCGAAGGAACTCGACCGATTTTAGTAGAAATTCAGGCGTTAGTCAGTCCTGCGAGTTTCGGTGCGCCGCGCCGTTCTACTACGGGTGTTGATAATAGTAGATTGCAACAAATTCTAGCTGTTTTGGAGAAAAGAGTCGGGATTCCTTTGTCGAAATTAGATGTGATTGTGGCGTCGGTGGGCGGGTTGAAGGTGGAGGAACCGGCGGCGGATTTGGGAGTGGCGATCGCGATTGTGGCCAGTTTTCGCGATCGGGTGATTGATGCACGCACAGTTTTGCTCGGAGAAGTCGGTTTGGGCGGACAAGTACGCCCAGTTTCGCAATTAGAACTACGGCTAAGAGAAGCAGCGAAATTGGGTTTCAAAAGGGCGATTATTCCTAAGAATCAAGCGGTGCCAGATTTGGGGATGGAAATTATTCCAGTAGCCAAAGTGATTGATGCAATTATTGCAGCGATTCCGGCGACTCCGGCTCAGTTGCAGTCTGCTGATATGGAGTTGCCTTCTGTTGATTTGGAAGAGGAGGATTTGTCTGATTGAGATTATGTTAAGGTAGCAATAACTGGGCAAACACCAATCTAAAACTAACATTATGAAAGCCTACGAATTTCCCGCAAAAGTTACATCGGAAGGAAAAATAAACTTGACCGATGACATTTTAAAATACTTGGCAGTCAACCAAGATGTAAGAGCGATCATTCTGGTGAATGAACAAACAAACTCAGAAGTAGATGAAGTAGAGGAAAAAACAGATTGGTATCGTCTTGCAGCCACACAATTCTTTGCCGATTGCAGCGAAGAAGATGCAATCTACGATATCGCAAGCTAGATTAGTCATTCCCAATCTCAAGTATGAAATGGTATAAGGAGGCACTAATCATGTATCAAGTAGACATTGTTGAGGCAAAAGAAAAGCTTTCGGAATTAATCGAAGCGGCAATCAGAGGCGAAGAAGTTGCGATTACTCAAGATAACCAGCCTGTTGTAAAATTGGTAGTCATTCCCAAACAAGCTAAACCAAATCGGCAAGCAGGAAGTGCTAAAGGAATGGTTTGGATGTCCGATGATTTTGACGAACCGCTAGAAGAATTTAAGGAGTACAGGTAATGAGGTTGTTGTTGGACACTCATGCCTTTATTTGGTATACGACAGACGGTTTAGGACTCAGCACAACAGGGCGATCGCTAATTGACAACGGAGATAACGATATTCTCCTTAGTACAGCTAGCGTCTGGGAAATGGCGATTAAGCATAGCATAGGCAGGCTAAATTTTAGTGTGCCTTTTATGGAATTTATCAAGCAGCAGATCGCAGTTAATAGAATTGAGATACTGGAAATAAGTTTCGACCACATTGAGGTTGTAGCTTCACTGCCTTTGCATCACCGCGATCCATTTGACAGGCTGATAATCGCACAATCTATGGCGGAACAGATACCAGTTTTGAGCGTTGATGGTATTTTTGATGCGTATGCGATCGCCCGGCTGTGGTGAATTAAGTTAGTATAAAAATAAAGAGGCAAAAAGGAGGTAATAGCAACGTGAGCGTTAGATTACATCCCCATGCTCAAGCACGATTGATTGAGCGAGGTGCAACTGAGGCAGAAGTAATTGCTACTGTTGAAAGTGGCACAACTTTTCCGGCTCAATTTGGCAGAACCGGATTTAGGCGCAACTTTTCCTTTAATGCTGAGTGGCAGGGAAAAGTTTATGCTATGAAGAAAGTCGAGGCTATCGCAGCGTCAGAAGGCGAAGACTGGATGATTATCACTGTAATTGTCAAATTCTTTTGAGCAGGAGGTTCCCGTGAAACTGACTTACGATCCGAGATACAATGTAGCTTATATATATCTGCAAGAAAAAACCGCACAGGTAAAAACTATCCAGGTTAGCGATCAAATGAATGTGGACATTGCCCCCGACGGTACTATTTATGGAATTGAATTACTCAATGCCAATCAACAATTAGGGGCAGATAGTCAAGGAAAACTGATTGTTGTCAACGAAGCTTTGGGTGAATCTTCGGAAATTCAGCTTGCACTTTAATGGCATTAAAAACAATAAGTAAAAAGGGGAGTTATAAGAAAGGGAAATTTTGTATAATTTATGAAGAGTGTAAGAGAGCGAGAGTTTTCATCTCAAGTTAAAGCGGGAGTGAAGCAGGATAAATGAAAAACAATTACACTTTGAAAGATTTAATAATTCGTTCTACAAATCGCCCAACTACAGATAATGGGATTACTGCACATACTGTGTTGTTCGATCGCCCGCTTACCGTTGAAGAACAGCAACAGTTTATACAAGTATTAAATATTGCTGGCGCAACCTTTGAGGCATCGCAAGGTTTAGCTAATCCTAATGTGACATTTATTGCTGCTAACCTAGCACATTACACAGTCGATAGGCGCATTTTGGCAGGTTCGCGGAAGGATGAGCTTTTTGCTAAGTTAGCTGCATTCAGTCAGGAGGTTGCTACCATTGCTGAACATGATGGCAATCCTGTCTTTAGCAAACTAGGAAAGTTAAAACAACTGCAAGAGTGGGCGCAGTCGCAGATAAACAATACTGTCCAACCAGAAGTTAGACCAGATATGGCAATTACAGTGTTGCAGTTAATTGATGAAGTTGAAAGGTTGCAAAACAAAATCCAGGAATTAGAAAGTATCTCGAAAACTGTGTAATGCTGTAAAAAACTTGATATGAAAATCAGGAAAGCCTGCGATATTTCAGAAAAAGTTACCAATGAAGGGAGGCAAATAGACTGGCACGATCATATTTTAAAATACTTGGCACTTGACCAAGAGGTAGTAAATTAAGTTAGTATAAAAATAAAGAGGCGAAGATGAGACAATTTAGAATCATCATTGAAAAACATTCCGACGGTTATGTAGCCTATCCCCTTGGCATCAAAGGTGCCGTAGTTGGTGAAGGTGACACCTATGAGGAAGCATTAGCTGATGTCAAGTCAGCTATTCGCTGCTATATCGAAGTATTTGGCAAAGAAACAATGGAAAACGAATCATCTGCGATCGAGACTTTTTTAGTAGAAGCAGAGGTGGCTATTTAATGTCGAAGTTTCCTGTCGATGCTCCTAAAAGACGAGTCATCAGAACGTTTCAGTTGTTGGGTTTTCGGATTATTAGAGAACGAGAACATATTGTCATGGTGCGAGACAATCCAGATGGCACGGAGACTCCGCTGGTAATGCCCAACCACGATAGTATAAAATCGGGAACGCTAAGAGCAATTTGTACTCAGGCGGGAATTTCGAGAGAGGAATTTTTAATAGCTTATGCACAAAGTTGAGTGGCGATGCTATCTACGATAACACTTGAAATATGTCAAATTATCACTCCCCCGAACTTTTAAATTTTTTAATTCGCCTTTTTGCCAAAACATGAACAAATCAAAAAGAGGTAAAAATCCGTGGAAAAATGAACTAAACGACATCATTCGTGGTGCATCGGGCGGCTTTTTATTCGGGATTCCGCTGCTTTATACGATGGAGGTTTGGTGGATTGGTTCGCACAGCAAACCGATCGAAATGTTGAGTGCGATCGCAACTACTTTTGCGGTGGTTTTCTTGCTAGTTCGCACGGAAGGTTTTCGCAAAACTAAGGAGATCCGCTGGCGAGATGCTGTCAAGGATTCCGTAGAGGCGATCGCCATTGGCGTTATCTGTGCCGCATTTGTCTTGTTTTTGCTGCAAGAAATTACGCCGGAGACTCCGCTGGAAGAAACTTTGGGGAAAATTATCTTTGAAGGGCTGCCGTTTTCCTTGGGAGTGGCCTTGGCAAGCGGTTTCTTGAGTGGCGATCGCTATCAAAGTTCGGACAGCAAACAAGAACCTACCATTAATCCGACTGTAGCAGATATCGGCGCTACTTTAATCGGCGCTGTAATTATTGCTTTCAACATCGCCCCGACTGATGAAATTCCGATGCTAGCCGCTGCTATTTCGCCGCCTTGGCAATTGGCAATTATCGCCGCTTCGCTGCTAATTTCCTACTGTATTGTATTTGCAGCCGGGTTTACTGATCAAGCAAAACGCCAGCAGCACCAGGGAATTTTTCAGCATCCCTTCAGCGAAACTGTGATGGCTTATTTGGTGTCGCTGGCGGCTTCTGTATTTATGCTGTTTTTCTTCCAAAAACTCACTTTTGACGACCCGTGGTCGATTTGGTTGAGCTATACGTTAGTATTGGGATTGCCGGCAACAGTTGGCGGCGCGGCGGGGAGGTTGGCGGTATGAGTGAAAGTAACGAAGGGAAATCGAAGACAAATCTTGCTGAATGGGTGACATTTGCGATCGCCTCCTTCATCCTCGCGACTCTAGTCGGGCTCGTAATCTACAGTTGGCTGACAAAAAAACAGGAACCTCCGATTATTTCTGTCACTCGCAACACGCCTGTTCGGGAAGAAAAAGGGCAGTTTTACGTGCCGTTTGCGGTTGCTAATACTGGCGGTGAAACAGCAGAGTCCGTGCAAATTATTGCGGAATTGCGCGTCAAGGGCGAAGTTGTAGAATCGGGAGATTTGCAAATTGATTTTTTGTCAAGTGGTGAAACTGAACCAGGAGCTTTTATTTTCAGTCGCGATCCGCGTCAAGGTGAATTGATCGTGCGATCGAGCAGTTATCTATTACCTTAACCAGGTTTTCAAGTCTCGTGTCCGGTAAGTGTGACCCTAATAAATTCCTGTCGCTGGGTGGGGGCGGGTTTAAAAATACCTTGGTTATTAAGCAGAGATACGGGTGAACCCGCCCTACAAAATTTACGTTTATTGACTCGGTATCACGTTAAATAGACATAATTCCCGTAGGGGCGGGTTCACCCATGTCTCCTATCCCGCGAGAGATTCATTAAACCCGCCCCGGTCTCGATATTGAGCGTGCGATCGATCTAACGCTTCACCATATTGTGTTCCCACTTCCAAACACAGCTAGAAATCAAATTCGTGCAGATATGAGCCGTAATTGGTACTAACAAATTGCCAGTAGCTAAAACACTGTAGCCCAACAGCAATCCGACAGCCGTTGCCCACACAGCATAGGGCCACTGCTCCATTCCTCCCAAGTGCAGAATGCCGAAACAAAAACTCGACAGCACTAAACCGGTTGCATTCAATCCCAAAGCAGATAACATCACGCCTCGAAATAGCAATTCTTCGCTAAGTCCGGGTAGAAGTCCCAGCCAGATTAAATCCGGCCAAAATAAGGGTTTGAGGACTACTTCTAGGTAAACATCGGCACTGCGGCGATAACCGGGCCATATCTGATAGACGATCGCACTTGCGCCTGTAATTGCCAGTCCGATCACACATCCTTTGAGCAAGTCCATTACTATTAATTTGACGGGCAAAAGCGATACCGATCCAAATAGCAACCACAATTTAGCTACCGCCAGCAACATAATTGCTGTCACGCCCATTGCTACTAAAACTTGGGTGCGCGTCAAGGGTTCAATTTCAGGATTTTCGGGAAGTTTTTCTGCCACTTAATCAATTTTAGATTTGAGGTTTTAGATTTTAGATTTGTTTAGTTGAGTTGGACAAATACCGTAGTGGGGAGATGTCTGCACTCAAGGAAGCTGGACTGATGCCGGCTCGTAAAGCGACCAAGACTCCGATCGCCTCTAAATATGAGTTTACCTGCAAAGCTTTGATTCCGAGTTTTTCTGGAGTAGCCTGCATCTGAGTTTTGTTGTCGCCCACTGCGATGATTTGTACGGTCGATCGCCCGCTCAAACTCAGAATAGCACTACCACCGCAGGCTGTAGCGGGTATGACAACAGCATCGACTCGATCTTTGGTAATTGGTAATTGGTAATTGGTAATTGGCAATTGAGTATGCTTGCTTTCTCTGTCTGCGTCTCTCTCTTCAGCTCTCTGGGTGACAAATTGCGGGGCTTTGCTGAGGCCCGCAAGCACGCAGGATAGGAAAGTATAGCCGATTTCTTCAGCAGCCGATCGCGGGGACAGATGCGGATCTAGGGGTAGTGGCAACAGGGCCGGAGCGTGAGCACAGGGGATTTTAAATGTTCTGACAATCAGGTGACTGATCACTGCTTCCGCGCCAGCCAGAGGGTCAACTCCTGTGCCGTGGCGGTAGTTGGCAAGGGCGATACTGCCTACGTCGTCGGGAAATCTGGCCACAACGGCGATCGCCTCGACTTTTGCTTGGGTAATTAATTTTTCGGCTGCGCGTAATAGACTGTCGGGATTGGCGATCGTCCCCCAAGATGCCCCTGATTCTGACATTCGCAATTCTACATTCAGGGGAACATCGGTTAAAACATAATCAGTTATGTTCAAGCCCAATGTGGCTCTAGCAGCATCAGCCGCTTGCAAGTGGCGCAGTTGCAAGTCTGGTTCGATGCCAGAATCGAGGATTAAGCCGATGCGATTTTGATGTACGGGTTGCAGACCCCAGCATCCCTGGGCAAATTTGTCAAGGGCATAGCCTTCGACATAAAGAGCGTTAGGTATGGGCCAATAGAGTTGAGCGCCGTTGAGGACGTTGGGGTGAGTGATCAGCGTATCTGAAATTTGGGCGATCGCCCTAGCCACAGGTAGCGCATCTCCTGCAAAGCCCCCAATCGATGCTCCAACGCCTGTGGGGACTATCAAAACCACTGTCAAAGGGCGGGAGTTCACGCTGTTGCGGGGGATGCTTCCACGAGCACGTAGCCTTCAACCACAGCCTTTTGCCGATCGACATCCACGTCTGTGACAGCCCAGCGCAGGGGTTCGCCGTGTTTTTGCAGTTCAATTTCAATGGCTGAGTGCAATTCTTCGGCGGTGTCGCGGAGGTCAACTTCTGCGGAAATGAAATGGGTGGTCATCTGGCGATCCATAATGGTTTTACCGCGATCGGTACAGTTGCTTATTTTAGCTTGATTCTAGGATTTCCCGAACTGGCGATCGTACACAATGTCTTCTTTTTCAGTTTCTATCTTCAAGTTCGATCGGGGAAAAGAAACGCAAAGTAACACATAACCTTCAGCCTGAAGTTCGGGACTAACGCCCATACAATCAACCTGCTTAAGTTGACCCTCAAGAACCTTAGCAGCACAAGTAGTACAAACCCCCGAATTGCAAGAATTGGGCAAATCAATCCCCGCAGCGAGAGCAGTTTGCAGAATTGGTTGATCTTCCGGCACTTCTACGGTATGAGTGCTGCCTTGGTGGAGAAATTCAACAGTGTAAGTCTTAGACATATTTCGATTATTGGCTTTAATTCCCAATTGGAATTTACGCTAGATTTGCAAACAAAGCAAAAATCATTGTACCGCTATTGGTGATTTGGTGCAAATTTACAAAATTTATAGGAGTTACGCATGGGGGTCTAGAAACCGGGTTTTTTACGAAAATATTTCATTGTAACCCGCAGATTCAGTAAAAACCCGGTTTCTTTGCATGAACTGCAATATCTGAATTTAACCCAACAACTCATCAACAGCAACACTAAAACCCAGCAGCACTAACTGAGTGCTGATTATGTCACCGAAATTAAACGCTAACTTTTGAGTTTGAGTCATTATCAATATCCACTGACTTTCTGGAAAAACTATCCAAACTTCCAGACAACCAGAATCTAAATACTCTTGTGCTTTCAGAAAAACATCTTCCGCAATATCAGTCGGAGAAACTATTTCAGCAACTAAGAGCGGGCTTTGAGGAAAAGTAGGAACATCACCATATTGTGTGACTAATTCCGGTGTCAGATAAGCTACATCAGGACGGCGCACTCGCCTGTCAGTACGACAAGGAACCTCCGTATAGACTTCGCCACCTTGTCCGCTAGAATCTTTGTAATTTCCCCAAGAACGATCTAGTCTAGATTGGATTCGACTGTGTTTTACTGTCATGCCATTTTTCTGTGCGATTTGCCCGTCTACCCATTCCATATCATCGGGCGGACTGGCCATAAAGTCTTCTAGAGAAACATTTTCTGATAAAACGGCTGCCATTACCATAGCCATTTACTCCCTTTTGCATAATTCACTAATATTGTAGCAATCTTTGGAAATGGGTAATGGGTAATTGGTAATTGGTAATGGGAATAAAAAATATAGCAGTCGCAAAGGCTATAAGCTCACTGAGCGTAGTCGAAGTGTCCAAATGCCCAACCATCTTGGCAGTTACTATAACAACGAATAACCAACAACGAATAACCCTTCGACTCCGCTCAGGGTACAGCCAATAACAAACAACAAATAACCAATAACAAATTTACTCAATATCAATTTGATTGGGAGGCTTCGGTTGATTCTGCTTGTCATCTTTTAAAGTTTTGCGCCCCGATGAAACATAATCCTTATACAAATCCACAAACAGGTTAGTCAACTGTGACAAAGAAAGTTTTTCACCATTGATTTGAGCTTTCATATAAACTTTCAGCACTTCAATATAAGCCAAACCGAGAGCAAGCGTGAGAGTTGCCGCCGTTGCACCGGAGATAGCACCACCGACAATTGTACCCGCACCCGGAATCATTTTGATCAAATTAGTCACAATACTTCTACCAACAGCAGTCACTCCACCAGCACCGCTAATTGCCGACAGCATCGCCGAGATAAATCCCTTATCAAAGGGCATTCCAAAAATCACAGTAATATTAGCAATCATTGCCGTTTGCATCGTCATCAAAATCGGTGCATCAGCAAACGGCACAGGAGTTGCACCGACAATTGCAGAACCTGCAACATAAGCACTTAGATACTTAAATGCCATATCGGATTTGAGGGCAATATTAGCAATTTGTTCTTTGATAAAGGCTTTTTTAGCTACTTCCGGGAGCAGTTGAAAAGTTGTATCTACCAACTTGTCTAAACCGTGAGATTTGACTGTATAATCCTCATCGATTTCTTCCGGTTCAGCCATGACGGGGATGATTTGACTGACTGGCAAATTCATGTGTTCCAGTTGCTTGAAAAACTCGCTCTGTTTTTTAGATGTCGTCTGAGTCAAAACTAAAATAACGGGTACATCTTTGACTTCCATTTCTCTTAGCCAGCCTTCCTCCACAGACTCAATTCTATTTGCGCCGTGATTGATGCAGTACCAAATGACGTGAATGTGTTCTTTGGGGTGCAGGAGTCTTTGGTCTTCAATTAGTTTAGCAACGTTTAATTGAATAACTTTAATTTGTTCGGCATTGAGTTCCAGTCCGGGAGTATCATAGACTGTAATTGGGCAATTTGGTTTGGTATATTGGCGGATGCCGTGAGTGACGGGACGGCCGACTCCGGTTTCTGCTAAGCGTTGGCGAAACACAGAATTGATCAGGGTACTTTTGCCGACTCCGGTTTTGCCGATGACTAAAACATTGCACTGTCCCACTTGGTTTTCTGCGTCTTTGAAGGCGTAGTAACTTCTATTTAAAAGCTCATCTAAGGAAAAGTCGTTTGACATGGCGTTTTCTAGAATGGTGGGATATTAAGGATTAAATAGCACCGAATAGAGCTCTCCAATAATTGTGGAACAGGCCGAAGAGCCTGTTCAAGACAAGCTTTTATGGAGATGTCTAATAGAATTACGATGCTCCAAAACCGAAGTCCGCGCAACGCGAGACTGGGGGAGTATTAAGAATATTGTAGCAATTTAGTTTGATGTTTAAGCTAGCAAGCGATCGACCTCGATGCTAAAACCGAGCAGGATTTGTTGAGCGCTGGCTGTCTCGCCCGATCGAAATCCCAATATTTGATTTTGAGTCACCACGAATACTAAATGACTTTCAGGAAAAACCAGCCAGACTTCCTGACAGCTAGATGCTAAATATTCCTGTGCTTTGAGAAATACATCTTCAGCGATATCGGTGGGTGAAACTATTTCGGCAACTAAAGGGAAACTTTGGGGTAAAGTAGGAAGATCGCCAAATTGTGCAACTAATTCGGGTGTAAGATAAGCTACATCGGGACGGCGAACTTGTCGGTTTGTGCGACAAGGTGGTGAAATATAAACTTCTCCTCCCTGTTTACTGAAAATCATGTAATTTGCCCAAAAACAACTCAAGCTTGATTGAATTTTGCTATGCTTGAGCGTGACTCCATTTTTCTCCACGAATTGACCGTCTACCCATTCCATGCGATCGCACGGATTAGCCATGAAGTCTTCTATGGTAAAATTATCTTGTAGATCGATCGTCGCGAGCATAGCTGTTTCCTCGATTTTGGAGAGCTGGCTGATAATATTATCGCTGATGCGGTGGGAATTGTTGCGATCGCACTTTTATTGCGAACACCCCCATGAGTGCAAAAATCGGAGTGATCCCAGCAACAGCTAAGCGTAAACTCGCCCCGACTCGAATCTTGTGGTCGATCGACCGGACATGATATTATTTCCATTGGTATGATTTTTGTATAAGTGCGATCGGCTCAAACACCCAATTCCCTACAATAGCAGGTTATACCTAAACCGATTTACCGAGTTGATATGAATGATGCACAAACTCAGCTATTTATCCAATTAATTGCGGCTCAAACCGGTTTACAAATTCGCCCGCAAGATCGATCGGCTTTGTCTCAAAAACTTTTGACTCGGATGAAAGCTGTAAAAATAGCCTTTCCCGACAACTATTATCAAATATTAGCCACTCCGAGCCTGGAAAGTCAAAGCGAATGGCGAGAACTCGCCCTGCTGCTGACAACCAACGAAAGTTATTTCATGCGGGACAAAGGACAGTTTTCGCTGCTGGAAAAAGTTATTTTCCCTGAATTGATCGAACACAAAATAAAATTGGAACAGACATTGGGAATTAAGCCAACACTGCGAATTTGGAGTGCCGGCTGCTCGACTGGTGAAGAACCTTATTCTTTAGTTATTATTTTAAAAAAGCTAATTTTGGATTGGGAAAAATGGAAAATTTTAGTTTTAGGTACTGACATCAATCAAGCAGCAATAGAAAAAGCTAAGCGGGGAATTTACAGCCCTTGGTCATTTCGCTTAGTTGACTCGGAACTGCAAACGCGGTATTTCGACAGACGGAAAACCGAGTGGGAAATCGACAGAAAATTGCGCCAATTTGTCAGCTTTAGCGGTGTAAATTTAGTAACAGATAATTTTCCTAATACTTACAAAGATATTTATAACATGGATTTGATTTTGTGCAGAAATGTTTTTGTTTATTTTGAAGCTCAGTATATTTCACAGGTATTGAAAAAATTTGCCAAGACGCTGAGACCTGGAGGATATTTAATGACCGGTCACGCTGAAGTTCACAGTCACATGATGAACGAGTTTCAACCAAAGGTTTTCCCGGAGTCGGTTGTTTATCAAGCCCAGAATTTTCCCGGCGAAAAACTAGGTAAAATAGAGTCTTCTAGCGCACCAGCATCCAAGGTAAAATCGTGGTTCGGGGAATCGGGAAAGCAAAGGAAAATTGGCGACTTGCTACCGGGGAGAACGGTTCCAGCTAATTTTGATAACGGCAATGTTGGGGAACTCGGGTCACTATTAGCAGCAGGTAAGGGGCTGGAAAATATGCTGCGAACTGACCATGTAGAGGGTGATATGGTGAGCAAGAAAGTGCCTGCTTTACCTTCAACGCTCGCCGCCGAAAAAGCCGATCGCCAAACGCCGCAGAGCCTGATTTTAGAGGCAAAAAAATGTTTTAAAAATAAAGCTTATGCTGAGGCTATAGATCAAGCAAAACTGGCGCTCGCTCTGCAACATCACAATTTTGAGGCTGATTATTTGCTGGCTCAAATTTATGCAAATTTAGGCAGCTATTCTCAGGCGATAGAACACTGCAACCGAGCTAGCAAAGCAGATGCTATGTCAGTATTTCCTAATTATTTACAAGCTCACATTGCTGAAGAACAGGGCGACTTGGAAACAGCTAAAAGGTTGTTGAAAAAAACTATTTATCTTTGCCCGTCTTTTGTTTCAGCTTATCTCGAACTCGGGAATATATACAACAAAGAAGGGAAGCTA
The DNA here is from genome assembly GCA_031372825.1 of Cyanobacteria bacterium OTE_58_metabat_593. Classification (GTDB taxonomy): domain Bacteria; phylum Cyanobacteriota; class Cyanobacteriia; order Cyanobacteriales; family Microcoleaceae; genus Microcoleus. The sequence continues at coordinate 49,041 of JANMLZ010000148.1, read as the reverse complement.
AATATAGCTATTAAAATGTACAACTCATCTTGCGATATTCTCCAAAAACTACCGCCCAATACTCCGATCGAGCAGCAGGGAAAAATGACAGCGAATCAAGTATTGATGGATGTTAAAAAAAAAATGCTAAAATTGTACAGTAAACAAAACGAAAGAAGCTAAAAACCTGATTTTTATTGTAGAATTCTCACTGCGAAACCGAATACGATCGTACAAACCAGTTTTTTTTGCAAGTTCTAGTAAATAAAGTGTCAGGATAAATATGGAAACTAAGCCGTATCTTATATTTAAACAGAACGGTTTGCTCTGCGGTGTAGAAGTCGGCTGCGTTCTGGAAATTTTCTTTCTGCCGGAGTTGACACCGATCGCCGAAGCGCCTCAAGATATTGTTGGGGCGATCGATCTCAGGGGTTCTATTCTACCCGTGATGGATCTGAATCTCCGTTTTGGGTACCTTTGGCAGGAGTATTCTGTGACAGATAGTGCGATCGTCATAGAATGGCAAGAAATTCGAGTTGCGATCGTTGTCAATGTAGTTACCGAAGTTAAGCATATCCCCGAAGAGGCAATAACTCCGCAGCTATCTTACGGGCGAGACAAGCCAGACGCGCCCGATCGTTTTTTAGCTGGATTTGCTCGCTGCGGGGCGGATATTATCATGCTGCTCGAGCTCGATCGCTTAATCCGATATTCTCCCGACAAAACAGAGGCCCAAATCCCCGTTGCTGCAAGCAGTACACCCAATCTAGAAACTCAAAATTTGCCGTTAGAAATAGACCCAAAATTGTTAGCAGTAGATGCTAATTTTTTGGTGCAGCCTCACGTTTTTTGTCCGAATGCTACAGCCCAAGAAAAGGCTATTTTTCGAGAGCGGGCTGACAATTTGAGGCTCCGCAGCGATCGCGAAAATTCTGCAACAATTGATATGTCCCTGGCGGTAGTTGTTTTGAACAACGAATACTTTGGCATTAATCTCGGGATAGTGCGTGAATTTACCGACATTCGCCAAGTAACTCCGGTTCCTTGCACTCCCGATCGCATTATTGGCAATATGAACTTGCGGGGCGAGATCCTGACGCTAGTAGACATTCGGAGCGTGTTACATATGTCGGCAGATCCAAAATCTCTCTCAAAGGCGATCGTTGTTGAAATCGAAGATTTGGTCGCCGGTATAGTAGTTGACGAAATCTTAGATATTATACATCTGAATCTGGCACAAATTGCGACTATTCCTGCTGCACTAAATTCTGCCAACCGCGAATATCTCCGGGGCACCGCTTTTTATGAACAAAAAATCATCGCTGTTCTCAACTTGCAGAAACTGCTAACAATAGGAGGAGTTGTTGTTGATGAGGAAGTTTGAAGAAAGATTTTACGGCGAAATCATGGTCGCGCCTGCAACAATGTCAACGCAACCCGAAACCCAAGAAAAAAGAGAGTAATAGAACATAATTTGCTATGATACTATTTGCTACTGTCACTCCACAGTATCAAGCCCAGAAGTTGTCAGGTAATTTCTCTGGCCAACGCAGGACTCCCAGCAACTATCGCAGCGTCATATCAAATCCGCTCTTCATCGGAATCATATAAACGGAGGACACGGCACTGCTGTGTCCCTACAATTGATCGGGGTAGGGAAACGGCATCTTGAGTGTCCTCGCTTATCATTCCGGCTGCGCCGGAATTGATATCACAACCAACAAAAATACTATCTTAAATCAAGGGAAAAAAGATGTTTGCTCAAATTAAAAAATTAAATATTAGAAACAAGATGCTGCTCGGATATCTAGCCCCAGCAGCTATCTACTTAGGTCTGCCCGTATTAGTTCTCGGTACTACAAGTCAGGTATTTAACACTTTCCAAGAAGTGGAAAGGGTAGAAAATGTCATCGGAGAGACAACTAATATGTCCGTAGGTGCAGAGCGAATGGTGCGAGGGATGCGCGGCTATTTAGTTAATAAAAATCAGCAATTTTTAACAGATTTTCAAAAAGGAGCCGAATTGGCTCGCCAGTCGGCGAGTAACGTAGAGCCGAGCGTGAAAAATCCCGAACAGAAAATTCGTTTGCAGAGGATGCTGGAGCTAGTCAACGAATATTATGATGGTTCTAGCGAAATTGTCCGCTTATTTCAGCAAAATCAGACAGCAGAAGCCCTCGCTATATTTAATACAGGCAAATACACAAAATTTGTGAATGAATTTGTGGAAGTGAACCGGGAATTTCGGGAAATAGAATTCAAGATGATTAAGCGAGAAACGCAACTCACGAAGGCAGCTTTAAGCTTTTTGGTATCGACCCTGGTGATTGGTTCGGTGCTGTTGGTGCTGTTTGGTGCGACTGTTGCTTGGCTGATTTCGTCAGGAATTGCTGGAACGATCGATCGCGCAATTAGCTCGATCGCCACTTCTTCCGCCCAGATTGCAGCTACAGTTGAAGAACAGGAACGCATGGCTAGCCAGCAATCAGCTTCCGTCAATCAAACTACGACGACAATGGACGAATTGGGCGCATCTTCTCGGGCCACTTCACAGCAGATAGAAACGGCAGCATCTCAAGCAATGCAAGCTTTAACTTTAGCTGGTGGCGGTACAAAAGCTGTCGAACAAACTTTAGAAGCAATGGCCACACTTAAAACAAAAGTGCAGGATATGCAAGGGCAAATTATGCAGTTGAGCGAGCAAACCGATCGCATTGGCAATATTTCAACTGTAGTCAGCGATTTGGCAAATCAAACTAATATGTTAGCGCTAAATGCTGCGGTGGAAGCAGTGCGGGCGGGCGAACACGGTAAGGGTTTCGGCGTTGTGGCCTCAGAAATTCGCAAACTTGCCGATCGCAGTAAAAAATCGGCAGCGCAAATTAACCTGTTAGTTGCTGATATTCAGAGAGCGATTAATTTAACAGTAATGGTGACAGATGAAGGAACTAAAACTGTGGACTCTGGCGTAAATATTGCATCAGAAACCGCAGTGGCATTTGCCGGAGTCGCTGATGCAATTAACAACGTGGTTTTGAGCTCTCAGCAAATTTCGCTGAATGCCAAACAGCAAGCGATCGCGATCGAACAAGTGGTGGAAGCTATGAACTCTCTCAACCAAGCAGCCGCACAAACAGCTTGCGGTATCACTCAAACTAAAGTCGGCACTCAAAGATTGAATGAAGCTGCTTTAGATTTAAAAGCCGTTGTTTAGAATAGTTATCAGTTCTAATTTCTTAAATTTTAATTATGAAAAGAAAAGTTAGAAATTTGCCCTTAAGAATTAAAGCGATTGTTTTTGCGATCGCCCTCAGTACAATCCCAGTTATATTAACAGGAGCGATGACTTATTTTTTTGCCAGCGAGAACCTAACTAACTACGTAATTAAGTACCAAGAATCACGGGCGATCGCTACAGCAAATGAAATCAGCAACTTTCTGTTTGAACGCTACCTAGACGTTAAGGAACTAGCTAATTTAGGTATACTGAACGACCCCAGAGTCAGCCAAACAACATCAACCAATCAAAAACAAGCTCTGTTAGATAAATATGTAAAACAAGGGGAAGGCTACGACAGTATTGCAGTCGCAGACCTCCAGGGGAATACCATTTTGCAATCGAGCGGAGAACCCGTTACAGATTTAGGAAATCGCGACTATTTTCAGGAAGTAATTAAAACTAATCGTCCTACACTTGTGCAGCCCAGGAAGTCATTTACCAATGGCAAATACGCCATTTTTGCTGCGGCGCCGGTTGTCGATCTCAATACAGGAAAAACTATCGCCGTCATCAGAACTCGTACGCCTACAACTTATTTAGAGCAGGGTTTTCAGGAAAACCAAGATCAATCGATCGGAGACTCGGAGGAATTTAAAAAAGAGAAATATCATTTGATTGATGGTAATGGCAAGTTGTTTTCAGCAACAGAAATTTATCATGTAGGCAGAGATGCAAGGTCTGACTTTACTGTTTTTGCCAAAATGCAAGCTGACAGAAAGATTAACAGTGCCATAGATATCCATGACATAGATGGAGCTAAGCAACTGATTACTTACGCTCCTATTGAAACATTAAAAGATCTGCCAGAATTGGGTTGGAGCGTGATTATTGCCAACGATACAAACGATGTATTTGCTCCCCAAAAAGAGTTGCTGTATACTCTGATAGCAGGAGTTGGAATGACGGCTGCTGTTGTTAGCTCGATCGCAATTTTTTTTGCCCGTCGAACTACTCGCTCGGTAAATAAAATTGTGCGGGCGATCGCCTCTTCTTCCTCGCAAATTGCTGTCACCGTCGAACAGCAGGAACGCATCGCCAGCCAACAACTATATGCTGTCGATCGAACTGCTACTACAATGGACGAATTGGGCGAATCAAGCAAAGCTTGTGCCGAGCAAGCCACTTCGGCCGCTTTCGGAGCCGCACAGGCCCTTAAACTCACAGCGGGAGGCAGTCAAGCAGTAGACAACACCTTGAAAGAAATGGCAACTTTGACCAAAAATGTAGCAGCAATTCAAACGCAAATTTTGCGTTTGAGCGAACAAACCGATCGCATTGGCAATATCTCCAGTTTAGTCAGCGATTTAGCAAACCAAACAAATATGCTCGCCATCAACGCTGCTGTCGAAGCAGTTAGAGCAGGTGAAAGCGGCAAAGGATTTGCTGTTGTTGCTAAGGAGATTCGCAAATTAGCCGATCAAAGCAAGGAATCTGCGAGCAAGATTAATGCTTTAGTTGCAGACATCCAGAAAGCGATTCGTTCGACAGCAACGGTGACGAATGACGGGATAAAAACGGTGGAAAATGGAGTGAAACTTGCCCTAAAAACGGCAGATTCATTTGCGGGAGTGGCCGAGGCGATCGATAGCATTGTTTTGAACAGCAAACAAATTTCTTTTACTGCCAGAAACCAGGCGATCGCCATTGAGGATGTAGTTGAAGCGGTCAACTCTCTTAACCTCGCCGCCCAGGAAACTGCCAGCGGCATTTCTCAAGTCAAAGTCGGCATTTCTCAACTCAACCAAGCAGCCCAAGATTTAAAATCAGTAGTTTAGTTAGATGAAGAAGGAAGAAGGAAGTTCGGCAACGGATTATGTAACGGATTTAACGGATGTAACGGATGGACTGAAGAAGTCCGAGGGAAGAAGGAAGAAGGAAGATTAATTCCCAATTCCCGATTCCCAATTTCCGATTCCCAATTCCCAATTCCAATTCCCAATTCCAATTCCCAATTCCCAATTCCCAATTCCAATTACCCAAATATATATATGATTGAAGATGAAGAACTACGAGATGTGTTTAAAATTGCTAGTGAAGAACACTTGCAGAAAATAGACGAGGGTTTGCTGTACTTGGAACAACACCCGGGGGACTCAGCTAAGTTAGAAGAATTGCTGCGGGAAACCCATTCTCTTAAAGGCGATGCTGGGATGCTGGCCGTAAAAAATGTAGCATCTTTAGCTCATCAAATAGAGCATATTTTGGGAGGTGTCAAGCGGGGAGAAACTCAACTAAATCGAGATATTAGCGATCGACTTTCGCAAGGTTTAGACGCCATCCGCAAACTCGTTGACGAAGCCGTCACGGGTGAAGATTCCGGTGTCAATACATTTTACGTGCTGGCTAGCATGATGGGTGCTTCTAACAAGCCCCAGCCAGCCGACCCGACAGCAGAGCCAGCATCTTCACAAGTACCCGAGCCCGAATTAGTAAAAACGCAATTCACTGAGTCGGAAACTGCGCCACCAGAAACAAAGAGTGAAACTTCTTTCATTGCTAATTTAGATAATAATTACTCTTTTTCCACGCTGCAATCCGAGCAAGAATTGCTGCTGCAATCTCAAAATTTGCCTAGCGCTGCTGTACCTGCGGCTGCATCCGGTTCCCAACCCACTGTTAACGGTTCTGGTAGTTCGTCTTACCGTATCGAAACCATTCGGGTTGCTACCCAAAATTTAGACGATTTAATGACTCAAACAGGGGAACTTACTGTCACCAAAACTCGGCTAGTACACCGACTTGACGATCTGGAACAACTGACAAGTTTGTGGGAAAATTGGAGCCGAGAAGCTTTTATAAATCGGTTGGCTTTTCATCAAATAGAAACTGATAAAAATGGGTATCAACAAAACGCACTCGTCATGCAGTTACAGAATTATTACCAGCGTACAGAAGAACGTTTAGAACGTCTGGGAACTCTAGTTAATCGCTTGAAAAATCTAGTTTATGAAGATACTGCGAGACTGGAAATAATTGCCGAGGAATTAGAATCAGGAATTCGCACTCTCAGACTGCTGCCTTTGTCTACTATTTTTAATCTATTTCCCCGAGCGGTTAGAGACTTGGCGAAGCGGGAAGGGAAAGAAGTTGAATTAGTGATTGAAGGTGCGGAAACTAAAGCTGATAAACGCATTTTAGAAGAAATGAAAGACCCTTTGATGCACATGATTCGGAATGCGATCGACCACGGAATCGAGACGGCGGCCGAACGCGAAGAACTCGGCAAACCTCCTGCCGCTACTCTCCGAATTAAAGGCTACCATACTGCTAGCAATATTATCATTGAAGTTGCTGATGATGGCCGGGGACTGAATCTGGATCGCATTAAACAAACTGCTGTCAAACGCAACATCTGCACGCTAGAAGAACTCGCCACTATGACAGAAAGTCAAATTCAATCGCTAATTTTTGCTGCTGGTTTTTCAACCCGAACATTTGTTACTGAAATATCTGGTCGGGGAGTTGGTTTAGATGTAGTTCGGACTAATGTTGAAGCACTAAAAGGTAGTATTCAGGTTGAGTCTAAATCGGGAAAAGGATGCACTTTTCGGTTGCAGCTTAGTACGTCGCTAGCTACTGCAAATGTATTAATTGTAGCAGTTGCAGGTATTGCTTACGCGCTACCAATTGAGTTTGTTGAAACGGCAAAAATGGTTGCTTATGGTGACATTTTTGCCATAGAAGGTAAGACAACTATACTTTCTGATGACCAGCCGCTATCAGTTGCTTATTTGGCAGATTTACTAGAATTAAATAATAGAGAATTGCTGCCGAAAAATCGGGAGTGGAGATACGAAAGTTGGAGAGAAGTTAACAGGAAAACAGAGGGAGAATCCCTGACATCAAATTATCCTAAAATGTCTTGTATTATTTTGAAAGTTGGGGAGGAAAGATTGGGATTATTTGTAGATGCTTTAATTGACGAACAGGATGTGGTGATTAAACCTCAAAGTCGATTGCTGAAACGGGTGCGAAATGTTTCAGGCGCAACGATTCTCGGGACGGGGGAAGTCTGTATGGTACTCAATCCCCACGATTTGATAAAATCTGTACGCAAGCAAGTTTTGTCGCGCGGGGTTGGGAGTGCGCGATCGCCGATTGAGACTCTCAGCCGAAAACAAGTTATACTTTTAGCAGAAGATTCGATCGCTACCCGCACTCAAGAAAAGCGCATCCTCGAAGGTGCAGGTTATGAAGTGGTGACAGCAGTAGACGGATTGGATGCTTTCAATAAATTAAAAACTCGCTATTTTGATGCTCTGATTTCTGACGTACAAATGCCGAATTTAGACGGTTTGGGACTGACTGTTAAAATTCGACAGCAGAAAAAATACAGTGAGTTGCCGATTATTTTGGTGACATCTTTGGCGTCGGATGAAGATAGAAAAAGAGGGGCTGATGCTGGGGCTAATGCTTATATTCCTAAAGGTACGTTCAATCAAGATGTGTTGATTGAGACTTTGAAAAGGTTAGTTTAGTTGTTATATCATTTCCGGTTACACCGGAATGATGTTGACTGTTGACTGTTGACTGTTGACAGTGAACAGTCAACTCGAATTTACTATTCCGATGAAGAGAGGATTTGATATTAGTTATTGGTTATTGGTTATTGATTATTTACTACCAATTCCCAATTTCCAATTCCCAATTAGCAATTGCCAAGGCCCGATGCCCAATGCCCAATTTCCAATTCCCAATTACCAATTACCTAAAATAACTGATGTTATCGCCGATTAAAGTATTGTTAGTAGAAGATTCGCCAGTCGCTACGATCGTCCTCAAGCGCATTTTTAATGCTTCGCCAGAAATCCAAGTTGTAGGAACGGCTTGTAATGGGTTAGAAGCGCTAGAATTAATCCCAAAACTTCAGCCAGAAGTCATCTGTACGGATTTGAACATGGCACAAATGAACGGGTTAGAATTCACGCAGGAAGTGATGAAGAGATACCCGCGACCGATTTTAATAATTAGTGCTTCTGTACAAGCAAAAGATACTCAAAATGTATTTAAACTGCTGAAAGCAGGTGCATTAGATGTTTTTCCTAAACCAATTGGCGGGTTGGCGTCAGATTACGATCGCCTCGCTAATGAATTAATCGCTAAAGTTAAAGTTTTGTCGGGGGTTAAAGTATTTACGCGACATCAAAAGCTGGGAGTAATCGAAACAAGCGATCGCCCGATTAAACAAATTAATCAATTACCAATGCACAGTTACCAATTATCCAGCGGAACAATCAATTCTCAAACGATTAAGTTATTGGCTATCGGCGCGTCTACAGGCGGGCCGCAAGCGCTGCACTCGATTATTTCGCAGTTTCCGGCTAATTTGCCAGTGCCGGTAATTTGCATCCAGCACATCAGCGAAGGATTTTTGCAGGGATTGGTTGACTGGTTGGGTTTTGAATCTAAACTGCCGATAAAAATAGCTTGTTTGGGGGAATTGCCACAAGCTGGTATTGTTTATTTTCCGCCCGAAAAACGTCATTTAGAATTGGATTCTCAAGGACGATTTATTTATTCTGAAGCTGCTCATGAAGCGGGACACTGCCCCTCAGTAACGGTAACATTTAAGTCAGTTGCTAATTTTTATGGTCGGGCGGCGGCGTCCGTTTTACTAACAGGAATGGGCCGAGATGGTGCTGAGGGTATGCTGGCGATCGCCCGAGGAGGTGGCTTGACAATTGCTCAAGATGAGGCCAGTTCAGTTGTTTTCGGAATGCCGAAAGAGGCGATCGCCCTCGGTGCGGCCCAACACGTTTTACCCCTGGGCGCGATCGCTCCTCTACTGTTGGCGAAATTAAAAGTTTAGGACAAGCGGGAGAATCTAGCGGTTTGCAGTTGAATCAGGGAATGGGGAATTGGGAATTGGGAATTGGGAATGGGGAATTGGGAATGGGGAATTGGGAATGGGGAATTGGGAATTGGGAATTGGGAATTGGGAATTGGGAATTGGGAATTGGGAATTGTCAGGCTGTAGCTTAATTAATAGAAAAATGCGACTATTTTGAGTAGTGAATTAGCAGAAACCGGGTGGTTCGAGCGCAATATCTTTTTTCAGCAAGTGGCATTAAATTATCAACCCGTTTTCTTTGATGTAGCGGGTAATTTTTATGATTTTAGATTGATAAACTTACCAATTACTTCGCGTAACTTGTCAGCATCAAACGGCTTTGTTAAATACTCTGTCGCTCCTGCCAAACGCCCCTGTACCTTATCAAAGGCTCCATCTCGTGCTGTCAGCATCACGATCGGCAAGTTCTGAAACTGAGGCAAGCTGCGAACCGTGCGGCAGAGTTCCAATCCGTCAATCCCAGGCATCGAAACATCGAGTAACAAAACCGAAATTTGTTCGTGATAAATTGTTGACAAAGCATCCACTGCATTGTCTGTCACGAGAACTCGAAACTCTTTGCTTAAAGCCTGTTTGACAAGTCCTTGCATCACGACACTATCATCAACTGCCAAAATAGTTGGTATTTGATTGCTACTTGCCGACATATTCTTCTCCCCGTTTATTTATAGTTCTTGAAAATAGAAAACATAATTTCCTTCGTCAATTTTTGAGAGTTGCCTCTTTCATCAGTTGACCTGTGACAGTTAACAGCTACCCATAGCCGTCGATAGAAGAGGATTGAAGCAATGAATCATTTTGTTTGATTTCCCCCTAAACGGGGAGGCTTCAGACCCAATCTTCAGGCGTGAAATAATTGAAGTAATTGCCAATCCGGTTGGAGCATTAGTAGAAACTGCAATCCTGTTGTTTTGACCTCAAACTAGAAAAAATGGGCGTTGCTGATTTGGAGTATGATTTGCCTCCGAAATTTCGAGTAGGGATTGCTATAGCGAGTGAATCATACCTAAATTCAGCAAGGCCAAAAAAGGAATTGTCAGAGGAGTCGATCGACGATTACCAGAAAGAATTGGTTGAAAGCCTCTCCCTTTAAGGGAGAAATTAAAATCAGACTATTCATTACTCCAATCCTCTTCCTTCTAGGTAGAGGTAGCTCTTAAACTGTCAACTGTCAACTGTCAACTGTCAACTGTTGAAAACAGTTGCCAAATGTGCATCGCGACCCAGAAACCCTCGACGGTCGAGTTTGACAACTATTTTTACAAAGTTTAACATTTTGGCAATCTTTTGTAGTTCATCTCCTAACTGTAGTTGATCCACCTGCGGCACAGCCCGGTAAAACGCACTGGATATTGTGGCACAAACCAATTATCTTAATCTACCAGGAAGCCATCTATCCGCCATTAGACAATTCTGTTAAGATACAATTAAACTTATTAAGAAATTCTATGTGTAAGATCGCCATGTACTTATCAAAGGTGCTTTGTCCCGATCGAGGCTCTTGGATTGAGTCCGCCGGAGGTATTCAAAAGCATAGTCAACAGGAATTATAATTTGTAAAGTCTTAAATCTGCGGTGCTCTAACTCCCATAACTCAAAAGTTTCCATGTCAGTCAAGAGGTTGGTCACAGTTCGGCGCAAGCCGCCGACGCGCGACTTGCGCCCATCGTCTCCGGGCACAAAATTTATAGCTCGTTTTTCTGGGCAAGTATTGAGAATGGCGGTTGCCAGCAACTAGATGGGCAGTTATACATGAAAGCACCCTTGCCTCTTGGTAAAAAAGTGGTCGAGATCCATAACATCGACTTGTATCAGCTTCTGGGCTCAGATCCAGAGGCTTGCTTTGACGATTTGGTCGGCTTGGCCGCGAGGATGAGCGGAACTTCTATGGCTCATCTGAGCTTGATTGACGCCGGACACTACTGGTTGAAGTCGCAGCTAGGTATCGATCGAACTTTGGCCCACCGTTACCTGAATTTTTGTGCTCGCGCGATCGACCTAACTCCCGAAGAGTTCGCCATCATCTCAAACTCTCTCTCGGAATTTGACTCGGCAATTCCCCCACAAAAAACGTCGGTTGCTCCCGAATGTGCGATCGAACCCCCTGCAAATTACTTCAAGAAACCGCAACTTGCGGGCATTGTCCGAGACGCTTCCACAGACGTGCGATTTGCCGAACATCCGCTAACCGTTTCCGAGCCCTTTGTGAAATTTTACGTTGGAATCCCCGTCGTCACCTCGGACAGGCAGATGCTGGGAGTGCTATCGGTCATGGACTCCGTGCCGAGAGACTTGACAAAAGAAACAATAGATGCTATAGAAACTTTGGCTCGGCAAGTTGCGAGTTTGGTGGAGCTGCGCTGGCAATTAGCCAAAGCCCAGAAAGAGGCAACAGAAATAGAAGATATCACCTCCGACGGTCAGCAAATCTCGGAGTTAGCTCGATCGAACCAGGAGTTTTTCTGGGCGGTACAGAGGCCAGAGAGCGGCACGAGAATATACCGGACAAAAAATCGGACGATTGTCGAAACTGGAAAATCTCAAGATTTGGGGGAAACTTCAGGGCGCATCGAGCGCGAGCTAGATACCAAAGAAATCCCAGAAATAGTCGGCTCGCCCGACACCTCGGAGCGCCAACCAACGGCAGCCTCGCTACAGGAGCGATCGCGCGATCGAGCTCTGCAAGCTAAAGTCGGTGCAGCCCTGGGACAAGGAGGGACAATACCGGGCATCCTCAATTGCTGCACCGAGGCAATGGTAGATTACCTCGACGCGGCAGGGGCGAGCATCTGGACGTTCAACCCGCAGACAGAGCGGTTAGAATTGCAGGCCGCTTCAGGACTCAGCAACGAAGAGTGGGAACGGGAAATAGAAGATTGGGTGCGAGCAGAACCGGGAAAACTCCAAACTGCCCCTGTGTTCCTGCTCTCGGACCCGTCCCTCTGGGCCATTGCCTATCCGCTGATTGTGGAGGAGCGGCTGGTGGGAGTGATGGCTCTGTGCAGCCGCGCTTCGACAACCGAGGGGGCGCTAGAAGTTCTGGGGTGGATGGCTCACGCCATCGCCGTGGCGATCGATCGCGTCAAGGCCCGAGAAGAATTGTTGAGTCGCCGGGAAGGCTTGCTGTTTGGCCTTGCGAGCCAGATGCGGAATTCCCTCGACCTCGACAAAATTTTAGATACGGCTGTGAACGAGATTCGCAACTTGTTGCAGGTTGACCAGTGTTACTTTTTGTGGTATTCAATCTCGCGGCACGGGCAGCCAAGCTTTGCGATGACCCACGAGGCGGCAAATCCAGAACTCAAAGAGCGACTCGCAGAATATCCGATCGAACAAGTAACGCTGCTGGCCGAGAAAATTCGCCACCGCCAAACGCTCAGGATCGGCGACGCAGCAACTGCACCCTGCATAGAACCGCCAACGCAAGCTTTTTTGACCGGTGCTGGGATTGTTTCTAAGCTGCTGCTGCCGCTCAAGACTCGCTCCGGTCAAATGGGGGCCGTCGTTTGCAACCATTACAGTAGCCGCCGTTCCTGGGCGACGAGCGAAGTGGAATTGCTGCAAGCGGTGGTAGATCAACTGGCGATCGCGATCGACCAAGCCGAACTTTACGCCCAAACCCGGGCGGCAGCCTTAGCAGCTCAAACTCAAGCCCGCCAACTGACGGAAACTTTGCAGAGTTTGCAGCAGAAAGAAGCTCAGCTCATCCAAAACGAAAAAATGTCCTCTCTCGGTCAAATGGTCGCCGGCGTCGCCCACGAAATTAACAATCCGGTTAATTTTATTTACGGCAACTTGACTTATTGCGAGCAGTATATGAAAGATATCCTGGATTTGCTGCGCTTATATCAAAAGCACTATCCCGAGCCTTGCGATGAGATTCTCGACAAAAGCGAAGAAATCGATGTTGATTTCATAGTGCCGGATTTGCTGAAAATTCTGTCTTCGATGGAGATGGGAGCCGAACGCATCCGCCAAATTGTCCTGTCTCTGCGGAACTTCGCGCGGCACGATGAAGCCGAGATGAAGCCGGTGGATATTCATGAAGGGATTGACAGCACGCTACTGATTTTGCAGAGCCGCTTGAAGTCCAACGGGCTGATACCGGGAATTGAAATCATTAAAGACTACGGCGCTTTGCCGAAGGTAGATTGCTTTCCCGGACAGCTTAACCAAGTGTTTATGAATATTTTGGGGAATGCGATCGACTCTTTGGAAAATCAGCCCGCACCCAAGACGATCGAAATCTCGACGGCGGTGGTTTCCCGAGACTCGGATGCTGCTGATCCAGGAAAGTCGATCGGTCAACTTGCGGTGATTCGGATTCGCGACAGCGGGCCGGGATTGGCCGAAAAAGCCAAATTGCGCTTGTTTGACCCTTTCTTTACCACCAAACCTGTGGGTAAGGGTACGGGACTCGGCTTGTCGATCAGCTACCAGATTGTGGTGGAAAAACACGGAGGAAGCTTGAAGTGTCTCTCCGAACCCGGACAGGGAGCGGAGTTCAGGATTGAAATCCCCCTGGCTCGCCCCGCTGTTGTCAAAAAATAAACCTGCGGGCGATCGGTTGCAAAAAGATTTTTTAAATTTTATTGTCAAAGTGCTTGACAGATTCCCGTGTGTGGGTGTTACTATAGTAAATGTTGAGACGTTGGGGCGTCGCCAAGTGGTAAGGCAGCTGGTTTTGGTCCAGCCATTCAGAGGTTCGAATCCTTTCGCCCCAGTTAAACTATGATGTTGAGTCCCCCCTGTGGAGACGAGAGAGGAATACAGTCCTCACTACGAACTAATTTTATTGTAGTTGTTCGATCGGACATACACCAGATTCCAGGTTTATGAAGTACACCCCGAGCGCTCTTCGAGTGCGGTGTCCTCCATATCATAAAAAGTGCAACCGGAATTGATATATAGCAATCCTAAATGATTATACTCGTTACCAGGAAGAGCCTGGTAACGCAGATCCGGAGGCTCTGCCTCCATTTTCGCAGGCGAGGCTCTGCCTCGCTTACATCGGTTCCCAGGTAGAGCCTGGGAACCAGTTATTGAAAATGATTTAGGATTGCTATAAGCAGTTAAAAACAAATCTAAAATCTAAAATCGCATGACTCAATATGCTAGACATCCTACTAATTACAACTTTAGGATTTCTCGGTAGTTTCGGCCACTGCGCCGGAATGTGCGGCCCGCTGACAGTGGCGTTTTCCCTGTCGGCGGCAGGAAAACAAAAAGGTGCTTCCCTGCGCTTTCATCTACTATTAAATTTGGGAAGAATCGCTGCTTATGCCTTAGTTGGTGCTGCCTTTGGCGGATTGGGTTCGGTATTGATTGCAGGCGGACAAATGGCTGGTACTGGTAGCGAATGGCGACGGGCGATCGCAATTCTGACTGGTACAATGCTAATTTGGTTTGGATTGGTACAAATTAAACCAGATTTGCTCCCGCGTTTGCCACTACTGCATCCAGTGAAGCACGATCGCATCAGCAATGCAATGACCAAGATTTCAACTCAAAAAAGTTGGTGGATACCATTGGCTTTAGGTTTGCTGTGGGGTTTAATTCCCTGCGGTTTCCTGTCGGCCGCCCAAATCAAAGCAGCGGAAACCGGAAACCCAATTTTGGGTGCGGCAACGATGTTTGCTTTTGGAATGGGTACCTTGCCAACTATGCTGGGAGTGGGGTTTTTTGCTGGTAAATTCAGCGCCGACAAACGCAGTCAACTTTTTCGTGCGGGTGGTTGGGTGACAGTGGCGATCGGCATTATTACTCTGCTGCGAACCGATGCAATGGTTGATGTAACTGGTCACGCAGCGCTACTATGCTGGATGTTAGCACTGATTGCGCGTCCGATGAGCAAGTTTTTTCCGCAACTTTTACGCTATCGTCGGGCTTTGGGTGTGGGAGGATTTGCGATCGCCCTTGCCCACACATTTCATATGCTAGATCATACGCTGCAATGGAATTTTGACGCTGTATCTTTTATGTTGCCACAGCATCAGTTAGGGATGATAGCTGGGATAGTCGCACTACTGTTGATGATACCGGCGGCGGTTACAAGTTGCGATCGGCTTCAAGACTATTTAGGCAAACTATGGCGGCAAATTCATTTGCTAGCTGTTCCCGCTTTTTTGCTGTGTGCCATTCACGCAGCCCTCATTGGTTCCCACTATCTCGGCGGTTTTGAATGGAAGCTGCACCATCAACTGCTGACAGCGGTGTTAGCAGTGGTTGCGGTATTAGTTCTGTTTGTGCGATCGCGCTTATTTTGGTCAATTTTATCACTGGATAATTTCTATGTTTCACCTATCAAACAAAAGTAAAAGTTTAGGATTGTTAGTTTTCTTAGGATTGTTAGTACAAGCAGGAATATTTCCCATACCGCAGCTAAACTCAACTTCAGGTTTAGCCCACGAAGTCGAAGTATCACGAGATGTAGCAGCAACATTTCACCTAGAACCAAATCACAATCCTCGCGCCGGAGAAACCGCAAAAGTCTGGTTTGCCCTGACTCGCCGGGGCGGTAAAATCATCCCCTTAGAGCAGTGCAATTGCAAATTAGCCGTTTATCCAAAAAATCGCAAAAAGGGAGATAAACCACTGATGCAACCGCCGTTAAAAGCCATATCTGCCGAGCGTTACAAAGGCATTCCCGGAGCTGATATTATGTTTCCCAAAGCAGGAGTTTACGAATTAGAATTAAGCGGATATGCGAAAGTCACAAGTAATTTTAAACCCTTTAAACTGACTTATACAGTCACAGTTAGATAATATCATATACCCCTGAACAAACATCAATCTTGTAGGGGCGGGTTCACCGAAATAATCGCCCCTAACCAACAATCTCGTAAACCCGCCCACCCAACCATAAATTCAAATGTACCTATTTCCCAATAAAAACAACCGATAAATGTATTAAAAAATACAACTCAAATCTGTATAAAACCTTAAAAATTGCCAACCTTACAAATTGTCACTAACTTTTACACTACATTATAACCAGTGTTAATTCTTGAAATTGTGCAAACTAATCTCTGTTGAACTGACCAAAGGATAAAAACATGGATATCTTATCTAACACCGTAGCGCTATCGCGGATGCAATTTGCGCTAACCGCCATATTCCATATGCTGTGGCCAGTCTTGACTACTGGAATGGGAATTTATCTGGTAATTGTTGAGGGAATGTGGCTGAAAACTCGCAATCCTGACTATTACCGTCACGCTCGCTTTTGGTCTCAACTTTATGTCCTGAATTTCGGGATTGGGGTAGCTTCAGGAATTCCAATGGAGTTTCAATTTGGCACAAACTGGGCACCTTTTTCCGAAGCCGTGGGTGACTTTTTTGGCAGCATTTTAGGGTTTGAAGCTTCAATGGCATTTATGTTAGAAGCTGGGTTTTTAGGAATTATGCTGTTTGGTTGGGGGCGCGTTCACCCGATCGTCCATTATTTCGCTACAATCATGGTAGCCTTCGGCGCAAACCTATCCACCGTCTGGATTTTAGTCGCCAACTCTTGGCTGCAAACTCCCGCCGGCGGAGAAATGATCGACGGCAAGTTTGTCGTCACCGATTATTTTCAAGCAATTATGAATCCCTTTGCATTAAACAGCATTCTTCATATGTTTTTTGCAACATTAGAAACATCCTTGTTTGTGATTGGTGGAATTAGCGCTTGGTACATTCTTAATAAACGCAACGAAGCCTTCTTTTCCAAATCTTTAAAAATTGCCATAGCAACTGCAATCGCCGTTGCACCTTTGCAGATATTCATCGGACATTTGAGCGCTGAACAAGTCTATCACTATCAGCCCACAAAATTAGCAGCAATCGAAGCTAAATGGGAAACTTCCCCAGCCGGAACTTCAGCCGATTGGACTATCATGGCTTTACCTAATGAAAAAGCCCAAAAAAATGACTGGGAAATTAGCGTTCCTAATGGCTTAGGATACGTCCTAGAATTCAAACAAAAACTCTCGGAACCAGTCCTCGGATTAAAAGAATGGAAGCCAGAAGATAGACCTCATATGGTAGGTTTAATCTACTATTGTTTCCGCGTCATGTCCGGGATTGGATTCTTCTTTGTAGGATTGATGCTATTCAGTACAATTCAGTGGAGTCGAGGCAAACTTTCCGCTGAAAATATTAGCAATCAACCTTGGCTGATGCGCGCTTGGGTATTAGCAGCACCACTCGGATATATTGCTGTAGAATCGGGTTGGATTGTACGCTGTGTCGGCCGACAGCCCTGGGTTTTATACGGGCAAATTCGCACGGCTGATGGGGTGTCAAACATCCCCGCTAGCAATGTTTTAACTTCTCTCACTTTCTTTGCAGTTATTTACAGCTTTTTGTTTGTTTGCGCCTTGTATTTTGGCAGCCGCATTATCCGCAAAGGCCCTAATTTAAATCTGCCGATTCCAGGTTTAGACAATCAACCTGCAATCGAAACTGAACCCGCAGAGCACATTCCCGATCGCCGTCCCGTAGAAGCACAACAATAGGAGATTTTATGCAAGCTTTGGAGCATTTTCTCCCGCAAGTCTGGTTCGTGATTTTAGGTATCTTTCTGTTGCTCTACGTCATGCTAGATGGCTTTGACTTAGGCGTGGGAATCTTATCTCTAACTGCCGATAACGACGAGCGCCGAGGCATTTTAATGACCAGTTTGGGCAACGTTTGGGATGCCAATGAAACTTGGCTAGTGTTGATGGGAGGTGCTTTATTTGGCGCTTTTCCCCTCGCTTATGGCACGATTTTAACGGCATTGTATATACCGATTTGCATGATGCTTTTTGGTTTGATATTTCGGGCTGTAGCTTTTGAGTTTCGCGAGCATTCTAATCGCAAGTTATTTTGGAATTATGCCTTTGGTTCGGGCAGTTTTTTAGCTGCTTTAGCTCAAGGATTTGCCCTCGGTGCGGTGCTTGAAGGCATTGCGGTTGATGAAGCTGGGCATTTTGTGGGGACTACTTGGGATTGGCTGGATTGGCGATCGATCTTGGTGGCCTTGACACTCGTTCAAGGCTACGTATTGATCGGCTCAACCTATCTAATTATGAAAACGGATGGGGAACTACAAACAACTCACTATCGCACTGCGAAAATTGCGGCGGTGACGACGTTAATTGGAGCAGTTTTAATTACGATTGCAACTCCGATTTTTTATGAAAGTACCAGATCTAGATTGTTCGAGAAACCGCTAGTTTATATTTTTGCGACGATTCCTGTGCTGGGATTGTTGTTGGTTGGACTCTTGCTGAGAAGTTTGGAGAAAAAACAAGAACGCACACCGTTTATCTGGACAATTCTGATTTTCTTGCTTAGTTTTCTCGGCTTGGGATTGATTGTTTTTCCCTACATTATTCCCACGCAACTCACGATTTACCAAGCTGCGGCTGCGCCCAGTGCCTTGGTATTTATGATTGTGTTCATTGGCTTTCTGATCCCGATTATGATTTTTTACAACATCTACAACTATGTAGTGTTTAGGGGTAAGGTTGCTGGCGGCCATTACGGGGAATAAATAAGAATTAAACCGCAGATATACTTCATCAGTTGACAGTTGACCCTTCGACTTCGCTCAGGGCACCGCAGTTGACAGTTGACAGCTACCTCTTCCATCGATAGAAGAGGATTGGAGCAATGAATCATTTTGTTTAATTTCCCCCTAAACGGGGAGGCTTTAGACCTAATTTTCTCGGTAAATGTACGCAGATAATATCCACTCTACATCTGCGTATATTTACGTATATTTTCGATCAAAAATTACAATTTTTTTTTAATGCCATCATAATTTATGCAGTAATAATATACAATGTTTAGTATTATATTTTATTACAACTAGCCTCTAAATAACGACTGACGTGATAGACATGGATTATCATAAAGTCTGGGAGTAAAAGGTTTACAGGCACATTTTTAATTAAATTTATTTTCTATGTTAACCAAGCTTATTCAAAACTTAGTTACAAGAATGTCTGTTCCCTTCAATGCTGATACTGCTTGGGAGAGAATTGGCCATCGCCCCAGTTCCCTCACGCAAAAAACTCTAATTAACATGGCCTTGCGAGTGGCGATGGTGACGCTAATTTCAGCAAGCGCTAGCTATTTCTACGTCATGTCTAATCTGGAGAGCCAAACTAAAGAACAACTAGAGAAATATATTCTGGAGAGAGGAGAACGAGAGAGCGCTATTTTTCAATTAGCAGAAAGCAATTTGAATTTTCTCAAACAGGAGCTGTTACAAGAATTTAAAGCACCAGTTCCTCTTAATTTACAAGCCGAATTCAATCGATTATTTTTTCCTTGGCCTGATGGTACGATTCGCAATTTCCCCCCAAATAGACCAATTAAAGAATTTGATGCGGTTCGATATCCTACCGCATATATTGGTCCAAATGTCAAAATTGATGCTGAATTCAAACAGCAACTGCTCGCTACTTATAAACTAATTAGTGCTTACGGCCCTGCTTGGAGTAATCGCTTTCCAGATACCTATTTTCAAACAGTCAAAAATACGAGTATTCTCTACTGGCGGGATGTGCCACTTCTTTTAAAATCAAATTCTAATTCTTTTTTGCCAGACCAAGAATTTTTTTATATTGCCGACCCCAAGCACAATCCTGAGCGAAAACCTGTTTATACTGGTGTTTATCTCGACCCCAGCGTACATATCTGGATGGTATCTGTGGTGATTCCGGTTTACAATAAAAAAAATGAATTTCTGGGCAGTGTCGGACACGATATTATTCTAACTGATTTGATAAAAAATGCCACTAATAATCACTTGCCTGGAACATATAATTTAATTTTCAGAGCCGACGGTCGCTTAATTTCGCATCCCGAGAGACTTGCCGAAATCCAACAGGCTAAGGGAGAATTCAATATTGAGAAGGCGAACGATCCTCATCTTCAGGAGATATTTAAGTTAGTTAAAAATGCTCCTAAAGGGCAGATAGTGTTAGAAAATACTCAGGATAGCCAATATCTAGCATTTACCCAGCTTGCGGGCTCAGATTGGTATTTTGTCACGGTATATCCGAAGTCACTTCTATCAAATTTCGCCTGGAGGAGCGTTCAGTTTGTGCTAGTCTCAGGGTTAACTGCTTTAATTGTCGAACTGTTATTGTTAGCCTCTGTCCTGCGACAACAAATTGCTGTTCCTCTCCAACAACTAATTGCTGCTACTAAATATCTGGGTGTCGGACATTTTGATGTGAAACTCGATAAAAATCGCAGCGATGAATTGGGAGAATTAGCGACTTCTTTTACCAATATGGCAACTCAGTTACATACGTCTTTTGAGCAACTGGAAAAAGCTAATGTTGAGTTGGAGGATCGAGTTGACGATCGCACTTCCCAGTTGCAAGAGGCACTAGAAAACCTGCATCGGACTCAATCACACATGGTACAAAGTGAGAAGATGTCAGCCTTGGGGCAAATGGTGGCGGGTATTGCCCATGAAATCAATAACCCGGTGAGTTTTATTCACGGGAATCTCACGCACATTAACCAATACAGTCAGGATTTATTGCGCCTGATGCGGCTGTATCGGGAATATTTTCCAGATCCTCCAACAGTCATTCAAGAAACTATTGAGGAAATCGATCTAGAATTTATAGAGAAGGATTTGATTAAAGTTTTGGGTTCGATGGAAATTGGCACCGATCGCATTCGTGACATTGTGCTTTCCCTCCGCAACTTTTCGCGCTTGGATCAAGCCGAATTCAAAGCGGTTGATCTTCATGAAGGCATTGACAGCACTTTAGTTATTCTGCAAAATCGTCTCAAAGGATTAGCCGATATTCCTGAAATTGAAGTCATCAAAAATTACGGTAATTTGCCTCTGGTAGAATGTTATGCCGGACAACTTAATCAAGTATTTATGAATATTCTGGCAAATGCGATTGATGCCTTGGAGGACGATCAAAAATATCAAACATTTAACGAAGTCAAAAATAACTCCTGTAGGATTACGATTGATACTCAAGTCATTCGAGATGAATGGATTTTGATCCAAATTAGCGATAACGGTGGAGGGATAATTCAAGAAATACGATCGCGCATTTTCGATCCATTCTTTACAACTAAACCTGTGGGCAAAGGTACGGGATTAGGTTTATCTATTAGTTATCAAATCGTGACTGAAAAGCATGGTGGCAAAATGTGGTGCGATTCGGCGCCGGGGAGTGGAACTAAATTTGCGATCGAAATTCCGGTATGTCGATCGAAGGTTTAGAACCTAGACTTCTTAAAGAAGTCTGGGTTCTAATAGCGATCGCCTTTTATGATTAATTCAGAACCCAATGCACCAGAGTCCGAACTCCAAAACCAGTAGCCCCAGGCCCGTTATAGCCATTTTCCTTGTCAGCCCAAACCGGGCCGGCAATATCCAAATGCGCCCAAGCAGTATCTTTCACAAACTGCTTTAAAAATAGCGCCGCCGTAATTGAGCCACCTGCACGCGGTCCAGTGTTTTTCATGTCGGCGTGCAAAGCTTTCAATCCCTCAAAATACTTGTCTTCCATCGGCATTCGCCAAAACTTTTCGCCTGCCATTTCTGAGGCGGCGACTATTTCGGCTGCGACGTTATCTTGAGGACTCCACAAACCAGCGATATCATCTCCCAAAGCAACTATGCAGGCACCGGTGAGAGTTGCTAAATCGACGATCGCATCAACTCCCAATTTATCAGCAAATACCAAAGCATCAGCGAGGGTTAAACGCCCTTCTGCGTCGGTATTGTTAACTTCGATTGTTTTGCCGTTGGAAGCTGTGAGGATGTCTCCAGGGCGCATGGCGCGGCCGCTGATCATGTTTTCAGTGACGGCGCTGATAAAGTGAACTTCGACATCGGGTTTGATGTGTCCGATCGCCAAAGCCGCTCCCAAAGTAGCTGCTGCGCCGCCCATATCGATTTTCATCATTTCAATGCCGCTGCCAACACCTTTGATGTTCAAACCGCCGGAATCAAAGGTCAATCCTTTGCCCACAATTGCTATTTTGCGGCGCGGTTTTCCTTCTGGTTTGTAAGTGAGATGGATAAATTTCGGCGGCAAGTCGGATGCTCTGGCAACGCCTAGAAAGGCTCCCATCCCGAGTTTTTCGCAGTCTTCTTGCTCCAAAATTTCTAATTCTAAATCGCATTCGATCGCGAGTTTTTTAGCGGTTTCGGCCATTGTAATCGGGGTCACAAAATTGGCTGGCGCTGCGACTAATTCCCGTGCTAAGATGACTCCGGCAGTGATTTTGCGGGCGCGGGCGATCGCACTTTCGGTACCGGCAAAACCCAGTAAATGAATTTGTTCGATTTGCGGGCTTTTGTCGTCGGGTTCCGATTTGAAACGGTTGTCTTGATGCAGGGAGAGTTCTACACCTTCGGCGATCGCACTGGCTGTAGAATCCGGCGCGTTTTTCCACACCGGAAAGCTAATTCCGAGGGTTTTGCATTTTTCCTTTTTGGCTAGCTTGGCGCAAATACCCGCAGCTTGCCGCAAAGTGTCTAATTTTAAATCCTCAGTTTTCCCCAAACCGACGATCGCAATTTTGCGGATCGGATTGTTGCCGCCGACGCGGGCGATCGCGCTTGTCCCGACTTTGCCCTTAAAATCGGCTTCCTGAATCAGCTCTTTCAAAGTGCCTGCAAGCTTTTCATCTAATTGTGCCAAGTCGCCGGTGAGCTCTACGGCATCCTCAAATAGACCAATTGCCAGGGCGTCTCCCGTCCAAACAGAGCGGGCTGTATCGGTGACTAGAAATTCCATGTTTTGATTTACACTTTAGATTTTAGATTTTTGATTGTACTTTGTAGTTGGTGGTTTGTGGTTTTTTGGCGCGGCTAAATAGATCGATCGCCAAAATTCTGCGATCCGCATCGAAATAAATTCTGGTAATATATCAGCCAAGTCCGCTGGCGATCGATTTTTTATTGTTATTCTCTTAAATTTTCCCATGAATCAGCGACGCAAAACCCGAGTTTCTGTTTTAATAGGCGTTTCAGTTTGCGTAATGGCGATCGGCTCTGTGGTTGCTGCGACGAAATGGATGGGTGTCGGCCCATTCCAGAAGGCGAGCGGCCCCCTGGATGCAGCGAATTCCGAATCCTCCGTCAAGATGCTGGTATCGCTCTCACCCAGCGAGCGATCGGCTAAATTGGTGGCGATTGTCGCCAGTGGGTCTGCAACGACAAACCCGCAACAACAAATCTCTCCTCAAAGCCGCGCCCGCTATCTGCTAGCGGGCGATTTAATCCAGCAAGGAAATGCGGCTAAAGCATTAACATTATTAGACAAATTAGAGCAAGAATATCCGATTTTAGCCTCTCACATTGCAGCTAAAAGAGCCCAAGCTTACCAATTAAGCGGCGACAAAGACAAAGCCGAGCAAGCTTGGCAAGAACTGCTCAAAAACTATCCAAATGACCCAGTATCTGCCGAAGCTTTATATATTTTAGGCAAGTCAAAACCGGAATATTGGCAGCAACTCATTACTGAATTTCCCGCTCATCCCCGCAGCGTAGAAATTGCCATCCGCAAGTTAAAAGAAAATCCCAACCAGCCGGAGTTGATGCTGATAGTAGCAAAACACGGTCATTATGTCAAAGATTACGGTACAATTTTGGAACAACTGGTGCAGCGAAACAGCAGCGCTTTGAAA
This sequence comes from Cyanobacteria bacterium OTE_58_metabat_593, assembly GCA_031372825.1. Classification (GTDB taxonomy): domain Bacteria; phylum Cyanobacteriota; class Cyanobacteriia; order Cyanobacteriales; family Microcoleaceae; genus Microcoleus. The sequence goes on along the minus strand of JANMLZ010000148.1, from coordinate 25,279 downwards.
CCGGAAGATTGGGAAGAAATTGCCTTCGGCTATTGGGAAAAACAAGATTACGGCAAAGGAGCTATGGCTTACGGGAAAGCTCCCCGCACCGCCAAAAATCTTTACCGCAAAGCTCGCGGTTTGTGGCTCGACGGAAAAATACCGGAATCGAGAATTGCCTATCAAGAATTAGTGCGGGAGTTTCCCGATTCCGAAGATACCGGTATGGGTTTAATTCGGCTGTCGCGGGTGAGCGATCCCAAGGATGCGATGGTTTATCTCGATCGGGCGATCGGCAAATTCCCCAATTATGCAGCCGAAGCTTTGTTAGATAAATCCAAACTCCTTGACAAAGCAGGTAGCGGTCAATCCGCCTCAGAAACCCGCAAGTTGCTATTGACAAAATACAACAATTCTGATAAAGCAGGCGAATTGCGTTGGACGATCGCCCAACAGTATGCCAAAGGCAAAGATTTAAAATCAGCTTGGCAGTGGGCGAGAGAATTAACCACCAACAATCCCGACAGCGAACAAGCTCCCGAAGCAGCATTTTGGGTCGGGAAATGGGCTCTTCAACTCGGTCGCGAACAAGACGCCAAGACGGCATTTGACTACACAATTTTACGCTATCCAGAATCGTATTTTGCATGGCGATCGGCAGTATTTCTCGGCTGGCCAGTAGGCGACTTTACCACAGTTCGAGACTTGTCTCCCAATGTAGTCCGCCCCCCCCAGCGCCCCGAACCAACTGCGGGTTCTCCTGCGTTGAAAGAACTCTATCAACTAGGTCAAGATAGAGATGCTTGGACGCTGTGGCAAATAGAATTTACAAACCGCGTAGAACCAACTATTGCCCAACAGTTTACCGACGGTTTAATGCGAGTTGGAGTCGGAGATAATTTAGACGGTTTATGGATGGTTGGGAGTTTGCGACAGCGCGAAAAACCCGATGATAGAACCGAATATTTGGCTCTCAGACAGCAGCCAGCTTATTGGCAAGCACTTTATCCTTTTCCTTACCTAGAAACCATTGTCAAATGGTCGCAAGAACGCAAAATAAATCCAGTATTAGTAACAGCATTAATCCGCCAAGAATCGCGGTTTATGCCCCAGATTAAATCAGTAGTTGGCGCGACAGGTTTAATGCAAGTAATGCCAGAAACAGGAAGTTGGGTTGCTGAAAAAATTAGCCTAAAAAAATATTCCTTGGAGGATGTAGACGACAATGTTAAACTCGGTACGTGGTATTTGGATCACACTCACGACGAGTACAAAAATAACTCAATGTTAGCTGTGGCTAGTTACAATGCGGGGCCGAATGCAGTAGCAGATTGGCTGAAGAGGTTTGATTTTAGTGACCCGGATGCTTTTGCAGAAAAGATTCCGTTTCCTGAAACGAAAGGATACGTGAAATCGGTGTTTGAGAATTACTGGAATTATCTGCGGATTTACAATCCAGAAGTCAATCAGTTAATGACTGAGCATTATGCGGCTTCCCAGAAAAAAGCGAAGTGAATTATTCGTTGTGTGGGGGCGGGTTTATCTAAATTGTTGGTAATCGCTATATATTTTTGGTGAACCCTTCGACTACGCTCAGGGCATCGCCCGCCCCTACAAAATATGGTTTCGTAGGGGCGGGTTCACCAACAATATGTGACACAAACAAACAATTTAAATAAACCCGCCCTCACCCAACAAACAATCATCAGGCACTATCTCGACACCCCAAAGAATCGCGAGTAGAAACCCCAGTTTGAGAATTAATCCCGCTTGCTTTTGTGCACAATTCTTTAACTTGTGCGCCGTCCATAATGGCGTCGGTAAAATCAGCGCCCGTGATATCAACTCCGTCAAAAGTAGAACGCAGCAAAATTGTTTCCGCTAAAATTGCATCGCTTAAATCCGCCTTAGTAAATTTAACTTGATCTATCATGGCATTAGTTAAATTTGCTCCGTGCAAATTCGCCTCAGTCATCACCGAAGCGCTCATAATTGCTCCCCGCAAATCGGCATTAGAAAAATTAGTTAAGTCCATATTAGCGTTAGAGAACTCAGCCGCCCGCAGCATTTGACCAGAAAAATCGCGTCTTGTCAGTTCGGCGTTGCTAAAGGACAGCGGCGGAGCGTAATATTTAGATTGAGCCTGCGCTGGCTGCGGGAGGATGAAGATAGTTAGGGCCAGTAGGAATGCAGCTAGTTGTCGGAGTTTCATAAATCTGATGTGCTCGCAAGGTGGGTTTCTGGTAGTGTATCCCGAACTTTGGTCGATCGACTAAACAGTTACAATCTTAATTAATAGTGATGGAGCTGAAAAAAAATATGCTAAATTTTTTCTTAACTTGGATAGTAGCAGCAGTTTCCCTGATCGTTACCGCTAAGATTGTACCAGGTATTGTGGTAGTTAGCTTTCCGGCGGCGATGCTAGCTGCGGTGGTTATCGGATTGGTGAATGCGGTTGTCAGACCGATTATTACATTATTGACGCTGCCTTTAAGCATTCTTACTTTGGGTTTGTTTTTGTTTGTCGTGAATGCAGTTTCGCTTTCCTTGGCTTCGTGGTTGGCGGGTGCGTTCAGTATCGGCTTTGCAGTTAACGGTTTTTGGCCTGCTTTGTTTGGTTCGATTGTGTTGTCGTTCGTTTCTGGGTTGATTGGTAGATTTGTGAATGCCGATACTGTGGCTAACTAAAGATATTATCCCAGATAGTCGATCGTACAAACTGCAACTGCCACTGTTACCGCAGAACCGACTTTAACCCCTCCTTGTAAAAGGAGGGGATTTTTAGTACGAATTATTTGTTTGGGGACTAAGAGGGGATTTGAACCGCAGATAAACGCAGATGGACGCTGATGATTGATGAATATCTGCGTGTCTTTGCGTTCATCTGCGGTTAAAAATTCCTCCATAGCTGCACAAAGTGCCGCCGCTTCTGCTACGCTGGATGTCCCCACTTTTTTCGCGACAATATTTGAAGGATTGGGAACTTCTTGTGAACTTAGAACCTCAGCCGAAAAAGTTTTTAACGGCCAATTTCGCCCTTGACAAAGTTCCATAATTCCAGTTTCATGAGCTTTAGTGTCTATTGTCGCAATACCGGCGATCGCACTTTCGGCTAAATGATAACCGCGACAGACATTTTGAATCGCAGTTTCGATTAATTCCCGCGATGTTCCACGTTCGCAACCTATCCCTATCCACAAAACTCTCGGATGCCATTGCACTTTGGGAAAAGCAGATTTCGGCGCAAACCTCCTCTGGGTGAAACTAATCCAAATTCGGGCTTTAATAGTTGATAATTTTTCCCCTTCCCAATACAATGAATGTCCTGCGGGCAGACTTTCTTGCCACAAAGTAGAACCAACTTCTTGAATTACTTCCACCGTTTCCCCCCTAGCAAAAACCGCCGCTACTCCAGCCCAATCACCTTCGCCGCGACTCCAACCGCCAGGAATATCTAGCTTCTCTAAAGTAAATTCATTAATCATTATAAAGAAGCGAATGTCTAACAAATAAAACTTGTATAATTTTAGCACAAACGGTAAACAATCAAAGGTTTAACATGGTGGAACTAAACCAATTACTCTTAGAGTTTGAAGCCAACATCCAATGGGACGCAGTGACGGAAGAATGGGAAGAAAGGCGTGACGATTGGGTGAGCGAGGTAGAAGAAGCAATTGACCAACAACAGCTAGCAGAATTGTTAGTTGAGTTAGAATCAAACCTGGAGTGGCAAGCGGTGCAAACTCAATGGAAAGAGCGCCGGGAAAATTGGGTAAAAGAATCTCAGGTAGCAGCGACTCTTGAAGAAGTATCAAGTCTGTTGCTGGAACTTGAAAGCAATACAACTTGGGAAGCAGTGACGGATGAATGGCAGGACAATCGGGAGAATTGGGTACAGCAAATGTACGAATTTATCGAGTAATAATTCACTCAATAAAAATCAATTTTCATGGTAAATGATCTCCCTCCTGTGCGGTTGATTGTCTCGCTTCCTTCAATTACTTTAAAGCCCGATCGCCTGTACAAACTCAGCACCCGATTTGAGCTTCTGACGCTCAGAGATACCGCAGGGTAAGATGCTTTCGCTTCGGACAACAAACGAGCCAGCAACTGCGTCCCTACACCCTGATTTGTATATTCTGGAAGAACCGCGATCGCCAATTCCGGGATAGTATCGTCAACCCAGCCAAACCCCCTGTCATTCCCTGGAAACAAACGCAGCCATGCCGCTCCTACTGGCTGGCTGCCGTTCAATTCCGCTACAAAACCGCGATCGTTTGCGCGTCCCCAATTCTGCACATATTTCGCAATCAAAGGATGATTTACAACAGCTTGCACCGTTGATTCACCCTCTTCTGCGATGTGCGCCGCTTCATAGAGCATTTGCCACAGAAAAGGCTCGTCTTCTGGCGTTAGCGGCCGAATAGAATAGTCTAAAATTTTGCCCATAAAAACTTGTGCCTGTTTGCCTAATTATTCATCTTTTACTAAAACCCCATTCAGAAAAATATCGGCTAATCCTTCCGCCATTTCCTGCATTTGCTGCGGTGAAGCGTTGGGTTCCATAATCGTATTTTGACTGAAACCCGCAACGGCAAACATTCCCAAAAATACCTGAGCGACAATCTTCGGATTCATCTTCCGATAAACTCCTTTTTCCATCGCCGTTTCAAAAAAAGCCTCAGCCACAATACTCATTTTTCCGATGACTTCCAACTGAATTTTGTCGCGCAAATCCGGGTGAAATTGGGCCTCCAAAAAACACACCCGCATCATATCGCTATTCTCGCGGATATTCAGCATCCGCCGCCGCATCACCTGAGCCACTGCTTTGTAACTGCCCATTTCGCTCAATTCTGTCAGCAAATCTGTCAGTATTTCCACCCATCCTTCCGTCGCCACCTCAACCAAAATAGCTTTTTTATTATCAAAATGCCGAAATAGCGTGCCCTCCGCCACCCCCGCCGCCGCTGCTAAATCGCGAGTTGTGGTGGCGTCGTATCCGCTGCGGGCAAACAACCGCTGAGCAGCTTGTAAAATCCGCTTCTTGGTGTCTGTTTCTAAAGGAGGAGACTGATTAAAAATTCGCATGGCTTTGCAATCGGTAATTGGCGACTTGGAACTGCGGATTCGGGACGGGCGGGCTAAATAATGTTAAGTTTTAAGTTGTGCGCGGCTTTAATCCCAAACTTAAAACTCCTCGCCGGACTCCAGATCCTTTTTGAGATTGGCTGTATCAGCCTAACATCTGCGGCGCAACAGATCGCTTATGCCTCGAAAAATCTTTATCCTTAAAAAAGAATCCTTGGCATTCAGCAGAAACATTTTTTTGTTTGACAATCCAAAATCTAAAATCTAAAATCTAAAATCGAATGACCCCGCAGTTCCAAAAACCCGAATCGCCCGTTAGCCAAACTCGATTCATTGCCTCCCTACTCGCCGCTGTACTGCTGTGGTGGGGAGTTTCACCCGAAATCGCCCTCGCCCGCCCAAACCCCGCTAGTGGCTCCCAAGCAGTGTCTGTTCAACCATCGCTCGATCGAGTAATCAAGCAAGTCACCGAATTCAAACTCGACAACGGCATGACATTCGTGGTACTAGAAAGACCAAGATCGCCCGTAGCATCGTTTCTGATTCACGCTGACGTAGGAGGCGCAAACGAACCCGACGGCCAAACCGGAGTCGCGCACTACCTCGAACATTTAGCCTTCAAAGGCACGCCAAAAATCGGTACAACCGACTACAAAGCCGAAATGCCGCTGCTAGAAAAACAAGACCAACTTTTCGAGCAAATGCAAGCAGCCAAGGCTAGTGGAAAAACCGAAGAAGTTGCCAAATTCCAAGCAGAATTTGACAAAGTTGAAGCTGAAGCTTCGCAATTTGTCAAGCAGAATGAATTCGGAAAAATAGTCGAACAAGCAGGCGGAGTCGGATTGAATGCTGCCACTTCTACCGACGCCACTATGTATTTTTACAGCCTCCCCGCTAAAAAATTAGAACTGTGGATGTCGATGGAATCGGAGCGGTTTCTAGAACCAGTATTTCGGGAATTTTACAAAGAAAAACAGGTGATTTTAGAAGAGCGGAGGCTGCGAACCGAGAATTCGGCGATCGGACAAATGGTCGAAGTTTTTGCCGACAAAGCCTTTTCAGTCCATCCCTACCGCCGCCCCGTCATTGGCTCCACTGAAGACATTAGAAACCTCACCCGCAGTAACGTGCAGAAGTTTTTCGATACTTATTACGTCCCCAGCAACCTGACTGTTGCAGTGGTAGGAGACGTGAAAGCTGCGGAGGTGAAGCGACTCGCTCAAATTTATTTCGGTCGCTACAAAGCGAAGCCAGCGCCTCCTGAATTGCAAATTGTGGAGCCGCCACAAACGCAAACTAAGGAAATCACGCTGAAATTAAAAACTCAACCTTGGTATTTGGAAGGATACCACCGACCGGCGATGAATCATCCCGACAATGCGGTTTATGAAATAATTGGTTCTTTGCTCAGTAGTGGCCGCACTTCTCGACTTTATAAGTCTTTGGTAGTAGAAAAGCAATTAGCTTTGGCTGCTCAAGGTTTCAGCGGTTATCCGGGGGAAAAGTATCCGAATTTGATGTTATTTTACGCTCAAACTGCTCCGGGCAAGACGGTTGATGAGGTGGCGGTGGCTTTGAGTCAGGAAATCGATCGCCTGAAAACAGAACCCGTGTCTGCTATGGAATTGGAGCGGGTGAAAACTCAGGCGAGAGCTGGTTTATTGCGATCGCTCAATTCTAATATGGGCATGGCATTTTCGCTGCTGGACTATCAAGTGAAAACTGGTTCGTGGCAAAATTTGTTTAAGGAATTGGATGCGATCGCGGCTGTTGCTCCTGCTGATATTCAACGTGTTTCTCAGGCAACTTTCCGCCCGGAAAATAAGACAATTGGTAAGCTTTTGCCACTTTAAGGAAGAAGGAAGAAGGAAGAAGGAAGAAGGAAGAAGGAAGAAGGAAGAAGGAAGAAGGAAGAAGGAAGAAGGAAGAAGGAAGAAGGAAGAAGGAAGACTCGTTACCAGGCTCTGCCTGGGAACGCAGATCCAGAGGCTCTGCCTCGATTTGGACTCGGCGGTTGAAACCGATCCTACACAAACGAAGTCTGCCTCCGCAGACTAAGAGTATAGAGTCGGCGGTTGAAACCGATCCTACACAAACGAAGTCTGCCTCCGCAGACTAAGAAATAGAGTTGCATCTAGGGCGGGCACGGAGTACCGCCCCGATATGTCACAATAATAAACTTAGGAGAAAGAATGAAAAGGACTAAATTGAAACTGAAAAAGGTAAAGTTATTTCTGCTATCGCTTTGCTTTTTTACTGTTTCACTAGGCACGTTTAATTTGTTACCTTCCTTAGCGGCTGCACCAAAACACTACGACGAATTAAAATTCCCCGGGCTGTCAGAAATTAAACTGCCTAAATACACTCGCTTCGAGCTAAAAAATGGCATCCGGGTGTATCTGATGGAAGACCGGGAACTGCCGCTAGTCGGGGGGACGGCGCTATTTCGCACGGGCGATCGTTTTGAACCGGCTGATAAAATCGGATTGGGAGGTTTGACGGGAGAAGTGATGCGAACTGGTGGCACGAGCCGGCATACGGCTGATGAATTAAATCAGTTGCTAGAACAGCGAGCAGCTTCGGTAGAAACGGGAATTGATGTTAGTTCTGGTAGTGCTAGTTTTAGTGCTTTAGCTGAAGATATAGAACCTGTATTTGACTTGTTTGCGGAAGTGATTCGGGAGCCAATATTTGAAGCAGAAAAGTTAGATTTAGCGAAGAACCAAACTCAAGGTGCGATCGCCCGCCGCAACGATAATCCCGGCGACATTACCAGCCGCGAGTTTGAAAAGCTGATTTATGGCGATCGCAGTCCCTACGCGCGCACGGTAGAATACAAAACCCTCGCCAATATTTCCCGCGAAGATTTGGTTGGTTTCTACCAGAAATATTTCCACCCCAAGAATATGATTTTGGGTATTTCTGGCGACTTTGATACTGCTAAAATGCGATCGATCGTCGAGCAAAAATTCGGTAACTGGGAACCGAGTCAAAGTGCAGAAGTGCCTGCACTACCAGCGGTATCGCCCGCAAATAGCGGCGGCATATTTTTGGTAAACCAGCCGCAATTGAGTCAAAGTTACGTGCAGATGGGACATTTGGGCGGAATGTTGAACAGTCCAGATTACGGTGCTTTGGACGTAATGAATGGGGTTTTGAACGGTTTCGGCGGGCGTTTGTTCAATAATGTACGATCGCGCCAAGGTTTAGCCTACACAGTATACGCCGCTTGGAGTCCGAGATTTGACTATCCTGGGGTGTTTGTGGCTGGAGGCCAAACGCGATCGGACGCGACAGTACCATTTATCAAGGCAATTCGCACTGAGATCGATCGTATCCGCACCGAACCAATTACCGCCGAAGAATTAGCTTTTGCTAAAGATTCCACCCTAAATTCGTTCATCTTCAAATTTGAAAATCCCAGTCAAACATTGTCGCGACTAATGCGTTACGAATACTACGGTTATCCCGAAGACTTCATTTTTCGCTACCGTCGCAGCATCGAAGCAGCCACAATTGCCGACGTGCAGCGCGTAGCCAAAACTTACTTGAAACCGGAGAATCTGGTAACATTAGTAGTCGGAAATACTGCGGGAATTCAACCGCCGTTATCGAGTTTGGGAACTTCGGTAAAAGTGGAATCAGTCGATATCACAATTCCCTCGGCGACTTAATCATCCGATGCCGCCGGAATTGATATTATTCAACAATTTCGCTGCGAGATGCCTTACTATTTCTAGCAGGATTAGGCGTTAATTCCGGCGGCGCAACTTGAACACTTCCCCACTCCTTCAAAAAGCTTTTCAGCAAAACCTCTTGCTGAGTCCGAAATGTCTCGACATTTACTCCTCGATTCATAATCACAAACCAGACTGTTTGCTGTTTTTGAGTTGGCAGCGCTCCGCCCAAAGCGCTAACATTATCCAACGTGCCAGATTTTATTACTGCTAATTTTGGTAGTGGTCGTTCTGAAAGTATTCCTTTGTCTTTTCCAACTACAGTTAAGACATCAGCAACTGTCATGCTGTAAGGTTGAAGATAGCGTTCTAAAGCTATAAATAAGGCGCAAGCAGCCCGGGGAGAAATGCGATTTTCTTCGCTCAATCCCGAACCGTTGACGAGTTGAATTTCGGCGGCAGGAACTCCGGTTGCTGCTGCTGCTTTTTGGGCGACTGTTTTCGCGCCGCCAACAGTATCGGCTAACATATCTGCCATCAGGTTGTTGCTGTACTGATTCATTTTTTTGATCAGTTCGGCGAGGGGCAAAGAATAATGTTTGATTAAAGGTTGCGTGGCGCTGGGAAGTCCTGGCAAAACTTTGACAGTACCGTCAATTACGATCTGCGGTTTTGGGGTGTTTGGAGGTAATGTTTGATATTGGGCTGTGGCTTCGGCCGGCCAGATTTGACTGTTCAATGCTTGTTTGAATAATTCTCCTGATTTGAGGGGATTTAATTCAAAGTTCATGTAAAATTTATCGACAATTATCAAACTGCCAGTGACTCGCTTGATGCCTTTTTGATTTAAGGTGTTGCCAAGGGCGATCGCCTCTTCCCACACAAACAGCGGATCTTCGCTACCCTGAATAATTAAATCACCTGTTAATACGCCGTCTTTGATTGTGCCGTTGGTACTAATTAACGTAATAAATTGATGTTCCGGCCCAAATTGTTGCAGCGCTACCAGAGACGTTGCTACTTTGGTAATAGAAGCGGCTGACAGAGGAACAGTACCTTGATGATTGGCTAGCAAAGTATTGCCCGATTGCATCCAGATCCCTTGGTCTTCTTTGGCAAAACCTTCGGCTGTCAACCCGTTGAGATATTGCTGGATTTTGGTATTTGTGGCGGTTTCGGGATTGTTAGCGCTGACTGTTAACGGCTGACTAGGTTTAATCGGCGGCGGGGAAGATTCAGCTATGGGAGAGGGAGATGCAAGTTGGGGCGATTCAGTAGCAGCGCATCCGGCAATAATTGTGAGAAGGGCGATCGAACTTACAGCAGTCAAGTAGCGGTTTTTCAACATTACCTTAATTTTTTCCATCAAATTTACCATCTGTCGGCACGCCCGATGGAAAGTGTACCACTCTCAGCATTCTCCTCTCTTCCTTCAAGGCCCGGGGCTTTGACCCCAGGCCGATCGATCTTACAAATTCTCGGTAAACTCGTTTACCAGAAATAATTTGGTTGAAAGCATTCTTTGCCAGTGAGGGAGAAATTAAAATCAGACTATTCATTACTCCAATCCTCTTCCTTCTAGGTAGAGGTCGCTCTCAAACTGTCAACTGTCAACTGTCAACTGTCAACTTTTTACCCAGCCATACTCCCCATACTCAGAGGCACCATTTCGCCGTGCATCGTCAGCCCTAATAACATCGGCCCACCCGGTCGAATCAACTCTCCTGTAAGCGCGCAGCGTTCCTCCTGCTGTGCTGTGGCATTAATACTGGCTCGAATATCCGATCGACTAAACATCTGACGATACTCTCCAGACTTCTGCTGGACGTAATTCCAGAGCAAATCTCGAATCAAAGCTTGATAGCCTTGATTACCCGCAAGCTCTTTGAGTCTCTCCTTGAGTTCTTTTTCCAGTCGAATGCTGGTGACTTCCATTTCGGTGGTTGAGGTTCTAGGTAGGGTATGCATAATTTTTTCTCCGTGACGGTGGACATATCTGTAATATCAGTGTAGTATGTTTAAAGCTAGATTTAAAGGTCTCTTACTACTTTCTGCCTTGTGAAATTTCTCCCCACCTACCCCACCTATCAACTCAAGTGCGATCGCCCCAGGAATCGCACAGAGTCGTCACGGCACGTCTTTATGACGGGCTTGGCTACCGTCACAGCGACCTCGTGGGAGGGGACAAGCCTAAATAAACCCGGTTATAGTGGATTAGGACAAATTGCAGAAATTAATTACAACGAGGTAGACCGGGACGGTCTGCGAGTGGCACAGCCACACATAGATACACGAAGCGGGAGGTACAGCTAAACGACTGTACCAACACTGGATAAAAATTTGCCTGAACGCAGTTTTTCTAGCCCCCGTTTCTAAGTAAGAGAAGCGGGGGCATTTGATTGGATATTTGAGAAATTCGATTTGCTTGGGGAACTGGCAAAAAACCAGATGTAGCCAATGCTGAGGAACCACCCAAAATTCAACATCCGACATCCCAAGTTTAAAATCCAAAATTGATGAGGAGGAGCAAGCCGTGAACGTAGTAACTGATGTATTGAGGCAATCTGTGGTGGTGTTTTCTCAGAATTACCTACCGATGAGCCGTGTCAACATCAAACGGGCGATCGTACTTTTGGTAACAGGCAAGGCCCAACCTCTGGATTTTAGCATCGGCAACGGCTGGCTAGTACGATCGCCCAGCACCAGCATCCACGTACCCGAACAAATCCGCTTAACTTTTGGCAACAGGGAACGGCTGTGGAAAGTGCCGCCGGTCAATCGCCGGGAAGTTCTGCGCCGCGACGCTCATGTTTGTCAATACTGTGGCAATAATCGGCATTTGACGCTGGATCACGTCATGCCTCGATCGAAGGGCGGGACGCATACTTGGGACAACGTGGTGACGGCTTGCTCGCGGTGCAACTCTCGTAAGGGCGATCGAACTCCCACAGAAGCTGCAATGCCTCTGCGAACTAAGCCGCATACTCCTATGCACCCCACTGTTGCTTTTGCCGAAATGTTTTGGCATGAATACCAAATTGGGGAATAGGGAATTAGTCAGTTGACAGTTGACCCTTCGACTACGCTCAGGGCGACGCAGTTGACAGTTGACAGTTGTCATTGCTAATAGCTAATAGTTAATAGCTAATAGTTAATAGCTAATTCAGTCCTGTAATTGAAAAGGATTTTAGGTGGGAATAGCAAATTTTTGATTTCGACCAATGACCAATGACTAATGACTAATGACCAATGACTAATGACTAATTTTCAATTCCAAATTTAGGGCTGTCAATATGCTGAAGTTGACTTACACTGAAACGGGCTTTAACCTGGAGCGTTTGGCTCAATCTCCCGAACAGTTAGTGGCGCTGCGAGTTATGCTGGCTATGCGAGTTGGTCAAAGCATTAGCGTGGAACCGAGCACTGCGGCATTTTTGCTTCCGGCAAATTCGCCGGCGCTTTCTCTGTTAGAATCTGAGGCTCGCCGAGACGAGTGCGAGGCGATCGCCCTTTGTGTTGCTGATGCTGATTTTGTAGAGGTGACTTTGCGCGGAACGTGGATAGGAAGCGCGTCTGAGGGTGCTGATGGGGTGTTTGTGACTGTTTTGGGCGATCGGGCGGAGCTCTTGTTGCTCAAACTCTGGCTCGAAACTCAGGCTGCTGCGGAGGTTGTCGGGGAAGTCGGCGATTAAAATCCGATGTAACACCGGAATAATTGTTGACTGTTGACTGTTGACTGTTGACTGTTGACTCTTTGAACAATACCGATGCAACTGGAAACGATATAAGATCAAATCCGGTAGCATCGGTATTAATATTACCCGAAATTAGGACACGATTACACAAAATCAGGACACGGCAGTGCCGTTTCCCTACAATTAATGATGGTAGGGAAACGGCATTGCCGTGTCCTCGCTTGTCATTCCGGCACAGCCGGAATTGATATCATCTCTCCCCTCATGGTGTATAAATGATGTTGAAGTAAATGCCGTTATCTTGCAGATTGTCGCCTTTATCGCTAATTCTTACCAAAGGAAAGGCGTAATCTACGCGCAAGTTCACCCGCCGTATCGGTTCCCAAATCACCCCCAAACCCGCACCTGCTAAAAATCTCTGATTAGTCAATTTATTAGGATTGTTGGCAACGTTCCACACCGTACCCGCATCCAAAAAAGGAGCTAATTGAAGTTTGGGATTTCCCGAAGCATCCCGCTGCAAAGTAATCCGATCCTCGATCGAAACTCTGAAGCCGTTATCGCCAGAACGGGCATTTTGGCGGTAGCCGCGCAAAGATTGTCCGCCGCCAATTACAAATTGCTGCGAAGGCAACAAACTATTAGCTGACAACTGCAAGTCTGACTGCAAAATTAATAAATGTTTATCGTTCAATCGCTGTACTCGCTGCACTTGACCCAGCCAACTCAAAAATTGTCCGTCGGGAACGGAACCTTCGTTTTGAGTAGCATCAAACAAGCTAGTGCCGATCGTAAATTGCGATCGCACGGCCCAAGCACCTTGTGGGTCACGCCGAATGTAGTCCTGTCCCAGCTTAATTGCAGTCGTAGTCGTGACACCCTGAGCATCCGGCCCGATGCCAAAAGGAAACGGTTCGCCGGCGAGAAAAGTTCTGCCTGTCTGATAAGTAAGACCGCCAGATAAGGCAAATTCTTCGATCGGCGTTCTCCGCAGCGGCTGGCGGTAACTAAGTTCAAATAAATGCGATTTTCCCGAAATGTCAAAAGTGTCAAAAGGTGCTTGTACAATACTGTTGCGGTTCGGCGCTGCCCTCAATTGCAAAGTGCCGTTCATCGCATTTAGGGGCACGCGATAGCTGAAATCGAACACGTCTGAATCGCCGAGCGATCGATAATAAGCACCCGCAATTTCGTCGCCATTTCCGGTTATATTGCGGTGCCGCAAACTAACTCCCAATCTTTCGGAACCGACACTGGGAGGTGAGTAATTGTCAAAGCTGAAACTGGATTGAAACGGATTAGCTTCCGAGACTCGGACGATCAGAATGCTCTCGCCTTCATTATCACCAGCCCGCAAACTAGCTTCTACATTGTCAAATAAAGGATCGACCCGCAGCAGCCGGAGTTGATCTTCTAATGAAGCTGTGCTTAAAGGTATTCCGGCACCGAGTCGAATCCGGCTGCGGATGTAACTTTGATGCAGTCTTTTAGCTCCTTCTACCTCAATTTTCGCCAGCTTGCCTTCGATAACTTGAATTTGGACTATCCCTGCTGCGATCGTTTGAGGTGGCAAGACGGCTCTCGAAGTGATGTAGCCACGATTAAGGTAAATTTCGGTAATTTTGTCGGCAATTTGTTTGAGCTGTTCTAGGGTGGCAGAACGACCCTCTAACGGATTGACTAAGGCATTAATTTCGTCTTGGCTTAAAATTGTGCTGCCAACTACTTGAATTTTCTGCACCTGAATTACCGTATTGGGCAGCGGTTGGGGCACTGGCGACGGGGGCTCTGGTGCAACTGTTGGCGGTACTTGGTTCGGTTCTGCCGAAGGCTGCGGGGCTGGTTGCAGAAATCGATCGCGATTTGGATCTGGTTGAGTCGGCGGAGGCGGCAGGTTTGGAGGTACAGTTTGTTGGTTCTGGGCTAAAACATGGCAATGTAGCTGATTCTGACATTTTGGATCGTTGTCAACGGGATTTTTTGCTTCGGGCTCCGGGATCGCACCACAAGCAGTTTCATCGATTGTGGAACAGGCATCTTGTCTGTTCTCGGCGCGGTTCGATTGCAGGGCTATTTCATTCTCAAGAAAACGATAATTTTGTAGGGGTCGTGCCCCCATGCCGACCCTCTTCATCGACATTTTGTATGTGTTTGAGAGCTCGGGCGGGCACGGGGGCACCGCCCCTACAAGAGAATGAAATAGCCCTGGGTTCGATTGTGTTTCTGGTTCAGGATTGCTCTGGCTCGAATCGGGGAGTTGATTTAAGTTTGTGACTGTTTCATCCTGCTGGATTTCGAGTTTTTGCAGTGCTAATACTCTGTTGCCATCTGCTGAGTTGTCAGCGGTGGCGGGTAACTGGGAAATATTATCTGTTTGGGATATGGCTTTATTGGCATGAAAGCAAGCGATCGGGAGCGCAGTTAGAAGTGAAATCCCCAACCGAAATATTGCAATATTTGCACTCGGGCGCATAATTAATAATTTTTGTAAAATTAGTTGGTCTGCTGCTTGACTATGCCAGTTTATCATTTAGTATTGGGCGCAATTTGACCATAAAAGTTTCAGCAGTCCGGCTTTCAAGAAGCAAGGAAGCCCGAACTGCTGGCGAGGACAAAAATTTTAATTTATTGAGGACGATCGACCCACAAACGCCCAACGCCACAAAAATCATCTACTGGCTGAGTGTGGCGCTGGCAAAGACAGCGCTCGAAACCGGGTTTTTGGTACTTGCTGCACCAGTCAAATTATTTTCTGGTTATGGGTGTCAACTCACTTGCTACTAATGGTTCTCGGGCGATTTTGCCGAGTTCGACTGAGTTCAACACTTCTGACCACTTGAGCGCTAAACTGGCATCGCTAGGAGACTCGATACGCAATTGAGCTAGAGTGGCCAGGTACTCGTACCAGAGACCTTGTTGGGCGAAGATGCTGAGCTTGGCGCGACGATCGCCCGATCGATCCAACTCTGTTTTCACGGTTGGGGCGATCGTGGTACGGTTGATCCACCCAGAAACGAGAACATCATCTGTATTTTTTGAGTTGCATTTGATAGTAAAGTACCATTGATAGTTTTTGCCAACTTCCAGGGCTGGGGAGTTGCCGTCGGAGCCAAGGCTGACGCTAACGATACCAGGACGGCTAGTTACCATCCGAAAACTTTTTTTGTATATTGTTTTGTCCCTTTCGTCTGCTAACTCAAACTGAACTGTTTTGTCGAGGGCTACGGGAAGGTAGTAGAAAAATGTCGGCTTTGCTGATATGGTTTGCCCCATAGTTGATTGGGGAATCAAGGCAGTTGTGGCCGTGGGGCATACCAAGCCGCGGGTTCCTCCCCCTTCCCGCCTTCCCGGTACTCCCTGCTCCGGCGGTTGAAAGTTATTCCACGCGGCTCCTAATTGCTGGCTGTTCGGTCTGTTTCTGGTTTGTCCGGGGGGTTGAACTGTTTGCCAGTTGAGAGGTAGCTGCGGTCGTGAGGGGCGGTGAACGCTGTTTGCAGGGCTGTTGAGAGCAAGAGCTGGTATTAAGAAACTACCGGCGGCAACTGCCTCTAAAGACAGAATTAAGGAAAGAGCACCGATGTTTAGAGCAGACTTCCAAGCCATGACGAACCTGCCTTCTAATGAACCTAGGAACTTTATCGCACGGTTTTATTCTACCCAAGGTTTTGACGGATATAGTGATCTGTTGTACTTAATTTATATCTTTAGGGAGATACCATTAGCTTGGCTATTCTGAAAAATATGGAATTCTGTGTCGCATTTTTAGGTGGTAGCTTAGTAGTTATACTTACTTGCCTTCAGAGCAGTAGGTTGGGTTAAGCGT
This sequence comes from Cyanobacteria bacterium OTE_58_metabat_593, assembly GCA_031372825.1. Taxonomy (GTDB): domain Bacteria; phylum Cyanobacteriota; class Cyanobacteriia; order Cyanobacteriales; family Microcoleaceae; genus Microcoleus. The sequence goes on along the minus strand of JANMLZ010000148.1, from coordinate 9,014 downwards.
GTTAAACCCAACTTTAAAAAACACTAATATTCCGGGTTTTTTAACTCTGGCAAGAGGCTACAATGCTTATTTTCGTAAAAAACCCGGTTGATGCGTCAGTCCTGGATATCAGGAACCTCGGCAATTTTGCTGGTGAACCTCAAGCGATCGACTACAAGTGAAAAATCAGGTCTTCTGTACAATACCGGCAAGAAATTTAGCATGAATCTCGATTCACCAGTTGTCTCGGACAAACAGCCTTCGGGGCTGCGGATGGTAAGACCGATCGGAGTCTTGGCACTACATGGCATTACTTTTTTAGGAAATAAGTTGTTCGCGGTCGATCGCGCCGAAGGGCTGCTTTTGGAGATCGATCGAGAAACTGACAACACTACCGTCTTGAATCCTCATCAAACCACTAAGTTTGCGGGCGCAACCGGGCTGGCGATTTCGGAAGATACTCTCTGGTTTGCGCGGGATGAGGATATTTGTTGTTGTCCGGGCGCAATTCAGGATGGGGCGATCGCAGAACTCAAGCCGGAACATTTTGTTTCGCTTCCTTATCCTGTTGACGGGATTGCTGTTTGGCAATCTACGCTTTATGTAACTTGCCAAAGATTGGGCTACATTCTGGTTTTTGATGTGAAAACTGGCCGAGAAATTACTCGGTTTTATGCTCCCGGTATTGGGGTAGAAAATATCACTGTCCGGGATGAAGAACTTTGGGTTTGCGATAAGACTGAGCAAACTGTTTACTGTTTGGAACGGGCAACTGGTGAGATTAAATTTAGCGTTTTGACTCCCTTTGAATGGCCTTCTGGTTTGGCTTTTTATCAGGATGCCGAGACTGGGGAAGAGATTTTGTACGTGGCTTATGCCGGGGATGAACTTTACATCCGGGATGACCCGAATGCGGAAGATCCTTTTCAGTTGACGAAGCGCGATCGCACTTTTATTCACCCTTTGCATTTTCACTTCAATGAAGCCGAAAACTACGCTTTGTCCAACGGTTTTTTGATGGAAATGTCTTATGTGGAGGAACTGTCCCCTCTCGATGAGGTAGAAATCGAAAATTTGGAGTGGCGGATTGCTTTACCTTCGGAAACTCACCGCCAAAAGGTCAGGAAAATTACGCCGATTGGGATGCCTTTTACTGAGGAAATTCAGGAAGGGGAACGGGTGGCGGTGTTTAAGTTCGATCGGCTACTTAAGGGGGAACGCCGAATTTTTGGCTGGAAGGCTTTGCTAGAAGTTCGATCGATCAAGTATCAGTTGTCGCCTCGGAATGTGGAAAAGATTCCACAACTGTCGCCGGAGTTTGCAGCGAAGTATTTGGTGGATAATGATAATTTGGCGATGGATACGGAGATTGTGCGATCGGCTGCTGTGGCATCCATTGGCTCAGAAACTAATATTCTGAGACAATTACTGAGCATTCGCAACTTTGTTTATGACCAACTTTCCTACGGGATTAGGCCTCACATTGACACTCCCGATATTGTACTGCGGCGCGGCATCGGTTCTTGCGGGGAGTATGTGGGCGTGTTGTTGGCTTTGGCAAGGTTGAACGGGATTGCTTGTCGCACGATCGGGCGCTACAAGTGTCCGGCTTTTGCTGACAGAAAGGGTTGGCCGCTGGAACCGGATTTCAATCATGTTTGGCTAGAGTTTTACATTCCAGGTTTTGGCTGGGTGCCGATGGAATCTAATCCTGATGACATTCAAGATAGAGGCCCTTATCCTTTGCGATTTTTTATGGGCTTAGCTTGGTATCACGTAGAAATTGGCAAGGGAGTGCGGTTTCAAAGTCTCACGAGTGGTGGTCTTCCTTTGAATAAGGAGGATGTTTCCGTGGGGAGTCTGGCAATTAATCATGTGAGGTTTACAATTTTGTCAGAGTTGCCAGCAATTTGAAGTCATTAGTTATATCAATTCCGGTTGCACCGGAATATTGTTGACTGTTAACTGTTAACTGTTAACTGTTTGAATAATACCGATGCAACCGGAAACGATATTAGTTGTTAGTTGCGGTTCCCTGAGCCCTTCGACTACGCTCAGGATAAACTCCGCCGAAGGGTCGAAGGGTTAGTTGTTATTGGTTATTTGTTGGTTGTTTTCTTGGATTATCAATCAATACGCTTGGGTTAACACTCTTAATTCCCCGGAGATCCCCCTAAATCCCCCTGGTTGTAGGGGGACTTTGACCCCCCCTTTCCCCCCCTTTGTAAGGGCGGTGCCAAGAGTGCCCGCCCTCTTGGCTAAGGGGGATCGGTCTTATCTGAACCGTATTGGATTATCAATAACCAATAACCAATAATCAATTGTAAAGTATAAGTTTGCCGGAGGCGTTGTGGGATCTTCTATTGCTAATGTTCTTGTTTTAGTGGCTTTTGTACTCCTGATCACCGTAACTGGCGGGGTTGCCTATTTGACTGCGGTTGAGTGGGGCGATCGCAGACGGTTAGATGAGGCTAAACGACAAAAGAAATAGTTATTTGCTATTGACAAATGGCAGTTTTTGTGATATGAAGTCAGGCGACACGATTGGGTCGCCTGATTTTTTGATTTGAGGAGTTTTGACAGCTTCCCCAGCCCGATCGACCTTGGGGAAATTGGCAACTAAGTCCATTGTCGGAAAAATGTATTTTCTTGCCAAGCAGCAGCAGTTCTCTGCTCAATTGCTGCCATTTGTGCCTGACTCAGCGGTTTGAATGCTTGGGCGGCTTTCAAGTTTTCTTCCAATTGTTTTACATTGTCGGCGGCGATGATGCAGCAGTGCACGCCCGGGAGTGAAAGCGTGTAGCCCATTGCTTGGTGCATTCCATCTAAAACACCATTCTGAAATAATTTCCCGTAAGCTGGTACTTTCATGGCGATGACGCCGATGTTTTTGGCTTTGGCAATTGGTAAAGCATTGGCTAGAAAAGAACGGGGATGGTGTTTTTCGGCGGCGTTGAGGCAGATTAATGTTGTGTCAAAAGGATAGCGCTGCAAGCCAGCAGCAATAATAGCTGGTTCGTGATGTCCGGTGATGCCGGAAAAACGAATTATTTTTTGTTGTTTGGCTTCTTCGATCGCCTTTATTGCTCCTTTGGTACTGAAAATCTGGTCTAATTCTGCTTTGAATGAGACATGATGTAACTGCCACAAGTCTAGCCGATCGGTTTTCAATCTGGTGAGCGATCGTTCTAAGTCTCTCCACGCGCCGTCTCTGTCTCTGGCGGCGGTTTTTGTGGATAAGAATAGGCGCGATCGATATTTTGGCAAAACTTTGCCTAAGTTTTCTTCGCTGGGCCCGTAGTCGGCCGCCGTGTCAAAATAGCGAATGCCTAGTTCGATCGCGCGTTCAATTTGCGCCGCCGCTTCTGCTTCTCTTCCCGGCTGCGACAGCGGTGTTTGTCCGGCCCCCCCCAAACCAAAAATCGGCACTTTTACGCCTGTTTTGCCTAAGAGTCGTTCTGGCATTTTGAGTGTGGCGGCCGCCCGGTTATTGGGTGCGGCGGCGATTTCGAGATCCTGCTGGTCGATCGCCTGAGCACCTGCAATGCCAGTGGCAACAGCTATACTACTCAATATAAAATCGCGACGAGTCTTTTTGCTGGTCATGGTTTCCGTTTCCTCAGAAGGTTTGAGTTGAGATTAACCAGAAAGTTAAATTAAGTCATCAGTCATTAGTCATTAGTCATTAGTTGACAGTTGACAGTTAACAGTTAACAGTTAACAGTTAACAGTTAACAGTTAACTGTCACCATGCCCGATGCCCTATGCCCTATGCCCTTCCCTTGTCAATGATCCAGGTGCGAATCAGTTCGTTGATCTGTTCTGGTACTTCGTCGTGGGGACAGTGACCGGCTTTGATAAAGTGTTCTGTCAACTGCGGATAGTGTTTGCGAAATTTGGCGCTTCTGTCTGTGGAATTCATCCACGGATCGCCTTCCCCCCACAGCATTAGCAATCCACAGGTTAATTGACTCAGCAATACGTCGATTTTTTCGCCTTGGGGTGTGCGGAATACGGAGGCGAATACTTTGGGTGCACCGGGATCGCACGAGGGTTGGTAAATTTCCTCTACTAATTGGTCTGTGACGGCGCTTTGGTCGAGATATACTTTTTCGAGGGTTTTGCGAATGGTCGATCGCTGGCGCACGTATTGGAACAGCAGAAAACTTGCCCAATCTTGCTGAAATAAGGTTTTAGCTACCGCAGATATGGCTTTTTGCAAGGGCGGGGCTTCGGGTGCGGGCTGGGGTTCGCTGAAGGGCCCGGCGCTGTTGATTAAGATCAGTCCGGCTGCTGATGCGGGGCGTTGGGCTGCTACGCACAAGGCGGCGTAGCCTCCGAGGGAGTTTCCGGCTAGTACGGCGGGCCGGCCGATGATGTTGGTGATGAAGTCGTGGAGTTGGTCGCGCCAGAGGTCTCCGCTGTACTGAATTTCGGGTTTTGCCGATCGCCCGAATCCCAAAAGGTCGATCGCCCACACTTCAAAGTCTTTGCTCAGCCCGCTGATATTTTTGCGCCAGTGGTCTGTGGAGGCTCCAAAACCGTGAATTAACAGCAGGGGAGGGTGTTCTGGATGTCGATCGCCCGCTCGAACGTAGTACACTGAATGGCCCCGCCACTGCCAGTATGTGCCGGGAATGGGGGCTGCGGTGATGGCTGGGGTTGTTTGCATGATGTAAAGAAATAATTATTTACTTTAACTATTGTATCGCGACGTTCAGATTTATAAAATTTGGTAAAAGTGCCGGGCCCCGGCCAGCAAAGGATTTGTCAATTTGGGCGAGTTGGGAGCTCGCGAGCTCCCAACTCAGATGCAACAAGTTTTGTAACGAATATTGAGTTGGGTGAGGGTCGCAGCAGTGCGAGATATTTGCCCGGATCGGCATTGGGAAATATCTCGGGTTTCGGCTGCAACACACCTAGGTATGATGATTGTGCTTTTTGAGGGTAACAGAGAGCTCGCGATCGATCGGCGCAAAGCGAGGGCGGCGATGGTCGATCCCCATTGGCAATTGTCGAGGGATCGACTTTTTTATAGATATTTCCGATCTTTTCTAAGTGGGGATCGTTTTGTCGGAGAATTGTTGAGGGCTTGGGGATGCAGGGCACTCGCGTTGCGAATTAGGAAAACCCGACATCAAAAATCTGGCACCCCATGAAACTTATAAGTAAAATTACTGGTGGTTCCCGGCATAAGTTTCTGAGAATCGCAGAATATTTTGTGATGTTGTTTGCTTTTCTTAACTGCTTTAATACTCTAAGATAGAAGTAGAGCAGCGCCGCTCAATTAATTAGCATTTTGAATACTAGGGAGCCAACTATGCAGGGTGTGAACTTTATCCACCTGAAAGTTAGGGAGTTTTCTGAGTGATTGCTATTTCAGCCCGTCCGGTCGGACGCAATTGGATTACGATTAGCTTCGCTTCTACCCTATACCTTTGTCCCATTTTGGATCTGCTCCTAGCAGAGCTTCCGGATCACTGGCAAGCGGAATTGCGGTTGGGGCTTCAAGAAGCTTTGGTAAATGCTGCTAAGCATGGAAACAAGTTAGACCCCGGTAAAACTGTTGGAGTCCGCTTTTCGATCGTCCAAAACCAATATTGGTGGGTGATATCGGATGAAGGTTCTGGCTTTAATGCCCCTTGCGATTGCAACCTTTATACCGATGATTGCAACAGTCTCCTAGCAGAGGATGTTGCAGATGACTCTGCACTCCCCCATGTGGAACAGGAATGTGGTAGGGGGTTGTTTATTCTTTACCAAATATTCGATCGGGTAGAGTGGAATTCTCAAGGTACAGAGTTACGGCTGTGCAAAGAACTTCCCAGTCGGTACCGGCTGTCTCGCTCGCGCTAGAACCGCTATTGGCAGGATTTTTCACTTCAGCTAGACCTGCAAATTTTTTCATTGCCGGGCCCAAGCTGGTGGGATTGAGAATTTGGAGTATCTGGCTATTGATAGCTGATCTTAATGCAAAATGTAAGTTTTGAGTTAAAAAAGTATAAATCTTTTTGATCTCACAATCGCGCCGCTCGATCGAGCGGCGCGATTGTCTAAGTTTTCAGCGACTAATCAATTCAAAAGTCAAGACTCAAAACTCAAAATTATTTACCGTGGGTGGGACAGCCAGGAGCAGAGATCGATCGATCCAGCCATCCTGCTGCTTGGTTTAAGCGCGGGAGAGCTTCTTCGGGCTGTTTTTTGAGCAAAAAGACCAAAGCAGCCGCAGCTTGCTCGCAGGCCCGGGCGGAACGGTTGGCTTTGAGGCGATGCCAATCTTTTTCGGCGATGGCGAGGCGCGCTGCTAGAGCTTGAGCTAGTTCTACCGTGGTTAGCTCGTTGAGGTTGACAGTTTGGGTTGTTTGTGCAGTTTCAAGCATAGGTTTCAAGCATAGGTTTCAAGGATAGGTGGCATTTATAGCGATTTGGCTGCCGTTTCTGAATTTAAAAAATATACTGCATATAATAACAACTAAATTGGGAATCGGTTTTTTTATTATTGTCAGGTTTGCAGATCGAAATGCCTCAACAGCCGTCAGAGTTAAATCGGGAAGAGCAAGAAAACGAGTTGGTTCAAGCGATCGCAGCGGTGGAGCGATCGCTCGCGGCCATCAAAGAACGGTACACTCAAATTCAGGTCGATCGACAGCGCCAAGCCGAACTTAGGCATAGGCGGGAAGATGTCCGCGAATCAGTGCGCCAAAATCCATTGCCGCAACTTAAGAAAGAATTGCGGGAAATTGAGCAAGAATTGGAAACGATCGAGCTAAATTTAGAAAGCAGTCTGTTTTCTTGGGTTAGCATAAAACAACCTTTTTGGCAAGCTGTTCGCTTTGGGGGACTCGGTATTTTGCTAGGTTGGATTTTGAAATCTTATGCGGGATAGTTTTTAATTTTTTTTTACCGCAGAGGGCGCAGAGGGCGCAGAGGAAGAGAAAAGAGAGAACTATGGTGCAAAATATTAAATAAACAGGAGTAAATATGACAAATCAACGAATTGCAGCAATTTTGCGCGCTGGCGAACCCGACGAAACTGTAACTGTTCAAGGCTGGGTTCGCACTAAACGCGAATTAAAAGAATTTGCCTTTGTAGAAGTCAACGACGGTTCGGCGATGGCTAACTTGCAAGTAGTCATAAATGCCGATTTGCCAGACTTTGAGAATATACTAAAACAACTGAATACAGGTGCATCTTTAGAAGTGTCGGGAGTGCTGGTAGCATCTCCAGCGAAAGGACAGCGGATTGAGTTGAAAGCTTCACAAGTACAAGTTTACGGCGATGCCGATCCGCAAACTTATCCGCTGCAAAAAAAGCGGCATTCATTGGAATTCTTGCGAACAATCGCGCATTTGCGACCGCGCACAAACACCCACGGTGCTGTTTTTCGAGTCCGCAATGCTTGTTCCGCAGCCGTACACCAATTTTTTCAAGAACGCGGTTTTTTGTGGGTTCATACTCCGATTATTGCTGCTAGCGACTGTGAAGGTGCAGGGGAAATGTTCGCCGTTACCAACTTTGACTTAAAGAATGTGCCGCGCACTGATTCCCAAGAAGTTGATTATGCCAAAGACTTTTTTGGAAAGCGCGCCTATTTAACAGTTAGCGGCCAGTTGGAAGCGGAAGTAATGGCGATGGCTTTCGGAAATGTTTACACTTTTGGGCCGACTTTTCGAGCCGAAAATTCTAATACTTCGCGACATTTAGCTGAGTTTTGGATGATTGAACCAGAGATGGCTTTCTGCGATTTGCAGGGAAATATGGATTTGGCTGAGGCGTTTTTAAAGTACATTTTTAAATACGTTTTGGAACATTGTCCTGAAGATATGGAGTTTTTCAACGAGCGGATAGATAAGACCGTTTTGGCTACTGCGGAAAATATCATTAACAATCAGTTTGAGCGGATTACCTACACGGAGGCGATCGCACTTTTGGAAAAAGCAGACAAAAAATTTGATTTTCCCGTAAGTTGGGGTTTGGATTTGCAGTCGGAACACGAGCGCTATTTGGCTGAGGATTTGTTTAAAAAGCCGACAATTGTTAGCGATTATCCCGTCGGGATTAAAGCATTTTATATGCGTTTAAGCGATGACGAGAAAACGGTGCGAGCAATGGATGTTTTGGCTCCTAATATTGGGGAAATTATCGGCGGTTCGCAGCGGGAAGAACGGCTGGATGTTTTGGAGCGACGCATGGAAGCTCAAGGTATGAATAAAGACGAATTGTGGTGGTATTTGGATTTGCGCCGCTACGGTACTGTGCCTCACGCTGGCTTTGGTTTGGGGTTTGAACGGCTGGTGCAGTTTATGACGGGAATGGGCAATATTCGGGATGTAATTCCGTTTCCGAGAGCGCCTTTGAGTATTGATTTTTAGCAAAACGTAAGAACACGGCATTGCCGTGTCCTTACCTTACCCGGAGGACACGGCATTGCCGTGTCCCTACAATAAATCACGGTAGGGACATGGCACTGCCGTGTCCTCTACATCATTCCGGCGCAACCGCAATTGATATTATTAGTTTAAATGAAGCTACCGTTCGATCGCACTCACCGCTTTTTTGACTATCGAGTTGCCCTTTTTCTCAATATCATCCCTATTTTCATCATCGGTTTAACTAGCGAATTCTACTCAGGCCCAGGACAAGAGTTTTTTAACGATTACCTTGGCGATTTCCTCTATCAAATTTTCTTAATTCTGCTAATTGTTTTCATATTTCCCCAAGCATCTCCGAGTAAAACTGCGTGGGGAGTTTTAATTTTTAACTGCATAATTGAATTCAGCCAACTGTGGCGACCTGCTTTTTTACAAGCTGTTCGCGCTACATTATTCGGGCGTTTGTTTCTCGGTAGTGGCTTTGCTTGGGAGGATTTTATTGGCTATATTTTGGGATGTATTCTCGGGTGGGTTTGGGTGGTTCGGCTGAAATCGATTCCGGCTGCGCCGGAATGACAAGCGAGGACACGGCAGTGCCCTTTAACAAACCCCCAAACAAGGTAGTGCAAAGGCCCATCCCGGTACATATTTAGGGTAAAAAA
>JANMLZ010000107.1:0-2951 GCA_031372825.1 Cyanobacteria bacterium OTE_58_metabat_593 | reverse complement strand
TTAATTGCTGCGGCCAAAAAAGCTGAATTGAGTCAGCAAGTTTTGGAAAAATCCATGCCGCGACTGGATTCAATTCCCTTTGAATCGCAGTTTCAATACATGGCAACTTTGCACCAAACTCCGACTGGCAGAGTTTTGTACGTCAAAGGTTCCGTAGAATCAGTTTTGAGCCGCTGTGGTTCTAGTTTGGATACGGAAGGAAATCCGGCGGAAGTCGATCGCGAACAAGCCCACCATCAAGTCGATGAAATGGCAAAACAAGGCTTGCGCGTCTTGGCTATAGCGAAAAAGGTAGTACCGGAAAGCCAAAATTCCGTCAATCATGTGGATTTGGAATCTGGGCTGATTTTCTTGGGACTACAGGGGATGATCGATCCGCCACGGGCTTCTGCAATCGCGGCTGTTCAAGCCTGTCAAACGGCTGGAATCCAAGTCAAAATGATTACCGGCGATCACATTGCGACAGCTAAGGCGATCGCCCGCAGGATGGGATTCCGCAAAACCAAGCACCACAGGGAACTTGTCGCCTACACCGGCGCTCAACTTGCCGCAATGGACAAAAACGAACTCGCCGAAGCTGTAGAAGCTGGTTCAGTTTTTGCCCGCGTCGCCCCCGAACAAAAACTCCGCCTGGTAGAAGCTTTGCAACTTCAGGGCGAAATTGTGGCGATGACGGGAGATGGTGTTAATGATGCGCCCGCCCTGAAACAAGCCGATATCGGGATTGCGATGGGTAGTGGTACGGAGGTTTCTAAGGAAGCCGCCGACATGATTCTTACCGATGATAACTTTGCGTCGATCGAATGTGCGATCGAAGAAGGGCGATCGGTTTACAAAAATCTGCTCAAAGCAATTAGCTTTATTCTGCCAGTCAACGGCGGAGAATCGATGACAATTTTGCTCAGTACACTACTGGGCCGAGAATTGCCGATTTTGTCGCTACAAATCCTCTGGTTGAATATGCTCAACTCGATTACGATGACTGTACCACTGGCTTTTGAGCCGAAGTCACCGGGAGTGATGCAGCAACAACCGCGATCGGCAAATGAACCTTTGCTGACTGCAAATCGGATCAAGCGAATCATCGCTATTTCTCTTTACAACTGGACTATAATTTTCGGAATGTTTGAATGGGTGCGTCAATCAGAATGGGGAACGATCGAACTCGCCCGCACGATGGCAATTCAAGCTTTGGTAATGGGAAGAATCTTTTACCTATTGAGCCTCAGCCAGTTGCTGCCTTCTTTGATTGCTAAATTTAGCGGTTCTAAGGAAGAAGTTAGCGGTGCTCCCGCCCTCGCTGTGGGAATTGTTTTGGCGATGCTGTTGCAGATTGTGTTTGCTAATTCTCCGTTTATCAATAATATCTTCGAGACGGCTCCGATGAACTTGGATCAGTGGCTGATTTGTTTCGGTGTAGCGCTACCAATGATTGGTGTTGCTCTCTCAGTCAACCGATTCGATCCGCCCAACTAATCGAACTTGTAGGTACTGCAATTAGTATTTCGGGTGTTCAGAAACCCGGTTTATTCAATAAACTGGGTTTCTTTATTTTATAGCAACTCTAAAGTTTTAGCATTTAATTTCTAAGTTAGATCGGGCCAGCTAAATCACTTATCGAGAATTGTTTAATAGCTTGCATTGAATGCTTTGTTACCAGGAAAAGCATCCTATTTTCCTTCTTGCTTGCGAGGCTTTTCCTCTGGAGAGAAAGTTTTGAGCTTGTTTCTCAGCTTAATACTCAAAACTTAATTTTTTCTCATTTTTTGCCTGCGCCGTCAGGTGCGATCGCGCTGATTCTGGCCCGGACTCACAAAAGGCCCAGAGGAGCGATCGGCAATTTCCGTTAGTAGAAGTTCTCGCGATCCTTGCTATGCTTAGCCCCATTACCACAAAATCATATTTATTTGTGTATTTCAGGCTACACATGAGCGAACGATCAACAAATATTTACATTTGTTAAGTTTTACAAATGTGCGATCGACAAGGCATTTAGGGCTTATTGACATTAAATTTGGATTAAAGCTGAGGTATAAATTCATTAAACCTTTACACAGCAAGCTTTTTGAGGAAATACTTAGCATAAGTAAAACAGGGGGGCAAAACCAAGGGTTACTTATTGAAAGCAGGTACTTAGAACATATACTTATCATTCAAATTTAATATTTGTTTTATAATTTCACGTAGAGTGCGGTAAGCTTAATAATTAATCAGGGTTAGATGTGCTACTCACCAAAACTGAGTCAACACTTATTGAGCTGACAAAGATATTGAGTTGATAAAAGGTTTTAAATGAATCAGAGAGGACAGTCCTGCCGGCTCTTGCCATTCGATTGTCCTCGGATCGCCTTTACCAACGGGCGCTCAAAAGTTTACCGATCGCGCGCGATCGGTGAACCCAAAAAAGCGCTTAGATAAACTTCAGTGATGTCGTTACAGAAGATTATGAATTGTAGTGAGGAAAGACTATGACAAAATTTTCAGAGCAATTCTCCAGGCGTAAATTTATCGTCACAGCAGGCGCATCTGCCGTCAGTTCGGTATTGCTTAAAGGCTGTCTGGGAAATCCTCCCGAACCGGGTGCTAGTGCTGGCGGTGGTGCAACTGCTGGTGGCGGGGCAGTGCCTGTAGCGATCTCAGCAGTTGCGGTTGCCAATGAGAAAAGAGTAGAAGGAATTGAAAGCACCAAAATCACCTTGGGATACATCCCCATTGTCGAATCAGCACCTTTAATCATTGCCCAAGAAAAAGGCTTTTTTGCCAAGTACGGCATGACCGATGTCAAAGTTGCTAAACAAGCAAACTGGGGTTCTGCCAGAGACAACGTAGAAATCGGATCGGCAGGTGGCGGTATCGACGGTGGTCAGTGGCAAATGCCCATGCCTTATCTAATTAGTAAGGGCCTAATTACCAAAAACAGCACCCCAATCCCGATGTATGTTCTGGCCCAG
>JANMLZ010000209.1:0-5536 GCA_031372825.1 Cyanobacteria bacterium OTE_58_metabat_593 | reverse complement strand
AACTGTTGTAAGTCTATTGTTTCTCCCCTCTGGGCTTGTTGAATGCCCGATCGCAAATCTGCCATAAATTCGGAATCAGAGAGAATTTCGATGGTTTCTAACAAAGACTCAAATTGTTTAAAACTGAGCACAATAATTGCCGGTTTCCCATCCTTAGTGATGATAGCTGGCTCTGTTGCTAAATCATCGGGCCACTTTGTCAGTTGTTGTTGCGCTTCTGTAATTGTCAGGTATTTTGGCATATCTGCAGCGGTTGAGTTTTATACTAATGATAGCTCAGTTTATTTGCACCTACCTACTTAGTAGCTATTTCAATTGCCTAATAGATAAGTTTAAAAAACAAGGTGGGCAATTGCCCACCTTACAAAATTAAGCAGTTTCGTGCTGTTGGCGCCAAGCGGGATGCCACAACAATTCCGCAGTCGATCGCTTCTCGACCATTTCCGCAGTAATTGTGCAGCTAGCTACATCCTTACGAGAAGGTAACTCATACATAACATCGAGCATCAACTCCTCCAAAATGCTGCGGAGAGCTCTGGCACCAGTTTTGCGGCGACAAGCTTCCTGGGCGATCGCCCGCAGCGCCTCTGGCTCAAATTCCAACTCCACACTATCCATATTCAACAGCTTTTGATACTGCTTCACCAGCGCATTCCGAGGTTCAGTCAATATCTGCATCAAAGCAGCCTCATCCAGCGGCGAAATCACTGTCACCACGGGTATCCGCCCGACAAATTCAGGAATCAAACCAAACTTCACTAAATCATCGGGTTGTACCTGTTGCAAAATATCCGCCGCCCGCTTATCTTTCGGCAACAAAGTCGAGTTGGTGTCACTTTCAACAGGCTGAATAAAGCCTAATGATTTTTTACCCAAACGCTGTTCCACTATTTTTTCCAAACCGACAAAAGCACCGCCACAAATAAATAGAATTTTGCTAGTGTCAATTTGAATAAAATCTTGATAAGGATGTTTGCGGCCGCCTTGGGGAGGCACATTGACTACTGTTCCTTCCAGCATTTTCAGCAGCGCTTGCTGCACTCCTTCTCCTGATACATCCCGCGTGATCGAAGTGTTTTCGCTTTTGCGAGCAATCTTGTCAATTTCATCAATATAAATAATCCCGCGCTGCGCTGATTCGACATCGAAATCGGACATTTGCAACAATCGCAGCAAGATATTTTCTACATCGTCACCGACATATCCAGCTTCTGTCAGCGTCGTCGCATCGGCTACCGCAAAGGGGACTTCGAGCATTTGTGCTAAACTTTGGGCTAACAAAGTTTTGCCACAACCTGTGGGCCCGACTAGCATGATGTTGGATTTTTGCAGTTCGACATCGCTGTCAGGGGAAGCCTTGCTGCTGTCTTTGGCTTGGTCAACACTCAAGCGTTTGTAGTGGTTATAAACTGCTACAGAAAGAACTTTTTTTGCTGAATGCTGGCCGATGACGTGGTTGTCTAAATGCTGCTTAATGTCAGTGGGTTTGGGAATTTGAGCTAAAACGATTTTCGATTTGTTCGACTTACCAGCCCGTCGCGTTCCTTGTCCTTGAGACTCTCGCACCTCTGATTGGGGAATCTGTTGACCAATTGTTTTGCTGGAGTCAAAAAACTCCTCTTCTAAAATTTCATTGCACAGTTCCACGCATTCATCGCAAATGTAGACGCCGGGCCCAGCTATTAACTTGCGGACGTACTCCTGCGACTTGCCGCAAAAGGAGCATCTGAGATGGGAGTCATATTTTGACATATTTGCCTCTTACTTTACGTTGCGGTTGCTTGTTTTGACTGGCGAAGTTGCAGCGGGAGCGATCGAGTGTTCAGCCCTAGAAAGGCTTCCCGATCGGACACCCAAGCCAGTCAAGCTTCGCGATACCTATTTCTAAGTTAGCACTTGTGAGGCATTAGTGATTAGTGATTAGTCATTCAACTAAATTAAAAAAATTAATTTTCACCGGCTTAGTAAAGCGACACTGGCTTACCATTTTTTGTAGGCTAAAAACTTCCCCGACATAATTATTTTCACTCGATCGCCTTTTGGATCTGCTTCTTTCTCCACATCCAAGGTAAAGTCGATCGCGCTCATAATCCCGTCACCAAATTTTTCGTGGATCACTGCTTTGAGTGGCATCCCGTAAACCTGCATAATTTCATATAACCGATAAATCAGAGGGTCAACTGGAACGGAAGCATCCAAAGAACCTTTTAACGCAGGTTCGCACAGAATCGCAACCGTCTCGCTATCCAATCCCAAAGCCGAGCCAATTTTCTGGGCTTCATCGACTGATGCGGTAGCTTGACGATAAATAACCGCAGCAATCCAAACTTCGTCGCGATCCAAAACTTTTTCTAAATCTGCAAAACTAATTCCCTGAGCTTTTTTAGCAGCCAGAAGCTTTTCTGTAATTTCTGAAATTGCCATTAAATATTCTCCAACTCACTGCGGTGCAAGATATGAAATATGTCTCACATTTTGGAGATTTTGTCAATAGCAAGTTGAGAGAATAAAACTGAATTGATCGAGGAGAAACTTCAGCAAAACCTGGTCTCCTCAACCTCGACAACTCATATCTATTCCGGCTGCGCCGAAATAAGATAGAGGACACGGCAGTGCCTTGTCCCTACGCCAGATTAATTGTAGGGACAAGGCACTGCCGTGTCCTGATTTCGGCTAATAGGATGCAACCGGAAACGATATCACAACTGCCTAAATCTTTAAATAACTCATAACTGCCCTGCGGCAATGGTACAGTTGGCAGTATTATGTAGTGCAAACTACACAAAATCTGGGCAAACAGTCGAATTTTGATCGTGCTAGCCTAACACTAAATCCTCGATCTCGCAGCCAAAACCCCTTGACCGCTCACCACCGACAATTGACAAAAGTATGGAGATTCAGACCAAAGATTACAGCATCGAGTACGATCGCGCTACGCAAACAGTCACCTGCTGCGGCTCGTTCCGGCTCAGCCAGATGGAAGAATACGCGCCCATCGTTGAGCTGCTCAACGCAGTGACCGACTCCTCGCCAAATACAATTACTCTAGACTTGCGAAAGCTAGAATTCTTAAATAGTTCGGGAATTAACATTGTCTCAAAATTTGTGATTAAAGTGCGCCAGCAAAAGAATATTCAAATCGCCGTCAAAGGCTCTAAACAAATCCCCTGGCAGGGAAAATCGCTGAAGAACTTGCAGCGGCTGATGCCTTCCTTGCATTTAGAATTGGAATAGTCACATCGAAAAAGGTAAAGGGGAATCCCAGACCCGCGTCCGATCGCCGGGATGAGGGGAGAGAGAAGTTAATGCGAATAAGTCATAGTTAAGCTAGCACCAAACCGTAAAAAACTTCTGAACCGATTAAACATTACCAATAGTCAATTGCTATGCAGGAAGAACCATCAAGAGAACAGCTACTTTTGGACGTTCAGCGGCTGAGTGCGGAACTTGAAAACTTGAAGCGCGAAAAGGCTGACCTAGAAATTTTGCTGGAGACTAATACCGAACATTCGGATACGATGGAAGCTCACCTGCTTGTCAAAGCTGAGCTGGCAGTGCGCGAAAGCGAACAGCAGTTTCGGGCGATCGCCTCAGCAACTCCGGTTCCGGTATTAGTTTCTCGTCTTTCGGACGGCTTAATTCTGTATGCGAACGCTCAATTGGCTTCTCTGCTGAACATACCCTTAGAAGAATTGATCGGCCACCACACCCCAGACTTTTACTTCAACCCGGGCGATCGTCCGCATATACTCGACGCCCTCGCCAAAGACGGATATCTCCAAGACTACGAACTCCACTGCAAAAAGTCAGACGGCACCCCTTTCTGGGCAATGATATCGGTTCAGCCACTGCTGTTCCACGGTCAGCCGACGGCCTTGTGCGCCTTGTACGACCTCACCCAGCGCAAGGAAGCAGAACAAACTCTCCAAGAGAGCGAAAAGCGACTCCGCCGCCAGAGTCTGGCTTTGTTGCAGCTAGGGCGGCAGAGGACTCTCAACAATGGTGCGCTGAATGTGGGAATTCGCGAAATTACCGAGGCGGCGGCCCGGACTTTGGAGGTGGAAAAAGTCAGCGTCTGGCTTTACAACCATTTCAGATTTGGAACTCGTTACCCGATCGAACCCCAGCTCAATTTTACCCAGAAATCGATCGCCCACAACCAAATAGAAACAATCGATACAGAGGCGACGGCTTCAGAGGAAGACGACGCGCGAGTCGATCGTTCTAAGTTTAAAATCCCTAACCTCAAATTAGTTTGTCTCGACTTGTACGATCGCACTCGCGAAAATCATTTGAGCCGCCAGTCCATATCGCCAACTGACTTAAAATTTTCAATTTTAGATATCGAAGACGACACACCGGGCGAAAACTGGCGAAACGATCCAGAACCTGCACCAAACACTCCAAACTCTCTAACCACAAATTCGTGCCACTTATCATCGATAGCGGAACATTCCGCTGTGCTACCTAATACCAGCAAGCCAAATTCATCGATTTTAAATGTAGCAATTAGGCTCGGTGGCCAGATCGTCGGCATCCTCTCTCTCGAACATATCGGCGCGCCCCGCCAATGGGCTCTGGAGGAGCGCACCTTCGCCGATTCTTTGGCCAATTTAGTAGCACTGGCGATCGAAGGATTTGAACGCCAGCGAGCTCAGGAAGCACTCTCCAAAGCCAAAGCCCAGCTAGAAATGACCGTCGATCAGCGCACCGCTCAAGTCACCGCCGCCAATAAACTGCTCCGCATCGAAATTGCCGAGCGCAAAAAAGCCGAAATAGCTTTGCAAGAAGCCCTACACAAAGCTGAAGCAGCTTCCAGAGCTAAAAGCACTTTTTTAGCGAATATGAGCCACGAGCTGCGGACGCCACTCAATGCGATTATCGGTTACAGCGAAATGCTAGAAGAAGAAGCACTAGAATCGGGACTCGCAGATATCATTCCCGATACCCAAAAAATTCGTAACGCCGGCAGACACTTGCTGACTTTAATTAACGATATTCTCGACCTTTCTAAGATAGAAGCAGGTCGAATGGAGCTTTACTTAGAAAAATTTGATCTCCGCAATTTAATTGAAGAAGTCGTTGCAACTTTGCACCCTTTAGTCGAAAAAAATCACAATCAATTACAACTTTCTTGCTCTGTGAATTTGGGAGTGATGTATGCAGATCTGACAAAAATTCGGCAAATTCTGTTCAATTTGCTCTCGAATGCCCTGAAGTTTACCGAAGGTGGAACTGTGATTTTGACCGCGACTCGCGAACAATCTGGCGGCAGCGATTGGGTTTATTTGCAGGTATCTGATACAGGGATTGGAATGTCGGCAGAACAGCAGCAGGGTTTATTTCAACCTTTTATGCAAGGGGATGCTTCGACTACTCGCAAGTACGGCGGCACTGGTTTGGGATTGGCGATTAGCCGCTTGTTTTGTCAGATGATGGGGGGCGATATTACTCTTGAGAGTCAGTTGGGTGTTGGCTCTACTTTTACTGTTCAATTAAAGGCAAAAGTTGACTGTTGACTGTTGACTGTTGACTG
>JANMLZ010000191.1:0-33001 GCA_031372825.1 Cyanobacteria bacterium OTE_58_metabat_593 | reverse complement strand
AACTTTTAAAAAACGCTGAAAAGCTTTTGGTACAAATTGAAATTTCTTAGTCTGGCTTTGCGCGGAATAACTATATCGAGCCGACGGCTGTGCCGGGTCCCAACCGCTATCATTTGTAGGGACACGGCACTGCCGTCTCCTGATTTTGGCCGCTAATAATTCCGATGCAGGAATTGATATCACTCGGCGGTTGAAACCGCTTCTACACAAACGATGTCCGCCTGCGCGGACTAAAGAGTAATGATATTCAGAAAACGTTTAACTTGTTTTTCCCAAGTCCAATTCAGCATAAAATTAGCCGCAGCTAAACCGCGACTTTTTGATTCTTCCCGATCAGTATAAACTTGCTCCAAAGCCTCGACAACTTCTTCAACATCAGACTCTCCCCAACCTTCCACACCTGGAAAATAAGCAGTCGGTTTAACTCGTCCTTGATTCGATAAAGGATAGCAAATGTTGCTATAAATCAAATCTAAATGACCAGTATTTGCTGATAAAATAGTCGGAATTCCGCAGGCCATACTTTCCATTGCGACTAAATTAGTGCCGCCTTCGCAGCGGTTGGTGAAAACAGCGCAGTCGGCTTCTCGCAAAATTTGTCCGGCGAGGTGATTGGGAATTAAACCGATGTCGATAAAAGAGTCAACAGGTAAACCATTGGCGACTAACCATTGGGAAATTCCTAAACTTCCGTCGCGGTTGATATTGGGAAGTCCGGTAACGTTTCCGGTTTGTTCGATTCCTAGCATATACTGAGGCCAGAAGTTGTGCCATGTTGTTAGTAACAAAGCCTCTGGATGTTGGGCGCGAAATCGTTTGAAAGCGGCAATTACAATATCTTGACCTTTGCGATATTCCAGTTTTCCGCCGGAGAAGATGACGAAGCGATCGCCAAATAGATTAGATTTGGGTGCAGGATGGAAGATTGCGGGGTCAATCCCTTGATTTACCATCGCCACATTCGTCAAACCACAGCTTCGCAAAACGTCCGCATTCCAGTTGGAACCGGCGATAATCACACTATATTTTTTGGCTTTTTCGAGTGCTTCTGCTGTGATTCGCGTGTCTTCAAAAAATATGACTCCTATTTGACAAGCGCTGGTAATTTGATTCTCGATTCCCGATGATGCTAAATTATTCCCCAAAGCGTAAAGTACGGGAAAGTTGCAGGTAATCTGTTTGTCTGAATTTGCGGTTACTAATTCCTGAAAACTTTTCTGCTTTTCTACTACAGGTGATAACAGCGATTTGTGCAGCGGATTGATAGATTCTGAGGTGATGGATGGCGGTACTAAAAGTGCAACTTCCCAGGCGGGATTTCGCAGCAGTTGGAGTGTTAAATTCATGCCGTAAATTCCCCAGCCGCTGGTGACGCTGACTGGCCAACTAATGCCGATTCCTGTTATTTGTATGGGTGTTTGTGGGGGTTGGATTTGATGCGGAGCCTGGGAACGAGTAGAAATGCGAGGCGGAGCCTCTGGATATGCGTTTCCAGGCTGAGCCTGGGAACGAGGGAGTAGGGGCGGTGCCCCCGTGCCCGCCCTCTCTTGCAAGGCTGTTTTTATGCGATCGCACACATCATCCCAATCACCGGCTTTTCGCTGGCGAAACAAGCGCGCAGTCGGGTACCAAGGGCTGTCTTCGCGCTCTAACATCCACCGCCAATCGGGAATAAATGATAGCAAAATCCAGACCGGTTTGCCTAAAGCACCGGCTAAATGGGCAACAGAAGTATCCACACAAATCACTAAATCTAGTTGCGAAATAATCGCTGCGGTGTCGGCAAAATCGAGGCAATATTCGCTCAAATCTTGAATTTGCTGTTGATTAAATACAGTGCGATCGCCCGCTGATAAATCTTTTTGAAGGCTATAAAAACGCGCTCCCGCAACATCTACAAATTTCACAAAATCGCTCAATTTACACGATCGCTGATGATTTTTGCGGTGCAGCGGGCCGCCCGCCCAGACAATACCTACTTTTAGTCGATCGTTCGGTTCGAGGACAAATTTAAAGTCCTGTGGTGGAACTAAATAAGGAATATTTGCTGGTATATTTTCCAGAGTTGTCCCTAGAATATGTGGCAAGCTTAGCAGCGGGGCTTGCACTTGAAACTCTAGCAAATCCCTCGGCTGCACTACTACGCGATCGACTCCGGCAATTCCTTCAAATAAACGCTTTAGCAACAGATTGCAAGCCACCATAACTTTGCCACCTTTTTGCTTGACTAAAGGCGCGTAGCGGATAAACTGTATCGTATCCCCTAAACCTTGTTCTGGGTGCAGCAAAATCGTTTTTCCGTGCAAATCAGAGCCGTCCCAAAGTGGTTCGGCGAAATATCTGGGTTCCAATTCTTGAGTTTGCCAACGCGATTCGTACTCGGTAAAACCGCGCTGTAAATTACCAGTTAAAAGCAAAGCAAATGCTAATCTCAAGCGCGAATTTGGCGAGTCGGGAGATAGTTGAATTGCTTTAGTATAGTAGTCCCTCGCCTCAGCAACTTTTCCTTGTTCTTCGAGAGCACAACCTAAATGTAAGTTCGTTTCGCTAAGGTTGGGATTGGTTTCTAGAGCTTGTTTGTAGTGCGATATTGCCTCGGCTATTTGCCCATTTTCCTGTTTGAAATAACCTAAATGACTGTGGGCTTCTGCGTTGCTGGGTGAGGCGGCGATTACTTGTTCGTAGCGATCGGCTGCTGCTGCTTTTTTACCTTGTTTTTGCAAGGCATTTGCTATGTGAATTTCTACTAAGGTAGGTGACAAGGAAAATCGAGGCTGAGCCTCTGGATCTGCGTTTCCAGGCTGAGCCTGGAAACGAGTAGATTGTAGGGGCGGTGCCCCCGTGCCCGCCCTCTCTTGCAAGGCGGTTTTTACCCTCTCTTGTAAAGCTGTTTTTAGCCGATCGCACACTCCCTCCCAATCACCTAGTGTTTGTTGCCGAAACAACCGCGCTGTGGGATACCAAGGAGAATCTTCGCGCTCCAAAAGCCACCGCCAATCCGGCATAAAAGACAGCAAAATCCAGACTGGTTTGCCCAAAGCACCGGCTAAATGTGCGACAGCAGTATCCACAGAAATCACTAAATCCAGTTGCGATATCACCGCCGCAGTATCGGCAAAATCATTCAAATTGTCGCTCAAATCTATGACGCCAATTTGAGTTAACAAAGTGTGCTCCGCCGCCGATACTTGTTTCTGAAGATTGTAAAAAGTTATGCCCGGAATATCTAAGAATTTGAGGAAATATCTCAAATCACTCGATCGCGCAAAATCCTTCAAATGTTCCGAACTTCCCGCCCACACAATCCCAACTTTGAAATTGCGATCGGAATTTAGGGAAAACTGCCAATTTGGAGATGCAGCTAAATAAGGAACATTTGCAGGTATATTGTCTAAATTTGTTCCCAGAATATGTGGCAAACTCATCAGCGGTGCTTGCACTTGGAAATCTGGCAATTCTTCTATCCGCACAGCAACTTTTTCGATGCCAGGAATTTGCTTAAATAAGCGTTTCAATTCTTGATAGCAAGAAATGACTACTTTACCGCCTTTTTGCTGCACGATTTCTGCGTAACGCACAAATTGAATTGCATCGCCCAAACCTTGTTCAGATCGGAGCAAAATAGTTTGTCCGTTCAAATCTGAACCATCCCAAATTGGCTTGTCAAAATTCAACCGTTGCAATTGTTTTGCCTGATCAATTTGCCAGCGCCACTCGTATTCTGCTAAACCGCGCGGCAAGTCCCCAGTCAACAGCAGCACTAAGCCTAAATTAAAGTGAGCTTTAGCACAATTTGGATCGATTTCCAGAGCTTTATTGTAACACCCAATTGCCCGGTTTACATCTCCTAATTTTTCAACAGCACTACCTAAATTATTGATAGCTTCTACATAATTTGGCTGCAAAGATATTGCTCGTTCCAAGCTAGAAATTGCCTGTTCTATTTTGTTGATTCCCAAGCATAATGTTCCCAGGTGATAGTGTCCTGTCGGATTGTTTGGTTCTGCTTCAATTGAACGCTCGTAAAGCCGTTTTGCCTCTGCTAGCTGACTTTTTGCTTGCATCGCCGCGCCCAAATTTACCAGGGCTGGCACGTAGTTGGAATTGAGAGAAAGTGCTTGCTGAAAACAGGCGATCGCACTTGACAACTCGCCCTGCTGCTGGAGTGTCGCGCCGAGATTGTTGAGAGCTTTGGCGTAAAGCGGATTCAGGGCGATCGCCTTTTGAAAACAAGATACAGCCTCGGCGATACTGCCCCGATCTTGTAGCAAAATACCCAAGTTATTTTGGGCTTGAGCGCAGTTGGGGTCGATTTCGATCGCGCGCTGATAATACGTGGCAGCTTCGGTTAAATCGCCTGTTTGGTGCAGTGTCACTGCCAAATTAGTGACGGCTTCGATCAGATTCGGCTGCAAAACTAAGGCATTCTTAAAATAGGCGATCGCCTCCGCAAACCTGCCTTGAGATTTAAGCAGATTTCCGCGATCGAACTGTTGTTGGGCTAATGGAATAGGGGGCTGAGTTTCCATTATCGAACCAGTTGTTTGATGCTCGCAAACTCTTTCTTTCAACGCCAAAATTACCCGTTCTAAAACTGATTCCCAATCTGTTGCTGCTGACTGACGAAACAGCCGCGCTGTCGGATACCAAGGACTATCTTCCCGATCCAACATCCACCGCCAATCCGGCACAAAACACAGCAAAATCCACACAGGTTTACCCAAAGCACCAGCTAAGTGCGCCACAGAAGTATCGACAGAAATCACTAAATCCAGAGCGGATATTGCCGCCGCAGTATCAGCCATGTCGTGCAAATTAGGGCTTAAATCAATGACAGGCATTTGCTCTAACAAAGTGCAATCGTCTGCTGTCATTTCCTTTTGTAAACTGTAAAAATCCACTCCCGGAATGTCTAACAGTGTTGTCAAAAAATTAAGCTGGAACGATCGCACTTTATTTTGCGTATATTTGGAATTTCCAGACCAAACAAGCCCTACTTTGAGATTACCAGTTTGGCTGATAGTAAATTCCAAACCGGGCGGCGGAGCTAAATAAGGCACATTCGCGGGTATAGTTTCTAAAGTTGTTCCCAAAAGGTGCGGCAAACTCATTAGTTGCGCGCGAACTTGAAAATCCGGTGCATCCTCTGGATTAACTATCAACCGATCGATTCCCGCAACTTGTGCAAACAAGCGCTGCAAGTGCGGCAAACACCAAACGATAACTCGGCCGCCTTTTTGCTTAACTAAATCTGCGTAGCGGACAAACTGAATGGCATCGCCTAAACCCTGTTCTGGGCAGAGGAAAATAGTTTTTCCTTGCAAATCTTTGCCATCCCAAAGCGGTTGTTGAAAATTGTGACACGGGTACTGTTTTTGTTGAACCAACAGCCGCCATTCGTACTCGGAAAAACCGCGCTGCAAGTCTCCCGCCAGCAGCAAAGCTAAACCTAAATTTAGGTGCGATTCGGGGTTAGCGACATTGAATTTAACTGCTTCGCTGTAGCAAGTGACAGCATCCGCAAATTGTCCGCGATCGTGCAAAGCACTTCCCAAACCGGTGAGGGGATGGAGATAACCGGGCTTGAGTTCGATCGCCCGACGGTAACAATCGATCGCCTCTGCCACTTTTCCCGCTGCTTCAAAAGCTTTACCGAGATTGTTCAAAGCCTCTGGGAAGTCGGGTTTCAGGCTCAAAGCTTCCTGATAGCAGGCGATCGCATCTTCAATTTTGCCCTGTTTGTGCAGGACAACTGCCAGATTGCTATGAGCGATCGCACTGACTGGAAATTCCTGAATCGCTTGCTGGCAAATAACTAGAGCCTCATCTGACTGATCTTGATTTGACAGCCAACTCCCGATCGCGAGTCCGGTTTGGAGCAAATCCGGTTGCAGCGCCAGAGCTCGATCGTAATAGGCGATCGCATCTGCAACTCGGCCCTGCCGGATCGAGCAGTGTGCTAAGTTGTGCAAAGCGTCGAAACAATTAGGTTCGATCGCGATCGCCCGTTCGTAATTTGCGATCGCGCGATCGTAATTCGCGCCCGCTGCTTCCCCTTGTTCCTCCAAAGCAATTCCCAAATTCACATAGGCTAAAGCGCAGTTAGGATTGACTCGAATCGCTTGCTCATAGCACCTTACACCCTCCGCCACATCCCCTTGTTCTTCCCGCAACAGCCCCAAATTAATCAGCGCTTCCGCGCAATTCGGGTTCAAAGAAAGCGCTCGATCGTATTGTGCGATCGCCTCTGTTGTCTGCCCTGCATCCGCGAGCGCGCTCCCCAAATTGCTCGCAGTTTCCGCCAAATTCGGGTCAATTTCTAGGGCTTGTCGGTAGTGCGCGATCGCCTCTGCGAGCAAGCCTGTGTGCTGTTTGACAACACCTAAATTGCTGTGCGCGGCCGCGTAATTGGGTTCGATCGCAATCGCCCGCTCGTAACACTCGATCGCACCCACAAACTTGCTCTGCTGCTGCAAATCTCGGCCCAACCGAAACTCTGCATCGGCAGAATCCGACGGCACAAATGCCCCAGCCAGCGCGCCCAGAGCCTGCGCCACCCGATCGAACATATCGTCCCAATCGCCGCGCTGATGCTGGCGAAATAGCCGAGCACTCGGATACCAAGGACTGTCTTCGCGATCGAGCAGCCACCGCCAATCCGGGGAAAACGCCAGCAAAATCCAGACTGGTTTGCCCAAAGCGCCCGCCAAATGGGCGACAGCGGTATCGACAGTAATCACTAAATCCAGTTTGGCGATCGCAGCAGCAGTATCCGCCAAATCGCCAAAATGCGGACTCAAATCGACGATCGGCGTTACATTCAACAACGCGCGATCGGCATCAGAAAGCTCTTTCTGCAAGCTGTAAAAACTTACCCCCGAAACGTCCAAAAGTGGCAGAAACTGACTCAAACTGCAAGAACGCTGCATATTCTTGCGATGTTTGGGATTCCCAGCCCAGACAATCCCAACTTTCAAATTGCGATCGGGCAAAAGCGCAAATTCAGCATTCGCAGGCGCTGACATATAAGCAGTATTTCCCGGAATTGTGTCCAGCTTTGTACCAAGTACATAGGGCAAACTCAACATCGGCACTTGCACGTCAAATTCCGGTATGAGCTCACCTTTAACTATCAGCAAATCAATCCCCTCAACCGTTGCAAACAAACGGTGCAATTGCGGATAACAGCCCACAATTACCCTACCACCTTTCTGCTTGACAATTGCAGCGTAGCGAATAAACTGAAGCGAATCGCCCAAACCTTGTTCAGCGTGCAGCAAAATCGTCTTTCCCTGCAAATCCGAACCATCCCAAAGTGGCCGATATTCCCGCGCCGAAACTGCATTTTCCGGCCCAGTCAAAAAAGAGGAATGACCAGTTTTGAATTCTTGAATTTTCCAGCGCCACTCGTAGGTGGCGAGACCATTTTCAAAATCTCCCACCAACAGTAAAGCTAAGGACAAATTGAGGTGAGCGCTAGCGTGTTCTGGATTTAAATGAATCGCCCGTCTATAGCAGGCGATCGCATCTTCTACCTCGCCTTTTTCCAGAAACGTCCTACCTAAATTGTTGATAGCTTCCACAAAATCCGGCAGCAATTCTAGAGCTTTGTGATAATGCTCCAGCGCCTCTTCTAAATTGCCTTGATGTTGCAAGACTGTTCCCAAATTGTTATAAGCTTCCCAGCTATGCGGCTGAATTTCCAGCGCCCGCCGATACAGTTCGATCGCCCTTAAAAGTTCGTCCTTTTCTTGCATCGCCACCGCTAAATTAATCAGTGCGGGTACGAAATCTGGTTCAGCAACAAGAGCTTTTTCGTAATGGGCGATCGCCTCTTCCATTTGACCTTGCTCCTCAAAAATCTTCGCCAAGTTGTAAGCTGTTTGAGGTATATTTGAATCGAGGGCTAAAGCTTTTTGGTAATGCGGGATAGCTGCGTCTAACTCGCCCTTTTCTTGCTTAAGAAAACCAAAATTTATCCGGGCTTGGACGCAATTTGGCTCAAGAGATATGATTTGTGCATAAAGGGCGATCGCCTCTTCCCGTAGCTTGCGGGGCGGGACGCCATCGCCTGTTTCCATTAACTGCTCTGCTTGCCGCAATAAATTCTCTATATTGTCGTTAGTGGCGATCGACGATTGGTTGATTGCAGATGGTTTTGCTAACGATTCACTGGCGATCGCAACTATCGGTTTACTGTCCTCAATCATCCTGATATCCGTCATTTCCAGCGCCACTGCATTCACGAAAGCCGTAGAGTTACCAGTCATTGCGGCCCCAAAGTCAAGCGGATTCTTCGCAGAATCCTCAGAATAACTAGCGATCGCAAATAAACTCAAAGCCGCCTGCACTTCCTCAAACAATTCTTGCCAACTTTCCGGCTGATTTTGGCGGAAAAGCCTTGCAGTTGGATACCAAGGATTGTCAGTGCGATCGAGCAACCAGCGCCAGTCAGGAGCAAAAGAAAGCAGCACCCAAACCGGTTTTCCCAACGCACCAGCCAAATGTGCCACAGAAGTATCGACACTGATTACTAAATCCAGTTGAGATATCGCCGAAGCCGTATCAGCAAAGTCATTCAGATGCGGACTCAAATCCGGCACCAAGTGCTGATTGAGCAAAGTGCGATCGCACTCCGACAAGTTTTTTTGTAAACTATAAAAAGCAATTCCTGGAATATCCAAGAATTGAATAAAATCAGTTAAATTGCAAGAGCGCTGATGATCTTTCCGCCGTTTTGGACTCCCCGCCCAAACAATCCCCACCTTCAACTTTGCATCCGAAGAAAGTGCAAACTTGCACTCAGCAGGCGGAGCTAAATAAGGAACATTTGCGGGTATTGTTTCCAGAGTTGTCCCCACAATTACCGGCAAACTCATCAGCGGTACATGAACATCAAATTCTGGCAAATTCTCAAAAGTCACCGATAAATATTCAATCCCCGCAACTGTCGCAAACAACCGCATCAATTCTGGATAGCAAGCCACCATAACTTTAGCGCCTAGACTGCACAGAATCGGCGCGTAGCGAATAAACTGAATCGAATCGCCGAAACCCTGTTCAACGTGCAGCAAAATAGTTTTTCCGTGCAAATCCGAACCATCCCAAACTGGCTGCACAAATTCCCTCGGCGATAGTTGGACAGTGCGCCACCGCCACTCATATTCAGCAAAGCCGCGCTGAAAGTCTCCAAACAATAGTAAAGTTAAGGCTAATTCTAGGTGTGCAGTGGCGTTGTCAGGTTGCAATTCCAAGGCTCGACTGTGACAAGTAAATGCCTCTTGAAATTCTCCTAGATCGACCAAAGCGTGGGCGAGGTTGTTAATAGCATCCACGAATTCTGGCTTTAAGTTTAATGCTTGCCGGTAGTGGGATATTGCTGCTTTTGTATTACCTTGTTCGTGATAAAATGCTCCTACATTGTTCTGAGCTTCTGGATTATTTGGCTCTATTTCGATTGCTTGCTGGTAGCAGTTGAAAGCTTCGGCTAATTTACCTTGCTCCTGCAAAACAGTTCCCAATCCGATGAGTGTATGTGTCAAGTTTGGATTTATTTGTAAAGCTTGCTGGTAACAGACTACCGCCTCGTCTAATTGATTTTTTTGTTTAAATAAATGTGCTAAATTATGTGCAGTTTCGAGCAGATTGGGAGCGAGTCTGAGCGCTGTTTGATAATATAAGATTGCCGAGTCTATTTCGCCGATTTGCTGTTTGAGCCAGCCCAAATTATTGTATGCTAGTGTGGAATCTGGCTGCACTTTGATGACTTGTTCGTAACTGGCGATCGCCCTTTGATACTCGCCGACATCCAGCAAAACCTGAGCTTTATTTAAATGTGCCTCTACAAAATCGGGGTTTTGGGCGATCGCCTGTTCATAAAAGTCGATCGCCTCCGCAACTTTTCCCTGCTGTCTAACCGCTATTCCCAACAAACACAGCACATTTGCCGATTCTGGCTGCGCTGCTACAATCTGCCGATACAAATTCTCCGCTTCCAACAAACGTCCCGCTTGGTGATGTTCCCAAGCCATTTTCAAAGCATCTTCTGCACTCAATTTTTCGGCAGATTTTCGAGATTTTCTTTGAGAAACCATAGCTGTGTTTGTTGTTTGTTATTTGTTGTTTGTTGTTTGTTATTTGTTATTTGTTATTTGTTGTTTGTTGTTTGTTACTATAACAATCACCGCCAACTGTCAACTGTCAACTGTCAACTGTCAACTGTCAACTGTCAACTGTCAACTGTCAACTGCCTTCATCCCAACAAACAAGCGGCTGGAAAAATCAGATATTCTAAAAAAAACAACTTCCAAATAAACTGATAAAACTCAGCAATTTCTTTTTGCTCATCCAAATTAACTTTAACACTCCAAAACCACATCAAACCCAAAGCCACCAAATGAGAAACAGCCAGAAACACTAAATTAACATTAGACAATACAACAGCTCCCGCTAAAGTCGCGCCCGCATAGCAAACCGTCAATACCCAGCGAGATAAATTAAAGACGGCCGGCTTGCCCAGCTCGATCGTAAACGTAGTAATATTGTATTGCTTGTCGCCCTCCATGTCGGGGATATCTTTAAAAATGGCGATCGCAAACGTAAACACCACCACAAAACCCGTCAGCACCCAAACTTCTGCCGGAATCCCAAAAGACAGACTCTCCCAACTCCAGCCCGTAAAAACGCTTTTCGCCCTTCCCAAGCCCAACACCCAATTAAAGTGCAGAAACAGCCCTAAATTGACGATCGCGCCCCGCACCATAAAAATGCACAGCGCCGCCCAAAAAGGAAACCGCTTCAACCGAATTGGTGGCAGAGAATAAGCAGTCCCAATTGCCAAACTAACGCCAACGGTAGCCAACAAAAACGGGCCTTGCAACACAGCAATCAAAATTGCCAAAATTCCAGTTGTAGCTACAATCAACTCCCCTGTTTTCCGAGAAAACACTCCCGAGGCGATCGGCAAATAAGGCTTATTAATTTTATCAATTTCAACATCTTCTAACTGATTCAATCCCACAATATAAATATTGCCACAAATGCAAGCCAACCAGGCAAAAGCTAGGGGCAGAAATACCGGATTCGCAAACAGCCGATCGCTCTGGGCGATCGCATACAAAGCCAGTACGCTCAACGTAGTCCCCACAATTGTGTGCGGCCGAGAAAACTCCCAAAAAGCTCTCAGCCAGCGCAGCATTAGGTCATTTTTCTCAATCCCAGACTTGCCAATAGAATCGTTGCTCATAAACCTAGATTGCCCCTAAATTTTATTAGTTACTCGTTACTCGTTACTCATTCCCAGGCTCTGCCTGGGAACGCAGATCCGGAGGCTCTGCCTCCAATTTTTCTGTTTAAAAAGCGAGGCAGAGCCTCTTGACATCGGTTCCCAGGCAGAGCCTGGGAACCAGTTAATTCTTATTACTTCTTACTTCTTCCTTCAGATTTATTTTACAGCACAAATTAGCCCGAAACGAATCAATCCGCTTTGATATCCCCGGCTCATCAATCCGAGAGCAAGTGCAGCTTGAATAGTCGTCCAACCGCTCGTCAGCAAACCCCAGATAGCACTCGGAGTAAGAGCAGAATCGATCACCACATCCCAAAAAGGAGCCACAGCTTTTGACCAATCGGCGCTGCGAATACTTGTCAAAGGCAAACTGCGGACAATTTCCTCGTATTCTGGCAAAGAAATCACGTAAGGCAAAGCATAAACCCGGTAAATTTCTGCCAATTCCTTTCTCTCTGCATCTGTCAATTCTCCCGCCGTTTCTCCCACCGGGCGGTGACACCAAGTTGCCAAAATCAAAGTTCCTCCCGGCTTCAGCACGCGACAACATTCCTGCAAAAACTTAATTTTGTCCGGCATATGTTCTCCGCTCTCGAGCGACCAAACCAAGTCGAAGGACTCGTCAGGAAAAGGCATATTCAAAGCATCTGCTACCAAAAAGTTAACATTGCTTTCAAGCCCGGCTATTTTAGCGCGTTCCGTTGCTCTGTTCGCCTGTACCGGACTCAGAGTAATCCCGGTAGCTGTCACCCGATCGACCTCGCCATCCGACTTTAAATTATTTTGCGCGATCCTCTTCGAGGGCTGCGCTAACGAACTAAATTTTTCGGTCAAATACAGCGTGCTCCCACCAATGCCGCAACCTACGTCAAGAATGCCGTAAGATTTTGGGAGTTCTTTCCCGTCAGCTATTCCAGCCCAGCCCAGCAGTTCTTCGATCAAATCTATCTGAGCCTGTCGGCGCTCTTTTTTCAAATTGCCATCCGCGCCATAGAAACCGTGGTGCATATGTTCGCCCCACACCTGCTCCCACAAACCGCTAGAAGCGTCGTAGAGTTCCTGAATTTGTTGGTAAAGTGTTGATGTCATCGCACGATCGCAAGTTATTAAAGGAATTCTACCGTTATTTTCCCAATATTGTCATCTCTGCGAGTGCGATGCGCGTTCGATCGGTCTCCAGCATTCGCCAGACTATAGATGTCCTGATTTCAACCCCGACGATCGATTTGTGGCTTCCCTCTAAAATCTAAAATCTCAAATCTCAAATCGAATGACTGTCTCGCGAACCATTGCTTTGGGCTTTCTCGCCGTCATCATCGCAGGTGCTCTATTACTGATGATGCCCTTTTCCACAATGGATGGAACTTGGAGCGATCCGATAACAGCACTGTTTACCTCTACTTCCGCTGTCTGCGTCACCGGCTTGTCGGTTGTCGATGTCGGAAAATATTACTCTTTTTGGAGGCAACTGTGCCTAGTTTTACTGGTGCAAATAGGAGGCTTGGGCTACATGACAGCCACGACTTTCTTGCTGCTGTTATTGGGCCGCCGCTTTGGCTTGAAAGACAAAATTGCCCTGCAACAATCTCTCGACAAATCCGGGCCAGCCGGCGTAGTGCAACTCGTGAAGTCAATTCTAGCAACAACCCTTTTGTTTGAATTAACAGGAGTGTTTTTGCTGATGTCGGTTTTCGTCCCCCAACACGGATTTAAAGACGGTCTGTGGTCGGCTGTATTTCACAGCGTTAATTCCTTTAACAACGCCGGTTTTAGCATCTACTCAGATAATTTGATCGGCTACATCAATTCGCCTACGATCAACTTCACAGTCACCGGTTTGATCGTATTTGGGGGCATCGGCTATCAAGTAATTATGGAAATGTACCTGTGGCTGCGCGATCGCTTCAACAAAAGTCGTATCTGCACAGTTTTTTCCCTAAACTTCAAAGTCGTTACCAGTACAACTGCTGTCCTTTTAATTTTAGGAACCCTAGGATTTTTGTTGCTGGAATACAACAACCCAGCAACTTTCGGGCCTCTAAACTTTCCTCAAAAGGTGATGGCAGCTTGGTTTCAATCTGTTACGCCCCGCACGGCGGGATTCAATACAATTGATATTGGAAAAATGAGCGAAGCCTCGCTATTTATGACGATCGCACTGATGTTTATCGGCGCCAGTCCCGGCAGCACCAGCGGCGGCATCAAAACCACAACTTTTAGGATATTGTTTAGCTGTACCGCCGCAGTTCTCGAAGGTCAGGAACAGGTGGAATGCTATCAGCGTCAAATCCCAGCAGCACTGATTTTGAAAACCATTAGCGTCGTCTTCGGTTCCCTGTTGGTCGCGATCGCTTCTGCAACTTTAATTGAGCTCACCAATCCCGAACTAGAATTTATCCAAGTGCTGTTTGAGGCAGTTTCCGCTTTTGGCACGGTCGGCCTTTCCACAGGGATTACAGCCAAGATTTCAGCGATCGGCAAATTAATTTTGATTGCTACAATGTACATAGGTCGGGTTAGCGTGCTGCTACTGATGAGTGCCGCTGTCGGCGACCCCAAACCCAGGACTTTTAAGTATGCTGAGGAAAGTTTGTTAGTCGGATAAAAAAATCTTGCCTGCTTCCTGATCATCTAAACAATGGGTCACAACCCAAGTCAACTTTTATTACTTACCCAAAAATCAAAAGGAGGCGGCGCTGTCTCTGCTAAATGTTTAGAAGCAAGACCTTCAGCGCTGGATATTGAGTGAACCTGTCATCTTTGAATTTTTTTCGCGGTTTGCGCGCTGAAAACAAGCAGTTTGCAGTTATTGGTTTGGGACGCTTTGGCAGAGAGAGCTGTGTGCTCGACTCTGCACGGCTTGGGTTACGAAGTCCTGGGAGTTGACTCCGACGAAAAAAAGTAACTCAAGCTTTGAGCGATCGCATTTCTTCTCACGTTTTGCAGTTAGATTCTACAGAGCCTAGCGCTCTTGCTGAAGCCGGTATATTTGAATTTGAAACAGTGATTGTGGCGATCGGCAATTACCTAGCAGAAAGCATTACCACCGCCCTCAACCTTAAGGAAGGCGGAGTAACTAACGTAATCGCCAAAGCTTCTTCGGAAACTCACTTAAAACTGTTGAAAAAAGTCGGCGCCGATCATGTAGTTTTTCCCGAACGAGAAATGGGCTGCTCTTTGGCCCGCATTCTTACAAAACCCAGCATTCTAGAACGCTTTGACCTCGACCCAGATCGCAGTATCGTTGAGTTGCTCGTTCCTGAAAAGTTTGACGGGAAAACCATCTCGGATTTAGAACTCAGGCGCCGGTACGGTTTGAACTTGCTAGCAGTCGGTCGCGCCGACAAGTTCGAGATCGATCCGCAGCCAAACGAACCCTTGAACAAGGGCGATGTGATGGTAGTGATTGGTTCTAATAAAGATATCGATCGCTTGCCAATTTAAAAAGCTCGCGATTTTGCAAATATAGAATTAAGGTGTGCAGCAGCGCACCTGCAAACTTGGAAAATTTATTAGATAAAAAAATAGTAGCAGCACCCGACGATCGCGCTCTTGGAACTGATTTTTAGAGCTAGAGAGAGAAAATTCAACCCAATCTCAAAATATCTTGCACGTAAGCTTTACCCCAAACTAGCACGACTAGCACCAGACCGAGTTCGATCGGCCAAGGACACACCGCCACAAACCAAATCAAGCAACCCACCCCAATGATTGCCGCCATAGGACGCGGAATTCCGTCCAGGGTTCTTCTGTCAGTCCCTGTAGTAATCACCGCAGCAATCAAAAAGAGGGTTAAGGGAATCAAGCAACTTGCGATCATGGTTTTTACTCCATCAGAAATTTTGGATGTATTGCAGATTAGTCTATTGTAACAATACATGAAAAATAAAAACAACCCAGATTAAATAGGATAAGATTTAAGGTTAGAGCGTATTTAATCTGGTACAAACTTTTTTGAATTTTTAATTGCGTCCCCCCCCTGCAAGTTATACTGGGCATTGCAGTCAATTGCTGTAGAGCGTCAATCAATGCAGGGCAAATTTTTTCGCAAACCAGAATCAGAAAATCGCGATCGCGTCCCCCCGGGTCAATACCTTGCCAACGGCTTCCCCGTCCTCACTTACGGCGATACTCCCGAGGTCAAAATTCAAGAGTGGCAATTTAAAGTGTGGGGATTGGCCACCGAAAAAACTTTGACTTGGTCGGACTTCCAGGCCATGCCCCAAAGTAACTTCACCGCCGATTTTCACTGCGTCACCCGGTGGTCAAAACTAGACGTGCAGTGGACGGGAGTCAAAGTCACAGACTTCATGAACTATATTATAGAAGTCGATCCGAAAGCTCTGCACGTCCTAGAACACTGCTACGGCGGCTACACCACCAACATTGCGATCGCAGACTTCCAAAAAGAAGAAAACTTTTTTGCCCACACCGTCTTCGGCGAACCCCTCTCCCCAGACCACGGCGGCCCGATGCGGCTGGTAGTCCCTCACCTGTACGCTTGGAAAAGCGCTAAATGGATTAATGGTCTGGAATTTACAGAAACCGAACAACTCGGTTTTTGGGAACGCAACGGCTACCACCGACGGGGGGAACCTTGGGCTGAGGAACGTTACAGCGGTTTGTTTTGATGCGGTAGGTCGATCGTCAGCAAGGACTTGTCCACAGCTTCTATATACAGTATTTGTTGAGGAGCCATCCGCTCTTTGACCGCTTCAATCTGCCAATCGCATCTCGCATCTTTGGGAGCTGTCACGGCGCCGACTCCCTGTAATTTTACCAAAATACGTAAGCCCAGCGATCGCAGTTTGTACGTAATTTACCCGCCGGGTAAACTACTTTAACTCCCATACGCAAGTGTAAAAAAACAAATATTCGCAGTTTCTGGTTAACATAAAACTCCTCTAACTGTCAGTTAGCCATGGTGTCACCGTGTTTATACGTAAGTATTTGCTTTTGAGGATTTAGACGTTAAATAAAATAAAAAGCTCGCACAAACCAGGGCAAAATCAGTTGAGTCCATCCGCGCTCCTAGGCCAGTAAATGCAAGGTTTTCAGCCAAAACTTTGAGAATTATTTTGTATGTATTCTTAGGGAGCGATCGCCCTCCGTGTTGATTCGCTCGACAGCATTTGTGAAGGATGTGTAAAGGCTTAATAAAGAGTCTGTCAAAATTCACCTAAAGTGCGAACAACACAAACAAAGTATTCCATAATCAAATTATTAAAACAATCGCACAAAACGAACAAGTTATGAATACCAAACTCTTATCCGCCCTAACAGCTACCGCAGCCGCCACAGCTCTGTTTGGCGCCGGAGCTCCAGCTCAGGCATTCTCTTTTGGTACCAACGGCATCACATTCGGTCAAGATACAGATGTCAACTTCAAGTTCAAAGAGTCTCACGGTGCCTACACTTCCTCTTTCGGAATCTACACCGTGAAGGACTCAGTTACCTCTCTAGTTAGCACCCTGTTTTCGGAAACTAAATCCTCAGACAACGGTGGCGTTAGCGACTGGAAAGGAACACTAGGCAATACCGTCTTGGGTTCAGGCTCAGCAGTATTCACATTCCTGGCAAATCAAGTTTACACTCTGGGACTATCCAGCGGCGACGACGGTACTGTCTACTCGACCTCGGCCTTGAATGGCAGTCAGGAATCAGTGTTTGGCGCGGCGTCGCCCCTGTGGAACGCGCTCGACAAAGAAACAACTGCCACGTTCCAAGCTGCTGGACAATTCACAGACGGAACAGGTTCTCTGTCTAACGGAGGCACGCTGATCTCCTTTGACGATCGCGGCAATAAAAACGACAAGGATTTCCAAGACTTCACCGTCAGCGCCGAAGCTGTTCCCGAACCGATTACGATGACTGGTTTGGCTCTCGGTTTCGGTGGCTTGGTTGCAGCACGCCGCCGCCGCGCTAGCAAGACAGTTGCCTAATTTTTTTAAACCTGAACGATCGGCTCAATTACGTTTGACAAAAAACAATAGGATTTGCAGGCGCGCTGATGGGAAATTGGCTCGCCTTTTGCTTGATTTCAACAAAAGGACATCTTGAGCTTATCTCGTTTCCTGTTGCCTCGGTATTGTTCAAATGTCAAAACAGTCAACAGTCAACTGTCATTCCGGGGAACCGGAATTGATCTTATCCGTCGCTAGCTGAATTTGACGTAGAGTTGTTCGACGAGTGCAATTCGTATAAATTCACCGGTACGGGTTGAG
Organism: Cyanobacteria bacterium OTE_58_metabat_593; assembly: GCA_031372825.1. GTDB lineage: Bacteria > Cyanobacteriota > Cyanobacteriia > Cyanobacteriales > Microcoleaceae > Microcoleus. Next base: position 15,490 of record JANMLZ010000191.1, on the reverse strand, counting down.
GAATTCTCATGCCCGATCGATCGCACTCCGCTTTGATCGCCACCACAGCCCTAGTTTTTGTTCGCCGCACCTGTGAAGAGTTCCGGCAGCGTCCAATAGCGGACAATTAGATGCAAAGAACCATCGTTAATGCCTGAAATATCTACTTCAGGGGCTGGTTGCGACAAAACGCCTTCAACTTCGGAAATAGCTTTAAACAAGGTTTCAATTGCTCGGGAAGGTTCGGTATCGTAGTCTAAAATTAAAGGCAGGTCTGTTCGCCTGTGCGGCATGGCTGTGAGTACCCGCACAGAATTGGTAAGTACGATCGCATTCGGGACGATAACACGCTCTCCCCGATCAGTCATAATTTGAGTTGAACGCATCGAAATCTCTTCAACAGTACCTTCAAAGCCTTCTACAACTATCTGGTCGCCTAATTGAAACGGTTCGTGCAGCAGCATCAATAATCCCGCTAAAAAGTTTTTGAAGATGTCTTGGAAAGCGAAACTCGCAGCTACTGAACCCAATCCTAACAAGCCGATGATATCTCCCGGACGCAAAGCAAAAGAAAGCAATTACACAAGCGAGGGAAGTGCCAGTTGCCCACGTGAGAGCATAGCTACTTTGCACGAACAGCGATCGCAAAGATCAACTTTTAATAATACGTTCGGTAGCAGCCGACACTATTTGCTGCACGGCTCTAGCCACCGTCCGAGTCAGGAACAGAACTGCCACTCCAACTAATACTGATGGCACTGCCTCGATCGCTTGACCTAGGATGTTTAACAAGCTAGTTTTGATTTTCTCAATTACAGCGTCCATTCTTAAATCCGACTTAAAAATTTTGTTCCGAATAATCGCTCGCAATTCTCGATCGTTACCCGCACCCTGACAAAAAGCGATCGCGATTTATTTCTGAAGTTAATCATAGCTTGTGCAGGCGACAAGAGTGGTCAAACAAATAAACAATTACTAACTCCCCGGGCTATTTCCATTTTATGTTACATTTAACCAATAATCCCCTCCGTGATACCATCATTTTTGTACGGATCGGTTAAGCCATAGGAAAAACAGAAACATGAATTTTGATTTGCCACAACTGATTAAAACTTTCGGTTATTTAGGAGTTTGGGCTATTGTGTTCGCAGAATCTGGATTGATGGTCGGTTTTTTCCTCCCTGGGGACAGCTTGCTGTTTACGGCCGGATTCGTCGCCTCTCAACCGAATAGTCTTAACATTTGGACGCTAATTTTTGGGGCTTTAGTCTGTGCAGTAGCGGGCGACAATGTGGGCTATGCAACGGGACACCGCTGGGGCCGCCGCTTGTTTCACAAAGAAGATTCGCGGCTGTTCAAAAAATCCTATTTAGAAAAAACCGAAAACTTCTAGGAAAAACACGGTCAAAAAGCAGTTGTCATGGCGCGATTCATGCCACTTGTCCGCAATGCAGCGCCGATTGTTGCGGGGGTGGCGGCAATAAAATACAAAACTTTTATGTTTTATAACCTAATTGGCGGGTTTTTGTGGACGTTTGGCATCACGCTGATGGGTTATTATTTGGGACGGGTAATTCCTGATGTTGACAAGTATTTATTGCCGATTGTTTTGGGGATAATTGTAATTTCTTTTGTGCCTTCTATTATTCATATAATTCTAGAACGCCGCGACAGCAAAAAAGATTGAGCGCGAGGAGTGCGATTTGGAAAAATTCAAGCCAGGGCGAGTCATGACAAGAACACCGAAAGCGCTTGATTAGTCGATCGAACACCATCAAAAATTCAGATCGCCCAAGTTTTGCCCGATCGAGTCAAATCCGGGAACTTGCAGCTCGATAGGTTAATCTGGTAAAACTAATAAAGTTCAATGATTTCTGAGAAACAAGATAAATGGTTGCTGCAACATCAGTTCAGATCAAACACGAAGTCAAAGACTTATCCCTCGCCCCCTTGGGAAAGCAACGCATCGAGTGGGCCGGCCGGGAAATGCCGGTGTTGCGCCAAATTCAAGAACGCTTCGCTAAAGAAAAGCCCTTCGCAGGCATCCGAATTTCAGCTTGTTGCCACGTAACCACAGAAACAGCCCATTTGGCGATCGCCCTAAAAATGGGCGGCGCAGATGCTGTACTGATCGCTAGCAACCCCTTGAGCACCCAAGACGACGTAGCAGCTTGCCTAGTTGAAGACTACGGCATTTCCGTCTTCGCCCTGAGAGGAGAAGACGCAGCCACCTACGAACGCCACGTTAATACAGCCCTCGACCACCGTCCAAACATCATCATCGACGACGGTAGCGACGTGGTAGCAGCCCTGATCCAACACCGCCCCAACCAAATTTCCGACTTGATCGGAACCACCGAAGAAACCACCACAGGCATCGTGCGTCTGCGGGCGATGTTGAAAGACGGCGTGCTGACTTTCCCAGCAATGAACGTTAACGACGCCGACACCAAGCACTTCTTCGACAACCGCTACGGCACCGGTCAATCCACCCTAGACGGCATCATCCGCGCTACCAACATCTTGTTAGCCGGTAAAAATATTGTAGTTGCAGGCTACGGTTGGTGCGGCAAAGGCACAGCACAACGAGCTCGCGGTATGGGCGCTAACGTAATTGTGACTGAAATCGATCCGATTCGGGCGATCGAAGCAGTCATGGACGGCTTCCGCGTCATGCCAATGGACGAAGCAGCCACCGTCGGAGACATTTTCATCACCGTCACCGGCAACAAACACGTCATTCGTGCCGAACATTTCGACACCATGAAAGACGGCGCAATGGTTTGCAATTCCGGTCACTTCGACATTGAAATCGACCTCAAATCCCTCGGTGCAAAAAGCACTGGCGTGAAAACAGTTCGCTCTTTCACACAAGAATACCGCCTGAATAGTGGCAAATCGATTATTGTGTTGGGCGAAGGCCGTTTGATCAACTTAGCAGCAGCCGAAGGACACCCTAGCGCTGTGATGGATATGAGCTTTGCTAACCAAGCTTTAGCCGCCGAACATCTTGTCACCAACAAAGGCAAATTAGAGCCAGGTATTCACTCCATCCCAGTGGAAGTTGACAGAGAAATCGCACGTCTCAAATTGGAAGCAATGGGTATTTTTATTGATACCTTGACTGCCGATCAAATTGAGTACACCAACTCTTGGACTTCGGGCACTTAATCCTAGTATTCTAGTTCCTAGGCTCTGCCTGGGAATAAATACCAGGAGGCTCTGCCTCCCTCCTGCAGAATCGAGGCAGAGCCTCTAGATATGCGTTCCAAGGCAGAGCCTAGGAACGAGTAAGACGAGCAAGATGAGACAATTAGCAAGTACCTATTACCAAATTATTAAATCAAAATGGTTGAATGGATAACTAACACAATGCAGTCGATGGGCTATCTAGGCATTGCATTATTGATGTTTTTGGAAAACCTGTTCCCGCCCATCCCCTCAGAATTGATTATGCCCTTGGCAGGATTCACGGCATCGAAGGGGGATATGCAGTTGATACCGGCGATCGCAGCAGGGACAATCGGTACAGTTTTAGGAGCACTTCCCTGGTACTATGCTGGTAAATTATTGAGCGAAGAACGCTTGAGAAACTTAGCCGACAAATACGGCAAATGGATCGCAGTATCCGGCGCCGACATTGACAAATCAAATAGATGGTTTAACAGACACGGCAACAAAGCCGTATTTTTGTGTCGCCTCGTCCCCGGAGTTCGCACCCTAATTTCCCTCCCCGCTGGCATCAACAATATGCCTTTAATTCCATTTCTGGCATACTCAACAGGCGGCACTGTTTTATGGGTAAGTTTTCTCACCTTGGCCGGATATAAACTAGCGGAAAACTACGAACGTGTAGATGAATATCTTGCTCCTGTTTCCAAAATAGTTGTGGTGATTATTGTCATCGGGTTTATTTTGTGGGTTGTGAAAAAGAATATGCAAAAAGAATAAAATCGTAGATAAATGCAGGCATCAAAAAAAATCTGCGTTTATCTCCGTCCATCTGCTTCAATCTGCGGTTAAAAATTAATTATCTAAAATTTATTGAAATTTAGACAGACAATCGTGGCAAAATAGGAAGAATTGCTATCCGCACTATTAAGATATGTACGAAAAGATTGTAGCCCCCACAACTGGTTCTAAAATTACCTTCAAAGACGGTTTGCCGATCGTCCCCAATGACCCGATCGTTCCCTTCATTCGCGGTGACGGCACCGGCGTAGACTTGTGGCCAGCATCCCAGAAAGTCATGGATGCTGCGGTAGAGATGGCTTACGGTGGCGATCGTAAAATCAACTGGTTTAAAATCTATGTAGGCGACGAAGCCTGCGATATCTACGGTACATACCAATATCTACCCCAAGATTCCCTAGACGCCATCAAAGAGTATGGAGTCGCCATCAAAGGCCCCCTGACAACCCCCGTAGGCGGCGGAATTCGATCGCTCAACGTAGCTTTGCGGCAAATCTTCGACCTCTACGCCTGCGTCCGCCCCTGCAAATATTACGATGGCACCCCATCATTGCACAAAACCCCCGAACTGCTAGACGTAATCATTTACCGGGAAAATACAGAAGATATTTACCTCGGAATTGAATGGGCAAAAGGCAGCGAAATCGGTAAAAAATTAATTGAATATCTCAATAACGAGTTAATTCCAGCCACACCAGAACACGGCAAGAAACAAATTCGCCTCGATTCAGGAATTGGCATTAAACCAATTAGCAAAACAGGTTCTCAGCGCTTGGTAAGGCGCGCCATTACCCACGCATTGCGGTTGCCAAAAGAAAAGCAGCAAGTAACATTGGTGCACAAAGGCAACATCATGAAATACACCGAAGGAGCTTTCCGGGATTGGGGTTACGAACTAGCAACCACCGAATTTCGTGCTCAATGTGTGACAGAAAGAGAATCTTGGATTCTCGGCAACAAAGAACAAAATCCTGACCTTAGCTTAGAAGACAATGCCCGTCAAATAGAACCGGGATACGATGCTTTGACACCAGAAAAACAAGCCAAAATTCGTCAAGAAGTCGCCGACGTTCTGTTTGCAATTTGGGATAGTCACGGCGGCGGCAAATGGAAAGAGAAAATCATGGTCAATGACAGAATTGCTGACAGCATTTTCCAACAAATTCAAACTCGTCCCGGTGAATATTCCATTTTGGCGACAATGAATTTAAACGGCGATTATTTGTCCGATGCAGCCGCCGCAATTGTTGGCGGATTGGGCATGGGCCCCGGTGCGAATATTGGCGATGAATGTGCAGTTTTTGAAGCCACTCACGGCACTGCACCGAAACACGCTGGCTTGGATAAAGTCAATCCCGGTTCGCTGATTTTGTCCGGGGTGATGATGTTGGAATATATGGGATGGCAGGAAGCTGCCGACTTGATCAAGAAGGGTTTGGCTGCGGCAATTTCTAATAGTGAAGTTACCTACGATTTAGCTCGTTTAATGGAGCCACCAGTGCCTGAGTTGAAGTGTTCGGAGTTTGCGGAGGCAATTATTAAGCATTTCGCGGATTGAGTTCCTCGGTGCGCCAATAATTGAGTGCCCGAAGCCGGTCAGAAAATCATTCCAATCCTGAATCAGCAGTAGCTTTAAAACAACACCGCGATCTTCTATGTATTGGTACACTTGCCAAGATAGGGATAGCGGTGTTATAAAGTTCTTGAGTCCCATAGCAATTATCACTCATTCGCGAACAATTAGTTAGGGTAGGCAAGCAAGGGGCAACCGCAGGGAAGTTCTCCTAAACCTATATATATCGCGAATTATGACAAATTGTACAGATACTGGATTTTTTATGAAAAACCAAGATAAAAGTGATAGGATGCGAGTTTTGATTCTGGCGGATGTTTGCAATCCTGAGTGGCCTTCTTTACCGGTGGTTGGATATAAATTTGCGCGTGCCATCAGCCATTATGTTAATGCTACAGTTGTTACTCAAATTAGAAATAAACCAAATATCGATCGAGTCGGGATGGGTAAGGCTAAAGTCGTTTATCTAGATACAGAAAATGTTGCTGCTCCCATTCAAAATCTAGCTAATTTACTAACCGGTGGCTCAGAAAAATCCTGGACTATTAGGACAGCGCTGGGTTCTTTCAGCTATCTCGCCTTTGAGTGGGAAGTATGGAAGCGCTACAAGCAAGAGTTGCAAAGCGGGCATTTTGATGTCGTTCACCGGATTACCCCGATGTCGCCTACGCAGCCAAGTCCTATGGCAGCTTGGAGTCCTATTCCTTTTTTGCTAGGCCCACTCAACGGCGGGCTGCCTTGGCCGAAAGCTTTCACAACTGAGTTGAAGCGGGAACGCGAGTGGTTGAGTTATGTGCGAAATGCTTACAGGTTAATGCCTTTTTACGGCTCTACTTATGAACGTTCAGCAGGAATTCTGGCGGCATTCGATCACACGATCGCAGATTTGCCAGCCTCAGCGAGATCGAAGACAATTAATTATGCCGAAGTTGGCATCGATCCGGAATTGTTTAAGCTGACCGAACGCTCTAGCCGCGAACAAGTAACGGTACTGTTTGCCGGGAGGCTAGTTCCCTATAAATTGCCAGAAGTTGTCATTCGCGCTTTCGCTAACAGTTCGATTTTGCAGGAGCATAAATTAGCGATTGTTGGCGACGGACCCGAACGTCCTAGACTAGAACAATTAATCGCAGAACAAAATTTAGGCAACTGCGTTAAACTTTTAGGCCAAAAAACCCAACCTGAAGTGGGAGAATTGATGCGCCAAGCTGAGATTTTTGCTTTTCCCTCGATTCGCGAACTGGGGGCTGGCGTTGTGGTTGAGGCCATGGCCTGCGGTATGGCTTGTGTTGTAGTTGACTACGGCGGACCAGGTGCGCTGGTTGGACCTGATAGGGGGATTAAAGTTCCTATGGGTACTTTTGACGAACTGGTCAAACAATTTACCGCAGAACTCGAACAGTTGGTAGTCGATCGCGATCGTGTTGCACGCATGGGCATTGCAGCCCACAATTACGCCATGAATCACTATTCCTGGGATGTTAAAGCTCAGCAGATGCTGCAAGTTTATCAATGGTTAGCAAGTCATGGCAGTGTCAAACCGGATTTTGAGCTACAGTCAAATTGCTTGTGACCGCTCGTGAAGTTTAATTCTCAGTTAGGACTTACGCTAACAGCCATCCCGCGCTGTACTGCTGGGCGTTCTTGCAAGGTTTCTACCCAGCGTTTGAGGTGGGGATGGTTGTCGAGGGTTAATCCTTGAAATTCGTAAATAGCAACCCAGGGATAGGTAGCAATATCGGCAATTGAATACTCGCCACAGATGTATTCGTGTTTTGCTAGTTGAGTGTCTAATACTCCGTAGATTCGCAAAGTTTCTTTTTCGTAGCGACCAATTGCATAGGGAATTTGTTCTGGTGCAAAGCGTCTGAAGTGGTTGAGTTGACCGAACATTGGCCCGACGCTGGCCATTTGAAACATCAGCCATTCCATCACTTGAAAGTATTTTTCTTTGTCGGTGGGTAGAAATCTGCCTATTTTTTCGGCAAGATAGATGAGGATGGCGCCGGACTCGAAGACGGTGATGCCGTTATCTCGATCGACTATAGCAGGGATTTTGCTATTCGGGTTGATGGCGATAAATTCTGGGCTAAATTGGTCGTTTTTTGTGATGTCTATGACGTGCACGTTGTAGGGTAAGCCTATTTCTTCGAGCATGATAGAGACTTTGCGGCCGTTGGGCGTGGTAAAAGTGTAGAGGTCGATCATAATTGTGATGTTATGTTGAAAGTTGAGAAGGCTGTAAATAAACGGACATCTTATCACACTTTGGCAGCAAATTGCGGAATTTTTATCTATTGTGTTAAAATTAGCTGATAATAATAGAAGCATGACGATCGCCCGCAATGGACATTATTGAAATTCTCAAAGACGATTATCAAAGATTCCCCGAAAATCAAACTTACAGTATTTATGCAAAAGATGTATATTTTGAAGATCCGGTGAATCGATTTACCGGAGTCGATCGCTACCGTAAAATGATCGGGTTTATGGGGACTTTTTTTCAAGAGATTAAACTGGACTTGCACGAAATTTCCCAGTCGGGAGATAGCATAGACACCCGGTGGACGCTGAGTTGGACTGCGCCGTTACCTTGGAGGCCGAAAATGGCGATCGCAGGTAGGAGCGAAATGAAAGTCAACAGTGATGATTTAATCGTTTCTCACATCGATTACTGGAACTGTTCGCGGTTGGATGTGCTCAAACAGCTTGTGTTTCCAGTCAAGACTAATCTCTGAATTGCCGACACTCCAAACGATTAAATCAAAATCAATTTGTTCGGGAGTGCGATCGGTTATGGATGATGTATAATAGGGATGTGTGGAGTAGAAAGGAAGTTGAACTGTAAATTAAATTATTACCAGAACAAATAGGAGGATAAATATATGGCTATTGTCAAAATACCCAAAGATGGTTTAATGACTAAGAATAAATATTGAATGATCTTTTGGCAGAATGAATAAAATAACCTTTCAGTGGGATGAGCAAAAAAATAAAATTAATCAACAAAAGCACGGTATTTCTTTTGAAGAAGCTGAATCAGTCTTCTTTGATGATTATGCCCTTCAATTTTGGGACGAAGATCACTCCCAAGAAGAAGAACGTTTTTTACTTCTGGGTATAAGCTCTAAAATGAGAATATTACTTGTAGTTCATTGTTTTCGAGAAGAAGATTCTATCATTAGAATTATCTCTGCAAGAAAACCGACTAAAAATGAAAGTAAAGAATATAGGAGATAAAACAATGGAACCGGAATACGATCTTTCAAAAATGAAAAAAAGACCTAATCCTTTTGCCAAACAGTTAAAAAAACAGATCACGATTTCTCTAGGAATTGATGTGATTGAATATTTTGAAACTATGGCTCAAGAAAAAGGTATATCTTCTCAGGAGCTAATTAATCTTTATTTGCAAGATTGCGTTGTTTCTAAGCGAAAATTATCTCTGAATTAGCCTACAAAAAACCGAAGACAATTGTACTCACTGACTGTATAACTAGAGCTAAAATACGATCGCCCTCATCAACTCAACCCATCTATTGACATGACACAGATTTCGTGCATCACAGGAAATATAGTGTGTCCGGTGGCTGCTTGTCGCCCAAATTAATCCCCCCACTAAATTAATCTTCGTTACAGAACGTTACAATATAGGAGTAAACAACATTCAAACGAGCTTAACAATCAATGCGCTTAATATTAATGACCGGCAAGGGTGGAGTCGGCAAAACCTCCGTAGCAGCCGCGACAGGGCTGCGATGTGCAGAATTGGGATACAAAACCCTAGTGCTGAGCACCGATCCCGCCCACTCCCTAGCCGACAGCTTCGACATGGAACTCGGACACGATTCGCGGCTGGTAAAACCGAATTTGTGGGCAGCAGAATTAGACGCTCTCAGGGAATTAGAAGGCAATTGGGGAGCAGTTAAACGCTACATCACTCAAGTCTTGCGCGCCCAGGGACTCGAAGGCGTTCAAGCTGAAGAATTAGCCATCTTGCCAGGAATGGATGAAATCTTCGGTTTAGTGCGAATGAAACGGCATTTCGACGAAGGCGAATTTGATGTTTTAATTATCGATTCTGCTCCGACTGGTACAGCATTGAGACTGCTAAGTTTGCCCGAAGTTGGCGGGTGGTACATGAGAAAATTTTACAAGCCACTGCAAGGCATATCAGCCGTCCTTAGACCTTTAGTTGAACCTATTTTTAGACCAATTGCCGGTTTTTCTTTGCCAGACAAAGAGGTGATGGATGCACCTTACGAATTTTACGAACAAATTGAGGCGTTGGAAAAGATTTTAACTGACAATACTGTAACTTCGGTAAGGTTAGTTACCAATCCAGAAAAAATGGTAATCAAAGAATCTTTGCGCGCTCATGCCTATTTGAGTTTGTACAATGTAGCCACAGATTTAGTAGTAGCAAACCGGATTATTCCTGAAGAAGTAACCGACCCATTTTTCAAACGGTGGAAAGAAAGCCAGGAGCAGTACCGTCAGGAGATTCATGCAGATTTTATGCCACTACCAGTTAAAGAAGTGCCGCTTTATTCCGAAGAAATGTGCGGTTTACCAGCATTGGAACGGTTGAAAGAAACGCTTTACAAAGACGAAGACCCCAGTCAAATTTATCACAAAGAAAATACGATTAAGATTGTTCAAGAAAATAATCAATACAGTCTTGAACTGTTTTTGCCGGGAATTGCTAAGGATCAGATTCAGTTGACCAAAACTGGAGACGAGTTGAACGTTCGGATTGGGAATCATCGCCGCAATATGGTTTTGCCGCAAGCTTTAGCGGCGCTGCAACCTTCTGGGGCGAAGATGGAGGATGATTATTTGAAAATTAAGTTTGCTTAACGAGTAATGAAGAAATTAGGACACGGTAGTACCGTGTCCCTACGATTCATATCGTTTTCGGTTGTATCGGAATTATTAGTAACCGAAATGACGAGACGGCAGTGCCGTATCCCTACGCAAAATAACATTGTAGGGACACGGCACGGGTGCATCTCAATGTTGTAAGGGCGAAGCATGACCGCAGACAATTTATTAGCGATCGCCAGAGATTTACTGCGGTCATGCTTCGCCCCTACGAATATATTTGCAAAACTGAGATGCACCCCACGGCACTGCCGTCTCTTCTGTATAATTCCGGTGCAACCGGAATTGATATCATTTGACGTAGGGACACGGCACTGCCGTGTCCTCTATATCATTCCGACACAGCTTTCTACCAATTTAAAATCAGTGGTAATCCGGGTCGGAAATCTATCTGCTGCCCCTGCATTTCTCCATCAAATCCAAGCTGGATGCAATAGTCTATTCCAATACTTAGCTTAATTTGTTTGGTATCAAGTACAGCTTGCAATTCTGGCGATCGACTATTGGCCGCAGGACTAACTAACTCGACACGAGTTATTTCGCGCCAACCAATAGGATGCTCTAGAGGCTGCGCCTTTTCGGCAGAAAATCGATCGGGACGTTTGCCAAATGGGATCTGGAACAGCATTGGCTCAGTTAGTACATCACTATTTGTTGCCACTGCAATACTGATTGTTTCAGGCAAATAGGGCGGATGATAGTCCCAACTGGGGAATGCAATGCGATCGCCAGAACTGCTGGTAGGACGCAGACAAATCCCAAAGGGACAGGCATCATTCTGCCGATTTGTCGATCGCTCCCAAAGACGAGTGCGATGAATTTCTGTAGATTTCGCCTCTTCTGGATCGTGAACCCACAACAATTCCAGCATGGCGTTGTGGAAAAAGAAACTGCGATTGGCAGTGCCTTGTCCGGGATGTGTTCTAGACGCTCCCTCGGTTAAACCAAATGAGATCAGGCGATCGGCTTCACTAGCACCTATGTCAGTAAAGATAAAGAGATGGTCAAATTCAAATGCCATAGCTTTAAAAGGATTTAAGGATTAAATCGACGCAACTTTACAGGTGTCCTTATAAAGCTGTACCTCGCTCTGATATGCCAGCTTTTGTACTTCGAGAATGGCGGCTGCATCTTCAGGTGAAACCTGTGTGATGTTTTTCATAATCGTGTATCACCACAAACCATAACTCTTAGCAGACTCCAACGAAATGTCTGGGAGATTACGAAGCATATCATCCCATGTATTCTGTCGTTGCAATGCTTCTATAACGACTTGAAGCGGCTCTGAGAATATGGCTGGAAAATCTGCCTCTTCAGGAAACTGAATCTTAAACGCTAACTGTTCTTGAGGTGGAGTAAACTGAGCGTTGACTGCTTCTTTGTTACCTCTGGCATCAACCCGATACCAACCAACTTCAGGCAAATGGATAGCATTCAACCCGTGCAAGCAGTAAGGCGCACCTTTATCATCAATACTCAACCGCTGGTAACAAAGACCTGCTGGAATGTCATTTGCTCTAAGTAACGCTGCTAACAAGTGACTTTTCGCATAGCAATAACCTGTTTTGTGCTGAAGAACATCGGAAGCTCGACAGGTAACAGGACTCATTTGATAGTCATAACTGTGACGAATTTCATCTCTCACCCACTCAAAACACGCTTTGGCGATCGCACTTGGTGTCTCAGAACCCGATGCGATTTGTTTAGCACATTCCATAATTTCGGGATGCTGCCAATCAATAACTTCACTCACTTTCAAGTATTCTTCCATTTCCATGACTATTACTCTATTAACAGGAATTAGCACGAATGACTTCGTTTAATGCTTCATCAATCACTGCATCGCTGACACCTCGACGCTTCAAACTTGCTACTAAGGCTATCACTGTCTCGCTCTCAAATCGTTCTAAATCAACGCGCAAACCTTGACCTATATAAGCACGAATTAATGGTTGATAACCGGAAAAACCCAACAATGGTGCAACTTTCTTTAAGTCTTCCACAACATCTTCTGGCATACGGATAGTCACGCTAGTCATTGGACGGTTGCGGTTTAATCGCTGCTTTAATGCTTCAATCTTCATACTCTGCCCTCTCCCGACGAGTTGCTTTACGTGCTGAAATAATCCGAATGACATTCTCTTCACGCTCAATGTGAATCACATACAGTAGATTCCACCGACTATCTAGCCCAATCACAGCATCACGCGCTTCCTGATTGCGGCTGGCATCAACGACTACTAGAAATGGGTCAAAGAAGGATTCAGCAGCTTGTTGAAAAGTAACCCCATCATGATTTATGGGATTGATCCGCGCTTTTCCGTCATCCCATACAAAGGTAATGCCATTGAGCACGAAGTATACATTCATGCTTCCTAGTATGGTAAAATGTATTTACAATGTCAATACGTTGACTAAAATCATACTCCGTTTCCATGACTATTCCTCTCCCTCTTCTTTTCCATCCTCTGTGCCCTCTGCGGCCTCTGCGGTTCGTTCACTCTTTCCCCCATTAACCTCAATTTTTCGCGGATGACGTTCCGACGCGGCTTGTTGCAGTATTTTTAACTTTTCTGGGTCAACATCCGATCGCCAAAACAAGCGATGTCCCTTAATTCTGACACAATTTTCCTCCAAACAGCTCAGCAATTCCCGCTCCTTAAATCCACCGGACTTATCAAAGATTCCCAACTTTTCCTCTTGGCGGCTGAGTTTAGCAAACTTTTGATAATGCGGATAACTCACAGCAACAAAAGCTTCTTTTCTCACTAAAATTGGCGGATTAGGCAAATGAGAATAGTCTTGATAGCTGACAGAAAGACCGCGCAAGTTGATGTGCATGGAAGTGTGAAGCACTGGATGTGGATTAGTGTCAAAATCGGGATAAAATAAATAGGATATTTTCGGCTGATTAGCATAAAATTTGATGATTGTCGCGCCATCAAGTCTGCCGATCGTCCGATTAGCACAACCTTCGTAGAGTCGCAATAAAGGGTCTAGTTCTTCTAATGCAGAGACGTGAACCGAAAGAGAACCGGGGAGTTTGTAGCCGATCGCACTATCTTCGCAACAATCACCAATAATCTCACTTTTGCCCAAACTATATAGCATTAAATCAGCCAAAGTGCAAGCTTTTTGATAACTGTCAAACAAACCTTTGATGTCATTACGGATTTGGGCTGGGAGTTGGCGCATCGAAGGTCGATCGTCCTCCAAACCGTTGAGAGCGAGATATACTAGCAAATCCTGGCGACGTTTATCGGCGATCGTCTCCCAATCATCCGCATCGGTAGCTTGCAAAATCACCCGCCAAGCGCGGTTAAAACTGTGAAATTCCCCCTTGATCGCCGATTCTTCAGCTAATTCACCTTTGACGGGAAGACGGCCCCGATCGCTCACAAAGGCCATTAGAGGAGCCAGCATTTCTGCATAATCTTCAAAACGCTTGACTTGCGATCGAACTCTGGGAGTCAATAAGTGCGATCGTAACCGAGAAGCGCGAAAACCTTGACCTTCCGCTCTATCTCGAAACACAAAATAAATCCCCAAAGCCACAGGAATTGCATCAACATTCAAAACTTGGTCGATATAAACCTTCAATTCTTCCTGTTCGTAATACTTCTGAAAAGTATTCCAAGAAGTAATGATTCCATCCCCGTAAGCAATTTGACCTCGCTCGCCATCATCAATCAATACCTGAGCCGCCACTATCAGTAATTTGTTAGTTAATTCCCAAGCATTCAGCAAAGCTTCTCGCCTTTCCCCCAAAGATTCAATCACATTAATTACATAACCAATATTTACAATATCTGCATTAATTCGCGGACTCTCTGGTAGATAATACGGGTCCCATCCAGAAGCAGCATAACCTTCTTGTGAAATATGTTGAATATCCCCACCGTAGCCGCAACCGTAATCAAAGAAAGTATCGCCATCAATAAATAAATCGGCTTCCAAAACCAAACGCACAGGTTTAGAAATTGAGTTGCGTACGATCGCAGCTTTGTGTCGTTCAATCTTCGGGATTGATAACTGGCTATTTTCCTGTTTCGCAAGTTCAACTACAGCATGATCGTGGATTTCCACACCGCAATATCCTAAGTATTTGAGCCAACCTTCGCGAGTACCGATCGCGCTAGTATTGTCAAGCAATCCCCATTTCTCTTCGGAGCGAGTTAGTTGAGCAAACTTATTGTAATTGGGATAATCCGCAGTCACAAAAGTTTCCTTGCGGTGCAAAACTGGCGGATTTTCGCTGTTGCTGTAATCGAAAGATTTAACTTCCCCTGTTTCCAGATTAATTTGGATGCTCCTTTGTAAAGCTGGGTGAGCATCTGTATCAAAATCTGGGTAAAAAAGATAAGATATTTTAGGTTGACGAAGTTGAAACTTAACTAAGGTTGCTTCATCAACATTTGGGACATTTTGTCTGGCACATTTTTCGTAAATTGTGAGTATAGAATCGAGTGTTGCTAAAGCCGAAATATGCACATAAAAAGCCGTAGGTAATTTTTTGCCAACTTTGCTTTCTCGACAACAGCGAGCAACTTTTTCCATCAAAGTATCAACTGCAACTCCCTCGTTTCCAGGCTCTGCCTCTTGTTCATCTAACAAAACTTCCGCAGCAAAAACCATCAGAGGTGTGAGCAGTTTTTCATCATTTTCTAATGGTTTGCTATCTAAAATAATGTTTGTACTGGTATCGTAGGTCATAGCTAAATTAATTATTTTTGTTAAAATTAACCGCAGAGAACACAGAGTGAAGAAAGAAAGAAAGAAAGAAAGAAAGAAAGAAAGAAAGAAATAATTTATTTCTTAGTCCACGTAGGCGGACTTCGTTTGTGTAGGCGCGATTTCAAGAGACTGTTGGCGAATTCACAGAAGGTGTCACGCCTCACCTCGGTCGGGCAATTCATGAATTGCCCCTACATTGAACCCTAGCGATGGGTTTAAATCGGTAAGGTTGGAAACCATTCGGTAGGGGCAATTCATGAATTGCCCGTACTTTTTTAATTCGCCAACAGTCTCTTTCAATCACCGTCTACGATTTATACAAATCAACCAAACATTCGAGTTTCGACA
>JANMLZ010000179.1:0-55553 GCA_031372825.1 Cyanobacteria bacterium OTE_58_metabat_593 | reverse complement strand
GGTAAACATAGCGGTATCGATACTGTGCTCAATTTTGAAGTAGGAATTGACAAGTTTGCCCTAGCTGGTGGACTGAGTTTCCAACAGTTAAAAATCATTCAAACAGGGAGTGAATTTTCACTACAATTAGCTGGAACTAATCAAATTTTAGCTAAGCTAATTGGGGCCAATAATTTGATTACAGCGTCGGATTTCTTTTCGGTTTAGATCCAGAACAGAAATTAACTGACACATGACCATTCCAGATTCATCTGCGTTAATCTGTGTTTATCTGCCTATATCTGCGGTTAAAAAAAGAAAATTTCTTAACCGCAGATGAAAATTGACAATACAAAAACTTTTAAGCCGACTCCGGTTTCGGGAGGGAAGACGGAAGTACCAATAACTCGGCGGTCGATCGCTTCTCAACCATTTCCTTAGTAATCGTACAGCGCGTCACATCCTTGCGCGACGGCAACTCGTACATCACATCCAACATCAACTCTTCCACAATTCCCCTGAGTGCCCGCGCTCCAGTTTTGCGGCGATATGCTTCCTGGGCGATCGCCCGAATCGCATCCGGCTTAAAGTCCAACTGTACGTTATCCATCTTCAGCAGTTTTTGATACTGCTTAACCAAAGCATTGCGCGGTTCCGTCAAAATCGCCATCAGCGTTTCCTCATCCAGCGGTTCCAACACCGCCGCCACGGGCACCCGCCCGATAAACTCAGGAATCATCCCAAACTTCACCAAATCGTCCGGTTCCAGTTGCTTGAGTACATCAGCGGCCCGCTTTTCCTTCGGCTGAGCTTCTCCGGGCTGAATAAAACCCATTGACTTTTTACCCGTTCTCTGCTCGATCACTTTTTCCAGACCGACAAAAGCGCCGCCGCAGATAAACATGATATTGCTGGTGTCAATTTGAATGCAGTCTTGATAGGGATGCTTGCGGCCGCCTTGGGGAGGTACATTGGCGATCGTCCCTTCCAGCATTTTCAACAGCGCCTGCTGCACCCCTTCACCCGACACATCCCGCGTAATTGAAGGATTTTCGCTCTTGCGGGCAATTTTGTCAATTTCATCAATATAAATTATGCCGCGCTGCGCCTCTTCCACGTCCATATCTGCCACTTGCAGCAGCCGCAGCAAAATATTTTCCACATCTTCCCCGACATAACCCGCTTCCGTCAACGTCGTCGCGTCAGCCACCGCAAAAGGCACGTCGAGCATATCCGCCAGCGTCTGAGCCAGCAGAGTTTTGCCACAGCCCGTCGGCCCGATTAACAAAATATTTGACTTTTGCAGTTCTACTTCTTCCGGCGGGTGCTTGCCACTATTTTTGGCATGGATAAAGCTCAGGCGCTTGTAGTGGTTGTAAACAGCCACCGAGAGCACCTTTTTCGCCTCATCTTGCCCGATCGCATTTTCGTCGAGGTAATTTTTAATTTCCCTCGGCTTCGGAATTTGGCTCATCGACATACTTTTGCCCGAGGTAGCGCGGCGCTTTTGCGTCGTTTCCTGCTTGGGAGCCGCTGCGGGCACTCCACTCGAATCAAACAACTCCTCATCTAAAATTTCATTGCACAAGTCAACGCATTCGTCGCAGATATACACCCCAGGGCCTGCGATTAACTTGCGTACTTGCTCTTGAGACTTGCCACAAAACGAACATTTTAGATGGGAGTCGTACTTAGACATAACAGCCTCTTAATTCAGTGCAGTGACATTTTCTCCCGCAGCCGGAAGATTTTCCTTTTCGATAACTCGATCGACCAAACCGTAATTTTTGGCTTCCTCGGCTGACATAAAAAAGTCGCGCTCAGTATCAGCCTCTAATTTATCCAGCGATTGACCTGTGTGGTGCGACAGCAGCTCATTCAGCTTACGCTTATGATAAAGGATTTCTTTGGCTTGAATCTCAATATCAACTGCTTGACCTTGAGCGCCTCCGAGCGGCTGGTGAATCATAATCCGGGAACTCGGAAGAGACATCCGCTTACCGTGGGCTCCTGCTGTCAGCAGAAATGCACCCATACTGGCTGCCAAACCGTAACAAATCGTCACCACATCTGGGCGGATTTGCTGCATTGTGTCATAAATTGCCATCCCGGCCGTCACCGAGCCCCCGGGGGAATTAATGTACATTTGCACATCTTTTTCTGGGTCTTCGGCATCTAGATACAATAGCTGAGCCACTATCGAGTCAGCCACTTCGTCGGTTACGGGAGTTCCTAAAAACACAATTCGCTCCCGCAGCAAGCGCGAGTAAATGTCAAAGGCGCGCTCGCCCATCCCCGACTGTTCTAGTACCATCGGCACTACATTGCTGGGGCTGTCGGTGACATCAAAATCGTTATAGCTTGTAATTAGGTAATTGGAAGATTGAGATACAACCATAAGACACCAGTCAAGGATTCTAGACAATTTGCTGCTGTTGAAAGCTTGAAATTAAGCCGCCAGCTTTTAACTATTATGCCTCGAATGAACCCAGATGGGGGGAATTGGGAATGGGGCATTGGCCCGCGCAGGGCATAGTCGAGCAAAAATCTTGTGACTATTTAACCTGAATTCAACAGTAGTTCGACATTAAACGTAAAATTCGATCGCACTTCAGATACCCCCGATCGATCCCCGCCGTAGGGACACTCAAGCGTGCTCATTAGTGTCAACAACCAGCCTAAAACCCTTGATAAATCTCGGTTTTACGCTCCCGTCTAAATCCCCCTTAAGAAAGGGGACTTAAAGAGGCTTCTTGTCCCCCCCCTACAACCAGGGGGGCTAGGGGGGATCTGGCTTTAACAATCAAATAGCCGTCTCTGACTGGGTTTAACGTGTTTGTTGACACGAAGAAGGGCTGGCGTGCGGTGTCCCTACTACTTTCATTCTGGACCCTACTCTTGGCCTACGACTTCAACTTCAACGCTTGTGGCTGCTTCTTCTGAAACTTCAGCGTCTGATTCTTCTAATTCTGCTGATTCGTCTGCTGCGGGAGTCAGAGAACCTTCAGGTAGGAGTTCGATCGTCCCTTTTTCTTCCAACCATTTCAGGGTTTTTTGTTTGAGCAAGTCTTCTTCAACAAATTCCATCAATTTCATGGGATCAAAATCTCCCTTGGGAAATTGCTTTCTGACTCTTGCTACTTCTTCTACTACTTCTGCTGTTTCAACAGATAAGGATTCCAGCTTGGCCACTTCTGCCAGAGCTAGAGACTGCTTAAGTCGATCGACTGCTTCTGGGCGCGAGCGTTCCCGCATCGGCCCAATGTTTTCTTCGGTAAACAGTTGGTTGATATCTATGCCGTAATTTTTCAACTGAACCGCTTGTTGGTTGAGCAAATAATCGATTTCGCGATCGAGCATTGTTTCGGGAATTTCGACTTCTATTAACTGCACAAGTGCTGCTGATATAGCTTTTTCCTTATTAGCAGATGTCTTGTTTTCTTGGTCTGCTTTAAACCGAGTTTCCAGGGATTCGCGCAGTTCTGCTAAAGTTTCAAACTCGCTGACTTCTTGGGCGAAGTCATCGTCCAACTCCGGCAATTCTTTTTCCTTAAGTTCTTTCAGGGTAATCGTAAAGACTGCTGGTTTCCCCGCCAATTCTTCACTGCTGTACTCATCGGGAAACTGGACGGAAACTTCTCTAGTTTCTCCCGAATTCATGCCGATCATGCCTTGAATAAAGCCGGGTACAAACTGATTTTCCGACAATTCTACTTGAAAGTCTTGGGCTTCGCCGCCGGGAATTTCTGCGGGAGTTTCGCCTTCGGGTGCGTCGGCAAATCTGCCGGCGAAATCAACCAAAGCCATATCTCCCAACTGAGCTGGTCGGCCTTCTACGGGGATTAAAGTAGCTTTGTCCGATCGATATTTTGCCAGTACCTCATCCACCTGAGCCTCATCATACTTAGCTTCTTCTGCTTGAATCTGCAAGCCCGTGTACTGCCCCATTTTGACTTCTGGTTTTACGTCAACCTTAGCTGTAAAAGTCAAAGTCTGTTCTGGATCGAACTTAGCTAGCAACTCTTCAAACTCAATGCTCAGTTCAAAACTGCCAATTGCCTGAATTTCTTCTTGTTCGAGGGCTTTTTGCAGAGAATCATTGATCAAATTTTCCAAAGCCGTCGCCTTCAAGCGAGTCTGGCCCAGGCGTTGTAGCAAAACTTGGCGGGGAACTTTGCCTTTGCGGAACCCAGGAATATTGACCTCGCGAGCAAATTGTTTAATTACTTGCTCATAGGCTTGTTTTGATTTTTCTGATGGTACTTCGATTTCCAGACCAATTTGGCTAGCTGGAAGTTTTTCCTGGGTTACTTTCATCGGCTTTTTTTGATATTTAATAATTTTCTAATAAAATACATACAAATCTGACTTTGCCTGCATTTTAAGTTTGTACACTTTGGCTTGTCGTGGCACGACTACAGACACCTCTACCGGATGAGACTGTAAGTCATGTCCGGCTACTTTTTTGGCTTTTGCCAAATAGTTTTAATTTGAGGATACTAGCTTTTGCTGCTACGAAAATGGACATTAAGTCCACCAATTGCCGATGAACCATAGCATATATCGCCCTGTGATGTCAATGTTTTTGGCAAGTCACAGTCAACGGACGTGCCTGCTGGCAGAAGGATGCGGATTGGTGACACGGGGCGATCCTCTTCGTTGGGGTAGCCCCCATAGGGGCGGGCTTTCCTACCCTTCGGGAACGCCTTCGGCGAACGGATCGCTAACGACGAAAGATGCTAAGGTGGGATTGTTGACGATCGAGCTGCAATCGGAAAGTTCGATCGCCCGGTTAACTATACCCTTGCGATTGATGCTCCTGATGTCGCCTAAGATTAATTAAGTTTGATATTGAGTATTGCGGTTATTTAAATTTTTGATTTCGATCGTTTAGACTTTATTTTATGGAGGAAACTAATTTGTCTCAATCCTATCGAGTTGCTATTTTAGGAGCCACCGGCGCAGTCGGTGCCGAGTTGCTAGAACTCCTGCACAGCCGGAGTTTTCCCATTTCTGACTTGAAGCTGCTGGCTTCGGAACGTTCTGCGGGTTCTAAATTGCCGTTTGGTGGCGAAATGCTGACAGTGGAGGCAGTGGGGGAGCGATCGTTCGATAACGTAGATAT
Source organism: Cyanobacteria bacterium OTE_58_metabat_593 (assembly GCA_031372825.1). GTDB lineage: Bacteria > Cyanobacteriota > Cyanobacteriia > Cyanobacteriales > Microcoleaceae > Microcoleus. Next base: position 50,449 of record JANMLZ010000179.1, on the reverse strand, counting down.
AGTTCTCGCCTCAGCAGGCGGCTCTACTTCCAAATTTTGGGCTCCGAAAGCAGTGGCGGCCGGGGCTGTGGTAATTGACAATTCCAGCGCTTTTCGCATGGATGCGACTGTACCGCTAGTGGTTCCCGAAGTCAATCCCCAAGCGGTAGCATCTCACCGAGGTATAATTGCTAATCCCAACTGCACGACGATTTTGATGGCAGTTGCCGTTTGGCCACTTCACAAAGTTAGGCCCGTCCAGCGCATAGTTGTGGCGACTTACCAGTCAGCTAGTGGCGCAGGTGCGAGGGCTATGGAGGAAATGAAAGATCAAGCCAGAGCAATTTTGCAGGGGGAAACGCCCAAAACAGAGATATTTCCCTACCCCTTAGCTTTTAATTTGTTTCCGCACAATACGCCGATTAACGATTTGGGGTATTGTGAGGAAGAGATGAAAATGGTCAACGAAACTCGGAAGATATTTGGGACGGAGGAAATCCGAATTTCTGCAACTTGCATTCGGGTTCCCGTACTGCGCGCCCATTCCGAAGCGATTAACCTGGAGTTTGCAGAGCCTTTTAGCCCGATCGAGGCCAAGGAAATCTTAAAACAGGCGAGCGGGGTTAAGCTGGTAGAAGACTGGCAAGCTAATTATTTTCCGATGCCCGCAGAGGCCAGCGGTAAGGATGAGGTGTTAGTCGGCAGGATTCGCCAAGATATTTCTCACCCCTGCGGGTTGGAGATGTGGCTGTGCGGCGACCAAATTCGCAAAGGGGCAGCTTTAAATGCCGTGCAGATAGCCGAGTTGCTAGCAGACAAAGACTTGCTGCGAATCAAAGCAGCGGCGGCTTCTACTAATTAGTGGCGACGCCGGCAATTTCGTAATTGAAATGAAGATTTTAGATAAACCTTTGATCTGAAATCAAAAATTTAAAATCAAAAATCACAAGCCTAAAATCGGAGAAAGTGTGGTAAAGTTTGGACGGGTTCTGACTGCAATGATTACGCCGTTTAAGGAAGACGGCAGTGTTAACTATGCGGTAGCAGAACAATTGGCAGTTCATTTAGCCGATCGCGGTACGGATAGCTTAGTAGTGTGCGGAACTACGGGCGAGTCTCCCACAATGACCTGGGACGAAGAGTACGAATTATTTCAGGTGGTGCAAAAGGCAGTAGCCGGCAAAGCCTTGGTAATAGCAGGAGCCGGATCGAATTCTACTTCAGAAGCAGTCGCAGCTACCAAAAAAGCAGCTAAACTAGGGTTAGATGGTTGTTTGCAGGTCGTTCCTTATTACAACAAGCCGCCGCAAGAAGGTTTGTACAATCATTTTCGGGCGATCGCGCAATCTGCTCCAGAATTGTCTATAATGTTATATAACATCCCCGGCCGCACAGGTCAGAATATGTTGCCGGAGACGGTAGCTCGATTGGCAGAAATTCCCAATATAGTAGCCGTAAAAGAAGCAAGTGGCAACTTGGATCAAGCCAGCCAAATTCGATGCTTGACACCCCCTGAATTTGCCATTTATTCTGGAGATGATTCCCTAACTTTGCCCATGCTGGCAGTAGGAGGATCTGGTGTAGTTAGCGTAGCCAGCCATCTGGTAGGAGAACAACTGCAACAGATGATCAAAGCTTTCGAGGCCGGTCAAGTTCAAGTCGCTACCCAGATTCACTTGCAACTTTTTGACTTGTTTAAAGCTCTTTTTCTCACCACAAATCCCATTCCCGTCAAGACAGCTCTCAAACTTCAAGGCTGGGATGTAGGTTCTACCCGTCCGCCCCTGTGCGATCCGCCCGTTGAGGTAACTCAAAAGTTAAAGGACGTACTGAGTCAACTAGCACAGGTATCAGCTAGCTAGACTAGATAGGCGAGAACGAGTTTTCTGAAAACTAAATATTTGGTTGTCATCAATCATCAGTCATTAGTCATTAGTTATGAGCTATCAGTTATTAGCTGACAACTAAGAATTGGTGATTGAGATGGGAGACAACTAACTGTACGGGAGAGTAAAACCCGTAGGGAATTTTTCCAGAAATATCTTGGAAAAAATCTCCCATTAACGAACAGAAGACGACAACAGACAACAGTCAACAGTCAACAGTCAACAGTCAACAGTCAACAGTCAACAGTCAACAGTCAAATAACAAAATAACTAACAAAGGATACGCATGATCAAAAATACAACTGCACAAGTTCTAAAAGTTATTCCCCTCGGCGGGTTGCACGAAATCGGTAAAAACACTTGTGTGTTCGAGTACGGCGACGAAATAATTCTTTTAGATGCAGGTTTAGCCTTCCCGACAGATGGAATGCACGGTGTAAATATTGTCCTTCCAGACATGACTTACCTGCGGGAAAATAGCCACAAAATTCAAGGTATGATCGTGACTCACGGTCACGAAGACCACATTGGCGGTATCCCTTATCACCTCAAACAATTTGAAATTCCGGTGATTTATGGCCCACGTTTGGCGATGGCTTTGCTAGCCGGAAAATTGGAAGAAGCCGGAGTGTCTCATCGCACTGAATTAAGGACTGTTCGACCCCGCGACACGGTAAGAATTGGCAAGCATTTCTTAGTCGAATATATTCGCAACACTCACTCAATGGCCGATAGTTTCACGGTAGCCATTCACACTCCCGTAGGAATTATCATCCACACCGGAGATTTCAAAATTGACCATACTCCTGTAGACGGCGAACATTTTGACTTGCAAAAGCTGGCGGAGTACGGCGAAAAAGGCGTATTGTGCTTGATTAGCGATTCTACTAACTCGGAAGTTCCCGGTTTTACGGCTTCAGAACGTTCTGTTGCTCCGAATTTAGACAGAATTATTGCTCAAGCAACAGGAAGAGTGCTGCTGACGACTTTTGCTTCGTCGGTACACCGATTGCAAATTGTTTTAGAATTGGCTAAGAAAAACAATCGGTATGTTGGAGTGGTTGGTCGATCGATGTTGAACGTCATCGCTCACTGTCGCAATCTCGGCTACATCAAATGCGAAGATAGTCTTTTCAAACCTTTGAAAGAAATCCGCAATTTGGCAGAAGACAAGGTTTTGATTTTGACTACGGGTTCCCAAGGCGAACCAATGGCGGCGATGACTCGCATTGCTAACGGCGAACATCACGAACTAAAAATCAGAAAGGGCGATACAGTCATTTTCTCAGCTAATCCGATTCCGGGAAATACGATCGCAGTGGTAAATACGATCGACAAATTGATGATGCTGGGCGCAAACGTGGTTTACGGGCGCGACAAAGGCATTCACGTTTCGGGACATGGTTGTCAGGAAGACCAAAAGTTAATGATTAACATGACTCGTCCCAAGTTCTTCTTACCAGTGCACGGTGAACATCGGATGCTGGTTCAGCATTCCAAGACTGCTCAAAGCATGGGCATTCCCGCTAGCAATATGGTGATTATTGACAACGGTGATGTCGTAGAGTTGACTGAAAATACGATGCGACTGGGTACTAAAGTGCCTTCAGGAATTGAATTAGTTGATTCATCGCGATCGGGCGTGGTGAAAGCGAACGTCCTCAAGGAACGTCAACAGTTAGCCGGAGATGGCGCTGTAACGGTAGCGGCGGCTTTGAATTGGGAAGGCAAATTAGTTGCTAAGCCAGAAGTCCACTTGAAAGGTGTAGTCACATCAGCCGATCGCACGGAAGTGATCGGACTAATCAATGAAACCATTGAAACAGTTTTGAGCGATCGTTGGTCGGAATTTGTGCTACCTGCTACTGCTGACTCACAAGTTAATGTTGACTGGGTAGGAGTTCAAACCCAAATAGAAAAGGCAATTGGGCGAGTGCTGCGCCGACAATTGCAAAGCAATCCGATGCTGGTATTCCTGATGCAAATTCCTGAAGAAGCAGTGCGATCGGAAGTTGTGCAAAGAACTCAGCTTTCGCTGGAAGCACCTAAACTAGCATCATCATCACCATCATTGCCATCTCCAGCACCAGTCCCGGTTAATGCAGTAACAGGTCGTCGTCGTCCTCGGACTGCTGCAAAAGTAGCTTCCGTCGTCTCATAGTTTCATAGACAGAAAGCGGCAGGATAAAACCTGTCGCTCTAGCTGTCAAACCCGCCCTTCCGATTTTCAAAAGTTACCGTTGATCCAGTTAAATGAGATTAATTATAAGCCTCAAATAAATGCAGATGAACATTAGCTCCGAATTCGTGGGATTGCGATCGCAACTTTATACGGAATCCCTCGCAGAATATCCTGATGCAAGAGAAGATAACCTTGAATTCATGCGTCAATATCTCAACCCGCAACCAGGAGAACATATCTTGGGATTTTCAGAAGGAAACGGATTCTTTTGCAAAGAAATTGGTGAATCTGTTGGTATCAGCGGCAGCTATTTGCTTACGGATCCTTCGCAAGATCAACTTGACAGTTTGTTAAAAAAGGTACTTCCTGTTCAAGTCAAAGTACAAAAATTCGGGGCTGAAACCCTAGAAGTTTCTCCAAACTTTTATGATAAGATATGGAGTTTTGGCGGTTTCCACCATTGTCAAAATCAGACTGAAGCATTTCAAAGAATTTACCAGGCATTAAAACCGAAGGGAAAACTGGTGATTGGCGATGTTTTTCACGGAAGTTCCCTGGCGAAACATTTTGATAAACAGGTAGCTAGGTATTGTCTGACAGGACATGAAGTTAAGTTTATGTCGGACGAGTTTGCTAGAACTCTTTGTTATTTGGGAGGGTTCCTAGATGAAAATGTGGAGATAATGGATCTCCCGCAAAAATTCCGCTTCAAAACAGAATACGATATTGGAGCATTCATCTACAAGTTTCATGCAATGACAAAATTGCCTGGTACTGAGGCAGAGAAAATTCAGCAAGTCTTAGAGGGTTGCCAAGAAATTCTAGGAATTGAATACAGGCGGGAGATGTATGAGTTGAATTGGCCGATGAAGGCGATAATTGCAATAAAATAGTTTGATAAGTAGACCAACATAAAAAACAAAACACTGAATTCCCCGACTTCTTAAAGAAGTGGGGAATCTATAGCTGATATACCTGCATCTGCGGTTAAAAATCAATCAATCATATCGTTTCCGGTAGCATCGGAATTATTAGGCAAAATTAGGACACTCAAGCGTGCCCATAGGTGTCAACTTAAGCCTGAAAGCCTCGATAAATCTCGTTTTTCTCTAAGTCTAGATCCCCCTAAATCCCCCTGGTTGTAGGGGGACTTTCACCCCCCCTGTCCCCCCCCTTTTTAAGGGGGGCTAGGGGGGATCTGGGCCTAATCGTCAAACAACAGTCTCTGACTAGGTTTGACGTTAAGTTGACACCTATGGGCAGTGCCGTTTCCCTACAATACTATTTTCGGTATGGAAACGGCATTGCCGTGTCCTCTATATTATTCCAATGCAACCGGATTTGATATCACCACCAACAGCCGGCACAATGCTAACTTCATCACAATCTTGGAGGGCAGTTTTTGAGTCGTCCAAAAAGCGGTAGTGCCCTGAAGGAAAGGATCAGAGTACGTTATGATTAGAGAAGTGTTTGCCATAGCGTGATATGACATTAGAAATTAATTGTTGCTCTAATTGTGGTTCGGAAGAAGTTAGTCGAAACGGTCAAACTCGGCATCATAAACAAAATTATAAATGCCGAGAATGTGGTCGTCAATTTGTTTTAAATCCGGCATGGAAACCTATTACAAAAGAACAAAAAGAGTTGATGTCACGGATGCTACTTGAACGTATTTCTCAGGCGGGGATTGCTCGGGTACTACAAGTGTCAGAAGATACAGTGCAGCGATACGTTAATAGCCAAGCCACTACTGTTAAAAAGCAAGTGTCGCGGACTCCCAAGCAAAAAAAGCGCTTGAGTGTTCAGATGGATGAGTTATGGTCATTCGTTGATAGTAAAGGAAATCAGCAGTGGGTCTGGCTGGCATTGGATGCCCAGACTAGGGAAATTGTTGGTGTACATATGGTCGATCGTAGCGCAGTATCGGCTCAAGCTTTATGGAATTCAATGCCACCAGTGTACCGTCAATGTGCAGTAATTTATACCGACCACGTTTTGTGCTTATGATTCTGTATTGCCCAGGAAACGTCATCGGAGTGTAGACAAAGATAGTGGTTTTACTAGCTATATCGAGCGCTTCAACTGTACTATTCGACAACGAGTGTCTCGATTGGTAAGAAAGAGCTTAGCCTTCTCTAAAAAATTAGAAAATCATATTGCTGCAATTTGGCACTTTGTGCATCATTACAATGCTAATTTACAACTCTAAACGCCTACTTTCTTTAAATGCAGTTTAATTCTCTTGATCCTTTCCTTCAGGGCACTACCCAAAGTCGAAGGGTGAGCTGGGAACAAACTCAGCTTTTCGGTACATGACTGCGAATGGTGATGCACGGCTTTTGAGTCATTATACCTGTTTTTCTTGCACCCTTACTACCTTTTTTGCTCGGAAATTCCATACAGTGTTTACTTGAACCACTGATTCAGCAAGCCCTAAGTAGTCAAAAAGCAAACTATAGCGTTTCTCAGAAACATGAGGTATGCCGAGGTATGCTGCAACCCTTACAGTATCAAGCTTTTCTTCGCAAAATGGACACCTCACTTTTTAGAGAAAGGCTATATATCTAAATTTACTAATAAAAATGGCTAAACTTAACCAAGGTAATTCCCAAACTTTTGCCCTGCAAGGATTTTCGGTATTCTTTTGAGATAATTTAGCACACTAAGTATAGTCAGAGATTCATACTGGTTGAAAGAAGTGGAACTAGAGGGACAAAATCTTACCAAGAGAGGGCATATTATCTAAGTAGCTGTCAAAAATATGCCGAAATATTTGGTGATAAAATCCGAGGGCATTGGCGGATTGAAAATCAATTACATTGGGTAAAAGATGTGATATTTCAAGAAGATAAATCCCCATTACATCAATTTGTACCTGTGACTAAGTTTTCAATTCTCTCAACCATTGCCCTGAATCTTTTCCGATTTTTGGGGTTTTTATCAGTAACTGAAGGTGGAAGATGGCGAGCGTGACAGGTTTTAGGGGCTGATGATTTTGCTAGAATCAAACACCCCTGCTGAAAGAGAGGGACGGGGCAACTTCTGCCCCGTCCCTCGACTATCAAATGGCAGACAGCGTCTGCATGGATCTGTTACAACGGTTTTAAGGAAAAGTCATCGGCACTGAAAAGACCATCAGGATCGAGCCTCCCCTTGATTTCTCTCAATCGCTTGTACTTTTCCTCGCTGTCATAGTAGTACTGCCACACGTTCTCCAGCACCCGATCCCCAAAGGTGTACGCAAACATCCGCATATCTTTGTCAGCAAACCCCTTCTCATTGATGAATACCCGATCGTTCTCCTCTTGCCACTTCTGTGCCGTCTTCCGAGCGTCAGGGTAATCCTCACTCACTAAGTAGAATGAGTCGTAGCTCAAAGCCAGAGTTTGTTCGCGCCATGAGTAGGAGGTGATCCCTGCTTCCCCGTTCTTCGCTACGGCACCACCCGCGTATATCTGCTGTTGCGAGACGAGGTGCTGCCCCTTGTCAGTGCCCAAATTACTGTTGTCGTCGTCTCTCTCATCGTCGCCCATGATCTTGTGCATTTGGTCCGTGTACGTCGTGGGGTACTCCTCCGGTAGGTCCATCGTGACTTGGAAGCGCTTTACGAAGGGATAGGGCATCTCGCGCGGGCGTTTGTTTCTCATGAGGAAATACTCCGAAAGCCCTCTGGAGATAGGAATCTTCTTGTTGTATCCTCCTTGTTCTTGTTCTTCTTCGGTTATGCCGGTATTCGGCTCCCCGCAGGCATTTTCCTTGGTTATCATCATGAGATCCGGCTTCCCGCAGACCTCTATGAACGAGTTGAACCATTGGTCGTCAAACTGCTCACCCTCACCTCCTATGTTCGTGAAACACATCCACATCTGGATCGCAGGCGGATCCACGTTTCGGTCCGCTGACGCTTCCATCGCTGCTTTCACCGCATATTTTTTCACTGGGTCGCGCAGCAAAGCCATCTCCTCGGTACTCGTGATGACCATCTCTCTCAACGGATCTTGCACTGGGTCGCCGAGCGCCAAATTCGGATTTCTGATAAGGGTGAGGCCTTGCCGTGTCAAATCCTGTTTCACTGATTGAGGCAGCCAAATATTCTCCCCGGACCCCGTGATATTCAGCACGAACTCGTAGTCGGATGGGATCGTCCCTTCTGCGCACAGTTTAGACAGTTCTGCCATCTTGGACACCGCTGCTTTCGCCCTGTCTTTCTTCCAGAACCACACGAACTTGTAGCACTCAGCGTTAGGGTGATCCCGATCGCGTAGAGGGCTGAATTCCAAATGCGTCACGATCCCGAAATCTCCTCCTTTGCCTCCCCCCAACACCGCGTAGTACACGTCGTCGTTGTCCCGACTTGTCTTCCTTTCTTCGGGCCGCACGATTCGCTGCTTCTCGCCGCTGGCAAGTATAATGTCGAACGCTAGCACGTGATCTGCCAGGAGCCCATGGCTTCGCGCTACCATTCCCCACCCCCCGGTGTGTACATGTCCTCCCAAATGCACAGATGGGCACACCCCCATGGGCAGGTAGATTCCCAGTTCATGGTTCTTCTTGGCCCAGACTCCCAAGGATTGGCTAACTCCGCATCGCAGCACGTTAGTCTCCGCATTATAATCGTGTAGAGGAAACGTCCTGCTCAGGTCGATTTGCATGTTTACCGGCAAGGTCGAAGAGAATCCGCAGTATTGGTGCCCTCCGGTGCGCACAGCTATCTTCATATTGAACTCGCGGCACAAGCCTATCGCCTTCTGGATGTCCTTCTCTCCAGTCGGATACAAAATAATGCGTGGAGAAACATATTCCTCTCCAAATGACGTCGTCGCGTACTGTTCCCTCTTCTGCGGGTACTCATCATCGCCAATGATGACCCACTGCCCATCGAATAACTCCTTTGCCCTTGTTCTGAGTTCTTCCAACTCCTGCTTGTGGTCAGCGACGTATTTCTTGATGAAGTCTGAGTTGAGGCTCGGCGATTCTGTCAATGTTTCTTGTGCCATCTGATCTCTCCTTTTTAGATATCTTTAAGCTCGACTAAAAGCATAGCTGTTTGTCCGCGCCAATAATTTGTTATACCCCAAAAATGTTAAATTTTGATAAAAAAATTTACATATCTAGATATATAGCAATCCTAAATGATTTATGAGATAATAGGCAGCATCCCTATATAATTTCTCCCCTGCTATTCGAGTTAACGGAATTTATCCAGTCTAATCCCGAGCCCCGCGAGTTGAAACGAGCAATTACCGTCCAAATGTGGCTTACTTAAAGGACGCCAATTCAAATCTGAAGTGCAACAGCGTCTAATGTATCTGCATAGAATATTTCAAAAGGCGTTCGATAGTCAAGCGACTTCCTCGGTCGATTGTTAATCAAATCCACTGCCTTTTGTAGCTCCTCGGCTTTCACAATTCTGAAGTTAGTTTGCTTCGGAAAGAACTGTCTCAACAACCCATTCGTATGCTCATTCAATCCCCGCTCCCAAGAATGATAAGGATTGGCAAAATAACAGGATAGCTTCAATCTTTGGCTCAGTTCGGCATGACCACTAAACTCTTTCCCGTTGTCAAACGTCATCGTTTTGCGCTGTGCTTCGGGCACAGTCGCAAACAAGGCAAGGGTCACCCGATTCACTTGGGCTGAGGTTTTGTTTGTCCCGAGTCCTGCAATCAAATACTTGGAGGCTTTATCGACATGAGTCACGATGACTCCAGAGTGATTCCCCCCAATCATGGTGTCACTTTCCCAATGTCCCATCTCAACTTTGCCCGAAGCAATAGCGGGGCGATGCTCAATCCCCACTCGACCTGGAATCTGCCCCCGCTTTGAGGTTGCCCCACCTCGCTTGCGTCGTTTGCGTCGGCCTTGCCGCAGGTATTTCTGATACGCCTGCAAGCCTTCATGGTTGGCGTAGATCATCTGATAGATCGTTTCGTGACTGATGGCCACTTGTCCTTGGAGTCTCAATCGCCCGGAGATTTGTTCGGGGCTATGGTACTGCTGCAACCGCTGTTTGAGCTCGGCTATACAACTCTCAGTTACTCCACTAAACCGAGTTTTGGATTGTTGGCGGCGTGCTTGCATTTGCGCTTGGGCAGCATCGGGCAAGTAAACGCTTTCCCCACTGCAATTGCGGTCGAGTTCCCGCGACAAGCTACTCGGATTGCGACCGAGTTTCACGGCGATCGCTCGCAACGACAAATCGGTAGTAAGCTGTTTCGCATTTAAACTGGTATAATAATAAATCAAAAGTCACAGAAAAGCTAGAAGTATGCCAGCGAAAAATCATCTAAATTTAGAGCAAGTCAAAAAGCTTCAACAAGCCTTAAAACAAAAAGAAAATGGAAAAATTAGAGAGAGGATTTTAATCTTACTATTGCTCAATGACGGAAAAACGCAAAAAAAAATTGCTAAATTTATCGGCTGTTCACAAAACAAAATTTGTTTCTGGTGCGTGCATGGAGATCCAGATAATTTAGAGATTTTTAAAGATGATAAGATGAAAGGAAACCATCACAAAGCTACAGAAAATACATAGAGATATTACTAGAAACAATTGACAAAACTCCTCAAGAGCTAGGATATGAATTTGGTCGGTGGTCAGCTAAAAGATTGGCTACTTATTTAGAATAAGTGACTGGAATCAAGTTGAGTGGATCGCAAGTCTGGAGAATTATCTCAAAAGAAAAGTATGTTTACCTGTGGTCAAAATATAGCCTAGATCACAAACAAGATCCCGAGAAAAGAAAAGCTTTTAAAGAGAAACTAGAAGAATATTTAAGAATAGAAAAAGAAAGTCCTAATCGCCTTCAGGTATGGTAAAGAGCGTGAAAGCGGATTTAGTTTAAGAGTGATTAAAAGAAAGACTTGGGGGAAAAAAGGACATCGTAAAAAAGTGAGGGGAGATAGAAGAAAAGGAAGAGTAAATGCGATGGGAGCAATCAGGTATTCAGACAAAAAAAGATTGGTTTAATTTCTTAGTAAAAGTAACTCTAACAGTTTCTATAAAGTCTTGAAACTATTTTATCAAGATTTAATAAGTGAATGGGTAGAAGCGGGAAATAATCGAGAAGATTTTACAGAAAAAGGGTGTCAAATAGCGATCGTATTAGATAATGCCAGCTTTCATAAGAAACAAGAGTATATCCAGATAATAACAACACAAATGCCTAATATTCATCTGGAATACTTACCTGAATATAGCCCCGACTATAACTTGATTGAATTGGTATGGCATTGGGCCAAAGAATATATTGCTATTCGACTTTTTAAATCAATTGAAGAATTAGAAGCTTTGTTATATAAGCTTTTAAATGAAGGAGGATTAGTTATCAAATGGGGACGGAAACTCAAAAAAAAAGGAAATGCTGTTATCACAATTTAAATGCGAAACAGCTTAAGACATTTACAACAGTCAAATATATATTTAAGTTAGTTACTCATTATCAGATATTTGATTTTGCTAAGCTTCATAAAATAAACGTAAGCGAACGCAGATAGTTATTTAAATCTATCTGCGTTCACTTGCGTTTATTTTAAAACTAATCAGCCACCAGCAACTGCTGGAACAATACTTACTTCATTACCATCTTGGAGGGCTGTTTTTGAGCCGTCCAAAAAGCGGATATCTTCGCTGTTGACGTAGAAGTTGAGAAATCTGCGGGGTTTTCCCTTTTCATTGCAGAGGCTTTTTTTGATTCCCGGACAATTTGTTTCGAGGGATTCAATCAATTCGGAAATGTTGGCACCGCCACATTCGATGGTGGCTTGATTGTTGGTGAATTTTTGCAGGGGAGTGGGAATTAAAACTTTAACAGTCATGGTCAGTTGTCAGTTGTTATATCAAATCCTCTCTTCATCGGAATAGTAAATTCCAGTGAACAGTCAACAGTGAACAGTCAACAGTAAACAGTCAACAGTAAACAGTCAAAATCATGAGGAGTGCAACCGGAATTGATAAGCTGTTCTGCGTTGTGCATTCAAATTGTAGGCAAAAAAATAATCAAACTCTTGTGGGGTGGGCGTCCCGCCCGCCCTGAATATACAATTTAAATGCGCGACAGCTTATTAGTTGTTAGTTGTCAGTTGTCAAACGAAAAGCGATCGCCTAGAGTTTGTCGTCCCAGAGTCTAAATATTAATAAATATTAAAAATTCTCAGATACACAGCCAGCGTGCAAATCCAAATCGCTTAAAAAACCTTTATTTAGAATGTTTACGTACATTTACGAAATTTAATTAAAGTAAATGTAAATATCTCAGTGGAATTACGGAAATTGATAGATATAATAGGTTTTACAGACGTGCATCTATTTCGGTGATTTGGAGAAAAATATGAATACTATGCGTACTTTGATTCAGCTCACAACAACGGCCACTCTGGCTGGCTGCCTGCAAGTGAGTTCGATCGGCATCGCAAATGCGGCTCGACTTACCAGCTACTCCACAAACAGCCCTAGCACGGGGGAGGGCTCCGGGCGATCGACCTCCACAGTCTTGACAGTTGGACAAACCTCCTTGTTTCCAAATTACCCAAAAAAATACGAACCAGACCCGAACGGGAACCCCAAAAGTGACGGTACGGGGACGCGCTGAACCCAATTTTTTACTCTTCTATTCGCCCAGATTTGTACCAATTGGATTGGTTAATTAAAGTATGGGTGCACCAATCCGGCTCGGTGAGGGGATAGTCCACTCGGTAGTGACCGCCGCGGCTTTCGGTGCGAAACGCAGCACTTTTGAGAATTAAGTAGCCGATATCCAATAAATTGCCAACTTCCCCCCAATTTCGCAAAATCGAGCTGTTTTGAACATCAGCAGGGGAAAAATCAATCATTTGTCCCGGCGGTAAATTAAGCAAAGTTTGACTCAAAGGCAAAGAGGCAAATTCTTGTCGCCAAATTTCAACTTGGACGATCGCACTCTCCAGATCGCTTTTTCCCCGGCAAATTCCCGCACTTTGCCAAACCAAATTCGGCAATTCGACCCGCAATTTTTCGATCGTCTCAATCTCCTTTTGAGAAATCGATTTTGCCCGGATTTCCCCTGCATCGAACTCATCTGGCAAGGTCTCGGACTTTCCACCTTCTACCTGCAAAAGTCCCATCTGTGCGCCAAAAACCAGACATTCTAGCAGCGAATTGCTCGCCAAGCGGTTAGCACCATGTACCCCGGTGCTGGCAGTTTCTCCCACGGCGTACAAACCCGGAATCGAAGTTTGGTTAAACTTGTCAGCCACAATCCCTCCCATCCAGTAATGGGCGGCGGGCGTTACGGGCACTGGTTCGGAAAAAATATCAATTCCCCAATCAGCGCACACTTGAATAATATTCGGAAACCTGTAGCGCAGTCGATCGACCGCAATCGGGCGCAAATCCAGCCAAACATGAGGTTCCCCCGTCTTCTGCAAGTGGCGGAAAATAGCGCGGCTGACAACATCCCGAGGGGCGAGTTCCCCGCTGGGGTGAGAGTCAAAAGCAAAGCGATATCCCTTGCTGTCCACCAAATGAGCTCCTTCTCCCCGCACCGCTTCGCTAATCAGAAACCGAGGCGCGCCCGCTTTGCTTAGGGCTGTCGGGTGAAACTGGACAAATTCTAAATCTCGCAGTAGCGCCCCGGCGCGCCACGCAATTGCCACCCCGTCCCCGGTACTTACCGACGGGTTGGTCGTTTGAGCAAAAACCTGTCCGCCGCCTCCTGTCGCGAGCACCACGGCCTCTGCTCGCAGCCACTTGACCCTGGAGCCGCAAATCGCGCTAATGCCCTGACAGCGCCCTGTTTCGTCGGGCCACAGACTCAAAGCAAAGGCCGGGGAGACGAGTTGAATGTTTTTGCGGCTCAATACTTTTGCTGTCAGCGTACTGACAACTGCTTTGCCGGTAGTGTCGGCGGAGTGGAGGACTCGGCGGCGGGAGTGGGCGGCTTCTAGGGTGAGGGCTAAATCTGGGCCCGTGCGATCGAATGCAACGCCCATTTTCACCAGGGAGTCAATGCAGGCTGGGGCTTCCTCGACTAAAAATTTCACCGCTGCCAAATCGCAAAGACCGGCTCCGGCAGCTAGTGTATCCTGAACGTGTAGCGCTGCGGAATCTTCAGGGGCGATCGCCGCCGCAATCCCTCCTTGGGCCCAATCGCTGGCAGAAACAGGCAGGGTATTTTTATTAATCAAGCCTACCTGCAAATGTTCTGAGAGGCAAAGTGCCGTGTACAAACCGGCCGCGCCAGCACCTATCACCAATACGTCAAATTTGTCAGTCATAAGTCCGCAGCCAGTCGATTTTAGATTTAAAATTCAATACTTGAGTCCACAGCTTAAAGGCAGAAGTCATCAGCCTAAGAGAAAAAAAGTTTTCTTTCTGCTTTCTGCCTTCTGCCTTCTGCCTTTTGCCGATCGATGAGAAACAGTTCTACCTAGTCATAAAGACCATTATTCAACCTGGTGTCTCCTTCAATAAACACTGATTCGACATCAGTTACGGTGAATTTGTCCATGTTAGCTTGCAGGACTTTTTTCTGAGGTTCCGTCAAGTTTGAAATGTTGAGTACATCTTCAACTTTTTCGTAAGGAGCATTCTTAATAATTAGTCCAGCTAAAGTGGGATACAACCCTCGAAACTCCCGAAAGTCCCGGACGGCGCTGTTGTTCAAATCAAGTTTTTTGCCATATTCTGTGGCAAGCTTGTCATCGGCGCGATTGGTTCTAACCGGAGCTTCAACAGCTAGGATCGAGGATGATGGCAAGACGATACGGCTCAAGGTTGCCGCGATCGCGCTCGTGTCTCCAGCCCATGCAAAGCAGCCCAGCACTAAGCCCAATACTGCCAATAGACGACCCAATCGTTTCATGAAGTTTTGTCTCCCAATTTCATACACAGCATTTATTATGTAGAGATTACCATTTTGCTTATGCAGTTTTCGCAAGAGATCTGCCACGGCACGGACTAAGTATGATTCCTTAACTCTTGCCGATCGATTTCAGAAAAGCGTTCAAGTCAGCATAAGTACCGCCGTAAGTCACGCTGGGAGTGTCGTAACCCTTCAAAGCAACGGTGTGCTGCTCAAAAGCGCTTTCGGCACCCAATTCCTTGAGGTATTTGTAGGTTGTTTCTCCGACGGCGATATCCTTGCCGAGTTGTTTGGTGCAAGATTCCAGGCGAAATGCTGCGTTTACAGTATCTCCCAAGGCGGTGTAGTCCGATCGGTCGCTGCTACCAGAATTTCCCACCATTGCATAACCGGTATTGATTCCGGCCCCGACTCGCAAAGGAAAAGGCAGCGGGTAACGGCTGCTGAGTTCGTCCGTTGCTTTGTGCAGTTGGCTCAAAGCTTGACAAATCTGCATCATTTCCTCGCTGCTGACACCGCTGGGTTTGTGGAACCAGACGGCCATAATCGCATCGCCGATGTATTTGTCTACCCAACTTCCGTGTTCGCGAATGATTTGTCCAGAAGAGCGGAACCAATTACCGATGACTTCCGAGAGGAGGGTTTCGTCTAGCTGTCTAGTCAAAACTGTAAAGTCTCGGATGTCCATTACCATGACGCTAATCAGGCTGCGTACCGTCAAAGTCGCTGTAAAATCTTCTGAGTCATTGTCGTGTATTCGATCGAGCCGGCGGCCCGCATTTGGGTTGTAGAAGTCCAATTCGGTTTGACCGAAAATAATCCGATCGCCATTTCGGAGCGTCACAGGAATACTCACCCGCCGCCCGTTGACAAAAGAACCGTTGCGGCTACCCAAGTCGATCAGATAGAACTCTCCTGTCTCCATTTGCTGTAACATCGCGTGATTGCGGGAAATCCAGCGATCGATCAACACAAAATTATTGTCATCATTCCGCCCTACAGTCCAGCAATTGCTGCCGGAGAGCGGCAAGTAGCGATTGCCGCTTTCTGTACGAAGTACCAAATGTGGATTGGCTTGCAAAGTCACCACAGCCCTAGAAACAACATCAAGTCAACCGATTTGAGGTTTTAAACTTTAAATTTTAACTTTACTTTGCGGCTTACAACTGAGATTTTTTGGTAAAAAACCTCAAATCGGCTGTTCTAAAATCTAAAATTGTGACGGTCGATCGTCGATGCACCGAACTCAGACAGGATTGCCGAACTACAATTCGAGCCCCAGCTAAGGTAGTTATGGCTAGATCATAAGCCAAAGTGTCATTTTTTTCACGCCAAAGATCTATTTGGGGAGTGTAATTTGCTGCTTTTTGCCAAAATATCACTTATTCCTGCTCAGGTTGCCCCAAAAAAATTGGAAAATCGCTCTCGTCCTCAGACCGAGAATTGTTAAACACAAGGTATCTTTAAGATTTGTTGCCAAACTTCCGGTTGTTGAAGATATCAACCAAGCCTTTTCCTGGCTGTGGCTATCAATAAATTAGAAATACGAGAGTTTTATGTTGTCGAAGAGAATTTTGCCTTGTCTGGACGTAAAAGCTGGCCGCGTGGTCAAAGGTGTCAATTTTGTCAACCTTCTGGATGCTGGCGATCCGGTGGAAATGGCTCAGGTTTACAATGATGCGGGCGCGGATGAGTTGGTGTTTCTGGATATTACGGCGACTCACGAAGACCGGGACATTATGATTGATGTGGTGTACCGGACTGCCGATCGAGTTTTTATCCCTTTGACGGTGGGCGGCGGTATTCAATCCTTAGACACAATCAGAAGTTTGTTGAGGGCTGGCGCCGATAAAGTAAGTATTAATTCGGCGGCGGTGCGCGATCCGAGTTTGATTGACAAGGCGAGCGATCGATTTGGCAATCAGTGCATTGTAGTGGCGATCGATGCACGCAAAAGGCAAGATGCAAATAATCCTGGTTGGGACGTGTACGTGCGCGGAGGGCGAGAAAATACGGGCAAAGATGCGATCGCCTGGGCCAAGGAAGCCGAACAGCGCGGCGCCGGCGAACTGCTGGTGACCAGCATGGATTCTGACGGCACTCAAGCCGGCTACGACTTGGCATTAACCCGAAGTATCGCCGAAACTGTCGAAATTCCGGTCATCGCTTCCGGCGGCGCTGGAAACTGCCACCACATCTACGAAGCCGTGACAGAGGGCAAAGCAGAAGCGGCACTGCTGGCTTCCCTGCTGCATTTCGGCCAGTTAAGTGTCGGAGAAATTAAGACTTATCTGGCAAAATGTCAAGTTCCCGTGCGACAGTAATCTGCATTTTTCAGGGCATGGGGCACTTGTGCTGAGCCCTTCGACTACGCGGTTCCTGAGCGTAGTCGAAGGGCTGGATAAACTCCGCCAAAGTATGAGGGATAGTTTATTTTTCTGCGTTCTTCCTTTTTCAAAATATTCCCTAAGAAGGATTTCAAGGGGCCGCATTTTCAGATAGAAGTAGATTAAGCTTAATTTGAAAAACAGCAACTTCTGCTAAATGCTATTGCTTGTATCAAACTTGAGTTAAAGATTGTGCAGAATTTGAGTTAGCTTCAGCCTGTTAACAATCTCAGCGATCAAAAATTGTAAAAACGGAGAATTTTTGTATGTCTTTTATCACCTTTAACTTCCCTGCCAAGCGTTTAGTTCGCACTTTAATAGCTGTTTGTTTTTGTGCCTTGATGTTTGTTTCTAATGCTTTTCCAGCTTTTGCCGTTACCAGCAGCCCCACCAAAGGTCAAGAGCAACTTTTGGGTATTGAGAAACAAGCTCAAGAAGTTGCCCGGAAAAACCCGATGTCTCTAGAAGAAACTCAAGAAAAAGCCAGCAAAGGCCCCAACGAAGTTCAGGGAGACGCTGACCTTGAAAAAATGAAAAATCCTTCCAATACAAAGGCTACATCCTTTGAGCAACAAGTCAAAAAGGCTGTTACCAAAATCAAAGACTAACTTGTCTCAAATCTGGTGGCATCAGAATTTATATTACCCACAGTCAGGACACGGCAGTGCCGTTTCCCTACAATATGATTTTGGGTAGGGGTAGGGCCACGGCACTGCCGTGTCCTCTACAATATGATTTTGGGTAGGGAAACGGCGGGAGTGAAGTGTCCTCTCCGGTTAGATACCCGACTTCTTCAAGAAGTCGGGTATCTGAGTATTTGGATTAAATCGAATAATAAAGTGGAAAAGATTTGGCATCTTTCGGCTTTACAAAAACTCTTTGCTGCGGCTGTAAGTCCAATTGGTCAAACTTTTCTCGCGTCAAATTAGCATTTAGGACTTGACCGTCGTCTAAGGTTAATTCTACCTGAATTTCCCATCCCAAATGAATCAAGCGGCTGATTCTGGCTGGCACTGTGGCACTGTTTTCTGTAGTTTCAATTACTACGTCGTGAGGGCGCAGGAAAATTTCTGGGTTGGGTGAGTCGAAGCCGTTGTCTTGAAACATCCTGGAAGTGCTGGGCAATACATTTACGGGCCCGATAAAACTCATTACGAAAGCACTGGCTGGATGGTCGTAAATTTCTGCGGGTGTGCCGACTTGTTCGATTTTACCTTTATTCATTACTGTAATTCGATCGGCAACTTCCATCGCTTCTTCTTGGTCGTGCGTCACAAAGACTGTGGTAACGTGAACTTCGTCATGCAGCCGCCGCAACCAAGCGCGCAAATCTTTGCGAACTTTGGCATCTAGAGCTCCGAAAGGTTCGTCTAGCAGCAACACTTTTGGTTCTACGGCGAGGGCTCTGGCGAGGGCTACTCGCTGTCGCTGGCCTCCTGAAAGTTGCGACGGGTATCTCTCGCCCAATCCTCCCAATTGCACTAAATTCAACAATTCTTCTACCCGGGATTTGACTTTCGCCGACGCGGTTTTCTGAATCTCCATCCCAAAAGCGATATTTTTCCGCACTGTCATGTGCTTGAATAGCGCGTAGTGCTGAAATACAAACCCAATGTTGCGGTCTTGGACGCTGGTATTGGTGGCATCTTGGCCTGTCAGCCAGATTTTGCCGGAGTCTGGCATTTCTAAACCGGCAATCAGTCGCAGCAGGGTAGACTTGCCGGAACCTGACGGGCCCAGCAATGCGACTAGGGAACCGGATTCAATTTCTAAGCTGACTTGATCGAGTGCTTGGAAACTGCCAAACTGTTTTGATACGTTTTCGACAACTATGCCCATAAGAAGTTCGGCAGCGGATTTTGTAACGGATGTAACGGATGTCGGGAAGAGGGAAGAGGGAAGAAGAAAGAAGCCCAATCTCCGATTTGTTAGTATCGCACATCAGTTTGTTAATTCTAGGGTTTTGGCGATCGGTCGATCGGAAAAACTATGGAATTATAGATAAAACTTAGGAGGGGCGACACCTCCAAAACAAAACGATACAATTCTTTGCCGCCAAAGTTGCCATTTGATACTACAATGCAGCAAAAGTTAAAGCGTTTTTTAGATTTCAAGGGCTGAGGGGTAAAAGAAAATGGGAAATGTTGGACGTGTGCCTGTAGGGATTATCGGCGCTTCAGGGTACGGCGGCGTGCAACTTGTGCGATTGCTGGCGGATCACCCAGCGGCGGAAGTAGTGTATTTGGGCGGGGATAGCAGCGCGGGAAAACCTTTTTCCAGCCTTTATCCGCATCTGACTAACTGCATTGACTTGACTGTCGAGGCGATCGACCTAGATAAAATAGCGGCAAAATGTGAAGTTGTGTTTCTGTCGTTGCCGAACGGTTTAGCTTGCCAAATGGCACCGACGCTGATCGAAAAAGGCTGCAAAGTCTTGGATTTGTCGGCTGACTATAGATTTGAAAATCTGGAAACTTATAAAGCTTGGTACGGCGGCGAGCGATCGGACTCTGAAGTCGCTGCTACAGCGGTTTATGGTTTACCAGAATTGTATCGCGATCGTATTAAAAACGCTCAATTAGTAGGCTGTGCCGGCTGCTACGTCACAGCTAGTTTATTAGCACTGGCCCCCTTGCTCAAACAGGGTCTGATCGTGCCAGAAACAGCAATTATCGACGCCAAATCCGGTGCTTCGGGAGGCGGACGGAAAGCTGAAGTTAATCTGTTGTTAGCTGAAGCAGAGGGTTCTCTGGGCGCTTACGGCGTTGGCCGCCACCGCCACACGCCAGAAATCGAGCAAATTTGTAGCGATTTAGCCGGACAAGATATCAAAGTCCAATTTACTCCCCACCTAATTCCAATGGTGCGGGGAATTCTGGCAACTGTTTACTCAAATCTGCGCGATCCGGGTTTGGTGCGGGAAGATTTAATCACCATTTTTACAGCTTTTTACCGTAATTGTCCTTGGGTAAAAGTGTTGCCGGCTGGGGTTTATCCGCAAACAAAATGGGCTTGCGGCACAAATCTTTGTTATATCGGCGTGGAAGTCGATCCGCGTACTGACAGGGTAATTGTGATGTCGGCGATCGACAATTTAATTAAAGGTCAAGCCGGACAAGGCATCCAGTGCATGAATTTGATGATGGGTTGGGAAGAAACTTTGGGTTTGCCTAAATTGGCGTTTTATCCTTAGTTAAGAATTGGTAATATCCAGATCGCTGGTTCCCAGGCTCTGCCTGGGAAACAATGTCCAGAGGCTCTGCCTCGAAAAGCGATCGTAAAATTACCCAAAGTCTTTGGATCGAAAAGCGATCGGGAAATTGGAGGCAGAGCCTCCGGATCTGCGTCCCCAGGCAGAGCCTGGGAACGAGGATGACCGATTCCCAAATTTTACTTTGGCCCGTAGCCGATCGCACCAGCATAGATCGCCCGATCGCCCAATTGCTCCTCAATCCGCAACAAACGGTTGTATTTAGCCACCCGTTCGCTGCGACACAGGGAACCAGTCTTGATTTGACCGGCGCGAGTCGCTACCGCTAAATCAGCAATTGTGGTATCTTCAGTTTCACCAGAACGGTGGCTGATGACCGATCGATAGCTGTTCCGTTTGCCAAGGTCGATCGTATCCAAAGTCTCCGTCAAAGAACCGATTTGATTCAGCTTAATCAAAATCGAATTGCTAGCCTTCAAATCAATCCCTTTTTGCAGTCGCGTGCGGTTGGTAACAAACAAATCGTCACCGACTAATTGAACTTTGCTGCCCATTTTCTGAGTCAATGCTACCCAACTATCCCAATCGTCTTCGTGCAAACCATCTTCAATCGAAACGATCGGATACTTACTCACCAAACCATCCAAATAATCGATTAGTTCTGTCGGCGAATGAGCAACACCATCATAGGTGTACTTCCCATCTTTATAAAACTCGCTAGCAGCAACATCTAAAGCCAAAGCAACTTGTTCACCAGGTTTGTAACCAGCTTTTTCAATTGCCATCATCAACAAATCCAAAGCTTCCTGATTTGAACCCAAATTAGGAGCAAAACCGCCTTCATCGCCAACACCAGTCAGCAAATTTTTGTCTTTCAAGACTTTAGCTAGACTAGCAAATACTTCTGCACCCCAGCGCAAAGCTTCCTTAAAAGATGGCGCTCCCACCGGTACAATCATAAACTCTTGAATGTCTACGTTGTTGTCTGCGTGGGAACCGCCGTTGATCACGTTCATCAGTGGCACTGGCAGAACGTTCGCCAAAGTGCCGCCCAAGTAGCGATAAAGGGGGAGTCCTAAAGTCTCAGCAGCAGCCTTTGCGGTGGCTAAGGAGACTCCGAGAATGGCATTTGCGCCCAGGTGTGATTTATTGGGGGAACCGTCCAAGTCAATCATGGTTTGGTCTACCAGTGCTTGGTCGATCGCATCTAGATCGATCAAAGCAGGCGCAATTTTGTGCTCAACGTTAGCGACGGCTTTCAGGACGCCTTTACCGCCATAACGTTTTTTGTCATCGTCGCGGAGTTCGTGGGCTTCAAAAGAGCCTGTAGACGCGCCGCTGGGGACTTGGGCGAGTCCGACAACGCCGTTGGCTAGGTAAACTTCCGCTTCGATGGTGGGGCGGCCGCGGGAGTCGAGGATTTCTCTGGCTTGGATAGATTCGATCGCAGTGTCTAGCATATTAACGATTCCTGACTTAACTCAAGGTTTGATGACAATTAGCACTCAGTAGGTTTTCCGAAACTGACTACTGACGGGTAATAGAGTACGCGATCCCCAGAATTATTGTCGTTATGTTCAAAATATTTGCGGATTTGGGCGATCCTCTTCGTTGGCGCAGCCCCCGTAGGGGCGGGCTTTCATCTTTGATCGCTTTCATCTTTGATCGCTTTGCTAACGCTAACGCCAACGGCTCGTTCTCAATAAGCAAAATTTGTTGCCTAAAAATTGTGCACAATTTGACACTAATTTGATTGTTTTAACCGCAGATACACGCAGATTTCTTAATGGGAACCTTTGTTAAAATGAGAATGTCAACAAAGTCAATCAAAACAGGAGAAACCTAGGATGCTAGAAACAAGTCTCGGAGAAATTAGAGCCGCTTCTGAAAGTTCTGACCCAATTATTGCCGATCCCCCAAACATCAGATTGCTGACAGCGCCGTTAAATCCTGGTAGCGATCTCAATTTTTTTGACCTTACTCCCAATGACGATATAGTTCAATTAGCAAATGGAATTCTGCGAAATACTCCGGGGGGTTTGCGGGCCTTAGCCGGCAACGATTTTGTCCGAGGTTCAGGTGCAGCAGAACTGATGAACGGTAACAGCGGTAGAGATACTTTAATCGGAGGTTGTGGTAACGACACTATTCGCGGTGGTCAAGATTTTGACATTCTTTACGGAGAATGTGGGAATGACATTCTCAGCGGAGATCAAGGTGATGATTATGCTTATGGAGGCACGGGGAATGACTTCGTTCGAGGCGGTAAAGGGAATGATGCTTTAGTCGGAGACAGCGGTAATGATACTCTGAGTGGTGATGCTGGAGTCGATCGACTTTGGGGAAAAGAAGGCGCAGATTTGTTTGTCCTCAAAAGAGAAGTGGGAGCAACTTCACGGCAATTTGGTTCGGATCAACCTCGTCCAATTGGGACTTTTCCTTTGAGTACAGAAGAAGTGCCAGCAGATTTTATCCTCGATTACAATCCGGCCCAAGGAGATGTAATTGGATTGGCAGGAGGGCTGACACGAAACGATCTTGTTTTGACCGAAAGGTTTGCAACAATTGGTGATGCCAGAGATTACGACAGCAACGGGCCTTTGACTCCGGGATCGATTATCACTACTGAGTTTAGATTTTTAAACGTTAAAGCGACGGTGATTCGGGAAGCTAGCACCGGCAATATCTTGGGTTTAGTGAAAGATGTTTCGCCCAGTCAACTTCAGTTTACCTCTGTGTCTGATAGTGCGATCGCCCTAGGATAGGATTTGTGAAAAAAACCCGGTTTCTTGGATTGTGATGCGTAGGCAATATTGGAGACGGCTTGGCCTTAGTCCCTACGATGATTTTGGGGTAGGGAAACGGCACTGCCGTCTCCTGATTTAGGCCGTATCCTAATTCTTTGGTTGTGATGCGTAGGCAATATTGGAGACGGCTTGGCCTTAGTCACTACGATGATTTTGGGGTAGGGAAACGGCACTGCCGTCTCCTGATTCTGGTCGTGTCCGGGCTGTGGTAACTTCTGCTATGCGGTATAAAACATTAAGACTGCCAAAAATCCGCCACATCATATCCCATTTCGCGCAGCATTTGCCGCAGCAAAGGCAAACTCAAACCGATCACATTTGTGTGACAGCCTTCGATTTTTTCTACAAAAAAGCCGCCTTTACCTTCCAGTGCAAAACAGCCGGCACAGGCGAGAGGTTCTCCGGTAGCGACGTAAGCCGCAATTTGGCGGGAGGTAACTTCGGCAAAATGAACTTTTGTAACTTGACAGCGAACCAGCGATCGATCCATTGCATCAAAATCATCAAATCTGGTATCAATTAAAGCATGACCCGTATAAAGTTCGCCAACTTTGCCGCGCATTTTCTGCCAGCGCGAGATTGCTTCGTCCGCATCCTTTGGTTTACCGTGAATTTCCCCATCAATGACCAAAATTGAATCGCATCCCAACACCAAACACGATTTAGGATTGGGGATTTGCGGGTGAGAGTTAGCCCGCAAAAACTCAGCTACAGCGTCAGCTTTTCCCTCTGCTAAAACTTGCACTAATTTAGTGGCATCCCTCATTTGTATTTGCCCTTCATCAAAGTCGCTTGGGCAAATCACAGCTTGAATACCAGCACTTTTTAGCAGGTTACGGCGCGCTGGGGAAGCTGAAGCTAATACAAAAGTTGGAGTTTTCATCATTTAAGAAGTCAGTTAACAGTTATTATCAGTTATTAGTTATTGGTTATTGGTTATTGGTTATTAGGATGCATCTCATTTTTGCAAATATATTCGTAGGGGCGAAGCATTTCGGCAGTAAATCTCTGGTTCTCACTAATAAATTGTCTGCCGAAATGCTTCGCCCTTCCAAAATAGAGATGCCTTCGGCAGTAAATCTCTGGTTCTCACTAATAAATTGTCTGCCGAAATGCTTCGCCCTTCCAAAATAGAGATGCACCCGGTTATTAATTATTAGTTTTGCCAATCCCCAATTCCCAATTCCCAATTCCCAATTCCCAATTCCCTAATAAACAGAAAAAGACCGAACAACTTTTTCAAAAGCTTCTTTTACCTTCGGCCAACGTTCTTCAGTAGTGGAAATGTTAAGCGTAAAAAGTTTGCCGCGGCTGATGGCTACGCTGGCTAAGTTGTGGCGTTGTTGGTTTGGAAGTTTGACGGCGTATTCTAAAATGTAGTAGTTTTTCGATCGCGATTCACGAGATTCAGCATTGACTAACTCAGCTTCGCGGCCGGAATCTGCCGGGGCAATCGCATTTTTACTCAGCTTGTAACCAACCTCAGATGGCGTTCCCAAATCTGCCAGGGTTTTATCTCCGGCGACTGGACTGATGACTACGCTGACATTCTCGGTTTGCTGAATCAAATCGCGGAACACCACATCGGGGCCATTAGCAACCGCAATAGGCAGCCAGCCGTTGGGATACAGAAATTGATAGCCATCGCCAGTATCAACATGGCTTTTTAGTCCGACAACTTTGGATACACAACCGGTCAAGCTGAGGCTCAGAACCACCAGAAGTATTGCCGCAATTCGTTTGAGCATTATTTTTACGGGTAAGGTAACACTAAAATATTTAATGTTAATTATCTCACCAAACCTTCCCTCAAAATAGTTAAGCTATGGATCGCCGTTTGTTTATCGCCCGCGTGCCATAGCCGTACAGTTTAATTTTTAACAAAATCATTACAGGTGAGTTAGCCAGGTAATCAGTCCATGCTTGGTGGAAACTTCTAAAGCCAGCAGTGAGACAAAACCAATCATCGCAAGGCGACCATTTAAACGTTCTGCGTAGGGGGTAAAGCCAGTGCGGGGTTCGTCATCAACATATACTGTCGGCTCGATGGCGAAATTGTTCATTTTGCCACCTTCATCCAGGATTAAGCCTCTATTAGTCATTTTGGTCTCCTAAATTGCTTTTTGTCTACTGTAAATAAATGTAACAGACTTATGAAGGTTTGTAAAGGTTTGTGTGATTTTTTTTTCAAAAGTCTCGATCAGACTGTCGGTAGTAGACTCTGGGCCCCGGAAGTAGGAGGATAGAGTTGAGATGCGTGAAAGTCGATGGTGTGTGGCAAATCCAGTCTGGGTTTGACGAAAATTGTGGAACGGAGGAAAAAGTTATGCGGGCCAGTCTGGAAATGCGGTGGTTTTATAGCGGTGCGTTGCCAAAATCGATCGGGCAATGGTTTGGAAGCGAGAGTCTCGGCGGGTATCTGTCGCCGCCAGAAGAGCGGGAAGACTTATATTTACTGATACCGGGCTGCGACTACTTGGGAGTCAAGCTGCGCGGGAAAAATTTACAGGTAAAGTGGCGACAGGCAGAATTCGGGGCGATGCAATTCGGCAACCGCTGGGAAGGCAAAGCCGAAAAGTGGCTGAAGTGGATTTGTGCCGATACGATGGCGCCGGTATCAGCAGATATTCTGGCGACAGGTAAATGGGTAGGAGTCAAGAAAAAGCGAGCACAGCGTCTTTACCAAGTTTCTGCCCCTGGTGTACTCATGTCTGTCCCTGTCGAAGCACCAATTCCCCAAGGCTGTATTGTAGAAGTTACTCAGTTAAATATTAACGGCACTGCGTCATGGACTTTGGGATTTGAAGCATTTGGCAGCGAAAGTTTTTTGACCGAAAGTCTGCAAACCGTAGCTAATTGGACTAGCAAAAGTTATCAAGCCCAAAAGTTGAAAACTGATGATTCTTTCGGTTATCCAATTTGGCTGGCAAGTAAGGGCGACTGAGACTTTGTGAATAGTTTGGATATACGCAAAAAAAAATTCCAACCGAGAGTCCCCTTGGGCGTATTTTATTTCGCCAGAAATTGCCCATCAATATCTCTTGATCTGCGTTCATCTGCGTATATCCGCTATCATCTGCGGTTAAAATTTCTTCCTACTTCTTTCTAATCGGAATTGGTAATTCGGAATTGCTAATTGGTAATTACTAGCTGACGTACCTCACTTACTTGAGAACCGCTATATAATCTAAGAATTTCCTAAACCTTGATATTGTGTTGTGAAATATTAAATAAACTTATATAAAAAATTTGCCATTATTATGGTACAGTTAGGTTGTATTTAATCTTAACAAACGCATTCCAACCCAAGGCCAGTGAAAGCCCACTTCATATCAGGACTACCACGCTCAGGTTCCACTTTGCTGGCCGCTTTGTTGCGCCAAAATCCCCGTTTTCACGCAGCTATGACTAGCCCAGTGGGAGGTTTAGTCGATCGCATATTGGAAGCCATGAGCGAAGACAACGAGTGTTCCGTGTTCATTTCCCCTGAACAAAAGCGGGCGCTGATTCTGGGCATTTTTTCTGCCTATTATCACCCGCAATCACACAAAGAAGTAATCTTCGACACCAATCGACTGTGGTGCAGCAAATTGCCATTAATTAAGGAACTATTTCCCGAAGCTAAAGTAATTTGTTGTGTCAGAAATATCGCTTGGATTATGGACAGCATCGAGCTACTGATTCGGCGTAACGCCTTTGATGTTTCCCGGTTATTTAATAATCCAGCGGAACGGGCTACAGTCTACAGCCGCACCGAGGCATTAAGTCAAGGTTCGCGTTTAGTGGGTTATGCTTACAACGCTTTGAAAGAAGCATTCTACAGCGAACAGAGTGAATCTATTCTACTCGTAGATTACGAGCTATTAACTATAAACCCCGCTAAAACGATGTCGCTAATTTATAAATTTTGGGGTGAAGAACCTTTCGAGCATGATTTCGATAACGTTCAATATCAAGAGCCAGAATTCGATAACAAATTGCAAACAAAAGGGTTACATCAAGTGCGTTCTAAAGTCGAGTTTAAACCCAGAACAACTATTTTACCCCCCGATTTGTTCGAGCGATTTGATAGCTTATCTTTTTGGACAGAGCCGACAAATAGCCATGCCAGCGCTATTGTAGCGAAGCCAAATAAACTTCTAACATGATTGTTTCGGCGTAGGGAAACGGCACTGCCGTGTCCGAATTTACCCTCGTCCCCGATTAAATAATATCAAATCCGGTTGCACCGGAATGATAGAGGAGACGGCTTGGCCTTAGTCCCGACCCCAAAATAACATTGTAGGGACTAAGGCCAAGCCGTCTCCTAATTTCTTAGAAATATAAACCATAAATCTCAAGGATTTCAACAACTATGAACTCATCAACCCCGAACAAGCAAATCATTTTCGTAGACTCTTCTGTAGAGGATTATCAAAGCCTGATTCAAAACATCGATGCCGCTCAAATTTTCATTTAAAATGAAAATTTGAGCGGCATCGAGCAAATTACAAATGCCTTGGCTAATCAAAAAGATATTGAAGCCGTGCATATCCTTTCACACGGCAGCGAAGGCAGTCTAAAACTTGGTTCAGATGTACTGAATGGGAACGATATAGAAAATTTCAACACTCAGCTAAAACAGTGGGGAAATGCCCTAACTGAAAATGGCGATATCCTATTATATGGCTGCGATGCAGCCGCCAGAGACACTGGCAAGAATTTTGTCAAGCGATTGAGCGAAATAACAGGCGCAGATATTGCAGCTTCTGACAACTTAACAGGTTCTGCTGCTAAAGGTGGTGACTGGGATTTAGAAATAGCAACGGGCAAGATAGAAGCCACCGTGCCGTTTAATCCAGAGGCGATGAAAGATTATGACTATACACTGGCGAATTTTAGTGTAACTGTGGCAACCGATGATGGCACTGGGACTGTAGCAGGCACTTTGAGCAAAGCCATTTTAGATGCGAATGCCGCCGCCGGCGATGACACCATTACTATCCAAACAAGTGTCCGATTTACAGGAACTCCTAATGTTCCCATTAACAGCAATATTGCCTTTATTGGTGGCGGTTTCACCGTAAGCGGGGATATCAATAACAACAGCACCAATGATGCGGGTGATGTTCGCCCCTTCTTGGTCAATTCGGGAATCGTCAGTTTCTCCAACATGACCATTTCGGGGGGGCGTGCCCAAGGTGGTAATGGCGGAACTGGTGATAGTGCGGGTGGTGCTGCTGCCGGCATGGGTGGCGGTTTGTTCATTTATAACGGCACGGTTGCACTTAATAATACTGCGTTTGCTGGCAATCAGGCAATTGGCGGTAACGGTGGCACTAACGCTCTGCTATTCAGTGGTGGCGGCGGCGGCGGTGTTGGCGGTACTGGCGGTGCGGGAAGCTTCGGCGGCGGCGGTGTTGGCGGTACCGGCATCTTTGGCGGTACTGGCGGTGCGGGTGGCGGTACGGGGGGCAGTACGGGAGGCTTCGGCGGCGGCGGCGGTGGCAGCGCGGGCGGTACTGGCGGCGCGGGCGGCGCGGGCGGATTTGGTGGTGGTGGCGGCGCGAGCGGCCTTGGTCTCGGCAATGGGGGCGCGGGTGGCTATGGTGGTGGTGGTGGCAGCAGCCGCAATGCTACCGTCGGTATTGGCGGTTTCGGGGGTGGCAATGCCACAACATTTACTGGGTCTGCTGTCAGCGGCGGCGGTGGCGGTGCCGGTTTAGGTGGTGCCATCTTCATCCGCCAAGGCTCTTTAACCCTGAATAATGCCACCTTTAGCGGCAATACGGCTACTGGCGGCACGGGTGGCAACCCGGGTAAAGGCAAAGGTGGGGCAGTTTTTGCCATGCAGTCCATCAATGCCGACCCGGTTAATGGCAGTACCCAAGGAATGCCCTCTACCTTACCTACTGTCAGTGCCTTTGGGTTCCTCCGCACCAGCGGTAATACTGCGGCTCAGAACGCAAGCACTACCACAGATAATAACGATATCTACGGGACAATTATCAACACCGCACCCGTTCTTGCCGATACCGTCGTCACCCTCAATTCTGTCCTAGAAGATGCAGTCGCACCCACTGGCGCTGTCGGCACACTCATCTCTGCCATTGCTGCCATCGGTACAAACATCACCGACCCCGACACTGGCGCATTGGTAGGCATCGCCATCACCGCCGCCGACACGACTAACGGCAGTTGGTTTTACACCATAGATGGGGGTACTACTTGGAATGCCTTGGGCGCAGTATCCAATAGCAACGCTCGCCTCCTAGCAGCAAATACCAACACCCGCATCTACTTTCAACCAACAACCGCCAACTACAACGGCACTGTCACCAACGCCCTCACCTTCCGCGCTTGGGATCAAGTCGTCGGTACTAATGGTGCCACCGCCAATACCAGCATCAACGTTGGTATCAGCACAGCCACCAACACCGCAGCCATCACCGTTAATGGCATTAACGACCAACCCAGCTTCACAAACTTAGGCAACCAAACCCTAACAGCATGGACAAATACCACTCAAACCGTCAACACTTGGGTAAATAGCGTTACTTTCGGTCCCGCCAACGAAGTAACTCAAGCTGTTAAGAACTACACCATTAACATTACCAGCGGCAACACCTTATTTACGACTCCACCAACAGTTGCAAACAACGGCACACTTACCTACACCCCCAACGGCACTCCCGGTACAGCAACTATTGAAGTACAACTGCAAGATGACGGAGGCACAACCAATGGCGGTGTTGACCTATCCGACAAAGCCACCTTTAATATCACTATTCCCGCACCGAAAGTAAACCTCACTGCTAGCACCAATACAGCCAGCGAAGCAGGAACCACCTCTATTACCTTTACCGCCACTGCTGAAGGTAACGTCGTCGGCGCTCAAACAGTTAATTTAGGATTAACTGGTACTGCTAGCAGCGCTGATTTTACAGGTGCAATTCCCGCTCAAATCACCATTCCCGATGGACAAACTATAGGAACAGTCACATTTACTGTGGTCGATGACACCTTAATTGAAGGCAACGAAACTGCAACTTTAACTATCAGCAATCCTTCGACTGGGATAGCATTAGGAACAAACACGACTCAAAGTATTGCGATTACCGACAACGACTTTCCCAACGTCAACCTCTCAGTTAGTAGTAACGCAGGCACCGAAGCAGGCACCACAGCAATTACCGTCACCGCCACCGCATCTCAAACAGTTACAGGCGCTCAAACCGTTAACTTAGGCGTAACCGGAACAAAGATCACCGCCGGCGACTACAACCTCAGTGGTACAACCATTACCATTCCCGATGGACAAACTACAGGAACCGTAACATTTACTGTTGTCGATGATGCCTTAATTGAAGGCAACGAAACTGCAACTTTAGCTATCAGTAATCCTTCGGCTGGGATAGCTTTGGGAACAAACACCACTCAAAGTATTGCGATTACCGACAACGACTTCCCCAACGTCAACCTCTCAGTTAGCCCGACTACCGGCACCGAAGCCGGAACAACCAGCATCACCATCACCGCTACTACCAACGCACCCGTAGTCGGCAACCAAACCGTTAACCTCGGCTTAACGGGAACTGCCACGGCTGCTGATTTCATCGGCACTATTCCCACCCAAATTACCATCGCTAATGGCACAAACAGCGGACAAGTCACCTTCACCATCAACGACGACCAAATCGCCGAAATTACCGAAACTGCCAACCTCGCCATTAGCAATCCATCCGCAGGCATTCAATTAGGAACTACCACCACAGGTAGTTTCACCATCACCGACAACGACACCGCCGGATTTGATATCCTCCCGATTAGTGGCAATACCAGCGAAACGGGTTCCCAAGCCACTTTTGACATCCGCCTGAGAAGCCAACCAACGGCTAATGTCACCATTGGTTTAACCAGCAACAACACCGCAGAAGGAACAGTTTTACCCGCTAACCTGAC
This sequence comes from Cyanobacteria bacterium OTE_58_metabat_593, assembly GCA_031372825.1. Classification (GTDB taxonomy): domain Bacteria; phylum Cyanobacteriota; class Cyanobacteriia; order Cyanobacteriales; family Microcoleaceae; genus Microcoleus. The sequence continues at coordinate 19,215 of JANMLZ010000179.1, read as the reverse complement.
ATTTAATTCCACTAATTGGAATACTCTCCAAACTGTCACTGTTACCGGAGTAGACGATTTGGTGGCTGATGGCAATATTAACTATCAAATTATCACCGCAGCAGCTACCAGTACCGACCCAAACTATAACAATCTCAATCCAGCCGATGTCGCAGTTACTAATACTGATAATGATACTCCCGGTGTCACTGTCACTCAATCTGGCGGCAGTACCGAAGTAACAGAGGGGGGAAATACAGATACTTATACCGTACAATTGAACACCCTCCCCACAAGCAACGTTCAAATTACTGTAACGGCAGATGCTCAAGCGCAAATTAGCCTAAATGGAACTACTTTTGCAGCAACACAAACATTAACCTTCACCAATGTTAATGGCATTACTCCCCAAACTGTCACTGTTCGTGCTGTGGATGACACGGTGGTGGAAGGGGCTCATACCAGTGCATTAACCCACGCCATTACCAACAGTACAGATCCTAATTATCCAACAACAAGGGCGATCGGCCCTGTGAATGCCCAGATTACTGATAACGATATTTCTTACAGTGTTGTGAGCAGTACCGCTAGCGTGATTGAGGGAAATAGTGGTACTCAAGTGGTAAGTTTCACAGTTACCCGACGCGGAGAAATTAGCCAAAGTAGCAGCATTGATTTTAATTTTGGGGGAACCGCCACCAATGGCGTCGATTACAATAACACCAATGTGACTGGTACTGGAGTCACTGCCACTGGGAGTACGATTACTTTTGCGGCAAATGCTACCATAGCGACTATTGCGGTGTCCGTTTTGGGCGATCGCATTGTCGAACCTAACGAAACTTTAGCACTAACTCTGAGCAATGCCACTGCCCCAGGGACTGCTAATATTATCGGTTCTCCAATTACCACCACAATTCAAAACGATGATACTGCGGGAATTACAATTAATCCGACTTCCGGTTTAACCACGACTGAAGCGGGAGGTACTGCTAATTTTACGGTAGTTTTAAATAGCCAACCTACAGCCGATGTCAGCATTGGCATTACTTCTGATAAAACGAGTGAAGGTAAAGTAGATAAACCGAGTTTAACTTTCAATGCTGCTAACTGGAATACTCCCCAAACTGTCACTGTCACCGGAGTAGATTAATTAGTAGTAGATGGAAATGTTGCTTACAACATTGTCACTACCGCTGCTACCAGTACCGATACTAATTATAACGGTGTTAATGCTGCTGATGTCGCAGTTACTAATACTGATAACGACACCAAAGGTATCACCGTCAAACCCACAAGCGGTTTAACAACTACAGAAGCAGAGGGAACTGCTAATTTTACGGTAGTTCTAAATAGCCAACCTACAGCCGATGTCAGCATTGGCATTACTTCTGATAAAACGGCTGAAGGTAAAGTAGATAAACCGAGTTTAACTTTCAATACTGCTAACTGGAATACTCCCCAAACTGTCACTGTCACCGGAGTAGATGATTTGATAGTAGATGGAAATGTTATTTACAACATTGTCACCGCAGCAGCTACCAGTTCGGATACTAATTATAACGGTGTTAATGCTGCTGATGTCGCAGTTACTAATACTGATAACGATACCGCACCAACTCCAACACCGACTCCGACACCGACTCCGACACCAACACCAGCGCCAACTCCGACACCAACACCAGCGCCAACTCCGACACCAACTCCTACGCCAACTCCGACACCAACTCCGACACCAACTCCTACGCCAACTCCGACACCAACTCCTACGCCAACACCAGCCCCAACACCAACTCCTACACCTATTCCAATACCAACTCCGACACCAACTCCGACACCTATTCCAATACCAACTCCGACACCAACTCCGACACCAACTCCGACACCAATAACTAACAAAATTCCCAATGATGACTGTATCTGCGACAAAATTGCCTATCCCAATTTAAACCAACCAAATTCAGTTGAAAATACCATACTCGGTGTATCTGCAATTCAAATAGGCACTGCCAAAAACGATGAATTTCTCGGCAGCAACTCTGGCAATATATTCGATGCCAAATCTGGGAATGATAACTTATATGGTGGGAATAGTCGCGACATCCTCAACGGCAACAAAGGTGATGATTTTATCAGCGGTGGCAAAGACGATGACATCCTATTTGGAGATGAAGGAAAGGACATTATTCTTGGTAACTTGGGCAACGATTTAATCTTTGGAGGTAAAGGCAATGACTCCATAAATGCCCGCGAAGGGAATGACATTGTTTATGCCAACAGAAATAATGACTTCGTTGATGGTGGCAAGGGAAATGATACTTTATTTGGAGGTAAAGGTGATGACATCATCCTTGGTAGTGAAGGTAATGACTCCCTGTTTGGGAATGAGGGTTCGGATAGCATCTGTGGCGGGGCTGGTAATGATTTTATCAGCGGTGATGAAGGAGTAGATATTCTGGGAGGCGGTGAAGGAAATGATACTCTTTATGGAGGGGAAGATAATGATACTCTTTGCGGCGGAAAAGGCGATGATATGCTTTATGGAGATTTGGGTAATGATAGTTTGATTGGTGGTAGCGGGAATGATATCTTTGTCTTGAAAGCTGGTCAAGGATTTGATATTATCGCTGATTTTACGAGCGGTCAAGATTTGATTGGATTATCTGGTGGTTTGAGTTTTGGGCAGTTGGAAATCACTCAAAATAATCAGGGAACAATTATCAAGAATTTCTTGACGGGGGAGCAGTTAGGTGTAATGATTGGAGTGAGTGCTAATGCGATTACATCTGCTAATTTCCGGTTGATTTAAGAGATCAATTCCGGCTGCACCGGAATGAAAGAGAGGAGACGGCAGTGCCGTGTCCCTACCACGATCAATTGTAGAATGAAAGAGAGGAGACGGCAGTGCCGTCTCCCTACCACGATCAATTGTAGGGACATGGCACTGCCGTGTACTCCGTTTATATCATTCCGATTTTAATCGGGGCTAGCAATATACAATTTAAATGCACAATAGCTATTACTTACTTTTTACCAACTCTGCCAGCAGTTCTGAGAATTTGACAGGCCAAAATTGCCGCACCAAACCCATTATCAATATTTACCACACCAACACCAGCCGCACAAGAATTCAGCATAGTTAACAGAGGAGCAATCCCGCCAAAACTCGCGCCGTAACCCACACTCGTCGGCACAGCAATTACCGGACAATCTGCCAAACCCGCAACCACACTGGCCAAAGCACCTTCCATACCCGCAACGGCAATCAACACATCAGCATCAGCAATTACGTGGCGATTACTCAGCAAACGGTGAATGCCGGCAACTCCCACATCCCACAAACGTCGTACCTGAAAACCGCAGAGTTCCGCAGTGACTGCCGCTTCTTCCGCTACAGGCAAATCTGCCGTTCCCGCACTGATAATAGTTACAGTACCTCGATGCTGCGGAGTTGGGGAACTAGGAGAAATTGCACAGATTCGAGCTTTTTTATAATAGTAAAGTTCGGGTATTTTTTGCTGCAATTGGTCGTAAACTTCCGGCTCAATTCGCGTGGCCATCACCGCAGAATTTCGGCCGCGCATCGCCTCCATAATCTCAACAATTTGGTCGGGGGTTTTACCGGGGCCCCAGATTACTTCTGGAAAACCTGTTCTGAGAGTGCGGTGGTGATCTATTTTCGCAAAATCGCCAACTTGTTCAAAATCAAAGTGCTTTAATTTGTCTAAAGCGACGGCTGGACTGACTTCGCCGGTAGCCACAGATTCGAGTAACTTTTGTAAGATTTCAGGTTCCATAAATATTTGGGATTGGGGATTGGGGATTGGGGATTCGGCATTGGGAATTGGGCATTGGTAACAGCTCACAAATAACCCTTCGACTACGCTCAGGGTACCGCAAATAACCAATAACCAATAACCAATAACCAATAACAACAGACTATTCAGTAATTTTCAACTCGTACAAATTCCAGAAACCACCGCCGAGGGCACTGTATTTAATTCCCGAAATGCGATCGCGCACCGCCTCAAAAGTCAACGGATTCACCATATAGATAAACGGCACTTGTTCCGCGATAATCTTCTGTGTTTCCCCATAAATTTCCTTGCGCTTCGCCTCATCAAGCTCTTGGGAAGCTTTCACGTAAAGGTCATCGATTTTCTGTTCCCAGTCGTAGACTTCCCAACCCTTGATCGGTGGTTCTCCGGCTTGCGGGCCCTGGTTAAAACTGTGCAAAGTACCCTTGACAGACCAAATATTGTAGCCGCTATGCGGTTCAGTGCCTCCCGTAAAACCACCGAGGTAAGTATCCCAATTTTTAGTCAAACGCAGCTTTTCGACATAAGTGTTAAAACTCAGGAACTGCGTGTCAATTTGGATTCCCAGTTTACCTAAATCTTGCTTGATTTGCGTTCCCATTTGTTCCCGAACTTTTTTACCCGCAGCCATCAACAAAGTAAATCGCACTTTGTTACCCTCGGCATCCAATAATTCACTATCAGTATTATACTTGAAACCAGCACTTAACAGTAATTCTTTGGCTTTTCCCAAATTATAACTGTAAGTTTTCAATCCTTGTTCTGGAGACAAGTAGAACGGACTTTGTGCCGGAATTGGAGAGTGCAGTGGCGCACCAAGTCCGCGATAGATGTTGTTAGTCATGGCGTCCCGGTTGATGCCATAGGCGATCGCCTGCCGAAATTCCTTACTCGCGAACCACCGAGACTTAATCGGGTCTACAAAGGGCTGATCTTGAGGATTACGTCCCTTATTCAGATTGAAACACATAAAGACACTACCAGTGTCTGGCCCGCCGTTAAACACAGTATATTTGCCACGTTTTTCCTCCCGTTTCAGCAGCGGAAATACCTCCGGCTGTACGTCCAGTGTATCCAAATCGCCCGATCGAAAATTCAGCAGTTGAGTATCAGTATTCTCGATAATTTGCCAGACAATTTGTTGGATGTAAGGCTGAGCATTTCCCTCGGCATCTTGGCGCCAAAAATAGGGATTTTTTTCTAAAACAACTCGCTGATTAGGAGTATAACTCAGCATTCGATACTGACCGTTGCCGACAATTTTTTGAGGGTCAGTATCCGTACCCCAAGTAGCTAAGAACTTCGGCTTACCATCAGGATTTGTATTGCTAAGAGATTCCTGTAAAATATGAGCGGGTAAAATTGGGATTCCGCCAGCATATCTAATAAATGGAGCAAAGGGTTCTGCAACTGAAAATTCTACGCGGCGGCTATCAATTTTTTTGAGTTTGGGAAATTGGCGGCTGATACCAACCCTCAGAGTATCTTTCAAGCCGCTAGGGATTTTGTCGTTAAAGTAAATCTTTTCATAGCTGAAGATAATGTCGTCAGTTGTCATCGGTGCGCCGTCAGACCATTTTAATCCTTCTCGCAGCGTGAAGACGATTTTTTTGCCATCTTTGGAGACTTCCCAGGACTCGGCTAAACCGGGTTCTAGCTTCGATGTCAAGCCGTTTTCGTTGATCAATCCTTCGTACATATAGCCGAACACGCTATAAGCAGATTGATTTAGCGGGTAGTTGAAGGTGCCCGGGCCGCTGGGGGTGGGGACGATGAGTCTGTTTGTTAATTGCGATCGCACTGGAGTGCACGCAGACAAAGTTATGGTAGCAATTACCACGAGTAAGATCGCGAGCGATCGTAGTTTTGAATGTAACATCATAGAAATTTTCATAATTTTTTAGTGTACCATCTGCGTGCAACTATGACTGAGATTGTAGCCAACCGAGAAAGTCTTCAGTGCGCGAAAAATACTTGGTTATCCCTACTTCCCGCAAAGCATTTTGAACTGACGGCAGACTAAATTCTTTTGTATTATTGCTCAAAAATACTTTGACTTGATTAGGTTGTAAGTGTGCGTGGTTCAAAATGCAGTTGAGAATTAAATTATCTGTCGGGTCTTCTTCAATAAAATTTGAATTCAAATTTTCTCGAAGTATTTCTGCTGTTAATTGGATCATTTCTACTTTTGTAACTAACAAATCAAGAGCATTAAAAAGACGTACATTAATATCATTGAGCAGCCCCTCATTCTCAGTAAGGGCTTCCTCTAAGTGGAAGAGAAGAGACTGAGCAGATGGTGAAGTTTGATCTCGCTTTAGCTGACTGATTTGTTTTTGCATTTCACCGAAAAAACGGTTGCGTCGCTTGATCTCGTCTTCTAAAGCTGATAGTGCTTCCATGCAGCAAATATCTGGTATTGCTATGTTGACTGATGTCGGTACACTTAACAACAAGTTGTTAGCATCAGGGTCGCGTCCTGTAGCAATGCTCATCAAAAAGTTAGTCTCGATATATAAAATTGCCACCAATTTCTACTCCTGATTTTGTCGTTCCACCTGCTAGCAGTGGCAGTAAACCGATTTGTTCTATCTGTTCTGACGCAGTTGGAATCTGAGACTTCCAATGATAAGCTAAGTCGCGCAGCCATGCTTCAATCAATCTTGTTAGGTATCGCTTAAATATCCGCTTGTTGTGAAATTCAGGCTCATAATGGTGAAGTATCTCACCAGTGTTTAGAGAGCAAACAGGTTCAGATAAATTTACTCCGTCCCATTTAAAAATCAGAATTTGTTCGGTGTCAACAAACATAGCATAGGGAATGAGTGTGCGTTCCTCGGACATTTTTGCCAACGCAGCTTTCATCCAAGATATCATGCCATCGGCAATCCTCTGCTTTGCTGCTGTTTCTTGAGCTTGAATAATTTTCACTTCAATGAGCACTACTACCCGATCGTCCTTATCGACAGCGATGATGTCAACATCGATCGGGGTTTCGATTTCTAAGTTTTCGGCAAGCATAGATTTCCATCCTAAATGAGCTGAAAATTGTCATAACCTGACAACTATTTTAGCATTAATAAAACTACAGCGTAAGCTGCGATGCCTTCTTCTCTGCCGACGGGGCCTAATTTTTCGTTGGTGGTGGCTTTGATGCCAATTTGGTCTGGGTTGAGTTTGAGGATGCTAGAAATGCGATCGCGCATTTGCCCAATATGCGGTTTCAGCTTCGGACGTTCGGCTACTACCACCGAGTCGATATTGCCGATTTCCCAGCCTTTATCTAATATCAACTGGTTGACTTGTTCTAGTAAGACTAAACTATCAGCACCCTTCCACTTAGGGTCAGTGGGAGGGAAATAAAGGCCGATGTCTCCGAGGCTAAGTGCTCCTAGCATCGCGTCCATGATGGCATGAGTGAGTACGTCGGCGTCGCTGTGACCGAGTAATCCTAATTCGTGGGGAATGTGGACGCCGCCGAGGATGAGGGGGCGTCCGGTCACTAAGCAGTGAATGTCGTAGCCGTTGCCAATGCGGATGTTCATAATATAGAAGAAGTAATATCAATTCCGGTTGCACCGGAATGATGTTGACTGTTGACTGTTGACTGTTGACTGTTGACTGTTGACTGTTGACTGTTAACTGTTAACTGTTGACTGTTGACTGTTAACTATTTGGAGAAGTCCCGATCGCCCTTTATCCTATTCTCCCTTTTCCTGTAACCAAATTTCATACAAATCCGGCCGGCGCGATCGAGTTTTTTCAATTTGCTTTTCGCGGCGCCAGCGCGCAATTTCTGCGTGATTCCCAGATAGCAACACATCAGGAACCTTTAAACCCCGAAAATCCGCCGGTCGAGTATACTGCGGATAATCCAACAGTCCATCCTCAAAACTCTCAAACTTTAGGGAATCTTCCTTCGCCACAGTTCCCCGCAGCAAGCGCAAAACTCCATTAATTAAAGCTAATGCTGGAATTTCGCCCCCAGTCAACACAAAGTCGCCCAAGGATACCTCGCGAGTGACTAAATCCAAAACTCGATCGTCCACACCCTCGTAATGACCGCAAATTAACACCAATTGGTCGCACTCAGTGGCAAAACCCCGAAACATCTGCTGCTGCATCGGTTCCCCCTGGGGAGTCAGCAAAATCACCTCGCGCCTCGGCAAAACCGGCAGGGATTCCACCGCCGCAAAAATCGGTTCCGGCTTCATCAACATCCCCACTCCGCCCCCGTAAGGCTCGTCATCAACTCGGTGGTGCTTGTCTGTGGTAAAATCACGGGGATTGACAAAATTCACCTCAGCAATATTTTTAGCTAAGGCTTTGCCCATCAGTCCCGACTCCAGGGGAGCCAGGAAAAAGTCTGGAAATAGGGTAACAACGTCAAATCGCACAATAATTGGAATTTATTGATACATCACCTCTAGTTTGACCGTTAGAGGGAGATCGGTTTTCAGTAATTGCTTTATTTTTGATAATTTCTTATAATTTCTAAGCATTTTTGCAATTTAAATTCTCTTCCTTTGTCTGCGGGCCGGTATTTTACAAAAATAATCTGTTCTCAGGAGAGCGGCTGCTTTGTAAACTCGCCCCCAAACAACTGCGGGATTTTGCCCTAAGCGATCGCACCTGACTCCCCCCAAACAAAATTCGCTCTTAAAAAGCCCAGTTCTACCCACAGCACGGCAAAATTGAATTTCACATCCACCAGAGGAAGACACACCATGCAGCAGTTGACATCTCAACCCGTTGAACACCACAATATTCCCGATCGCCCAAAAACCTCGATTATGGTGATCGGGGGAGCAGAAGACAAGGTTCATGGACGAGAGATTCTGAACACCTTTTTTTGCCGTTCTGGGGGTACAAACGCTCGGCTGGCGATCGTTCCCTGCGCTTCGCGAGATCCCGAAGGAATTAGCAACCGCTACCGCACCATATTTGACGAAATGGGCGTTAGCGCCGTCAAAGTAGTTGACATCCGCGAACGCGAACAAGCCGAAAACCCCGTCTGGAAAGATTACTTAGAAGACTGTACGGGCGTATTCATCACAGGCGGCGACCAACTGCGCCTCTGCGGGCTGCTGGCGGACACCCCGCTGATGGAGAAAATTCGCAAAGAAGCTCAATCCGGCAAGATTACTCTCGCGGGCACCAGCGCGGGTGCTGCGGTGATGGGATATCACATGATTGCAGGAGGTGGAAGCGGTGCATCGCCGAACCGTTCTTTAGTAGACATGGCAAACGGACTTAACATTATTCCTGAGATCATCGTAGACCAGCATTTTCACAATCGCAACCGCATGGCTCGCTTGCTGTCGGCTGTGGCTTCCCATCCAGAACACATCGCTATTGGTATTGATGAAGATACCTGCGCCTTGTTTGAGGGAGACGATACTATGAAAATTCTCGGTAAAGGCACGGTGACTATTGTTGATCCTAGGGAAAAGTTTTATACCAATGAGTCTCAAGTAGGAGCGACAGAACCCTTAAGTTTGTTCAATATGCGTTTGCACGTCTTGTGTCACGGAGATTGCTACAATATGCCCCTAGGTAAACCGATGCCATCGTCCGCTTGTGCGGAGTCTGGCTGGCCCTCAGAATGCCGTACAGCCAACTGATGCAGAACATTTTCGATCATTGATTCGAGAGAAATTGTGTGGCGATCGGGCTGCATAATTGATAAAACTATAGATTCCGAAGCAGCCATTGGCTGACGCCAGAAGGTAGAATTCAGAAAATTCCACCTTCTGCGTTCTAGTTTGTACCTGTCATTAACCTGTACCTGTTTCTCGGACGATCGCCCGGGCATGAATTTTCAAAACTGCCAGCACATAACTCGATATTCAGTGCCAAACTGTTCGCAGCGAACAGTCGATCGAGCAATCAAGCCCGAAATTGAATAAATGATCCAATTACCTATAAGATTTCGCGACCCATACCCCTGTAACTGCGATGAAAATACTTAAAATCCAGACCTTACGCGGCCCCAACTACTGGAGCATCCGACGCCACAAACTCGTCCTCATGCGTCTGGATTTAGAGGAGTTGGCAGATAAAACCACATCCGAAATTCCAGGATTCTACGAAGGGTTGACCGCCGCACTCCCGAGTTTGAACGACCATCACTGCTCTCCCGGTCATAAGGGAGGCTTCCTGCAACGGGTCAGAGAAGGCACAATGATGGGACACGTAATCGAACACGTAGCCCTAGAACTTCAGGAAATGGCAGGAATGCCGGTCGGGTTCGGTCGCACCCGCGAGACTGCGACCCCCGGCACTTACCAAGTCGTAATCGAGTATCAAAACGAACAAGCAGGTCGCTATGCAGCGCGTGCGGGCGTGCGGATGTGCCAGAGCATTGCCGATACTGGCTCTTATCCCGCAGCAGAATTAGTCCAAGATTTGAGAGACCTCAAAGAGTTTGGTTTGTCCGCAGCCCTAGGGCCGAGTACCGAAACACTGATCAAGGAAGCAGAAGCGCGGGGCATTCCCTGGATACCTTTGAGCGCCCGGTTTATGATTCAACTCGGTTACGGAGTTCACCAAAAGCGGATTCAGGCAACTCTGAGCAACCGCACGGGAGTTTTGGGGGTAGAACTTGCCTGCGACAAGGAAGGTACCAAAAATATCCTCGGCGCTGCGGGTGTGCCGGTGCCAAGAGGGACGGTGATCAATTATTTGGACGAACTGCGCGGGGCGATCGAAGATGTCGGCGGTTATCCGATCGTCCTCAAACCCCTAGACGGCAACCACGGCCGCGGAATTACGATCGACATCAACTCCTGGGAAGTAGCAGAAGAAGCCTACGACTTAGCCAGCGCAGCATCGAAAACCAAAAACGTGATTGTCGAGCGCTACTACACCGGGCGCGACCACAGAATATTAGTAGTCAACGGACAAGTCGTAGCAGTTGCAGAACGAGTCCCCGCTAACGTCGTGGGAGATGGCAAGTCTACAGTAGAACAGCTCGTTGAAGAAGTAAACCGCGACCCGCAGCGGGGAGACGGACACGACAACGTGCTCACCCGGATCACGATCGACAAATTGACCCTCGATTTGTTGCAAAAACAAGGATACGCGATGGACTCGGTATTGCCGATCGGCGAAAGAGTATTCCTGCGCGCCACAGCCAACTTGAGTACAGGTGGCATTGCAGTCGATCGTACCGACGAAATCCACCCAGAAAACGTCTGGCTATTTTCCAGAGTCGCCAAAATCATCGGTTTAGACATCGCCGGCATTGACGTAGTAACTGACGATATCTCGAAACCATTGCGCGATACGAACGGAGTTATCGTCGAAGTCAACGCCGCACCGGGTTTCAGAATGCACGTCGCGCCGAGTCAAGGTTTGCCCCGCAACGTCGCCGGCGCAGTCTTCGATATGCTCTTCCCCTCGCCTCAACCCAGCCGGGTGCCGATTTTAGCCGTAACGGGAACCAACGGCAAAACTACAACCACTCGCCTCCTCGCCCACATTGTCAAGCAGACTGGCCAAATTACGGGCTACACAACCACCGACGGCACTTATATCGGTGAATATTTAGTGGACAGCGGAGATAATACCGGGCCGCAGAGCGCTCAGTTGATTTTGTCCGATCCGACGGTGGAAGTGGCGGTACTCGAAACTGCTAGAGGCGGAATTTTGCGATCGGGCTTGGGCTTCGATCAGTGCGATGTCGGCGTCGTCTTGAACGTCGCCGCCGATCACTTGGGCATTGGCGACATCGAAACTGTGGAACAACTGGCAAAACTCAAGAGCGTCCTCGTCGAGTCGGTAATGCCCAAAGGCTATGCCGTTTTGAATGCAGACGACCCGCTGGTATCACAAATGGCGCAGCGTGTCAAGGCTCAAATTGCATATTTTTCGATGAACCCGGACAACGAACTGGTTGCCAGACATACCGCTGCGGGCGGGCTGGCTGCGATTTACGAAAACGGGTATTTGTCGATCCTCAAAGGCGATTGGACGCTGAGAATCGAACAGGCTGTGAACGTGCCACTGACGATGGGCGGGCGCGCGCCGTTTATGATTGCCAATGCTTTAGCAGCTTGTTTGGCAGCCTTTGCCCAAGGATTGAAAATAGAAGATATTAGGACTGCTTTGTCAAGTTTCCAAGCATCGGTTGACCAAACTCCCGGACGGATGAATTTGTTTAATTTGGGCAGCTATCACGCTTTGCTCGACTACGCCCACAATCCGCACAGCTACAAAGCTTTGGGCAGTTTCGTGCTGAATTGGCCGGGACTGCGGATCGGAGTAGTTGGCGCCCCGGGAGACCGACGAGATGAAGATTTTGTCACGCTGGGCAGACTTTCGGCCGAAATGTTCGATCGGATTATTGTCAAAGAAGATGTCGATCGGCGCGGGCGAGAACCCGGTGTGGTAGCAAAGTTAATTTGTCAGGGGATTGCAGAGGCGATTTCTGCACGCACCCCAGATCAGTCCAAAGTTCAATACGAGTTGATTCTCGACGAAACAATTGCTGTTAACAAGGCTTTAGACGAAGCACCGAAGGGCAGTTTGGTGGTGATTTTACCAGAAGGTGTCACGAAAGCTCTGGCTTTGATTGAAGCCCGGAAACCGATTCAGGAATCTGTGGTAAATGCTGCTATTGTCGATCGCCTTGGAGAGTCGCGCGACAGCTTAAAACCTTCGGTGGTTAATCAAGGTTAAACTCTGAAGTTTGATTTCATTATTAATAGGTTGGGTTAACGAAAGGAAACCCAACCTTTTTGCTTTAGAAAACCGCCGTATTATCTTTCAATATTTTCTCTGTAACCTCAATCAGTTCGCACACAGTATTTTGCGTAAGTTGTGTAGTTTTAAACCCATGAGCAATAGAGTTACGCAAAGAACGCGCATTCATTAATAACTGATATTCGGATTTAGAAATCACGCCCTCCACCGTCAGTTGTTTCACTAAATAAAGCGGATCTAATCTTTGCAAACTTAGCTCTTCTTTCTGGGCAACAATCCTCAAAGTTGCCTCAACTAAAGACCAAGAATATAGCATGGCTGACTCTAAATGTTGTGTGACAAGTTGCTTAGCAACTTGTAAACCTAACTCTATTTCATGCTCTTGAAAAGAATCCTCAGCTTTGGGAAGCTCGACTGCATCCTCCGAGTTAGTCATCACTAACTCAAACCTCCAACCAGGATTTTTTGCTACTGCTTGGGCTAAATTGCGTAGATATGTACTAGAGGGTGAGTTGAGTGAAGCGCGTGACTTGACTGCAATAACCACTGACTCTTCCCCCCGACGCACTATCAGATCCGGGCGATAGCTTTTAAGGAAGTCCGGTAAATCTTCAGAGTTTGGATGAAATGAAATTTCATAACCTTTCTCACGATACTCCTCTGCTAGTTTTAGGAGTCGCTCTCTTTCTATGTTTGCAGTTGGGGTTGCGATCATGTCAGTACCTCTTGGTCAGGAGCATCAATTACGAGAATGTGCAAGAATTCATTACCACGGGCAAATCCTTCCGCTAGAGTCGAGGTCATATTTTCTACTTTAAAGTTAGTTGATAAATTCCTCTTGCGGGCGAGGACATCAGTTACTTGATCGTCATCGACGTAGGCTAGCCCGATAATTGCATCTTGAATTGGCTTTACTATGTTGTCCACATCAATTTTAACAGAATCGTAGAAATAATTTATCTGGAGCATAACAAATCCGGTAGCTGTTTTTTGCTCTGAAGACCAGTATTTTTCAGCCTCTTGCCTCACCGTCATTTTCCAAGCTTTAAGACGATCTCGTCTGCGAGCTTGTTGTGATACGGGTGGCCCATCTACTATGAACTCAAATCTCGCCAAAGTATTTCTAAATATAGGACACGGCAGTGCCGTGTCCCTACAATGTTATTTTGGGTAGGGACACGGCACGTGCAGTCTCCTCTATATTATTCCGCTCCAATCAGAATTGATATTACCCCTTAACAACCGCCCACTGAGTCACCGGTGCAAGCGGCTTCCAACCCTGAAAAGAACCGATCGCCCCAACCCGCTGAATCCCAATTCTAATTAGTTCCCCGCCGTGCAAAGAATGCCATTGCAAAACTTTGAGTTCACTCTCAATCGTCACCGCATTTACAACCAATCGGCCACCTTCACCCAAAGCATTCCAACAAGTTTCCAATACAGATTCTGCGGTGACACCGCCACCGATGAAAATAGCATTCGGTTGAGGCAAATTTGTCAAAGCATCCGGCGCCGATCCAGTGATAATTTTGAGTTCGGGAACACCCAAATTAGAGGCGTTTTCAGCGATATATTGTAGTCGAGTTGGATGGCGCTCGATCGCGATCGCCCGACAACCCCGATGACTCCGCATCCACTCGATCGCGATCGAGCCGCAACCCGCGCCCACATCCCACAGCAACTCACCGGGAATCGGTGCTAACGTTGACAGCGTAACGGCTCGAATCTCCCGCTTGGTAAGTTGTCCGTCGTGCAGATAAGCACTATCTGGTAAACCCGCAGTGCGAGGAAAAATTAGAGTTTCGCGATCGGCTGCAACTTCGAGCGCGATCGCATTCAAATCCGCCAAATCCGATTCATTCCAGGCTGCTGCAACCCCCTCAATCCGCCGTTCCGCATCCCCAGACATCCGCTCGAACACAGTCATCAAACTGCTGCCAAACCCCCGGTGTGTCAACATTTTTGCTACAATATCCGGCGTATGTCGATCGGCACTCAACACCAACAAACGCGCGCCCGGATACAAAGCAAGTGCGATCGAGGCGATCGGGCGATTGGTCAAACTGAAAGTCTCAACATCCGCCAAAGCCCAGCCCAGACGCGCGCACATCAAGCTAAAAGCTGATGCTGCGGGAATTATTGTCATTTCCGAAATGGGAATCTGGCGCGACAGGGTGACACCAATTCCGTGACACATCGGATCGCCACTAGCTAGCACGCAAATCGACTCTGGGCGACGACGCACGATCTCATCGACGGTTGCTTGTAGCGGCGATTGCCAAACCAATTGTTCGCGGGTGTCGTCCGTTGGTAACATGGCTAGGTGACGATCGCCACCGACAATGATTTTAGATCGATCGAGTAGCGATCGGGCGATCGCACTTAATCCCGATAATCCATCTTCGCCAATTCCCACCACCGAAAGCCATTTGTGCATTAATTTGATGTCTTATCAAGCCTAAAGAATAATATCGGATTTCCATCCACAATTCTTGATTCTACTTGCTTCATCCCGAGTCTTGCTGCTAGTTTGTGCGACTCGATGTTCGGGCGATCGCAACTTGCGACAAGATAGTCAAAGCCAAGTTCGTCAAAACCATATTCTAATATTTTGGTTGATGCTTCAGTAGCGTAACCTTTTTTAAGAGCTTTCGGCAGCAGTGCGTAAATTAACTGCGGCTGCGGTTCATCAAAAAAATACCACAAACCGACAAATCCAATAATTTCTCGATCGCTCTTAGTTTCGATAAACCACAAACCGAATTTCTGTTCTGCAAACAGTTGTTTGTTCTGTTCGATCATTTCTTCCACTTGTTGCAGCGACAATATTTCGCCGTTACATAGATATCTCCTCACATAAAAATTAGTAAACATTTGGTAAAGGGTGTTGAGGTCGCTCTCTACAATCGGTTTCAAAATCAATCTATCAGTTTCAAGTATCATGGGGATTATTTATGTTGGATCGAAGGGCGATCGCACTTCTCAATATCAGTTCGCGATCGCACGGGCGATCGGCTTTGTAGGGTGCGTCGCTGTGAGATTTTAAATGGAAATTGTAGATTGTTGAGGGCGACGCACCTTACTAATTGTGACAAAGGATTGAGTCTTATTCGGCAACAGCACTAAACCGAAGCCACGCACAAGAGTTCGACTATATATAGCAATCCTAAATCATTTGCATAATTCTTGTAGGGGCAATCCCCCCGTGGTTGCCCAATTTTTCGGAGGGCGGGCACAGGGGCACCGCCCCTACATATCTGCATGAATGATTTAGGATTGCTATAGATTATAAAAAATTATTCGGGAATCAACAAAACACTAAAACGAACTCCCCGCCAAACAGGCTATCTCGCCGCAGATTTGTTAAGAAAGTCGATCGATCTGGTTTCGGGCGATCGACTTGTGATACATTTCTGAAACCTGAAAGCGGGAAAGTCCGGTGTAATTCCGGCGCTGTGCCGCAACTGTCAAAGCCAGAATGCCGATTTCAGAAGTTTACTTTAGATTCCCTGCGTCGCACGGGGAGGAGTTTCTTTGTTAAGTTTGACTGAATTACCGACTTGTCCGGGCTTATTTTCCGGTTCTAGAGCCCGAGATGGAATATTATCGAGGATGCGGATTCCGGGGGGAATTTTAAATGTACAGCAGTGTGGGGCGATCGCCGATTTAGTCGATCGATACAGTAGCGGCTACGTGCAAGTAACAAATCGCGCTAATTTACAAATCCGAGACTTAAACTCGGCAATTTCTGGTGAAGTTTGGCAGGATTTGCAAAAATTGGGATTAGCATCTCACTGCGTTGAAATTGACCCAATTCGCAATATTATGGCAAGCCCAACAGCAGGGATCGATCGCAAACAATTACTCGATATTCGCCCCCTAGTTCAAGCTTGGGATAATTACCTGCAAAGCCATCCCGAATTGTCAGAACTTTCGCCTAAATTCAGTGTCGGATTTGACGGCGGAGAATCGGTTTCGATCCGCGCTATTCGCAACGATATTTTATTAGCAGCAGAAAGGCAATGTGCAGATTCTGAAATTGTATTTAAGCTGTATTTAAACGGCGCTACAGAAATTGTAATTCCCGAAGCGAAATGTATTTCAGTATTGGCAGCCCTGACTAGCGCGTATCTTGAATACACAAAAAATAAGCCTCTAATTGAGGGAAAAAAACCGCGTTTGCGTCACCTGCTGGCAGATTGGGGTGTGGAAAAATATCTCGAACAAATACAGCAGAATTTACCGTTTGCATTGCAGCGAAGCTCGATCGCCTCATCAGACAAATTCATCCCCAATCACCAACACCTCGGCATTCACCCCCAACAACAATCCGGTTTCTCATACATCGGAATCGCCCTGCCGCTAGGCAGGCTAAAATCTCGGCAACTGCGAGATTTGGCAAATTTAGCCCAAAACTTCGGCAGAGGCACTCTGAGGCTCACGCCTTGGCAAAACCTGTTGATTTCTGACATTCCAAACTCCCGGATTTGCGAAGTTGAAAAGTCGATCGCCCGTTTGGGATTGCACTCGTCAACAACCAATTTAGACTCGTGCTTAGTTGCTTGCGCGGGCAGCAGCGGCTGTGCGTCGGCGATGACTGATACCCAAAGTCATGCCATAGAAATGGTGAAGGATTTAGCCGAAAAATTGCAGATAGATCGCCCAATCAACATTCATTTCAGCGGTTGCCAAAAATCCTGCGCCCAACATTCCCCAATTGATATAACGCTAGTGGGAATTCAAATTAAACACGGAAATGAGATCGTCCCAGGTTATGACATTTACGCAGGTACAACAGACTCGCCTTTTGGGCGACAAATTTTCCAGGGCGTGAGAGTTGCAGAGATTGCAAGTTATACGAAAAAGTTGCTGCAAATATATCAACGATCGCGATCGCCCGACGAGTCATTGGGCGAATTTATCGATCAAAGTGCGATCGACCAATTGCAGCAGTTGCTTAACCCCAAAAAACACAATCACAAGTGAATCCTCTCTCAATCTTTCTTCCTTCGCGCCCTTAGCGCCTTCGCGGTTCATTCAAAAAAAATCAATTGCACCAATCAAACAAAAAAGCCATACCAGTTTTAAATAATGCTTGATTACATTCGAGACGGAACAGAAATCTACACCAAATCCTTCGCCACCATTCGCGCCGAAGCAGACTTGTCAAACTTGCCGCCTGACTTAGAATCCATCGCAGTGCGCCTCATTCACAGTTGCGGCATGACCGATATTGTCGCAGATTTAGCAGCCTCCCCTGGTGCAGCCACCGCTGGATACAATGCCCTCGTCGCCGGCGCGCCCATCCTGTGCGATTCCCGGATGGTAGCCGAAGGCATCACTCGCAAACGTCTCCCCGCCGACAATCCAGTGATTTGCACCCTCTGGCATCCCACTGTCCCCGAATTGGCGCTAAAAATCGGTAATACTCGATCGGCAGCAGCCCTTGATTTGTGGCTAAATGATTTAGAAGGTGCCGTTGTGGCGATCGGCAATGCCCCGACTGCTTTGTTCCGATTGCTGGAAATGTTAGATGATGGAGCCCCGAAACCGGCCTTAATCCTGGGTTTCCCGGTAGGATTTGTGGGGGCGGCCGAATCTAAAGCGGAACTCGCACAGAACAGTCGGGGAGTGCCATTTATTACAGTACACGGGCGGCGCGGTGGCAGTGCAATGGCAACGGCGGCCGTAAATGCGTTAGCGAAAAAGGACGAATTATGACTAAGACTACTGGTAAATTGTATGGATTGGGCATCGGCCCTGGCGATCCAGAATTGATCACTTTGAAGGCTTATCGGATTTTGCAATCGGTGCCGGTGATTGCCTATCCAGCGATGGAAAATGGTAAGGTGCTCGCCCGGGCGATTGTGGCAGATTATCTGCGCCCAGAGCAAATTGAGATTCCGATGCCGTTGCCTTTTAGTCCAACGCGATCGTCTCAACCTTATTATGATATCGCTGCTGAAAAAATTGCAGCCCACCTCAGCGAGGGGCGGGATGTGGCTGTGTTGTGTGAGGGCGAACCTTTTCTCTACGGCACGTTTATGTATCTATTCAACCGTTTGTCGGGGAAATTCACTACCGAAGTTGTGCCGGGAATTTCTTCGACAATGGCGAGTGCGGCTGCGCTGGGAGTGCCACTGACTTATCGTAACGATGTGTTAAGCATTATGCCTGCGACGCTGGATGCGGATATTTTGCGCGATCGACTGGCGCTGGTTGATGCTGCTGTGATTATTAAGCTGGGCCGGCACTTTGCGAAGGTTCGGGATGTGTTGATTGAGTTGGGACAGTTCGATCGGGCTTTGTATATCGAACGCGCCACCATGCCAAATCAGCGCATCCGGGCGATCGCCGATGTCGATCCCGCTGAGGTTCCGTATTGGGCGCTCATAATGATCCCCAGCCAGCAAAAGTCTGTATCTTAATATTTCCATGCCTGAAGGCGACAAGCTTCCAGGCTTTCCCTACTTTATCGTCTATTCTTGCTCATTTATCCAGCATTCCTAATACTTATAACTCCAGCTTATAATTTGCATAAGTTAATCTGTTGTTAAAATACTTTACAAATTGAAATAAAAGGTTTATGTTATTTACATGGCGGAACACAAAGCCGTCACGAACATTGAAAACCAAATAAAGCAATCATAAAACCATGACAACAACCTTACAGCAGCGCGAAAGCGCCAACCTGTGGGACCAGTTTTGCAAC
>JANMLZ010000160.1:0-219555 GCA_031372825.1 Cyanobacteria bacterium OTE_58_metabat_593 | reverse complement strand
GGCTGATGTCATCAACCGCGCTAACTTGGGTATGGAAGTAATGCACGAGCGTAACGCTCACAACTTCCCACTCGACTTGGCCGCTGGCGAAACCACACCAGTTGCTTTGGTTGCTCCTTCTATCAACGGTTAATTTTTAACTCTTGATTGATAAAAAGCGCTCCTAGAAATAGGGGCGCTTTTTGTTTGGGAAAATAGATTTTTATAGACATCCTTTTTCCTTCTATCCTTTAATTTTTTATAATTACTATAGAATATAGCCACTAGGCCGATCGAGATACTGTGACACACTCGCACACTAAATCTCATATTGTGGTCTAGGATTCCAATAGTCGGATTCAGGATATGTTGGACTTGCCGTAGAGTATTCGCCAGCAGCAATGCAATTTTAGCAATTCCAGAATCTCATCATAGACAAATGTAGCTGATCGGGAGTCGCTCCTCACCGTCCCAAGCGCTCTATCTATAAGGAGGATTTGCATTATGAAAGATGGACAAGAAGTACGCCGCGTCTCCACAAGTGCCGTTATTGCCGGTGTTTGCGGGCTGGCTTTAGTGACGGGAGGGGGCATTGCCTGGTGGACGGCGAACCGTTCGTCAACCGCAGATACGCAGTCTGCGGCTCCGACTACGGCTCCAGCGCTGTCTCCAAGTCCTGCGGAATCTCCTGTTGTAATTATCCCCGTGCCCCCTCCAACTCCTGTCCAAGTGCCACAGGCTCAGACGCCACAGGTTCAGACGCCACAGGCTCAGACGCCGCAGGTTCTGGTGCCAAAGTCGCCGCAGCCAAAGCCTTTGCAGCAGACTGATACCCAGACGGTGCAAGTCTACTGGGTTAGAGGTGCGATCGGCAAATTTGAGGCAGTTCCTACAAAAGTAGCTGTCAAACAAGGTGACAAGCCTGATGCAGCTTTACAAGCTGCTTTTAACAGTTTGTTGGCTGGGCCGAAGGATGCAAGTGTTTCTAGCGAAATTCCGCAGGGGACAAAACTCCGTAGTTTGAATGTCAAGAATGATGGAGTTTATGTCGATTTGTCGGCGGAATTCAGTTCGGGGGGAGGGAGCAATTCGATGACTGGCCGGTTAGGGCAAGTTATCTATACGGCTACCAGTTTAAAACCGAATACCAAGGTTTGGATTTCGGTGGAAGGCAAGCCCTTAGAACTTTTGGGCGGCGAAGGTTTGGAGGTGGCTCAGCCGAGTACCCGCCAAAGTTTTGACAAAAATTTTCCGCTTTAGAAATTAACAGTCATTAGTCATTAGTCATTAGTCTGAAGGCAGAAATTAGGGATAGGTCATTGATAATATCGTTGACCTTTGCATCGGAATAATAATTTTCGGAATGCTGTGCGAGTGGGAGGCTTGACGAGAGTGTTCATCGCGAGAACGACGATCGCGATGAGGGTATAATTCCCTAATTACCGGATTTGATATGACTCGCGACTGGAGACTAATGACTACTGACTACTGACTACTGACTAATTATCAGTGCTTAGTAGTCAGGCTAAATGCCCGAAAGTGGAGTGCTTGCTGTTCAATCCGGGTGGCAAGCCGATCGCACACCAGATTACACAGCTCAAAAATTAATTCGTCTTGCACCTTATAATAGGCTGAAGTGCCTTCACTCCGGCGAGTGAGGATACCAGCTTGCAGCATGAGTTTCAGGTGCTTAGAAACATTGGCTTGACTCGTTTGAGTAGCTTCCACCAACTCTTGCACACATTTTTCGCCGTCGCGAAGCAAGTTCAAAATTCGTAAACGCATTGGCTCGCTCAAAATACTGAAATATTCAGCAACTTGTTGCACAACCTCTTGCGGGACAGGCTGGGATGACTTCATCAAACTCACCGGAGAGAAGTGATCTCGAAATATTATCATTTATTCTGTCCATAACAATATAGTAATCCTTCAATCCGGATTAATTCGCATCAAGATTTGACCATATTCGACAGGTTCGCCATTTTGAACTAAGATTTCCATCACTTGACCGGACACTTCATCGGCATCGATCTCGTTCATCAGCTTCATCGCTTCGATAATACAGACTGTCTGGCTGACGCTGATTCGATCGCCCACATTGACAAAAGGCGGCTCATCGGGAGCAGCAGCGCGATAAAAGGTTCCTACCATCGGCGAGATAATTGGTGCCCATTTGGTATCGACAGGAGCAGGTACGGCAGCAGGGAGTGCCACAATGGCTGTGGCTGTGGCCTGGGGCAGAGCCGCTCCTAAATTTTGGTGGGCAGTATCGGGTGACGCCAAGGTGGGGCTAGAAACAGTATCCAAGGCGATCGTCGAAGGGACTGTCGCCACAGCAGGGAGTGCAGCATCAGCACCTGGTGAGCTTACCAGAATGCCTTTGCGTACTGTCAGTTCAAGATCCCCACTTTTTAACGTCAGTTCTGAAATTCCAGTTTTGTCTAAAACAGTTAGCAGTTCGCAAAGCTGGTTTAAGTCTAGTTGCACAGCAGATTCAAGGGTAATTGAGAATTGAGAATTGAGAATTGAGAATTGGGAATTGGGCGGTACTCGAACCGAGTTAGGAGGCAAAGGGATAGTTTTAGGCTTTGAATACTGAGTTTTGAGTTAATTCCCAACTCAAAATTCAGCACTCAAAACCCTTTATTTCTCCCTAGTTTCTACTCTCGGCCGAGGTACTTGTCTTCACGAGTATCAATCCGAATCCGTTCTCCAATGGAAATAAATAGAGGCACCATGATCTGAGCCCCGGTGGAGAGGATGGCCGGTTTGCTACCACCGGTGGCGGTATCTCCTTTGACTCCGGGATCGGTTTGTATCACTTCCAAGATGACAGAGTTGGGCAGTTCCACTTCCATGATTTGGTCGTTCCAGCGGAGGATATTGACCTCCATCCCTTCAGCGAGGTATTTGACACGATCGCCTATTTGCTTAGCAGTGAGGTTACTTTCCTCGTAAGTTTCCATATCCATAAAGACGAACTGCTCGCCTTCTTTATAGGTATGCTGCATGGCGCTCTTCTCTAGATTGGCTTGAGGTAGACTTTCCCCAGCCCGGAAGGTGTTCTCTACGACGTTTCCGGTTTGGACGTTTTTGAGTTTTGTCCGCACAAAAGCCGAGCCTTTTCCTGGCTTGACGTGGAGGAATTCAATCACCCGCCACACGCCGCCATTCCATTCAATGGAAACACCTGATCGAAAGTCGTTACTGGAAATCATATAAATTTTTTGCAGGCAATCCCGTCGCCAAGTGGCACGGGGGAACTACTTTGACAGACTCCCCGACTATTAGGTACGGGGATTCTTAACACTTCATCGACCAATACTACCGAAGTAGTTTTACGAGCGTCTCCATGTTCATTTTAAGTCGTGGCAATGCCCTATCCCGACTATATGTCTTCAAACCGCAGTCTAGCTGACGGCATCAAAAAACAATTTGCATTTTATTTTACCGTTGAAAGGGAGTTTTAGATAGAACCCTAAATATCCAGAGATTCTTCTGCTATGGCAACTTAGAGGGCGATCGCCTGCTGTGGGAAGATAATAACGGTAATAAAACTTAAACTTATGCTGCATTGGTCTAATTTCGCGATCGATACCTGCAAGCGCTGGGTCAAAACCGCCGTCTTAGCACTCCTCCTCTTCGCCCTTTCCCTAAGTTTCAGTTCGGTATCCCATGCCAAACGCCCCAGCAGCAGTATGCCTGCGGGAAATGCGATTACCGACGGCCGGGCGCTGCTACGCTTTGCTCTGCCTATTGACAATCAGACTGTGCGAGAGTTGCAAATCAGTCTCGAAGATATTGGCAACCACATACGTTCTAAACGTTGGGGGCCCATTAGCAGCGATGTCAGCAAAGCTTCCAGGATTCTCAATCTGCGGGAGTCTGACATTTTAGCAAGTATTCCTGACGCCAAAAAGCCGGAAGCTCAAGCCCTAGTTGTACAAGTCAAAGACGGAATTTCCCTCCTGGAAAAAGCTGTTGAAGCTAAAGACAGGGAAGAAGTGATTGATTTGAAAGCCAAAATACTCCGTTCGGTTGGTGACATCGAAGAGTTGATGGTGACCAAGTTTCCGTTTGAAGTCCCGGCAAAGTATGCTAATCTGCCTCAACTGAAAGGTCGCGCTACGGTGGCTTTGGAAACGGACAAAGGGCAAATTACGGTTGTGCTTGATGGCTACAGTGCGCCTGTGACTGCTGGTAATTTTGTCGATTTGGTCGATCGAGGTTTTTATAATGGCTTACCATTTATTCGATCGGAAGAATCCTATGTGCTACAAACCGGAGACCCCGAAGGTAAGGATATTGGTTTTATTGACCCAGCTACTGGCAAATACCGGAATGTGCCACTAGAAGTCCTCGTCAGAGACGACAAGGAACCTGTCTACGGCATTACTCTAGAAGATGCAGGACGTTATCGCGACGAGCCTGTTTTGCCTTTTTCTGCTTTCGGTACTGTGGCGATGGCCCGTACTGAAACTGACCCTGATAGCGCTTCTTCGCAGTTTTTCTTTTTCTTATTTGAGCCTGAACTAACGCCCGCTGGTCTAAATTTGTTGGACGGTCGGTATACTGTTTTTGGTTACATGATTGAAGGAAAAGAGGTTTTGGAGCAACTGAAGCAGGGAGACAAGATTGTATCTGCTAAGGTAATTAAAGGGATGGAAAATTTGGTGAAACCTCAAGTTTAATTAGTGACGGCGATTGAAATCGTTTTTGACCTCAAACTCAAATGTGGCGAAGCGTCCGTCATTCGAGTTCGAGGTCAAACTACACAAACAAAGCCCGCCTCCGCGGGCTGAAATAATATTTTTTTATAGCGTTATTGAAATCAACAACTTTATCAAAAATATGGCAATATTAGAATTCTTACTTGTAATTGGTATGAGTGGATTGATCGGTTTATTTGTTGTAAGTAATGTAAATGAAAGCAAACAAAAACGACGGTTAGATGAGGCTTTTTATCAGTTATTAGAAACTCAAAATAGTCAAATTTCACTGATTCAACTGGCTGCTAGCGCTAGGGTGGAGGCTGAAGTTGCTCAGCAATATTTAGATAGGCAAGTTAAGATTTTTTCGGCGATTTTAGATGTGGATGATGAAGGGGATACTTTTTACAGATTTCCCAGGTTGCGCTTGCCGCCGAGTTCGAGTCAGGAATGGTAATTGGGCATGGGGCATGGGGCATGGGGCATTGTTGACTGTTGACTGTTGACTGTTGACTGTTAACCAATAACCAATAACCAATAACCAATAACTAAGAATATGAACTTTTGTAACAAATTCCGTGTCTTTGCATAAAAAGTCGATCGCGCTTCAGATAAATATACAGGGAATTCGTTCTCTACTCCCCAAAGGGACTAGACCAACTTGATGACCAAATCTGAGGTGCACATGAAAAGATTCACAAAAATGCTTGAACAAGCTCCCCTGAAAGGGTTTGTTCAAAGTTGTTTGTCGCTGACTGCTTTTACAATCTTGGGATTTACGGCAGTTGAACCGGTCAACGCCGCCAGTCTCCATACGGGTTTCGCTTCCTATGGGATTACCGACCTCGGCGAAAGCCATGCTTACAGTATCAACAATCTCGGACAAGTAGTAGTTGGTCAAAAAGGTGTTGGTTGGATATGGGACAACGGTCAGATGACTGAGGTTAAAGATAGCACTTGGGCTTACCAAATCAATAATTCTGGTCAAGTTGTCGGTCGTTATCTCAGTGAAAATTGGACAGATAATGCCTACGTCTGGGAAAACGGTCAAAGGACTGACCTCGGTTATTTTGGTGGTATCAGCAGTCTAGCTAGTGACATCAATGAGGCTGGACAAATAGTTGGTTGGTTTAGGACTACACAAGATAAATTTAATCCCTTTTTGTGGCAAAACGGCGAGATGATCGATTTGGGTACCCTTGGTTTCAATGGAGGAGCTCAGGGCATCAACAACCGAGGGCAAGTAGTTGGTTATTCGGGCCTAACTTTCGGCGTAACTCATGCTTTCCTGTGGGAAAATGGCCAGATGATTGACTTGGGAACTCTTCCAGGATATAACGGCAGCACAGCCTATGATATCAATGATTCTGGACAGGCTGTTGGTGCTTCTGCAAATAGTATCACTCAGCAAGAGCGCGCTACTTTGTGGTCAAATGGTACAAAGACAGATTTGGGTACTCTCGGCGGCAATAAAACTGCTGCGGTTGATATTAACAATAAAGGTCAAGTAGTCGGTTTTGGTAACACTACTGGCAATGGTGGACTTGCTCATGGTTTCATCTGGGAAGATGGTAATATGGCTGATATCAATAGCCTGATTGCTGCGGATTCTGGGTGGCTTTTACAACAAATAAACGGGATTAACGACAGCGGACAATTGGTAGGCCAAGGCATTAACAGTGCGACGGGAAAACAGCATGGTTTTCTGCTGAATCCAATCTGCGGTACTTCTCAGCGAAATCCGTTGTTACCTGATAACTTTGAGGATGGTTGGCATAGTTTTAGTAATGTCGCTAATCGACTCTGGTTTGACCCTCCAACATCTGCTGGTTTTACTTTCAAAATCGGCGATGATGCGGCTTCTGGCGGTGGCGGAGGGACTGGTGATGGGTGTATTGTTGACAAAAGCCCGTTAGCGAAGCCCTCGAAGAGGATCGCACTTCCCAATCCAACCGAACCATCGCTGTTTACCAAAATCCTCGGTTTACCCAGCGGGATTGATGCTGATGAACTTTTTTCTGTCTTAGTTGGCGGCAAGGAAATCGGCAAATTCAAACCTAATGAAGTGGTAGATTTTGTAGCTTTACTCGGTTATGGTGTCTCAGAGTTTCGCGTCGCTGGTATCGATGCAGAAATTGATCCAAAAAATCCTTTAGCTTTTCCGATTAAGTTAGAGTCGAATCGCGATAAGTTCTCGTTTAAGATGCGGGCTGATTCTGCTGAAGCTGTTCCTGAACCTTCCGAAATTGCGGGTATCGTAACTTCTGCTGCTTTTTTCGCTGGGCTGGTGCTCAAGCGGAAACGGAAATTAGCGGCGATTGATTTGGTAGAAGAATCGGCGATTGAATCGGCGATTGATTCGGCGATTGAAATCGCTTCTACACAAACAAAGTCCGCCTGCGCGGACTAAGAAATCATGTTAGATTCTCGAATTCTTAAAGAATTCGAGAATCTGGTATTATAGGGTTTATTTATGCCAAATCCCTTGATGTCTAAATTATTAATCTCTGTTTTCTCTTCCTCTGCGCCCTCTGCGCCCTCTGCGGTTAAATAATTCCCAAACAATCATAAACGATAGTAGATTAAATCAAATATAATAGTATCAAATTAATAAAAAGTTGTCTATACGATGCTGATTAAAGATATCGGAGAACAAGGTCTTTTAACCATATTGCAAAAATTCTGTCCCGCAGAAATAGTGGGAGATGATTGCGCTGTCATCCCTACAAATCCCCACAAATCTCTGGCTATCACTACAGATATGTTGGTGGATAGAGTACATTTTAGCGATCGCACCACCAGCCCTTATGACGCAGGATGGCGCGCCGCAGCCGCGAATTTGTCGGATCTGGCTGCGATGGGCGCAACACCTCTGGCGGTGACGGTAGCCCTGGCTGTGACGGCGGATACGGCTGTGCTTTGGGTTGAGGAGTTTTATCGGGGGATGACGGCTTGTTTGCAAGAGTATCATACGCCGATCGCGGGTGGGGATGTTGTGCGATCGCCCGTGGTGACTGTGGCGATTACAGCTTTTGGGGAGGTTGAGTGCGATCGTACCATTCGTCGGTCAAATGCGCGGGAGAATTGGGCGATTGTGGCTACGGGCGTGCACGGGGCTTCTCGCGCGGGATTGGAGTTGTTGTTGAATCCTGAATTTGGGCTAAATCTGGTTAAGGGCGATCGAACTTCTTTAATTCTCGCTCATCAGCGGCCTAAACCGAGGTTGGATGTTTTGCCGATTCTTTGGGAGATATTGGGTTGTGAAGGTGAATTTTGCATCGCAGGAATGGACAGTAGCGATGGCTTAGCGGATGCGATTATTCAAGTTTGTCGGGCTAGTGGTGTGGGCGCAAAAGTCGATCGCCAAAAAATACCAATTCCGCATATTTTCCGCGAACTTATATCACCTGAAACAGCTTTAGATTGGGCATTGTACGGCGGTGAAGACTTTGAGTTAGTGCTGTTTTTGCCAATGGATCATGCTGAGTTATTGGTAGAAAAAATCGGAAATGGAGCCGCGATTGTCGGAATTACTACGGATAGCACGGATATCTGGTTGACTGATAGCAGCGGTATTTATCCTGATATTATCTTAAAGCTCGATCGGGGATTTCAACACTTCTAAATTATCTCTTATCTTAGTCCGCGGAGGCGGACATCGTTTGTGTAGACGCGGTTTCTAACCGCCGGGTTTCTAATTCGCTAATTCGCGGTTTCAATCGCCCTGTCTCGCATCGCGCACTTCCTCAGCTTGCTGCAAGATATCATTAACTGGTTGACTTTGGGAATCTGGTAATTGTGAAGCGGATTTACGGCTAAACAATCTCAATCTACCATTAATTTTCCATGTTCCATTAAGCAAACCAACAACTCCAGCCACAATTACCACAGCCAGGAGACTCCATAATAGGCTGGCTATAGCGGGATGAAGTACATCCCCTTTTTGAGGTATTCTGAACACTAGCGGTGTCTCAACATAAGCAGAAACAGCAGAAACCACAATCCCTCCAGCCCCCAAGCCAGCACCCAATATTTCAATTTTTCTTTCTAAGGAGCGATCGCATTCCGCCTGTTCAATATCGACAATTCCTCCGACTAACTCCACCGCAATCTTAATCAAATCAGTGCCATGCTTGAAATAGCCTAAATCGCCCTTAATTTGTTGTTGAAAATATCGACAATTTCTCTCAATAAAAAACTTGAATGTTGTTAAATCATCGATTGGTAGCTGCAATTTATCCCCAATTTGCAACAGTTTTTCTTGATAATTATAAACATGAATATTAATCGTGTTATTAAAATCTTCTAAACATTCCAAAGCTCTTTCGTAATTCAAACTTTCTCGAAGTAACTCTTTGTGTTTGATTTTCAGATATTTTAACGATTCATCTATATTAACACTTTGTGGCGAATCAACTCCATTTGGTAATTCAATCCGACTTACTTCGGTAATTTTTGCTTCTAGGCTTTCGATTGTTTGCTCAATTTCCAAACGTAGTTCCTTAAGTAGATCGTAATTTCTGCGACTATCAATAAAAGCTTTAGTGATTTTATGGCGGTGATAAAACAGCTCAAACAAGGGTTGAACAATCTTCCCTAACTTTCCCTCAATCTCATCATCAACTAGATAAACAAACACCTGTACTTGACTTTTGGGAGAACTATACTCAAACATCGGAGAATCGAATAACTTAGTAGCCCGGTAAAAAGGTGGACATACAGATTCTTCTGGGAAGAGATGTTTTAAACATTCATCTGCAACTTTGCGAAAGTCATTGTCACTTGGCTGCTGATAAGTTTTTGATTTGTAGGTAATCAAAAGAGTTTGTCCCAGCCAATTTTCATGACAATCAGCAACCAGCAGATTATTAACATTAAATTGTGTTAATGCTGCGGTTTCTAAGTCTTTATTTTCCTCAGTTTCTGGGCTACCAATTCTCGCTAAGATACCTTCACTATCATCGTCGATATGGCAAAACTTTAACGAACCATCGATTTGATTTGAATGGGTGAACTTAGTCGCTTTCGTGAGAGGATAACTGAGGTTTGCTGGAGAAAAAACTTTGCTTTTGTCGGGGCTAAAATATTGCCAGAGACTATTTGCCCAAGTCCAGATTGAGTCAACATCGGTTTTGCTTTCGCTGCTGAGTTGGTAGCTGTAGATATAGACTTGGGGATGGTCAATTTTTAGCATCTGATGCGGGGGGATTTAAGGCTTTTTGAATGCGTTTTTTGAAGTTTGCTTCTAGCTTTTTGATATCAGGATAGGTATTAGTGACTGTTTCATAGCCCGGTGTGACTTCGGATTCTGCGTCATCGAGATTTTTCCGTTTGAGAGCCTTTATTTTGTCTCGGACATCTTTAAACTGGCGATAGAGTAGATTAATAGCATTTTCTACGGTATCGTTATCAGCATCAGATTCTGCCAAGGGTAGAATTTTGGTGATTAATTCTTCGACAAATGGGGGAGTAAGAATTGTGGGTTCGGTGGTAATGGCTGCGTAGATTTGGGACAAAATATCGGCTTCATTTTCACTCATAAATTTACCTCATAATATGGATGTACAATGTCAAGTGCTATCGGAGCGAGTTTTACCAAGAGTAATTGCCAAAAACAATAATCTTGTAAACCCGCCCCGCCAAACCTTGATTAATTCTGCTCAGCTTGTTCTTGTTGAGCTTGGGCGATAATCTTTGCTACTTCAGTTAGTGGCAAGTCTAAGAATGTAGCAATATCTTCTGTCGCTAATCCTCGACTAAACATTCTGAGGATTGCAGCTTTTTCTCGCTTTTTGACTTCAGCTTGAGCTTGCAATTGAGCTTCTAATTGAGCTTGCAATTGAGCTTGTGCTTCAGCTTGTCCTTCCGCAAAAACATCTTGATAGAATCTGGTTTTCTTTAAGTCACTGAGATCAAACATGGCGGCAACTTCCTCTCTGGATTTTTGGGGTAACTTGTAAACAATGATAGTTTCTAGTAAGTTGATGAAGCTCTCTCTGACTGCGATATTTGGTATTTCGGTTTCGGCTTGTCTGGCTAAAGTTATAGCTAAATCCGAGGCCGTGTTTTCTGGTTCGATTACCAGTTTAAGTAATTTTATCGGTAGAGATGCTGTTTCTGGTTCGGTAAGTTCATTCAGGTAAATGCGGGTAATTTTTGGGAGTGCCAGCATTTCCTGAAAGTGGATATCACATTCTCTTTCTGTTTGCCGATTTGGGTAAATGACTACCAATTGCCAAGGGTGCGGCGGTTGGTATTGTTTGAGATAAATGAATAGTTCGGCAAATAGACGATAATAGAGATTTGGGTCTGGTTGAAATTGGACTTCCACAATATAGAATGGTAGTTGAGGATCTGCGACAATTGGCAGAAACAAACCATCTAGGCGAAAGGCTAATTGTTTGACTTCTTGGGATGTGAATTGGTATTGGTTTGTAGCATCGGCAGGTATACCCAACAGGGCAAAGAAAATAAACGGGAATTCTTGGAAGATGCTGTAAAATATGCTATCTGTTTTCATGATCCACAATAGATACCGTAGGGTGCGTCGCTATCGACAATCTATTCATAAAATCGAAAATCTCGCAGCGACGCACCCTACAAGATTATAAACCTATAGCACAAAACGCTCCCCAATGATAAACATCGCCGTAGGGTTTTTCACCCGGATCGTACCCGTTTAATTCCTTGACTATCCGCTTTTTCTGGGAAGCCTCGAAACTCTCCGAACCTTTCACCCATTCTAGCAAATCTGAAGTAGTAGCAGACTTAAACCAGCGCTGGGTATCATGGAGCGCTTGACCAATGCTAACTCCAGGTTTTAGTACCTCATAAAATTTTACCATCATCAAGGCAGTCGAGAGGTCATTCACAGCCCAAAGACTGGCCAAAGTTCCCATTGCTCCCGCGTAGAGAAATCCCGTCGGTAATCCAATATAATCGGAGCGATTCTGCGTATCGATTAGCGCGGTTTCGCAGGCGGAAAGCACGACTAGGCGGCACTGTTTCAATTGCAGTCCGAAAATTTCAGCTAAAGTCAGGCATTTGTCAATATCCGCTGTTTTGCCTTCGCGCCATTCCACATAACGCTCAGGGAGGGGTAGGCACGGGGGCACTACCCCTACGGAATCCTCGGAAATACTTGTAGGGGCGGTGCCCCCGTGCCCGCCCTCTGTATTAGCCTGGGGTAGGCACGGGGGCACTACCCCTACGGGATCTTCGGCGATGATACCCCCTGACAAAATCAAAAACGACTTCAGCGGATCATCAGCATTAAACGAACCGTGACAGGAAAAGTGCGCGCAATGAGCATTTTCTAACTGCTCTAAATACTGTTCCAAAAGATTAGTTTTACTCGCTTCCGAGCCCGGCAGAATTTGACTGATCGCGAATTTGGGGGCGATGCTTGCCACTTCCAAATCGGTGTAGGGAAGATCCGAGGTGGGGTTTTGCAGGGCGAGGAGTTGGTCAAAATTTGGGTGGATTGTAATCTGTTGCAGGAGTTGGCAACTGGGGCTGTATTGAATTCCTTGGGTGAATCTATCTAACAAGAATTCGTCGTCGGTTAGGGGTAGGGCGTGGAGGGGGAACAGGTGCAGCAACCAGTGGGGAATTAGGATTAAGCGGGTACTTTCTGAGGGCAGAATTGTGGTGATTTGGAGGATTTCGGCAAGACGCTGGAGATAGTCGGAGAGTTTGGTTTGCCAGTGGGTTTTGCTTTGTCTGTAGTCGGCGCGGTAGTCGTTAACTAAATCGATTAATTCATCGCATTGACGGTTGCGATGCACTGTCAGCACGTCGGGGTAAGTGAGGACAAAGGTGATGATTTCTGTGTTGGTGATGTACCACTCAATTAGGGCGGTGTTTGGGGTGAGGAGTTGGGTAATTTCGGTGAAAGTAATGGGCTTTAGGACTTGGGGGGTTTCCTGTTTTTGGGCGATGACTTCGGCAAGGTTGCGGGCTTTGTTGGCTTCGGCATATAAGAGTGCTTCTTGGTTGCTTTGGCGATCGAGACATACTTCCACCATGCCTTTGTAGAGTTTATCCCACTCCAAGTCGTGTTTTTGCTTGGTTTCATCTCCCGATTCTAACTCTCGTAATTTGGAGGCTCCGGTGATGGCATTTTTAAAGGTATCGTAGGCACTTTGGAGAGTTGCTGCTTTTTGGTTTGTGTCTTCTGGTTTTTCTAGGTTGATGTGGTCTAGTTTTGTCAGATAAGCCAAGCCCAAGTTATTTAAAGTTCCTACGTTATTGAACGGTAATTGCTCGCGAGTATAAACAGTTAAAGCAGCCTGATAAAACTCGATCGCCCTTTCCAGATTATCCGCCCGCGAACCGTTGATTCTGTTACTGTAGGCAGCAGCTAGGTTATTTTGAGTCATTGCCCAATTTTCGCGGAAATCCTCACGAGTACGAACTCTTAAAGCAGCCCGATAAAACTCGATCGCCCGTTCCAAATTTTCCGCCCGCGAACCGTTGATTCTGTTACTGTAGGTAGCAGCTAGGTTATTTTGAGTCATTGCCCATTGTTCAGGGAAATCTTCAAGTGTACGAACTGTTAAAGCAGCCCGATAAAACTCGATCGCCCGTTCCAAATTTTCCGCACGCGAACCGTTGATTCTGTCACTGTAAGCATTAGCTAGATTATTTTGAGTCTCTGCCCATTGTTCAGGAAAATCCTCACGGGTACGAACTTTTAAAGCAGCCTCAAAAAAGCAGATCGCCTGTTCCAGATTATTAGCACGCGAATCCTTGATTCTGTTTCTGTAGGCAACAGCTAGGTTATTTTGAGTCATTGCCCATTGTTCAGGGAAATCCTCAAGCTTATAGACTGTTAAAGCAGCGTCATAAAAGCCGATCGCCCGTTCCAGATTATCCGCCCGCGAACCGTTAATTCTGTTTCTGTACGCTTGTCCTAGGTTATTTTGAGTCATTGCCCAATCTTCAGGGAAATCCTCAAGGGTATAAACTGTTAAAGCATCGTCATAAAAGCCGATCGCCCGTTCCAAATTTTCTGCCCGCGAGCCGTTTATTCTATTAATGTACGCATTGGCTAGGTTATTTTGAGTCGTTGCCCATTGTTCAGGGAAATCATCAATGGTATAGACTGTTAAAGTCGCCTCATAAAAACTGATCGCCCGTTCCAAATTTTCCGCCCGCGAACCGTTGATTCTGTCACTGTAGGCAAGGGCTAGGTTATGTTGAGTTTGAGCATACTTTTCGCTTCCCGGTTCCCGATTATTTAAAACTATTTGAAAACCAGTAATGGCAATTTCAATATTGTTCGCTCTATTCCCACGGGGAAAGTCACTAATATGAAAACTCAAGTTTTCAATGAGGCGGACAATTGAGCTAATTGTTTCTGCATTTTCGCCATCAAGTAACTTCTGGGATACTTGCTGTAAAGTTTCGGCAAAACGGGCATTGAGGAGATGTTGCCGTTCAGCCAGCATGGGGTAAATTACTTTAATATCGCTATTACTAGCTTGTTCTGCTCGCAATAATTCTAGGATAAAGTTGGCATACTCTTGGGGATTTTCACCTTCAGAGTTATTGCTATCTCCGTCATCGTTCATATCGATGAATTGCCCTAGCTGATTTGCCAGATTTCGGAGGAAATTCGCGCCATTTTCGCCTCCTTGTGCTGCCAACTTTGCCGCTACTGACTCGCAAGCTTCCAGAAATCCGCGATCCAATAATTCTGAGTTATCTTGTAATATCTGGGGTTCGTCTCCGTTTGGGCAATTCAGCAGGGTGTGAATTAATTGGAGGTAGGCTTCGGCGCGGTTTTCTTCCATTGTGAGGAGTTGTGAATAACACCAGGATTTATTTTAGCATAGTTGGGGTTGGTTTGCTGGGTGGCGAGAAACCGGGTTTTTGCGAAGATATTCGATGCGAGGCGAAGATATCGGAAAAAACCCGGTTTCTGAGATTGTGGGTGGTGGCGAGAAACCGGGTTTTTACGAAGATATTCGATGGGAGGCGAAGATATCGGAAAAAACCCGGTTTCTGAGATTGTGGGTGGTGGCGAGAAACCGGGTTTTTACGAAGATATTCAATCTGAGGCGAAGATATCGGAAAAAACCCGGTTTCTGAGATTGTTAAAGCAGCCTCACTTTAGGCATTAGCCAGCTTCTTTTGAATCATTGCCGAATATTCAGGGAAAGCCTCACGGGTATATACTGTTAATGCTGCTTCATAAAACGATCGCGCTTTTTCCAAATTTTCATCCCGCGAACCGTTGATTCTGTCATTATGGGCATTACCTAGGTTATATTGAATCATTGCCCAATCTTCGGGAAACTGTTCAGGGGTACGAACAGTTAAAGCAGCCTCAAAAAATGCGATCGCGCGATCGATATTTTCATCCCGCGAACCGTTGATTCTGTTAGCATAAGCAGCAGCTAGGTTATTTTGAGCCATTGCCCAATCTTCCGGGAAAGCCTCAAGGGTGTAGACTGTTAAAGCAGAGCCATAAAGGGCGATCGCCATTTCCACATTTTCCGCCCGCGAACCCTTTGTTCTGGTAATATAGGCAGCAGCTAAGTTGTTTTGAGTTTGAGCAAACTTGTCGCTTCCCGGTTGCCGATTATTTAAAACAAGTTGATAAGCGGCAATGGCAATTTCAATATTATTCGCTCTATTCCCACCGGAAAAATTACTAATATTAATGGTCAAGTCTTCAACGAGGCTGACGATTGATTCAATAGTTTGGGCATTTTCCCCACCAATTAACCTCTCCAATACTTGCTCTAATATCTCGGAAAAACGAGCATTGAGGAGATGTTGTCGTTCGGCTAGCATCGGGTAAATTACTGCTGTATTGCTATTGCTACCATCTTCTGATTGCAATAATTCTAGAATAAAGTTTGCATACTCTTGGGGATTTTCACCTTCGGGGTTATTACCATCGTTGATATCGATTAATTGTGCTAACTGGCCGATCAAATTTCGGAGGAAATTAGCGCCGTTTTCTCCTCCTTGGTGTGCCATTTTTTCGGCTACCAACTCGCAGGTTTCCAGAAATTCCACATCCAACAATTCTGAGTTATCTTGTAATATCTGGGGTTCCGATCCGTTGGGGCAATTCAGCAGGGTGTGAATTAGTTCTAGGTAGGCTTGGGCGCGGCTTTCTTCCATTGTTGGGGAGTTGTGAATAATATCGGGTTTATTTTACCATAGTTGGTGGGTGACCAGAAACCGGGTTTTTGCGAGAATATTTGGTGACAGGCGAAGAGATGGGAAAAAACCCGGTTTCTTAGATTTTGGTTGTCGCAGAATCATTGCTAACGCCTAGATAATGCTACCTTGGGCATTAATCTATCCAAAATTTGCTCGATCGCACTTGCAGTCCAATCAACATCAGCTTCGGTTGTTTCCCGCCCCAAACTCAACCGAATTCCGCCAACCGCCATAGTTTTGCTATATCCCATTGCCAATAATATCGGACTCGGAGTCAGTTTGCCGCTGTTACAAGCAGAACCGGAACTAATCCCAATTCCGGCTAAGTTTAGTTGTCGCACTAAAGTTTTGCCCGTCACTTTCCCTGTGTCGCCGTCGGGAGAGACAATGCAAAAACTGACGTGGTGTGGGAGTCGGCAATGTCGATCGCCGGTTGCGACTAAACTGGGTACGTGGGCTAATCTGTCAAAAAGCCGATCGCGCAATTCAATTAATCTCCCAGTTTCCGCATCTATTTCCTGCGATGCCAATTCCGCCGCCACCCCAAAACCGACAATTATCGGTACTGCTTGCGTCCCAGAACGCAGTTTCAATTCTTGCCCACCACCAGTCAATATTGGCGCTAATTCGACACCAGGACGCACGTAAAGCGCCCCCGTACCTTGAGGCCCGTAGAGCTTGTGGCTGGACAAGGAAAGCAAGTCTACGGGCAGTTTCTGCACGTCTATCGGTAGTCTGCCGGCAACTTGAACTGCATCGGTATGAAACAGGATATGGCGATCGCGCGCAATTTGTCCCAATGCTTCAATTGGTTGCAGCGTACCAACTTCGCTTTGTCCGTAAATGATCGAAATTAACACTGTATTCGATCGCACTGACTGCTGCAAATCCCAAGGGTGAACTCGCCCAAACTTATCTACTGGTAAGCGCGTCACTTCCCATCCCGATTGTTCAAGTTGTCGCGCGGTTTCTGATACTGCGGAATGCTCTACGCTAGAGATAATTATATGCTGTGGTGTCGAATAAAGACGCGCAATTCCCATGATTGCCAAGTTGTCAGCTTCCGTACCACCGGAAGTAAAAACTATCGATTCCGGTAGCGCCTTAATCAGTCCAGCCACCTGCATTCTGGCTAATTCTAAAGCTGTCGCGGCCCTTTGTCCCCACTCGTGTAAACTGGAAGGATTTCCCCACTGTTGAGTGAGGGCTTTTTGCATCGCATCAATTGCTTCTGGGCGTGTCGGAGTCGTGGCGCTATAGTCGAGATAAATTTGCATTGCTTTAAATAACTAATTAATGACTACTGAAGGAGTGAAGCACTTATTCTAAATGCAGTAATAACTGTCAACTGTCAACTGTCAACTGTCAACTAACTTCCCGGTTTACAAACATTATAATCTTCATGGGACAAAACTTTGTGGGGAATCAAGAAAGTGCCACAATCTTTGCACAGCATTCTGTAGTGTCGTCCTAAAGGAATACTTATAATCAAACGATTGTGACGCAGACGTTTGCCACCAAAATCTCTGTAATTCTTATTTTCACCCAATGCTGCTATAATTGTACGAGCTTTAGTAACTACATAATCTGGCAGACCTCTGAGATCGATGATATCTCTGGCAAATGATGCCTCCCTCTCCTGTTTTTTGGTTTGTTTTTCCGCCAGCAGTTGAACGCAATGCTGATTCGCCACAAACTCTTGCGTGCAGCGATGACACGCTTTACCATATCCTTTGTGACCACACGGAAAAAGTGATTTTCTTTTTGCCATAAAGCAGCAGTATCGGGTTTGATCCACGCCCCTGAATGCTGCTACCCTACCAGTGATGCTTCCGGCATCGAGGCAGTCTTAAAAGACGTAAAATCTATTCCCTTTCATAAATTTAATAGGTTCTAACTTGACATTATCGAATATATTTGAACAGTGAGCCGATAAATAACCTCAATCAATTTTAAATTTTTGTGAATAAACTTTGTGATACTTTATGGCGTTTGTGCTGGCTTTTGCTGCTGACAATCGGTTTGGCGTTTTGCGGACAACAAGAGGAAGAGCAGCCTCAATTACCTCTGGGTCTGATTCCGTTGCCTCAAGACCCGTTGTTGCAAGTATACTTCAATCAGTCACTCACTTCGAGTTATACAGAGCCTTATCGCCAGCAAACTAGGGCTGGAGATGATTTGGAAAAATTGGTCATGGAGGCGATCGCAAGTGCTGAATCGACCGTGGATGTAGCGGTGCAGGAGTTTCGGTTGCCCGGTATTGCGCGAGTTTTGGGCGATCGCCAGCGATCGGGCGTCAAAGTGAGATTGATCGTAGAACATATGTATAGTCGCCCTTGGAGCGATTTTTCGGCGCAAGAGTTGGCGAAATTACCGGAAAGAGAGCGCGATCGCTACCAGGAATTTGTCCAACTTGCTGATACAAATAAAGATGGGAAATTGAGTACAGATGAAATCAATAAAAACGATGCTTTACTAATTATCAAAAATTCGGGTATTCCGATAATAGACGATACTGCTGATGGTTCAAAAGGCAGCGGTTTGATGCACCACAAATTTGTAGTAGTTGATGGAAAAACCATAATTGTAACTTCCGCCAATTTTACAACCAGCGATGTTCATGGTGATTTCAAAACAGCAGCAAGTCGCGGCAATGCTAACAATTTGCTCAAAATTGAGAATGCTGAATTAGCACAACTATTTACTCAAGAATTTAACATCATGTGGGGCGACGGGGCTGGGGGCAAACCTGACAGTAAGTTTGGTGTTAAAAAGCCATTTCGTCCAATGCAAAAAGTCAGAGTAGGTAATGCGACTGTGACAGTACAATTTTCCCCGACTTCCAAGACTTTACCTTGGGAAAAAAGCGTTAACAGTTTGATTAATCAAAATTTGGGTATTGCCAAAAAGTCAGTTAATTTGGCACTGTTTGTTTTTTCGGCTCAGCGGTTAGCAAATACTCTGGAAATTGAGGCGAAGCGGGGAGTTACAGTCCGAGCTTTAATTGACTCTAATTTTATTTATCGCTCTTACAGTGAAGGTTTAGATATGATGGGGGCGACTTTGATTGACCATTGCCAGTTGGAAGCTGACAATCGCCCTTGGAAACAGCCGCTGACTACGGTGGGAGTGCCCGCGTTACCAATGGGCGATCGCCTGCACCACAAATTCGGTGTTGTAGACCGAAAGACGGTGATTACAGGCTCTCACAACTGGAGCGAGGCTGCAAATCACGGGAATGATGAGACGCTGTTGGCGATCGACAGTCCGGTAGTTGCAGCTCATTTTGAGCGGGAGTTCGATCGGCTTTACAAAGGTGCAATCTTAGGAATTCCCGCCAGAATCAAACAGAGAATTGATGCTAAGAAAAAAGAGTGCGATTCACTACAAGCAGCAAAATCTTCGCTGGAGCAACCTCCAATTGCTGCGAGTAAAAAGTTAGTTGATTTGAATGTCGCGACTCAGGAAGAATTAGAAACTTTGCCTGGGGTTGGCCTGAAGTTAGCCGAGAGAATTATTACAGCGCGGGAAAAGCAGCCTTTTGAGTCTTGGGAGGATGTGGAAAGGTTGGAAGGAGTAGGAAAAAAAACTGTAGAAAAGTGGCGCGCTCGAGTAACATTTTAAAGTACGGTGTGTCAAAAAATCGTTATTTTGGCGTTGCTGAATTTAGATATGATTCACTCGCTATAGCAATCCCTGAAATTTAGAGTAGGGGCAATTCATGAATTGCCCCTACTAAATTTCGGAGGCAAATCATACTCCAAATCAGCAACGCCAGCAATCGCTTGCTGTTATGATTTATAGCAGATTGTAAATTATCAAGGTATTGCAGGTTCTCCGGCTACTCGCTCAATGTTAGTAGTCCAAGTACCATCGATCGCCAAATTGAGCAATCTAAATCCGGGCGGGATTTCGTCAAGGATAATCGGATGGCTTTTGGGTAAGAGTTGGATGCAGGTACTGGGCGTGCCCAAGTAGGAAACTGATCCCCGCTGTTGGTGAAATTCTTGGTGAATGTGGCCGCAGAGGACGATTTTGATTTGAGGATATCGATCGACAATTGCCAAAAATTCATCAGCATTGTGCAGCATCATGCTGTCCATGATTTCACAGTCGATCGGCAAAGCATGATGATGCAAAGCAATCATAACAGGTCGATCGCCCGTTTGCTGCAATTGAGCCTCCAGCCAATCCAAACTCTCTGGGGAAAGTCGCCCGCCGTCGCATCCGGCTTCCACACTCGAAAGCAAGAGAAACTGCCAGTTTCCTACCTGAAAAGATTTTTCTGGGGAAAGAAACGGCTTATCTAAGATTTGCTGCATTACAGATACGTTGTCGTGATTCCCAGGTATCCAATAAGCGGGGATTTTGAGGGGGAAAATCAGGGAAGCGAGGAGCTCGTAGGATTCAGGTGTTTCGTCTTGGGACAAGTCCCCTGTCAGCAGGAGTAAGTCGGGCGGCGGCTGGATCTGTTGCAGGCGATCGAGAACTGCTTTGAGGGTGTGGGCGGTTGAGAGGCCTTTCCAAGTTCGATCGACCTCTGCAAACAAGTGAGTGTCGGTGATTTGGGCGACGAGTAGGGGAGAAGCGGGTGTCATGGCTGGTGTTGCGCGCGATCGATCTAGTTCTAGATTACCCTGTCGCAATGGTTTTGGGGATGTGGGAAAAAGGGCAATTCCCTACGGGATAGCTTAGCTTCAGGGAATTTTTGACAAATATGTTGAAATAATCAAGATTTGGTGTAATATGGAACAACGTCAAATTTCAGACGTAACGGCGGCATAGCCAAGTGGTAAGGCAGAGGTCTGCAAAACCTCCACCCCCAGTTCAAATCTGGGTGCCGCCTTAATTTTGTCATAACTGAAGAAGCCTTAATCGCTTATGTTGCAAGAGATTCGAGATTGTAACGGATTGTAAATCGCACACAATCAGTCATAATTGACTACGAAAAGTAATGCAGATTTAATGCAATGCAAAACGCAAGGTTGAATCAGGCTAACGGGCGGCTAAAGGCGAGCAAGACCGGCGTGACTATTTTGCAGAGAGGCGATCGCCTTTACCTTCAGGCAGTTCTCCCCCCGCGACCAGGCTTTGGTAAGTCATCTCCCTGTCAGCGGCAAATTGCACTGGGGATTCACGCCAACACCGTTGGGATATCTTTAGCTGAGAAAGAGGCCCGCAAGCTGGGATACCTCCGGGATGCGAAAGAATTTGACTGGGAGTTGTACGATCGCAAAGTTCCGCAAAAATCAGAGACGATTGCCGATTGGTTGGCAAAATTTGAGCAAAGCAAGCGAGATACCGTTTGCTCAACGACTTGGAAAACTGATTATCAGCGACCATTTGGGTGTTTGCCCGCCGATGAGCCGATCACTTCACAGGTGTTGTTAAGTGCGATCGCACTTACGACACCAAATACCCGTCAGCGTCGTCGATTCTGTTTGGCCTTCCGGCAACTAGCTCAATTTGTAGGACTAGACATCGATGTCAGTGATTTGATGGGCAACTACTCCCCGACACGAGTTCAACCCCGTAATTTGCCGACAGATGAAGAAATAGCTATTTGTTTTGACCAGATTAAGAACCCTCAGTGGCAGTGGGTTTATGGTGTTATTGCCGCTTACGGCTTACGAGATCATGAAGCTTTTTATCTCGACATGAGCAAGTTTCCGATCGCTCAAGTCTTGGAGGGAAAAACCGGATACCGTCAGTGCTGGCCATTGCGACCGGAATGGGCCGAGCAATGGAATCTTGCAGACACTAAAAGACCGCTTGTAACCGGTGAGTGTCACGCGGACTTTGGTGCAAGAGTTTGTAAGTTTTTTGCCCGATCTCTTGTCGGTTTTCGTTCCTATGATTTGCGCCATGCTTGGGCTATTAGAGCGGTTCGTCTTGGTCTGGAACCGTCGCTGGCTGCGAAGCAAATGGGACACAGTTTGAATGTTCACAGTAAAACCTACCATTTAGCTCTTAACGAGCGAGAGCAGCAACAGGCATACGATTTATTGTTGGCGCGTAGCAAAGCTTAGACCTTCCAAAAGTCCAATTTATTGGACTTTTTTAATTATGATCCTTTTTGTTATTCCTTGTTCCGTTTTTATTTGATTTCCAAAACTCTTTGAGGTGCGGTTCCAGTTTTTATCTTTCTTGATACCTCAAAAAACATATAAGAAAAACTAAACCTCTAAAAACCCCGGAAAATCGTTTTCAGCCTATCAGGAAACCTTATCTATTTGCCCTTGAATTTGAACCCGTCGCCGCCTAGCCGATACCAGGCGATGATCCAATAGATAAACGTTGCAGTGAGGCTTCCACCAGTCGCCGTGCATAGAAAACAAGCCGTCCTCTATGCACAATTTTGGTGAGAATTTTTGAAGTTGTGGCAACTTTTCCACAAGCTGCTTTTTCACGATCGGTGGCAATTCCCCGCGATATCCTCGCACCGGTGCCGCCACCAATCGATACCCATTTGAAAGATGTCGGCTGACAGTCGCGGGAGAAATTCCCCGCGACTGTGCGATCGCCTCTTGGCTTCCGCCGTAGAAGCGGAATTCCGAATTGCAATAAATGAACCGATCGCCCTTTCCCAGTACCCGCGCCGGATAGTCGCAGGTGTGCAGGTCGATCGGTTTCAATATCTGACTCGGAGTTTGCCCAGGATCTAAACCCTGAGCTTTTATTTGCCCGATCTCTTCCTGTCGCTGACAGTGGAGAGATGCGCGTTGCAAATGTTGAGCCTCAACTTCTGTGGCGATGATGTTGAGGCAAGATAGTTCGTCAATTTTAATGGCGGCGATCGGGCCGAGTTTCTCTATCCCGGTAAGAGCGATCGCTTTTTCCAAGCTGCTGTAAAAAACTGTAATCTTGTCACCGGCTTGTAGGTAGTCGCGGATCAATCCCGACTTTTTCGCCGCACCTAACAATTTTCGGATGTGACCAACGCTGCGATTTAAAATTATGGCTACTGCCGTGAGGGAAAATTTTCCTATTCCGCATCCTTTCGGTTGACCGCGGTGACTCCAGCGCGAAATATCATGGCGACGTGCGAGTAGCCAAACTGCCATCTGGCGACCAAAATGCGCGAATAATCGTACTGGAAATCTCACCAAATCTATTGTGTCAGCGTTGACATACTCGCTATGCCAGTTCTCGCAGACTTCAATCAGCCATTCTGGCGCTGACACCGGGGGAATTTCCAGCGGGCTGTTAATCCAGGTGTAGGGTTTTCCCGTGCCGGGGTGGATGCTTGGCGGCAAAACACTCTGGTTGCCGAGCCAGCGAAATTCTAAACATTCTTCTTTGCCGTCATCGCCTGATATTCCCGTGCCAATCCTGCGGGTGCGAAGGCGATGCCAGTCAGCTTCCGGCACTGAAAAAAGGCACTGTTTTCTGCCGGGGCGGCCGCTTGTCCATGCGGTTGTTTTTGCGAAGTCTGAAAGGTCGTTTTCTCCGGCTAGTTTTTTTAGTAATTTATCTGCTGATTCGCCGTCGATATCAACTGCCAACAACCCATTTCCGAGTTTCAGCCCTATACCGGTTGCCTTGCCGCTCTCTAACTCTGCGAGGCATGAAAGGCGATCGACATTAGATTTTGTCCACTTGGATCTGTAAGGACGCTTGCCAATAACTGGCTCTAGAATCCAATTGGCGGGGAGGGTGAGGAGTGATTCGCTGGCGGTTAGTGTTTGCAGCATAGCTAGCGAACTTCCGGCCCCTTGTCTAATATTCTTTGGAGGGCTGGTAAATTCCATTTGTAAGTAGCTCGCATCGAATTGGTGCGGCGAATGTCTCTAAAATGCTTGCCTTGTTTGAATGTACCGTCACTTTTTAAGTGAAGTAAATGCCCACGGCTTACTCCTAATTCATGGGCTGCTGTGGATGTTGACACCCAGTCGCTTGATAATGGTCTGCCTAGTGCTTTTTGCATACTATTTCTCACCACTGTCAACGCTACTAAGATTTGTCAAAGTTCCGATATTATGTTCTTCTGGTGAGTTGGGTTCTCCTTCATATTCTTGGGGCCATATTACCCATGCCGTTAGCATTCCTGTAGTCGATATTTCTAATCTGTCAACGATTCCTTTCTTGTCGGGAAATATGTTTCTGATTACCAAATCACCGACTCTAAAAGCTACAAATTTCTCTATATCTTCTAGCCGACTTTCTAGGATTCTGATATTTGTTCTTACTTTTTTTGTTTTCTTCTCATCTTTGGTTCGCAATAATTTTTGTGTGGCTTCCTCTAGTTCTTTCTCAATGCTGGCTCTTTTTGCTGAAACAACCGCGTTGATGTCTTGCTTGCGCTCAATGGTTTTGTTTCGCTCGATTTCTGCCCGCTCTAAGATTTCAGTCGGTAGGTCTTTCTCAACCTCTACCTCGTGAACCGTAGGAATTGGTGTCGAAAATAACGACAACTGACCGGGACAAAAATCCTCGACTTGGTTTACAACTCCTCTCACCCAGTTGATGATTGCTTCTTCGTTGTCTAAATCGATATCGAAATCAACCTCGGTACATCGCGTAAACATTGTCTCTTTCTCGTTGGCGATGTCTATTGCCGTTACTCCACCATTGGGGGAGTGAAAAAAGAAGTTCCATCCTCGCCAGTGACCTTTGAAAAACCCTTCTAATTTATAGGCAACAGGTGTAAAGCCATTGCTTTCTAGTAATTCCTTCCACGAATCGAAGTGCGTCGCAGTGTCCCCTGACGTTGAGGTTTCTGAAGTGTTTTCTAGTAAGAAGTCGGTGTGCGCTGCGGTGTCCCCTGGCGTTGGATTGTCGGCGGCATTTTCTAGTAAGAAGTCGGTGTGCGCTGCGGTGTCCCCTGGTGTTGAATTGTCGGCGGCATTTTCTAGTAAGAAGTCGGTGTGCGCTGCGGTGTCCCCTGGTCTTGAATTATCGGCGGAATTCTCTAGTAAGAAGTCGGTTGATTTCAGAGCCTCCAGGGGCGATAGTACAGAAGCTGTAATCATTGATTGGATGGCGATTTCGGCTTCTGCTAGCTGTACCAGTAGGCGTTGATTTCCCTCTACTAATGTGCTTGAGGATTCGGGGATTGCTTGCGGAAATAATTGTAATAAGCTGGTAATTAAATCAGCGACAAATTCCTTGCCCTCAGCCTCTGGAAGTTCGATCGCCTGTCCGAGCACCAATGTCTTGATAATGGCGGGTGTAGTCAATCCCTCCAGTAGTTCCCCCGCGAATTTTTCCTCCCAAGCCGTCATGAAATTGATTGGGCTTAGTTCATGGGAAAATGGACTGAGTGTT
Source organism: Cyanobacteria bacterium OTE_58_metabat_593 (assembly GCA_031372825.1). Classification (GTDB taxonomy): domain Bacteria; phylum Cyanobacteriota; class Cyanobacteriia; order Cyanobacteriales; family Microcoleaceae; genus Microcoleus. The sequence goes on along the minus strand of JANMLZ010000160.1, from coordinate 194,419 downwards.
AAACCTGCGGGCCATTTATTGGAGTATATCTTGTCTTCTTTTTGGAAATAGTAGTAGGTTTGCTTGGCCGTATCCCAACTTAAGTCAGCTTCCCAATTGGCATCTTTTTTTTCTAGCTTGATTAACTCCATCTCTGCATAGGCGATGTCGATCGGGCCGTTTATTCCATCTACCATCACTAATGCTTGCTTGCCTGATTTCCACTGAAAGATTGTACCTTCTTTGCCTTTCAATGCTGGGGAGAATATTGATACTCTGTCGCCCTTGTTCGCGATGTCTTCGCTCAGGGGTTTGGCGGGTTGCTCATCCTCTGAGAGTATCCGCAAATCGGCGGCATCATAGGGAATTGCTGCAATACTGCCGTAGTGAAATTCGATATGGATTTTGCCAGACTTGTCTACTTTCGTAACAAATCCTCTGTCTTTGTTGAGGGATTTAAAAACCTCAACTTGTACGCCCCGAGTGAATCCTAAGCCTTGAATTGCGGCTCTGAAATCTTCTGAACGCTTGCCGGAAACTCGAAAAACTGCAATCTCTAAATCCTTCTTGGTAGCCTTCCTGTTTTCCGCTGCTGCGAGTTTGTTTGCGTATTCTATAGCTTTGAGTTTGTCGTCGATATTGTCGATCGCCTTGAGAGGCTTGAGGTGTGAGGATGGAAATTTTAGAGTTATATCTTCGCCGTACTCTTCGGAGATTCGCGCCTCCAACTGTGACAAAACCTTGGCATCCTCAATTAGTTGGTAAGCACTGCTGATGCTTTTGCCAAATTCGCTTTGGCAGTAGGTTTCAAATGAACGATAACCGAGTGCTCTGTAAGCCTTGCGATCGCGAGCCATTGCCAGCATCGCGCCCAAACTGTCGAAGTTGTCCTTGATTGCCTGAGTTACTTGTTCGGCTTCTGTCCGCCCCATTTCGGCGGCGCGTATTGGTCGATCGGTGGTTGTCATTACCATCGCGGGTGTCCCTTGTGTGAGGTAAGCGGTCGGGTTATTCGTTTCTGTCGCGGGGTTCTTCTAGGATTTCGATCGCAATTTCAGCAAGCGTTTCTGGCGGCAGTGAACCCATGAGGATGATGGCGGCTTGCAACTGATCGTCAAAAGTTTCGCCGAACGGATGGAGTTTGATGAGTTGAACCGATTCGCGGCTACCTATTTGATTGCAGGCGATTTGAGCTACGGCAATTTTTTGAATCCAGCTCATGCCATTCAGCAAAACTCGGAGGTGTTTGAGCGATGCGCGCTCTTGAATGATTTGGTCTGCGAGCTCGTTTCCTTCTGTGTCAAAAGTTGGGTCAATTTGCATCTTGGTTGTGAGTAATGGGTAACGAGTAATGGGTGGGAAGGAAGCGATCACACTTGCCGAGCGATCACGTCAGAGAAAGACATCATGTTTGAAGTTGACTTGAGCTACTGCTGCATAGGCATCACCTCGATAAGGTTGGAATCTCTACGATCGCCCCCACGATCGGGTGCTGCATCAGGAATCTGGTACGCCCACAGTAAAACCAGCCCAATTAAGGGCAAAAGGCTAAAAAGCTTGTACATATCCGATGGCTAGCCCCTTTAAAAGGGGGGAGGGGGAGTCAAACCTTGACTCGAAATTCTGAACCGGGGATATAAAGGATGGAGTCGCTGACCAGACTGATGCCCTCGGGGCTTACACAGTCGATCGGTCAAGTGACTAAAACCTTTGTATATTGAGAGTTATGGGCAGACCGGGACGCTAATCATCGGTCTGCCATTTTTGTTGTTTTTCGGAACTAACGGGGGAGCACTTGCGTTTCTCCGTTAGATTTACTATACTATGACACAAGAAAGAAAACAACCGTTGACTCCTGTGTTTTTACGAAGGCGAGTAAAACTAACGCAAAGACAAGCATCTGACCTTCTTGGGGTGAGGGAATCCACGATTAGCGAGTGGGAGAGAGGAATTTCTTCTCCGAACTTGTTGTTGGTTCCAAGGATTATGCAGGCTTATAACTGCACCGCCGATGAAGTGATCCAGGCGTTCGTAGCATTGCGTGCATCTCGTGACAGAGAAAAGGTACTGGTTGCACCGAACCTTGAAAATTAAATAGTTCAGCCTCCCCGGCTATTAACCCGGAGAGGCTGACATCTAAACCATCGGCTCGGTGGGACAATATTGATATCACGTCAAATTGTCCTAACCATGAATAACTGGCCAAAGTGGCTCCCCTATCCTATCTCATGGATACGAGCACTCGGACTTACCTACACTCTAACGGCTCTAGTCAGGTCTAGTTTTCCACTTCAACATAGCGACAGCATTTTCGTTGTCTTGATTGGAGCCTGGACTACCGTACCGTTTCTGTTTACCTTTTTTCATTGGGCTATCGCATCTGTGGCAAGATTTTTGCTGGCACATCTGCCACCGCATCCTAAGCTTGCTCCGGTTCGCCAGTATCTAACTGACCGCTGGTCTGGTTCGGAGCGATCGCGCTGGAGGGAAGGGTTAAACGCCTTCATTATCAGCTTTGTGGCGTTCGTCATCTCGTTTTTGGTTGTGTCTTTCCTGACACCCGTCCCCAGTAGAGCCGATGCTGACTATTCACAGGGATTTTATCTATTGAGGCGAAGTGTACTCCAGCTAAGGCTCGGTATAATCCCGATCGGAATGTTTTTTATCTCAGCCTACCTGTACCAGTACGATTTATGGGCGCGGCACCGGCGAGCTGCGAAATCAGCAGCCAAAGCTAAAACCTCAGAGCCGACAAAAAGGCGATCGCCCAAAAACCTACCCGCCCCCGATCCAGTCGAGCAAGAGCTCAATCAACTCAAAGCTCAATCTGGGATGAGCCGCATGAAAACCGTGAGACCAGCGGTGTCAACTCCTGAAGCTGCTGAGTGGTACGTATTTCGCGGTGGTAACGCCGAGGGGCCGTACACCAAAATGCAACTGTTGGAGGTTCAGCAGATTAGCGATCGAACCAAGGTGCGGCGCGGCGAAACGGACTGGCAGCGAGCCGGTGAAATATCAGAGCTGGCGGCGTACCTCACTGAAAAATAGCTTTCTGAAAAGTCCAATAAATTGGACTTTTTTTATTTAGCCCTTGTTCAGTAAGGGTTCTGTAGTTACAGGCTCGGATTATTTTCGACTTGGCCAGAGCGAAAATAATCCCGTGAACTGAGAAAGTGTCCGAAATTTCGGACACTTTTTGGTTTTCGGGTGTTGGATTTTAGGTTTTAACCCTATGGCAATCAAGCTCAAAAAATACGAACAAGCTTTAGCAATCCTCCCTGGATGCAAGGGTTTGGACAAATTAGTGCTGTACGACAATCTCAAAAGTCTGGGATATCGCTGGAGTACGGGCGATCGTAAGTGGTCACTGATGAGGTGATTCATGCCGAATTCGTCTCCTCGATGCTGTTCCTTTTTTGAGAATGACAGCGAATATCCTGACCTAGACTGTCGGAAACTCGCTGCTAAGCGATATTTGCGACTGATTTACTCGGCTGATTATCGATCGAAACCTTTCATGGATGACGACCCCGATCAGGAAGGCTTACCGTCGCCTACCAACAACCTCCCACTGCCAACCAACATAGTAACGATTGGGCGGCGAATTACTCCAGAGATTAGAATTAAAATCCTCCAAGCTCTAGATGTCTTCCCTACCAAGGGTCAGATCAGGGTTTACCAGTTGTTTCATGAGGTTAAATCCTGTGGCTGAGTACGATCGGATAATTGGAGGAAAGAATGACTAAAATATTCTTTTTCGATTTAGATGGGACGTTACGCGAAACCAACTAACTTAATTGATTAGAAATCGTGAATCCTCGGATGTTGGTAGTATTCGAGGATTTTTCAATATGCCGATGGTGGGATTTGAACCCACGACCGTTCGATTACGAAAAAAAATCGTCGGTCGGGTGTGGGAAGATTGTTTCTATGCAATCTGTTCGCTTAATTCTTGAATAGCCCTTACAAGGAAAGGAATAATTTCAATATAGTCAATCCCTAGAAATCCATTTTCTTTTTCGTATACCAGGTCGCCTATACTAAATTCTTGGGCAATAAATCCGTAATGATATTTTTCTCTTTCTTTTTTGCTTCCATATAATTCAGTTTGTTTTACTTCAGAATTAAATCTAAAGCGAATTGGTTTACATTCTAGAATTAAATCTAAAGCGAAATCAATTGAAGAAACATTTTTCTTCAACCTAATGTCAGATGGCGATTGCCACACAGGAATTCCTTGGCCCTCTCGCCAAATTCTTTGTCTAGAAATGCTATGTCCGCCGATACACAAATCATTGTCAGTGTCAAACCCGAAAAAAGTTGCAAAAGAGCTAGGTCGATGAAACATGATTGCAGCAGCGCCATTGTTAGCGCCCTGAACCTCTAATCCAGCTTGGGGGGACGGAGTTGCAGCCATAGTGGTGGATGGGTGCGAGAGGACCAAGCATTTGGTTGAAGGATCAAAATTTTGCGCGTGGCGAGTAGGAGCAAAATTGCCATCATTCCATATACGCCTCCAGGGATTGAAGGTACCCTGAGAAATCGTTCGGAAATAAAATTCATTTAGGATATTGTGTTGACATCCTGCTTGCATTCCCCAAAGGCCGGTGTTATTGCGGTGTCGGGTTTGAAAACCATTTATATGTCCTGTACCAGCAGGAAATACCGCACCTTCATAGGTGCCATATACATCCAAGAAGCCAGAAGTTGTAAACGCTGCATTAGGGGTCAGAAATGCACCAATTGTTTTACTCCAGTCGTCGCCGAATACAATCCTTGTACTGTCAATGCCATCGATCAAGTTCGCATCAGCAGCCTTGAAATTAGCCTGTGGTATCACCTCTACTGTACCCACCGTCGAGCCTTTGCCCAATAAACTGTTGGGAGGCAAATTAATCAGCCTACCTTCGAGCGCTAATTCTAATGCTGCGATTCGTGCCGCCAACGCCTCTACATCATCATCTTTTTTTTTGCTAAAGCTGACAATCTGCCGCCAAGTACCTTTGACTACTAGGTAATCATTGACCTTCAGTGGCTGATTCCATATAGGCTCAATCCGCACTCCTAGTTTAAAATCACCGCCGACTAATAGTGTTTCATTTGTGCTTAAAAAAGGTACTAGAATCGGAACGTGAGTCTCTTCACCGCCTTGATTCTGTAATACAACTTTGCTTTGATATACCCACGGCCCGTTCCCCTTAGCCGTGTAGAGTTGGAGGCTTATCTTTTGGCCTTGCGTGCGAATCTTAGCTATTTCAGCCATTGTCGCCGATTCACTCATCAAAGCATTTGTGTCGGGCCACGGAGCTTCGGCGAGCGAAAACAAGCCAACAGTAACCTTTAAATCTTCTAAAACAACCTGAAACTTGACCACATAGTCTGATTCAAAGATTTGATATTCAGAATTTATGGCGTTCATGTCCAGAACAGTAACAATGTTATTGCTGTCCGCTACTGTTATACGTCTCGTAAAGTCATCTGTCGATCGAGCGGGTTCCATATTTTTTTAGCTTAGGTAAATTTTGCCAGAGTAGGTGGTATCGCCATTGGCCGCGACCGTCATTTCTAATGGAAATCCGCTCCACCTTATAGTGCAAGTTCCGTTTGTCGTCCCACCTACTGAGGTTGTACCCATAGATACCCCAAATTCTGTTATATAGTTCCCACCGGTAAGGTTTCTTGTGGTATCTAATTGCAATGTATTGATTCGTCTAGCGGCGTCAATCACGGCTATCACTTCATTTGCTGGCGCTGCGTCGCCACCAGTGGGTGCTACCCAAGCTATGCCGGTCAAGTACGATGTTGCTGCGATCGCTATATTGCCCCCGGCACTATTGCTGATCGTGACTGGAACGGATAACGAGCCGCTCATTGCTCCAGAGCTATTGATAGTCCGATCTAAATTTTTTATGTTGGTCGGATTTCGCGCTGAATTCATCTGCTGTGCCAATAAAAAATTCACACACCCACAAAACCAATCTTCTACAGATGTGATTCCCGAGAGGGTTCCACCGGTGCCGTTTGCAAAAGCTGCCATATGTCATAATTGCATTAGTTTTATTCCATTATTGCATTTGCATGGGAACGAGAACAAGTAGATTGACTCCCACAACCACTATCGGCACATCGAGTGACGAAGATGGATTTGAGGGGCCTCAAGATATTACCGATGTGGGGGGACTCGGTGGAGAAATAGGAGGTAGCAGGGGTAGCGCTCCCCGCAGACCGCCAATGGGCGGAATTGATTTGGGGAAAGGACTCGATCTAGAGAAGCCGCGTGCTCCGCGATCGGGAATCGGATTTGAAATTGGTAAATCCCCTGCCGGAAATCTGGGGATAGGTGTAGAAATACCTTTACCTGTACCTGCGCCAGTCTCTGCGCGAGGCGGGGTATCGATCGATCCTGCTACGGGCGAGATTCGCGGAGGGTACGGCGGGCTGGGAATTGGCAAAGGTGCGATCGGTGCTTCTGTGGATGTGGGTGTGGATACGCCGCAAGGAAGTGAACAAACGGGATGCTTTAAATATGTCACTTTTACTGTGGGGCCTTTTTCGCACACTGTCAGTAAAAATGAGTGTGAACCTAAGCAGCCTAAGCTACCTACACCTACACCTACACCTACACCTACACCTACACCTACACCTACACCTACACCTATAAGCAATGACGTAAAAAATCCAAAAGGATTGTCAACATCTCAATCTTGTGGAGCCAATGGCAATATGCTCATTCTGATAATGAGTTGGGTTGGGAAAATCCCTAAAGATGGAAGCTTTAGCGGATTGTCTACCAAATACCTGCCAAGTGAGCTTGCGCTACCAACTTTATTAGATGTGTGGCGCAGAGATAAAAATGTATTGTCTACTAGAATGGGCGACCCTTACAATCTCATGGTCAAAAACTATCCGGCGTACAATGCGCTTCAATACCAAATTTGGCAAGCTGATGGAATATATTGCGATTTTCGGCCTGCCGATGACTTAGCCATTGAGTGGTGGATTCAACACTGGAACATCACTACTCAAAGAGATAGCGCACCAGCGGCAATTGAAGAAATACAAGTTGTTGAGACATATAAAAGAGGAGACTGGGGTTTTGAAGTTCCCCTGCGGTTTTTTTATATATTGAATAAGTATGGTCAAGTAATAACTTATAAAGTTTCTTGTTATTACAAGAAATATACATCTATTTTAAAAAATGGGGAAATTGTCACATTTTTTGGCTCCCCCTACAATTTTGAGATCGAAATTATGGACATAGTGCCGGCCCCACCTTGTCCAGCACCTACACCAGTACCAACGCCAACACCAATAACTTCTCCCCCATCTTTTTCCCCTCCCCTCCCCAACCCTCCACCTAGAAAAAAACCAATGGATGACAAATGTTGCAAAGTATTGATCGCGCTTCAATTGGAAACATTGCGACTCCTTGGTCGCCAAATCGGTCCAAATGGCGTAATGGCGCAAACGACGGAAAAGGGCTTTATAGGTGAAGAGATGGAGCGATTTAAAACGCCCATTGAAAATCCCAACAATCCCGAAAAAATCAAAGTACGGTTTACTACCGTTTACCAAATGTTGATGTATGCGCTCAAACAGGCAAACAATTTAGATACAGCGTTAGACCCGCAAAGTTACAAAGTACCCACGGGAAAGCTTCAAAATCCTGCCTATAACAGAGATTCAGGTCAATCGCTACAATCAAACAATCAACCTAACAAAGACAAAGCAGGCAACAATCGAGAACTAGAAATAAACAAAGACGATGCTGTTAAAATGACCGGATTCTTACAGCAGCAATCTTATATGTTTCAAATGCTGCGCCGATTTGAATATTTGTTTCCACCGGGGGAACTTGAGGATGCTTTAATTGCTAAAAGTTTGCTTATTCCCGGTGCTAAAGGGGATATCAAAATTCACAACATGATCATGGCGTATGAAGTCCAAATGCAGTATTTAAATGCTGCTTTGGGCGATCCTAGAGAAATTCTAACCGTCAAAGATGCAAACCCTGCCATTGAAGGCGACCAACCGATCGAAGTCCGATCGCTATCAATTTCGGATCTGCTCAGACAAAATATTAAATTCCACATTGACACTGGCGGTGATGTTGATGCGCTGGTTAATTTGGTGCTGCGAGATTTCCGAACAAATTTAGCGAATCGCCTAGACCAAATCAAAACCGCTGAAATGGTGCAAGCATTGTTTGAAGATTCGGGGATGCTCGAAAAACAGGAATATGTGGATGTCCACTTAGAGGGCGATCCATACGCCGGACAGTGGATAAAAGGTCAAGGATTTAAAGCCAATCCCGACTTAGAGAAAAAAAACGAAGAAGCGACAGAGAAGGTGCTTCGGGAAACCATGAAACCAACCGAGCAACGGGTAAAAGTTTCCCGCAGAAGCAAGGATGAAAAAACTGATATGCGGGATTTGCTTAGAGGTTTGGCTGATTTCATTCAGCGCTTGCTTTCAATTCCTTCGGCTGGCGATGCCGCCACAGCGATCGACAAACTAGTCGATCGTGCTAAATTCAAGGTGCAAACCGATATGGCGCTGATTCGTCAAAATGTAACGAAAGCTGCTGCTGCCAGTCGAAATCGTACTAAGAAAAGGAAAAAATAACGTGAATTTAACTGCTGGATATTTGCCTCAGTCGTGGTTCCGAGGCGAAGGACTTAAGGAAATTGCCGATTTGGTCGGCGGTTTTTGGAACAATGTCGTAGCTGCTGCGGGCGACTTGATAAATAAATTTGCCAATTTTGTTCAACAGCAGCTCAATAAAATCAATATATTTGGAGTCAATTTCGGGAGTTGGATTCAAGAAAATCCGATCGGCGCAATCGCTGGTGCTGGTGCGGCATTGCTCAGTGGCGGCGTAGTTATGATAGTTGGCGGTTCTGTTGCAGGCTTCGTTGGCGGTGGCATTGTCAAAATATGGAAACTAGCGCGGCTAGCTTTTGGCGCGTTGGGACTTGGGGGTTTGGTGCGCGCTGCTATTGGAGGAGTGCAGAGAATATGGAATTTCGATTTTCAGGTACCTGATAAACAAATTCGCGCTCAGCAAAAATCTTTATTAGAAGGGCAAGCGGGCGTATGGGGTGAAGCTTTAGGTTCGATGGTTGGTACATTGTGCGGCTGGTCTCTGGGTCGGGTAGCTTATGCAAATCAAGCTAACTTGATCCGATTTAATCCCGACTTGATAGCAAAGCTTGACGAACTTAGGATAAATAATTTTGATGAGGAGTCCGAATTATGGGAAGAGGCGGTGCAAAATTTAAAAACTGCGATCGCCAGTTCGGCTAGAGCTGCTATGAATATTGCGGGTCTAGAAGCATATTTAAATATCAGAAAAGCAGTCAAGGCAATTTCTCGCGGTGTCAATTTGTCCGCCATTCATCCCGGCCTTGGCAAAATGGTGGAAACTTGGGGAGCAGAAGGACAGAAGCCTTGGAGCTTTGCCAGTGCTCAGGAAGAATGGGTGGAAAGTTTGCCAGATGGTGCGATCGAGAATTTTGTTGAGGAATTCATTGAAGCTGCACAGGATATGTGTGCCGAAAGTTCAATTCAAGTTAGTTACGCTTTGTAGGGAGGAATTATGGCTAGCACAAATTCGTGGGCAGGTATCGGCAGACAAATTTTAGATCAATATTTGCAATCCGAAAGCGGCGAAGGCGGCGGGGGCGATGCCGGACAGATGGGACTAGACGTTTTCAACAACGGATTTGAGGACGAATTCCCTGGTGATGCTGACGATCCAGTTGCCGGCACTTATCAGGGATATTCCCTTGAAGCTAATCGCGCATCTGAAAGTCGGCCCTGGGGTGGCAGTTACGGCGATCGCCCTAAAATCCATGAATTAAACCAACCGCCAGCGGCTCAGGCTTTAGGCTGGCGAGTAATTGATTTCTACCCAAATCGCGATCACAAATCGGAATTTTATCGCCTTGCCGGCATACCTGCGGAATTGCGGCAGATAATGCAAATTGTGCAAGCTACTCGGTTTGTTACTGGTGCGCGAATTAATTTTGAAGCCTGGTTTAAATTATGGGAAAAAGGCTTTCCCGATTTTACTGAAAATCGCAGTGATAGTAACTTTTCACTAAATGGTGACAAGCAGTGGGAGCGAATTAAAAAGCCAGAGTCGAGGCCAAGGTTTCGGGAGTGGACTAATTCGCAGCAACGGGCCGACTTTGGGTTTCGAGTAATTGAGTATTGGCGCGATCGAAGTGCCGAGGGTAGTTCTGTGTTGCTGACGGGTACTGACTTGCAGTTGATAAATCACATTATTCAAATTGAATATGAAGGGGGAGGAAGTAAACAACAAGAATCTGTCAGTAGCGATATTATCCGATATTCTGGCATTCCAGAAATTACGTTATATTTCAAAGGAATAGATAAAACATTACCGCAAAATAGGCAAAGAGTAACAGGTGAAAAATCATTTAGATTTATAGGGTACACAGACAACCCTATGTCGGCACAAAAAAGACGTGATTTAGAATTGATTACACAAACTGATATTAGTCGAATAGGAGCTAAAATTCGTTCTGTATTTAAAACTCAACCTTCTTATGTTTGGGCAAAAGGCAAGGATCAGGTAATTTATCACGATTGGCTACAAGGTTACAACTTAAATGTTTACGCATTAAACCATGCTGAGGGCGAACGATTAATATTAGCAATTTTAAGTATTCAAAACCACACAATAGACGAAACTTTTATAAAGTATAGCGAAGCTAAGAATGTGGCAAAAGCTTACCCGCCAACAACTGAAATTCAAGTAATGGGACAAACTCAAGAAATCCCTGAACGCTTACCCAAGAGCGAGGTAAGTTTTGATCGCGCGACGCTTTACTTGCCGACGCTCAAACAGACTTTAGTAATTGCTTAACGTATGTTGAGTAGATCGTATGTGTGGCCTTGTGGAACCCTATAGGGTTCTGCGCTATATTTACTCGTTAAAAACCCTCAAACTACCACTACAGTGGAATCTGTACGCTATGGAGGCAATCTTTTATGGCTAAATCAGCTCACCAGGTTGAGACAGCAGGAACCGGCAAACTTATTATGAGTTTGGCCACCGGAAAATATGACTCAGTTATTGGCCCCATCGTAGGTATTACCGCGCTTACGGGCCCTGCACCTCCCGGCAGCTTCAGTGAAACTTCGGTTGCTGGGGTTCGCAAGGGACTATTAGGTAGTGTCAAAATTTCCTACAAGGTCGGTGTTAAAACAAAACAAACCCGTTTGTTATGTTCGCTTGAAAAAATAGACACCTGCACGACCGAATTACCGGGAAAGGCTTATGGGGGAGGGATTATCACTTCTGCTAGATTTCCGATTCGACGGAGGTTACGATAATGGTAGCTCTTAAAAGAATGAAAGTAACTACAGGTGCTGGTCCTGGGGGGGCAAAGAGTTATTATTTCATGTCAAATCCGCTTCTTTACGCTTCAATTGGTGCTGATGTTGGAATTGTTTTGGCTCCCAATACAGAAACGCAAGTCATTCACAGAATTGAAGATTTGTTGTTGTACGGAGTTTTAGAAACCTTAATGGCGCGAACAGGTACAACAGCATTAAATCGCAAAAGTACAAAAATTTTGTGTGCAATTGACAAAGTACAAGGGGCTGAAGCAAATTTAAATGGGAAAACAATTCCTCAAGGTGTAATTACTTCGATTAGCGCCGATCTCAAAGCTCAAGAATATTTACCATAGAAAAGTATGCCTAAAGGATTGGTTTTCGTTGGCGAATCTAATATTAATTACGGATTTGTTAGTAGCGCCAAAATTTACACCCCAGAATTGCAAGCAGCTACCGGATTAAAGCCCGTAAGTTTGCCTGATGCAACCAGTGCGGTTAATGTTCCTTGGAGAGTGCAAGATTTATTGCAAGCAGGTGAATTAAAAAGAGTAGTTGTTGTACTTGACGATGGTGCTGGCAAACGTGCAAATAGAAGTCTTTTTATCACCAAAGGCTCTATTCCGACATTTCGCAAGCTTAGCACCGAAAGCGGATTAATTGGTCAAACAATTGACGGCAAAAAAGTTGTAAGTGCATCTATACCCCGAAAATCTTCTTTTGCGCTACCATAATGCCATTATCTTCTATTCCGGTTTACAAAGAAACTTTATTACTAGGTTTAGAACCCTACAAAATACCTATCCTGTTTTCGGGGACGGTAATCATTGTAGAACCTAAATTTAGCAATAATTTTATCAAAGCTTTTGCGGGTCATTTTATACCTGCGGTGTCAACCGAAGTAGGGGAGATTCAAGGCTCTTGGCGTAAAAGTTGGGTAAATCAAAAACAGTTTCTTGATTTTTCGATTCCATATTTTCCCTCAACGTATGAACTGTATTTCAAAGCAGGTTATTTTCTGAGAGGGAGAACCTTTGACCTAAATATTTGGGAGCTCACGTAATGGACATTTCTACAGCAAATTGGTACAGCAACTTAGGGACTGCGGTTCAAGTTGCTTTTAATACATCGGCGATGACAAATTTAACGCCGTCTCAAGTAGTTTTTGGCGCAGCAGCAGCCTATCGGAAAGCGCAGGAAGCTTACAACGGTGGCACGTCCGTAAGTGCGGGAAATTATATTAATTTCGCTTCCCCAGTTTTAGAAGATACTGTCCCATCCCTTGACAGCGCTGGCGATATTAGCAAAAACAGTACGATCACGTTACGGGCTAAGACCGTCTATTCGCCAAGCGCAAAAGTTGAGCCTCAACAATCCGTGACAATTATTTAGTAGCAATTGGATTCGGCAATCAAATTCAGCCACTGAGCCTTTATTTGATTGCCGAATTACAGTAAAACAATTAGGGTAGGTTCTTACAGTGAATATTTCCAAAGATTTGATAGAGCTTGTATTTGTAGTGGCTAGCTTATTGGTTTTGGTGGCATCTAGCGCTTTCGCTTTTGCAACATTTCGAGCGCAATTAGCTATGACAAAAATCGAATTAACTATAACATCTAATCAGTTAGAATTTGCTCGAAAAATACAGCAAAATATAGATAGCAATAAGGTTGAACTGGGCGCGTTAAAATGTGAGGTTCGCGACATAAAGGGAATCTTGGTGCGTAGTGGCAAGTTCAAAGAGAGACAAGGATTTCCCCCTGAGAATATCCCCCCACACACAGATTTTTAAAATGGATAAATACAGTTATCGGTTTGCAGTAGTTAGCTTGTGTATATCAATTATCTTGCTAACTTTAGGAATTTTATTCATTTTGTTTCAAGGAAAAGAGTTGCCTGGTCAGTTAATTACTATTACGACTGGAATGGTTACGGGACTTGGATTTTTACTTGTACCAACTCCGCGCGGAGGTTGATAGTGCCATATGCCCAAGCTCACGACTTACTGGAAAATCCCAATCCTAATTTAATAGACTTATTGAATGCTGTTGAAGATTTAAGCATTCAGTATGGCTACATCGTGGGAATGGCAAGCCAAGGCTTGAGGCAAGATCCAGAAGCTGATTTGATAAGGCTTTTAGTATTGATAAAATTAATTAAAGATAGGATTGAAAAAAATGCTCGACTTAACGACTAGCTCTAAAATCCTTAAATATTGCCAATCTCAAAAATATCCCATTGGTGAATTCAATATTATTTATATTGAAGGAATTGACATCAATGGTCGATTAAATAGCGACGCACCAAATCAATTTAACGACGTGCGCGCAATTTTTGACAAAATTAAATGCCTTGACTGTTGGCAGGCGACGTGTGAGCCAGGAAGTTGGTACACCCACACACCCATGAATCCAGAGGGTGCATTTCGCATAGCCTTCGGCTTCCACGAGAAATCCTGGGAAATTGGATTGCACGGTAACTCTGAGCCTCACGAGGCGCTGATTCAAACTGGAGAAGTGCGCGGTCATCGGGATTATAACGGTGACATGATGCGAACTGGCGATCGGCAGGTAGCCGGGTATTTTGGAATAAATCAGCATTGGGGGTACGATATGCCGCCCGGTGATATTGGTCAGGCTTCGGCCGGTTGCTTGGTTGGGCGGAGTCGCTACGGGCATCGGCAATTTATGGAGTATTGCAAAAATTCTGGGCTAAGCCTTTTTTCTACGATCGTTTTGTCTGGAGACGAGATTTTGACAATTCTCTAGTAGCAAACAAAAGAGGATGACTCGCATTATTAATGCGAATATAATGCAATTTTAGGTCTAGTCTGCGGAGCCCTTTCCTTGGAAGGGTTTTCGTTATAAGGTAGAGGTCTGCAAAACCTCCACCCCCAGTTCAAATCTGGGTGCCGCCTTTTTAAGTTGTACAGTAACAATTTGTTTGTCACCGATGACAGAGTTTTGTCCAGGCTACCAGCTTGGTATTTTTGTGCGATCACAACAATCTCTTTCGCCAGTAATCTGTCAATATATTGACCTAACTCGGATTCTCCGAATAGATTGAAAGCAAATACTCTGTGGGTCTTTTGAGGTTCATGGGATGAGGAGTGTTTTAGTGGCCGTTCTAGGTTAAAAAATTTGTAATTCTCGCTGAGTAGCTGGCGGATGCTACACTAGGTAAGAACTTTGTGTGCGAGCATCGCATCTGCTACGGCTAAAGTTGTAGGTTTCTCCAAACCTAGACTAACAACAAAAATGTTAGCTTAACCCGGATATAAAGGTTTACGGGGACGGAAAAGGATTTTTGATTCGAGGTAGGGTGGAGCCTTTATTAGTATCGGTCTGATTTAGCGGCGTTGGCGGTATACGATGAAATAACATGAACCAACCTAAGCAAGGAAGTAAAATTTTGATGCTAAACTAATAAGTTCAGAGTCTTGGCATAATCTTATGAAAGAATTAAGTTTTGGTGAACTTTGGGAAAAACTATCAAGCCATGACGAATCAGTTTTGATAGAAGCCAAACGCGCATCTGACATTGGCAAAAGTATGATGGAAACCGTTTCAGCTTTTGCCAATGAACCGGGGCGTGGAGGTGGCTATCTCATACTCGGAGTAGAAAGATCGGATGATGAATCGGCTAATGAGTACCAAATAACCGGAGTTCCTGACCCCGACCAAAGTCAATCTAATCTTGCTAATCAATGCCGTGAGATGTTTAATGTGGCAATTCGTCCTCAGATTGAGGTTATTAGTCACAATGGCAAAAATGTAATCTTAGCTTTCATTCCAGAAGCTCAACCCCATGAAAAGCCTGTTTATATAAAGAGCAAAGGCCTTCCCAAAGGTGCTTTTCGCCGCATAGGGCCAACAGACCAACATTGTACGGATGAGGATATTGCTCTTTTGTACCAGTTACGTCAGCACCGCACTTTCGATGAAACCCCTGTACCTGAGTCGAGTTTAGATGATTTTGACCCGCAGGCGATCGCAGAGTATAGACGTATCAGAAGTAATGTCAATCCCAGCGCTGCGGAGCTCAATTACACTGAGTCTGATTTACTCTATTCTGTAGCCGCTACAACTAAGCATCAAGGACAACTTTGCGCGACAATTGGCGGACTTCTTTTATTTGGAAAGGCAACATCTTTACGGCGTTACTTCCCTATGAGCCGTATAGACTACATCATAGTAGAAGGACGTGAGTGGGTTCCCGATCCAAATAATCGTTATCAAACTGTTGAAATTATTGACCCGTTATTACTATCAATACCTAGGCTAATCAGCCTTGTGTTAAACGATATTCCCAAAGCATTTACCCTGGGAGATAACAACATTTACCGCGAAGAAGTACCCTTGATTCCGCGAACAGTTATTAGGGAAGCGATAGTCAATTCTCTCATGCACCGTAATTATCGTACACGCCAACCAGTACAGGTAATTAGGTTTTCCAATCGCCTTGAAATTCGTAATCCAGGTTATTCCCTAAAGCCTTTCGATTGTCTGGGCGAACCAGGTTCCATTACCCGCAACGAAAAAATAGCTGCTGTTTTGCATGACGTAGGTATTGCAGAGACAAAGGGTACAGGCATCCGCGTTATGATTGATGAAATGCACAGGGCAAATCTAACGATTCCTTTATTTGAATCAATTTCAGAGAAAGATAGTTTCACTGTTAAACTCTTAGTTCATCATCTGTTAAGCCCTGAAGATGTGGAATGGTTAGCACAATTTAAGGATTATTATCTTAATGATGATGAAGCAAGAGCGCTAATTATAGTTAGGGAAATTGGCGGAATAAGTAACTTTATATACCGCTCTATCAATTGCGTAGACACGCTAACAGCTAGCGGACGCTTAAGACATCTGCGGGATAGGGGCTTACTGGTACAGAACGGAAAAGGCTCCGCAACTTACTATACCCTCAGCCCAAATATTTTAGGGGAAGACTTACCTAGCGGACTAGCTGCACAAGATAGTCCTTACCTAGCGAGTAGCCCTGTAGATAACAGCTTATCTAGCGGGTTAGCGGCCCAAGACAACGCTAATCTAGCGGGTAGCCCTATAGATAAGGATTCTGAGCCAAATTACTTAGAGCGGATGCCAGACACTTTAAGGAACGCTGTTAAGGGACTAGGAGAACGAGCCGAGCCGCAAAAAGTAGACTCCGTAATTCTGATGCTTTGCCAATGGCGCGAGTTATCTTCGTCAGACCTTGCTGCTATTCTTGAGCGGAGTCAAGTTTACCTGCGAAATAACTATCTCAACCGTCTGATCGGTAGGGGTCAACTTGAGTATGTTCGTCCTGAAAGTCCTAGCGATCCGCATCAAGCGTACCGAACCAGTAAGAAATAGCGAATCTACATAATCATTTTCAAGTATGAAGAATCAGGCAAATATATACAAATAAAAGTCGATAGCTCGGCACTCCAACTTAACGAATATGACAATTCAATTGCTAATCACTAATCGCCCCAAAGCAATTAGCAATTAGCAATCTTACCCAAACTATCACATTTTACTGATAATTCTCTGCACGATTTCCACGCCTGTTACTGCTTGCCAGCCAAACAGCCCCAAGAGCGCCACATTCAGAAAGATGTGAGTATATCTGGCAATATTGTTGCCTTTTTGCATCAAAGGAGTCAGCGAGGCTGAAATGGCAATTATTGCGGTCATTCCCAACCCTGCTACTAAGTGCGGGGCGACAAATAGTTTGCCGTTGTTGATGTAGGTGACGGCCATTCCGCCGATCGCCCCTGTTACCATCAAGGCTAGCAGCAAAGAACCCATTTGGTGGTGCTTGATGTTGAATTTGCCCTTAATTAACTCTTTTTTGACCTCGCCTTCAGCACTCCTGGTGCGTCGGATTTGAACGCCGAGATACAAAGCATACAATGAGATTGCTAGCAATACCCACATTAACACTGGGTGGAAAAATTGGCTCCAAACTTTAACTGACTGCGGAATTTCCAGATTCATAGTGTTCTCAGGATTAGAAAATATACTTCATAAAACTTAGCATACCAGTCAGTCCGTCTCGTGCGACGGTACAAATATACGGTATGAGAGATTATTTATGCCTGCCACTAAACAAGACGCTGTATTGATTCAAGCCGCCAAGACTGGCAACATTATTCACGTCCAAGCTTTACTCGCTAAGGGTGTTGACGCTAATGCCAAAGACTCTGAGGGGACAACTGCTTTGATGTTTGCGGCCCAAAAGGGTTATACGGAAATCGTGCGTATTTTACTAAACAATGACGCTAATGTCAACCTTGTCAGCAGGCGTTTTGGGCTGACGGCTTTGATGCTGGCGGCGGCTCACAAACAGGCTGACGTTATGGGACTGTTGTTGGCTGGCGATGCTGATGTTGATGCTAAAAATGATGATGGAAGTACGGCTTTGATGGCTGCTTGTCACAAAGGCGATATCAATGTTGTGCGGCTTTTACTTGATGCTAAAGCTGGTGTGAATGTCCGAGATAAAGATGGAGATTCTGCTCTTAAAATAGCTGCTTCATCTGGTCATGAAGCTGTTGTTAAAGCTTTGGCTGATGCGGGAGCTGTTGCTGATAATTCTATGCTGTTTTTAGCTGTTAGTCAAGGTAGTGCTGAAATTGTCCGAATTTTGCTCGATCGCGCTGCGGATGCTAATCTTAAAAATCAAGCCAGCAAAACTGCTTTGATGCAGGCTGTGATGGCGGGAAATTTGGCTGTTGTCGAGGTGCTGTTGGCGAATGGTGCTGATGTCGAAATTTGTGACAAAGAGGGTGAAACTGCTTTAACTTTGGCTGCGGATTTCGGCAAGATTGATATAGTGCGGGCTTTGCTTGGTGCGGGTGCTAACGCGAATGTGAAAAGTGGAGATGGGGGGACGGCTTTGATGGCTGCTGCGGCTGGAGGCAATTTGCCGATCGCCCATATCTTACTCGATGCTGGCGCGGATATCAACGCTAAGGATAAAGATGATGAAACTGCTTTGAATTTTGCGGTGGTTGAAGGCTGCGAAGATGTGGTGGAATTGCTCTTAAACCGAGGTGCTAGTGTCGGTTCGAGAAATCGGTTGGGCGATACACCTTTGCTGGTGGCGGCTGTTCATGGTCATAGTGCGATCGTATCGGCTTTGCTGCAAAAAGTAAATCAAAATCGCGCTGATTTTCTGAATGCTAAAAACTTTGGGGAGACGGCTTTGACACTGGCTGCTTTTCACGGACATACTGAGACGGTGAAAGCCTTGCTTGAGGTTGGTGCAGATCCGAATGTCCCTGCGGATTTGGGGAAAACGGCTTTAATGAAGGCGTGCGATCGCGGTTATTTGGCGATCGTCCAATTATTAGTCGAAACAGGTGCGGATGTCAACTTGCTGGATGATTCGGGCGCAACTGCTGTCATGTGGGCCGCCCATCGGGGCTATGCTGATTTAGTCAATATTTTAATCGCTGCTGGTGCAGAACTAAATCATAAAAATCCGGGCAATTATACAGCTTTAATGCTGGCTGAGTTTAAAGGTTATTCCAGTGTGGTGAAATTGCTCAAAGGTGCTGGAGCACAGGAGTAAAACTCACGCATCATATCAATTCCGGCTGCGCCGGAATGACAAGCGAGGACACGGCAGTGCCGTTTCCCTACAATAAATCACGGTAGGGAAACGGCACTGCCGTGTCCTGATTTCGGGTGATATTAATTCCGATGCAACAGGAATTGATATTAATTATTGATTTAATTTCCCACCTCAATCCGCTTTTCGCACCCAACCGTTAATCGTAAAGCGGCTATCAGCAAAAGCTTTCGAGGGACAGCTAACTCGCAAAACTTCGTGCATATAGCGACTCAGAAAAAATACGATGCTGTTATTGCGGGGTTCAACTGTTCTGAAAGATTCAGCAGCTACATAAAAATTGTTCTCGACTTTGCTGTCGTAAATTTGCAATTCGCCACCGGAGAAAGCTTTGGGTTCTCGATTGAAATAGTAAACGTAAGTAAAAAATCTGGTAGCGGTATCTGGTGAGCCGCTATCGTTATGAACTTTATAAAAGTTGTTGTCATTGTGCATGGTTAGCTGAGCTTCTATTTCACCAAGCGAAAATGAGGAAATATTTAGTTTTTGCAGCACATCGGGGAGAATTCCTTTGATGCGATTAACCATTAGTTCCGAAAATTCGGGAAACGAGTGCAGTACCATCGAACGGCGGTAGTCGTCCGCATTCGTTGATGTGCTGGTAGTTACAAATTGTGATTCTTTTGCTAAGACGTATTTAATCAGTTTGTTCTTTTCTGCGGCTGTCAAAAAGTTATCAATTTGGGCATAGCGAGATATTAAATCGTCATTTATAGGTGCTGGGGTGGGAATTTCTGCGGGAATTTCTGTGGGAATTTCTAGAGAAATTGCTGGCTGCTGTGGTTGCAGTTGTTGCAAGTAAACTGGGGGTTCTGTGACTAATCCGACTAGGTGTTCGCTCGGAAAAGAAAGGGCAGAACGCCCGTCGTCTATGGGGATTTGAAATAAGGTGGGGAAACCGGGTGTTTGTTGTGTGCGATCGACTAATGTCTTGACAAGGCTGTGCAATAATGGTGTATCTGATTTGAGGATGATGGTGCACTGATGTCCGCCAGTCAGCAGGATTTTGACTTTTACGTCTTGCGGTTGAATTTGTTGTTGAATTGTGGTAGTCATAGCCGTTATTTATACAATAAGGAAGAAGGAAGAAGGAAAATTCAATAATTCCTTTAGGGCGGGCTAGAAGCCCACCCCACAAGAAAATTAACTCTTTGTGGAACAGGCATCTTGCCTGTTCACAATAAAGGTGTAAAATGTCATTTCTGCGAACCTCACTAATGCAAGAAGTGGCGAATATCGGTGAACATCATGGTGATTCCGAGTTGGTTGGCTGCTTCGATCGAATCTCGATCGCGCATACTTCCTCCCGGTTGGACGATCGCAATTATCCCCGCATCAGCCGCTGTTTTTACGGAATCGTCGAAGGGGAAGAAACCGTCGCTAGCCAAAATCGCTCCTTTACTCTTCTCTCCCGCTTGTTCCAATGCTAGTTTAGCCGAGCCCACGCGGTTCATTTGTCCGGCGCCGACACCGATTGTAGTACGATCGCGCGTCACAACGATCGCATTCGATTTGACGTGTTTCGCTACTTTCCAAGCAAACAGCAATTCTGCTAACTCATCAGCAGTCGGCTGTTTGTCAGTAACTGAGCGCCATTTGCTAGTTTCTTCTACTGCGTTGTCCGAGTTTTGTACCAACAAACCGCCTGCAATTATTTTAACAGTTTGTGCTGGCCCTTGATTCAAATCTGGCAAAATCAATACTCGAACTTTCGCCTTTTTCTTGATGATTTCTTCGGCTTCTGGTTCGCATCCTGGCGCGACGATACATTCTAAAAATGTTTTAGTTAACATCGTGGCGGTAGCAGCATCAATCGGACGATTTAGGGCAACAATTCCGCCGAAAGCTGAGACTGAATCGGTGTCAAAGGCTTTTTGATATGCTTCGGAAATAGTTGCTCCCAAGGCTGTACCGCAAGGATTTGTATGCTTGAGAATAGCGGCGGCGGGAGTTTCTGGAAATTCTACGATTAACCGCCTTGCTGCTTCTAAATCTACTAAATTATTGTAGCTTAATTCTTTGCCTTGCAGAATAGTGCTAGTTGTCCAGCCTGTCGGTGTAGTTCCGCTTTGATACCAGGTGGCTGCTTGATGGGGATTTTCACCATAGCGGAGAGTTTGCAGCTCTTTTCCTGATAAATTAAACTGTGCTGGTAGCGCAGATTCTTCAGCGGATTGGCTACTGAGATAATTGGCGATCGCGCGATCGTAACTTGCTGTATGCTCGAAGGTTTCTAGCGCGCATTTTTGCCGGAATTTCAACGAAGCTTCCCCGCCGTTTTGACGCAGTTCTGCTAAATAAGTATTGTACTGTTCTGGATTGCACAAAACTGTCAAATGTGCGTGGTTTTTTGCGGATGCTCTCAGCATTGCCGGCCCGCCGATATCTATGTTCTCGATCGCGTCTGCTAAAGTAACTCCCGGTTTGGCAATTGTCTGTTCAAATGGATACAAATTGACAACGACTAGATCGATCGCCCGAATTTGATTTTCGGTTAAATCTGCGAGGTCTTGCGGTATATCGCGGCGCGCTAAAATACCTCCGTGAATTCGCGGGTGAAGTGTTTTGACTCGCCCGCCCAAAATTTCGGGAGAACCAGTATATTCCGAAACTTTGGTGACTGGGATTCCAGCTTCTTTGAGGGCGCTTGCTGTCCCGCCGCTGCTAATTATGTCAAATTTAAATTCTTCTACTAGACTGCGCGCTAAGTCGATTAGCCCGGTTTTATTGGAGACGCTCAAAAGTGCTAGACGTGCCATTGGTTTGAAATTGCGATCGCAAAAATAGACAGGTTATATTTTATATCAAATCTGGTGGCAGAGACACGATTCGGTAATTGGTAATTAGAATTATTTTTAAATTTAAAGATGAGTATGCTTACACCAGCGTGTTTTAAAATCATATAATAATTTATACTTGGCAGTTGCTGATAAATATTTATGACAGGCGCGTCTATTCTGTTATCTTGTCCTGTGCGAGGGGAATTGAAGCTATCTCCAGTCTTCACACTTTGTCTTCTTACGTAAATGCCGATGTTGTTGAAATTACTTAGCGAGGTGTAATCGATTATTCAATGGTGAGCGCTCTAGAATTTTAATTGTATTTTAGGATGAATTACCAAAGTAGTGTGCTAGCATCGGTGTAAATTTTTCTATCCCAAAATTGGTAGAAAAATTAGGCGATCGCAACACCTGAATTTAAAAAAGAATTTGGTAGAGTTTAAATATGTTTTTTCAACAACCAGATCCCGAAAACAAACTCAGTAATATTAGTAGTCACCCAAAAAAAATTGCTAAAGATATGAGCGATCGAACAAACTATCAAAACTTGCCCAAAAATTCGGCAGAAACCAACATTTCAGAAGCTTATATTGTTAATCTGTGCGAATTGCAGCAGATGCAGGGAGAAATGGAACAGCTAAAGCAGGATTTGAAAGCTAGTGAATCTCGGTTCCGAAATGCGATCGCCAAAAATGCCGACGGGATCGCAATTGTCAACAAGCGAGGACTTGTCTGCTTTGCGAACCCATCAGCAGAAGCGCTGTTTAACTGCAAAGCAGAGGAACTATTAGGCCAAGCATTTTTTGGCAATTTGGTAGTAGAAAGTTCAGCTTGCGATATTGAGATGGATGCGGATATTATTCCCCAAGTTGGAGAGACAGAAGCAGCAGGAATGCGCGTCGTACAAACAGAAGTTGAAGCTATTCGCAAGCACAAAGCAAATGCTGTAGTCGAAATGCGGGTGGCGGAAACGGAATGGGAGGGAGAAATGGCGTATTTAGCAACGCTGCGGGATATTACCGATCGCAAACGTGCAGAGGAAATGCTTTGGTTGTACGATCGGGCAATGGCCGCTACCAGCACCGGAGTTACCATTGCTGACGCCACTAATCCAGAACATCCGGTTATTTATTGCAATCCAGCCTTTGAAAGCATCACAGGTTATCGGCGCGAAGAAATTTTAGGAAAAAATTGCCGATTTTTGCAAGGAAAGGATACCGACTCCAAAGCCCTAGAAATTATCCGCAAAGCATTGAGAACCGATAGCGAATGTCAAGTAATATTAAAAAACTACCGTAAAGATGGAACCACTTTTTGGAATGCTTTATCAGTATCTCCCGTGCGCGATAGAAGTGGCAAATTAACTCATTTTATCGGCGTACAGAGAGACATCACCGATCGCAAACAAGCCGAAGAAGCCTTGCAAAATTCCGAAGCACAAAGCAGACAACAATCATCTCAACTAGCAGCCGCACTTGACGAACTCCAAACCACTCATTCCCAATTAGTTCAAAGCGAAAAAATGTCTAGTTTGGGATTGCTGATTGCTGGAGTCGCTCACGAAATCAACAACCCCGTCAGCTTCATTCACGGCAATCTCGCTTACCTCAAAGATTATACTCAAGACTTGTTGCACCTCCTCACACTGTACCAACAGCACTATCCCAATCCTGTGCCGGAAATTCAACAGGAAACACAAGAGAATGAACTAGATTTTTTAGCTGAAGATTTACCTAAAATATTATCTTCAATGAGTATTGGTGTTGAGAGGATTTGCCAGATTGTCCAGTCACTGCGGAACTTTTCGCGACATGACGATTCACAGATGAAGCCCATGAATCTCCACGAAGGTATTGACAGCACGCTGTTAATTCTCAATCACCGTTTAAAAGGAAACGGAGAAATGCCACCAATTGAAATAATAAAACAATACGGAAACTTGCCACCTGTCGAGTGTTTTGCGGGACCCATAAATCAAGTTTTTATGAATATCCTCAGCAATGCGATCGATGCTCTAGATGATGTAAATAGTCAACTAACTTTTGAACAAATGTCAGAGAATCCTAGCCAGATCGAGATTTGCACAGAAGTTGTTGGCAATTTTGTAGAAATCAAGATTTCTGACAACGGCCCCGGAATAACTGAAGAAGTCAAGCAGCGTATATTCGATACATTTTTTACGACAAAACCCATTGGCAAAGGCACAGGGATGGGTTTGTCAATTAGCTATCAAATTATTGTAGAAAGACACCAAGGCAAATTATATTGTACTTCGGAATTGGGCAAGGGCACGGAATTTACGATCAAAATGCCGATCGTACATTAGCATAGTTAGCCATAATAAAAATTGTTTGTAGATGCAGCAGACGCGGTTTCAACCGCCGTCTGCATCTGGGGATTTAAAAAACCTCCACACCCTCCAACTTCTTCATAGTTTCAACCTTAGCCCTCGCCGCTTCCCCACAAGTCTTCGGCGTCGGAAACATCTTCCCAGGATTCGCCAAACCTGTCGGATTGAACACCTGACGCACCCACTGCATCGTCTCCAAATCTACCTCCGAAAACATATCCGGCATAAAACACTTCTTATCAGCACCAATCCCGTGTTCCCCCGAAAGACTACCGCCAACTTTCACACAAAGCCTGAGAATTTCCCCGCCCAATTCTTCCACCTTTTCCAGCGCACCTTTTACCGAGTTATCGTACAGAATCAGTGGGTGCAAATTCCCATCTCCCGCGTGAAATACATTAGCAATTCGATAGCCATATTTCTCACTCAAACCCTCAATTTCTTTCAAAACATAAGCCATTTGGGTGCGCGGAATTACGCCGTCTTGCACGTAATAATCCGGGCTGAGATGACCTGCTGCTGCAAAAGCAGCTTTCCGCCCTTTCCAAATTTTCATCCGTGTTTCTGGGTCATGGGCAGTCGTGATATTCCGCGCTCCATTCTGCTTGCAAATGTCAGAAATTCGCTGCTTATTTGTCGCAACTTCCACTTCTAAACCATCGATTTCTATCAGCAAAATTGCCGCTGCATCGCGGGGATAACATCCAGTTGCTACGACATCTTCTACAGCATTGATACTGATATTATCCATGATTTCCATACCGCCGGGAATAATGCCAGCGCTGATAATATCGGAAACCGATTCGCCCGCTGCTTCTATGCTAGGAAAATCTGCCAACAGAACGCAAATCGATTCCGGCGCTTTCAAGATTCGCAAAGTAACTTCTGTGGCGATGCCTAAAGTGCCTTCGGAACCTACAAATACACCAGTTAAATCGTAACCAGGCATCTCAGGAATTTCGCCACCGACATCAACAATCGAACCGTCGGGAAGTACCAATTTTAATCCTAAAACGTGATTAGTTGTAACTCCGTATTTAAGGCAGTGAACGCCACCAGAATTTTCGGCAACGTTGCCGCCAATCGAGCAAATAATTTGACTGGAAGGGTCAGGCGCGTAGTAGAAACCGGCACCGCTAACTGCTTGAGTTACCCAGTTATTAATTACTCCTGGTTGTACGACTACTTGCTGATTTTCTAAGTCTACTTTCAAGATTTTTCGCATCAGGGCGGTGACAATCAACACGCAGTTTTCGACGGGTAAAGCGCCGCCAGAAAGCCCCGTGCCCGCACCTCTGGCTACCCAGGGAATTGAGTGGCGATCGCATATTTTGACCAAATGCGCCACTTCCTCCGTCGTTCGCGGCAATACCACCAAAGCCGGTCTCTGGCGGTAGCTGGCGAGTCCGTCGCACTCATAAACGAGCAATTCTTCGCGACGCTGGACAACGCCGTTTTTGCCGACTACAGCCTCAAATTCTTTGATAACGGGTTTCCAATTTCGTTCTGTTTCTATTGCTATCATTAGTGATTTTAATTAAATGACTCTAAATAATATTGTGACAAACTTCTTTAAGGATTGCAATATTGACACTGAGCAGGATCGGCAGTTTCTGTGCCGTTGGGAAATAGTTCTTCTTTAGTATAGCTGCAATTTTGGCATTGATAAATTTGCGATCGCACTAGCTGAGTCGGAAAATAGCAAAGTCCGCAGGGCAACCCGATTTTCCTCTGGGCAATCTCGAATCCCGGCCAACCGCACTCCGGGCAAAATTGCTTAAATTTTTTAACTAAATCGAGAGTTGCGTTTGCGATGTTTTTCATCCGAGTCGGATTGTACATCGCCCGCATATCTGTTTCGACGTGAATTTTGCCAGTTGAAGATTTTTTCAAGCCTGCTGTCACCGCATCAAAAAGTTGTTTTTCTGTCGCAATGCCCTTGACAATTTCCCCATTACCGAGCGCAGCATCGCCAACTACAACCACCAGTCCGTGTTCGGGAAATCCCGCTTTTTTGGCAAAATCATCTGCTTCTTGTATACTCGAAACTAACTGGTGACTGTAATTAGTTTCCACCGACAAAGATTCGCCGATTAGTTCTAAATTATTGGCTCGATCTAATAAAATAACAACTTCTCTATTAGCCGGCAGATAGGGCATCATCGGGTGAGGGCCGAAAGTGCCTTCGCTGGCAAAGGCAAGAGTTTCGCCCGCAATTTCTAGAGCTTTTTCTGCTTTTTGCCGGGCCGCTTCTATTTGAGTCCCCAACCGTTTAACTTCTCTGGTGAACGTGCCGAAACAGTCTGTGTCTAAATCCGCAGGTACTAGAATTTTTACGCCTAATTCCCGTTCCAAAATCGGAGCCATCACCCGTTCTTTTTGGTGCATGGTCGCCAGAATTGCCGTACGCGCGGCGAAGCTATCCCGTTCCCCGTAGGGGTTCCCGAAGGGTAGGGAATCGCGCAATAATAGATTTATCTTCACAGAATCCCCAAAATTAGACATAGACTAACTTCCTCCCGTCGCCCCTCCGACTTGACCTTTGAGTACAAAAATTACTCCCGTCATGATTAATCCCATCCCTACCAATCGCAGCGGCGGTAAAGGCTCATTAAATATAATTTTGCCTCCTAAAACAGTAAATAAGTAACTAATTGACAATAAAGGCGAGACTATGCTAAGGTTGGCGCGAGAAAGTACAACAATAAATCCTATAGAAGAAACTGCATACAAAGAAAGACCGCCTACAATCAACGGCTGAGTTGCCATTGCTAGGACTTTTTCCATTAAATTATCAGCGCCAATCGGCCCTAATATTTTAGCTCCAGCTTTCAGACTAAATTGACCGACAACGCCGCACAAAATAGCAGCAAGCAAAACCATAAAAACGCTTCGATTCATGAATTTACCAACCTATAGGACAGGGCAAGAATAGTAGGGAAAAAACATTCTTAACAGCTTTTATTAAGTTTTTTAATTTTTTTTCCCATAATTTAAGCATAGATGCTGAAACAGCAAGTACGATCGATCGCGATCGGCAGATTGAAACAAACCTATGGCCGAACAAACCAACACCAGCGGGGAATACACTCTCGAACTCTCGATACTCATGCCCTGCCTCAACGAGGCAGAAACCTTAGAAATCTGCATCAAGAAAGCACAGAAGTCCCTGCGCGACCTGAATATTGCCGGCGAAGCGATCGTAGCAGACAACGGCAGCACTGACGGTTCCCAAGATATCGCTACCAGAATGGGAGCGAGAGTCGTACCCGTAGCAGCCAAAGGCTACGGCAGCGCCCTGATGGGAGGCATCATTGCAGCGCGCGGAGTCTATATTATCATGGGCGATGCTGACGACAGCTACGACTTTTCCAACCTCGGCGCCTTTGTCGAAAAATTGCGGGGAGGCTGCGAATTAGTGATGGGAAACCGCTTTCAAGGCGGCATCAAACCCGGGGCGATGCCGCCGCTGCACAAGTATTTAGGAAATCCGGTGCTGACATGGGTTGGGCGGCTATTTTTCTCAAGTCCCGCCGGCGATTTTCACTGCGGGTTGCGGGGTTTCAGGAGAGACTCAATTTTGCAACTAGACTTGCAAACAACCGGGATGGAATTTGCTAGCGAAATGGTTGTCAAAGCCTCTCTGTACAAGTTGCGGATTGCTGAAGTTCCAACGGTACTTTTTCCCGACGGGCGCAGCCGCCCGCCGCACTTGCGAACTTGGCGAGACGGCTGGCGGCACCTGCGATTTTTGCTGCTTTACAGTCCTCGCTGGCTGTTTCTGTACCCGGGTGCTGCGCTGATGATTTGGGGGATAATTGTGGGGATTTGGCTGTTACCTGGTAGTCAAAAGGTTGGTAGTATTAGGTTTGATGTGCATACATTGCTCTATGGTGCGATCGCAATTATCATCGGTTTTCAAGCAGTAACATTCGCTTTTTTCACCAAAGTTTTCGCCATCAGCGAGAAACTGCTACCCGCAGACCCCAAAGTCAACAAAATATTTCGCTATTTCACTCTAGAAACAGGATTGATTGTCGGATTTATACTCATATTAATTGGAATATTTGGCTCGATATTCTCCTTAACTATTTGGAGAGAAACTGCTTTCGGTACCCTTGATCCTTCCAAAACTTTGCGTCTGGTAATTCCGTCACTGACTTGTCTGACTGTTGGTTTGCAGATGGTTTTGTCTAGCTTTTTTCTAAGTGTACTAGGTTTAAAACGTAGGTGATCACATCCTTACCAAATCGACTCAAGATGCAAAATAAATCCGGGGAGAACATCTTCACCGGATACAGTAGTTGGAGATTGTAACACTTCAACTTCTTGATTCGGATGATAAATCTCTACTTGCCGCGATTTGCGATTGATTAACAAACCCAAACGTGCACCATTATCTCGATACTCTTTCATCTTATCCTGAGTTTCTTTCAAACTATCGCTGGGAGACATTAACTCAACAACAAAATCAGGACAAATCGGGGGAAATTTCTTTTGTTGTTCGGGAGTTAGTGCATTCCAACGTTCTAATTTTACCCAAGAAGCATCAGGTGCTCTATTTGCACCATTAGGAAGTTTAAAACCGCCAGAAGAGTCAAAAACTTTACCCAGTTTATTTTGCTGATTCCAAATCCAAATCTGTGCAGTTAATCCTGCATTGCTGTTGCTAGTTTCTCCTCCTGCTGGTGACATGATAATTAATTCTCCTTTGGCTGTGCGTTCCAATCTAATATTTTCATTCTCCTGACAGAGTTGAAAAAACTGCTCGTCTGTCAGCTTGATAATGGGGTTGAGGTTGAGGGTGAGGGTAGTCATAGCGGTATTTTATCGTGACTAAACGACCTATATTGGCGATCGTAGCATATTGAGTGAGTTGCGAGGGCGATCGCATGAGCGAAATTTCAGACTATCTGGTATAATCGAGCAGGTAGCTCTAATAATTTTCAATAGCTATGAACTATGAAAACTCAAGAACTTCGCCAGAACCTTAAGCAATCGATAGATAGCTTATCTCCTGAACGGCTGCTCGTTGTGGCTGATTTTTTAGCTTATTTAGCAGAACGTGAAAGCAATGAAGCTACGATAGAATTATTGAAAATTCCAGGTTTTGTTGAAGCATTTAATAAAGCCGAAAAAGACGTAGCAGCAGGTAAGGTGACGACCGTTGAGCAACTCAAACGAAAATACTGATGAAAGTCTGAAATTTTATTCAGTGGTTCTTAGCTTTGATGCTCAGGAGTTTTTTGAAGAAGCATTAGCTTCTTTACAACGCAAGCTAGATCGATGTTTTGAAATGTTGAAAACTGACCCTCGCACTCATCCAAATATTAAGCAACTCAAGGGCGATTTAGCTGGATACTATCGCTATCGCATTGGAGATTATCGGGTTGTTTATGACATTGATGATGAGCAAAAGCGGGTGGTTGTGACTGTGATTGCTCATCGTCGTGAAGTGTATTAGGGCGCATTTGGTAAAAAATATAGGTTGCGATCGCCTACCTGATGACTTAAAATAGAAGAGACATAGAGCTGCGTGGTCAAAATGGACAGAATTTCCGTCAACCCTCAAATTCACTTCGGTAAGCCTTGCATAGTGGGTACGCGCATTACTGTACAAAGCGTTCTCGAATTACTAAATGAAGGGCTTTCTTTTGGAGAAATTATCCGAGACTACTATCCCGATTTGGAAGTGGATGATATTCGGGCGTGCTTGCGTTATGCGATCGCACTGGTGGCGGCGGAAGATGTACATTTGGCATTAGCTTAAATTATGAAATTTCTGATTGATCAAGATGTGTATGCTGTCACCATAAAGTTTTTGATTGATGCAGGACATGATGTAATTGTTGTCGCTCAAATGGGTTTAGCGCAAGCAAGTGATGAAGAAATACTCAGAGTAGCCCAAGCAGAAAATCGCATCCTTATTACGCGAGACAGAGATTACGGAAATCTTGTTTTTGTGAGGGCGATCGGAACAGGTGTGATTTACCTTCGAGTCTTACCTAAAATGGTGAATGAAGTTCACAAGGAACTAGCAGGAGTTATAGAAAATTACTCGGAAGTAGAACTAAAAGGGGCATTTGTGGTTGTAGAACCTGATGGACATCGCTTTAGAAAACCGCTTATATAGGAAGTTAATTAGTTTGGTGTTGGAAGATAAGGGCGATCGCACTTCCATCGCTCCTAAATTGCTATAATGACAATCAGCCCAAAAATCTTAATGCAGAGTCTATGTCTACTTACAGCACGGTACAGAAGGAAGGTTCTCAAACTTGCACCAGATGAGCAAATGCGACTCATCTCTGAATTATTTGCACATATTCGTCAACGAATGATTCCTAAGCCCAAACGCAGTATTTTAGAATTATCAGGTTTGGGTAAGGAAATTTGGCATGGGATTGATGCTCAAGAATATGTGGATCGGGAAAGAGATTCATGGAATGGATAGCTCAGTTACAGGGACAACTTTACTAAATTTGCTATTATTTATTGATAATCCCACAAACTAGGAGATTAAGATGCAAGTCAAAGATATGACAGTTGAGCAACTGCGGGACTTGATTCGACATACCGTTGAACAGTGCTTAGAAGAATATTTGGGCGATCCTGATGCAGGTTTAGAAGTTAAGGAAGAAGTCAAGCTGAAATTGTTAGAGTCAATGAAGCGCAAGCAAGCAGGAGAAAGCAGTCTTGAACCAGGGGAAGTTTATCAAAAACTCGGCATAAAATCCTAATGAGCTATTCGGTTGATTTCACAGCAGAAGCTCTGGTTAACCAAGAAAGATTGACTCAGGCTGTGCGGGATCGTATAGGTAATAAAATCAATTGGTTGGCTGAAAATTTTGAACAAATTACTCCTATGCCGTTGTCGGCTAATCTGGCTGGTTTCTTTAAGTTAAGAGTGGGTGATTATCGGGTAATTTATTCTTTTGATGATGATTTAAAGGTGATTACTATTCATCAGATTGGACACCAGAGAGAAATTTATGATTAACTGAAGCGCGATCGCACTTTAGGAAAGATAAGGGCGATCGCACTTCCCTACTGCTTAACTTCGATCGTGATTGTAAACCAGCCAAATAGCGTGGATCACTCCGGGAATCCATGTAAGACCGAATGTGAGCACCAGGTTTATCCAAAAATGAAAGCCAAGCCCAACCGTCAAAAATACGCCCAGCGGGGGAAACAAAATCGCCGCGACTACGTGCAGCACTGGAACGGGACTTGGCGTATTATCAGTGAGACTCCTGTCATTAACTACAATGTAATCGCTTAGCTTTTTTTGGAATAATAACGGATTGTAATTTTTCAAATAACTAAGGTTTTTACGATCTACATTTGGAAATTTGGATAATACAATTTCTTCATTTATTTCCCAATTCTCATCTAAGAAATTATTTTTTTGATATTCTGGTATATTCTCTTTTAAATAATCTTCTAGTGTAAAATACATCGTTCTAATCTCTTCTAGCAGCACTTTATATTCTAACCATTTTTTGGCTTTTTCTGGCTTCACCAGCTTATACCTAGTAAGAATATGATTGAGTTTCTGAAGACAAATCAAAGATTCTAACACTCTCCTTTCATCACAATTAATATAAGCTAAATGGAGTATCTGGAAAATAGAAGCTGTGTATATTACTAAATCTCCACTGTACATTTCACAAGGGAGATCGCAGTAGCTTTCAACTGATATTTGTGGAAGTAATTTTATTATTTCCAAATACTCTTTACAATTATTTATGCCTGCCCAGTGATTATTATTACCAAAATTATCTAATGCTTGATATCGCAAGTCATTAGCTTCGCTTGCCATTTCCCTATGACGACTTTGTGCTGCTGGATAGTCAGTACCAAATTCATTATACATAGTGTTTTATCCCTTATTCAACTATCATTAACTAATCTAAAAATCAATAAACTATGTATTGAAGTCGCTTTTTGACGATTTTTCACGTGGATTGAATGAAGCGATCGCCCCCTGCACCCTCTCCCGTCCTTTCCACTACCGCATAGTAGATTCTAGGGAGCGATCGCCCAACCCTTAAGTTGTCTTGTAAATGTGGGCGATCGCAACTTGTCTCAATCAATCCTTCCATTTCTGAAGCGTAGTTGCGTAGAAATTCGCTTTACGCCAAGCTTCCTCAGCGGATGAGGCTTTACCCGCAGAGTTAGGACCAACATAGACTTCACCAGTATCCTCGTCCCAATAATAATCGTAAGAGGAACCTGTTGGATTTTTAACTTCACCCATGTGCTTTCTAGCCATAACTACTCCCTTGATTTTTGTAAGATTCAACTCAATCTCAGTCCTACATCAGAATATTAAATGTCTGGTAAGTCTTGTAGTTCTTTAAATAAAGAATCCAGATATTCACCCTGTTCATAAGCTTTCATACCTTCTACGTTCGGGATCTCAGTCTCCTTAAAAATATGCTTATCGTAATATTTACTCTGAACATACCATTGACCATTTCTCTCCATATAGTGGTCGTGATAACGATTTGTATCTTTTTCAAGGTCTTCTGTATATTCCGCATCTAATATTTCTTTCCCTTGTCCACCTTCTCTCCACTTGTAATATCGATTATTTTGGCGATGATACTTAGTTCCAGAGTATCTAGGCATTTTTTTATCCTCTTTAATTTTTGTAGTATCAACTAAATCTCAGTATCAACCAAACTCTAGTTTTTGCAAAGTCGGAACTGTCGGGACTGACCCCAGACACCCCGCAAATGCCAGAAATATCGACCAGCCCGGATGTGGCCCGATCGCTCTCAGCGCCAGCAACCTCAACTAAAAAAATCATACAATGACCCCATTTCCCCATCGCCCACCAACTCACGTTAGAAAATGTTATGTAATGTTATCTAAAAAGTTATAAAAAATAAGTTATAATAACTAAAAATTACCCTAAACGCGGTCTATGGAGCTTAAGGAAGTCTTAAGATTTGCCGATGACAAAGTTTTTACCAAAACAGGGAAGCACTTAGACGACCTGCAAGAAGCTATTTTAAAAGAAGTCCTCCAAGGTCGAAAATATGCAACAAAAGTAGCGCAAGACCGTAATTGTAGTGAAGGTTATGTTAGGGTTGCTGCTTCTGAATTATGGAAGATACTATCAGATGTCTTCGGCGAAGAAGTTAGTAAAGGAAATGTTAGAGCAATACTAGAGAGAGCAAAATTTTATAATAGTTATTCATCAGCTATCGGTGAAAATTATGGAACAATTAATAATAACCTTAATGTTTGCAAAGAACGGGCTAGAAGTCCAACAAAACCCCAAAACTCCAAACAAACTCCTAAACAACTCCACATAGACTTAGGCGACGCACCCGAAATATTCACCTTTTTCGATCGCACTTCCGAACTCTCCACCCTCGAAAACTGGATAACGGGCGATCGCACACGCCTCATCGCCCTCCTCGGAATCAGCGGAATCGGCAAAACAACCCTCTCCCTGCGCCTAATTGACCAAATCAAAACCCAATTCGATTACGTCATCTATCGCAGCCTCCGCTTTTCCTCAACCCTAGACGCAACCCTCACCAACCTGCTGCAAATCTTTTCCCAACAATCCGAAATTCCCCAAAACATCGAAACCAAAATTTCCCAAATCCTCGATTACCTGCGAAAATATCGATGTCTGATTGTCCTCGATGACGTGCAAATGCTTTTCAGCAGCCGACAACTCGCAGGACAATATAAAACTGGATATGAAGATTATCAGTTATTTTTTAAACTAATTGCCGAAGTTTGTCATCAAAGTTGTTTGATATTGAATAGTTGGGAAAAACCTAGAGAAATTGCCAGATTATCAAAAGAGGATTGTCCCGTGCGATGTTTTGTATTGGGAAGTTTAGGAGTAGCTGCTAAAGAGATTTTGAACTCACAAAAGTTATCCGATGAGGAAACATGGTCAACTTTGATTGACATTTATCAAGGAAATCCTCTGTGGTTGGAGTTGACTGCAACCCTGATTCGAGAGTTATTTGGGGGCAGAGTTTCGGAGTTTTTGCAGTGCGAAATGCCGATTTTAGATGAAGGGTTGCAATTTCAATTATCTCAACCTTTTGGGCGCTTGACTGCGGCAGAATTGGCCGTGATGGTTCACCTGGGCGATCGAACTGAACCCGTTGCTGTGTCTCAATGTTTCAACAAAATACCTTTTTCGCCGTCAGAAATAGTCAACGCAGTGCGATCGCTGGGAAGTCGGTTTTTATTGGATGCTGTAGAAGAGGAAAAGATAACTTTGTTTAGTTTGAATCCTGTGTTGAAACAGTATGTGAAAACTCAATATTCTTAGTGGGGGAGGGCGGGTTTATTTAATCTGTCTGCAAGCTTTAAGGCTATTGGCGAACCCGCCCCTACAGGCTATTGAAAATGATGGAAAATGTCAAGGTAACAAACCCAGATTTAATATAAGTGCGATCGCACTATAAAGGTAGGTACTGAACGCGGTTAACTAAATCTTCAGGTTCGCTAACCTTAGCAACAATTTCCAAGTCACGAATGCAATCACCAAAAGTTACATTCTGTTGATGGGCATAGATAACGCCAGCAAAATTTACTGCTTCTTGCTGGCGATTGTTAGCTATGGCTAAAAAATCTTCGTCTTGTGTAAAAACAACGCGCTGAAGATCCATTGCGCGATCGAGTATAATATGGTCTGGCGTGTTTTGATGGTTATCTTCTTGAGCTCTCAAAACATCTACATCTCTTTGTCTCAATCCCTTTGCAATCGGTAGAGGCACATTCTCATCCATGTACAAAGCTATAGTCATTTAATTAGTCCTTGGGCGCGGAGTTTTTTAGCCAAAGGAGATTCACCAGCTTCTAATCGCAACTTTTCCGCATACTCGAATCGGCGCTGCATATCTGCATCAAGCTCTTGTTTATGATCCCAGTAGTAAGCTAAAGCAGAGTAGATTTTACTCAAAGTTAGGTGAGGATAGCTTTCTAGTAATTCTTCAGGACTCAAGCTGTAAGCTTTTACCGAAGTCATTAATTCCACTACTTTCATCGTAGTCCCTGTAATGATAGGCGCATTCTTCTCATCTAATTCTACATATTTATATTCGGTTGCAGTTAGTGGCATAATTTACCTCGTTAATGTAGCTAACTTAATTATATCAATTTCCCTTGACCGTATCCAGAACTTGTGTGCATTCCTTAAGTCCTAAGATAGACAGTTAGTTACAGAAGTTATTGAGGCTGACATTTCTGCCAGCCTCATAAATCTTAGAACTATTCTACCCCCTCAATCCGGTCTTCTACCTCCTGATAAAGTTCGCGCAACCTGTCCAAATTACTCTCCGAAGTCTCCCAATAACCCCGGCCGTTCACCTCAAGCAAAGTGCTGACAATCTTGCGGAACGAATGAGGATTTAAATTCAGCAAACGCTTCTGCATCTCCTCATCTTGGATGAACGTACCGTTCACATCCTCATACACCCAATTATCCACCGCGCCCGCAGTCGCACTCCATCCAGTCGTGTTCACCAGACGCTTGGAAATCTCCCGCACGCCCTCATAACCGTGGGATAACATCCCCTCGTACCACTTCGGATTCAGCAGCTTAGTCCGCGAATCTAAACGCACGGTTTCTGATAGCGTCCGTACCTGCGCGTTGGCTGTTGTGGTATCAGCAACGAAGGATGTTGGTTGCTTACCGTCGGCGCGCAAACTGCCGATTAATTTGGTTGGATCGGAGTCGAAATAGTGCGATACGTCGGTTAGCGAAATCTCGGCAGAATCTAAGTTCTGGAAGGTGACTTCAGCAGTTTTTAAGGATGATTCAAAAATCTGCCTGTCTTGTTCCATTGTTCCGGGATTGTCGGAAGAAAAGGCGAAGGATTTGCGGGTTAGGTACATTTCCTGCAACTCGGCTTCGCTTTCCCAGGTGCTGTTTTCGATCGCCAAATTGACGTTAGATGAGTAGGAACCGGACGCATTGGAAAACACGCGGGTTGCTGCTTGGCGCAGGTTGATGCCCATTTCTTCGGCTTGCTTCAAGGCGTGTTTGCGGACGAAGTTCATTTCTAAGGGTTCGTCGGCTTCTGCTGCCATTTTCACGGCTTTATCTAACAGGTTCATTTGGTTGATGAACAAGTCGCGGAAGACGCCGGAACAGTTGATTACTACGTCGATTCGGGGGCGTCCCAATTCTTCCAAAGACAGCAATTCCAGTTTGTTGACTCGGCCCAAGGCGTCGGGAACTGGCTTCACTCCCACCATCCACATTACTTGCGCGAGGGATTCGCCGTAAGTCTTGATGTTGTCGGTTCCCCACAGCACAACGGCGATGGTTTCGGGATAGTTGCCGTCGTTATCGGTGCGCTGTCTTTCTAATAGCCGATCGACTACAACCTTAGCAGACTTAATCGCCCCTGTGGTGGGGATTGACTGCGGGTCCAAAGCGTGCATATTCTTGCCAGTCGGCAAAACATCCGGGTTGCGAATCGGATCGCCACCTGGGCCGGGGGTAATGTATTCACCCTCTAACGCACGCAACAGTGCGCCTAATTCGTTGTCGGCGCAAACTTGTTCTAGGCAGAATTCCAGATACTCAAACAGCGGTTTAATCAGGTCTGGATCGACTTTTTTGTAACCGGCTGCGTGCAAGGATTCAATCCAAGGTGTTTTCTTGCCCATGTTGAAGAAATTCAACTTGGAAACCAGGGAAACTCGACCCTCAGCATCGGTTTGTTCTTTCACTAAAGCGGTGACGGCATCGCGACAGGCTAAGGTGATGTTTTGCAGCAATTCGACATCTGCTAAAATGCCTTTGTCGTTGTTGGTGTAGATGTCGTCAATATTCCGATCGCAACTTAAAGCAATAATCCGCGACAAACTGACTAATCCGTCTTCTTCCCGGTCTAAATTGGCAATGTTGACGAGTGTTGCGATCGCCTCTTCCGCAGTCGGTGGCTTCCCAACAACGTGCAAACCACAAGGTAACAACCGCGACTCAATCTCCATCAACTTGCGGTAAACCAAGCCCACTAAATTATCCCGTTCCTCCGCAGTCATGCCCGCAGCAACCCCTCTTTCTTGTTCGGGAGGTAGGTTGATATCCTTGTCCAAATTCACCAAACGGCACTTCTCAACGATCGCATCCACGATCGGCACACCGCGGCCAGTACCCTTCAAAGTTTGATAAGAAGCAATCAACTCGCTGAGTTCCTGCAAACCTTTGTACAACCCAGCATTTTCAGCCGGAGGAGTCAGATAACTAATCGTTTCAGCATAACTGCGACGCTTAGCAATTGTTGCCTCACTGGGATTATTCGCAGCGTAATAATAAAGATTAGGAATCTTGCCGATCAAACTGTCAGGATAACAATCCACAGACATTCCCATCTGCTTACCAGGCATGAATTCTAGCGAACCGTGAGTGCCAAAGTGCAGCACCGCATCTGCACCCCAAATGCGCTCTAAATACGTGTAGTAAGCAGCAAAACCGTGGTGCGGACTAGCAGAACGAGAGAATAACAACCGCATCGGATCGCCTTCGTATCCAAAAGTAGGTTGCACTCCGATAAACAGATTGCCAAAATGTTTGCCATAAATTAGCAAATTTTGTCCGTCACTGTTCAAATTCCCTGGAGGTGGCCCCCAATTTTCTTCCAAACGTTCCGAGTAAGGAGTGAATTCTTCATACTCAGCTACGGACATCCGGTAAGCAACATTCAATTCCGGGCTTTGGTATTGGGCTGTGGCATCTTGGATGACTTCTAGCATCAGTTTCTCGGCAGATTCTGGCAATTCTGGCAAGTCGTAGCCGTTGCCTTTTAAGGCTTTCATGACTTCGTAAATCGAGCCAAAAACGTCCAAATAAGCGGCCGTTCCCACGTTACCTTTGTCAGGAGGGAAACTGAAAACTGTGATGGCAACTTTCTTCTCTAATTTCGGTTTGCGACGCAGCGTTGCCCACTTCATAGCACGCTGGGCGATCGTCTCAATTCGATCTTGTAGCGCGATCGCCTTTCCAGTTGCGCCATCACGTCCCGACACAATAATCGGTTCGATCGCACCATCTAACTCAGGAATCGCCACTTGCAGCGCAACTTGAATCGGGTGCAAGCCTAAATCGCTATCTTCCCATTCTTCAGTAGTTTGGAAAACCAGCGGCAAAGCCACCATGTAAGGGCAATTCAATTTCTTCAAAGATTCGATCGCCTTTGGGTGATCTTGTTTCGCCGGCCCACCCACCAAAGCAAAACCAGTCAGAGAAACCACCGCATCCACAATCGGCAGAGGCGTAACACCTTTCGCCGCAACTTCCAAAAAGAAAGTTTCAACAGGTTTCGAGAAGTCCAAACCGCCTGCAAAAATCGGGATTACCCGCGCGCCCATTGCCTCCAATTCCTGCACCATTGCTACATAGTGCGCGTCATCTCCTGTCACTAAGTGAGTGCGTTGCAACACTAAACCAATGCAAGGTGCGAGGGGATCTTTGACATCCGCAGAAATATCTGTACGGGCATTAAACCAGTTCAGATATGATTTGACATCTTCAAACATGGACGGTGCCAAAGGATGCCAAATTCCCATGTCTAGGTAAACAACTGGATCGTGGAAAGTTGTTTTTGACAAGTCTTTGAAGACATATTTCTGTGACAACATCAGCAAGAAGTTTTCCAAGTTTTCTTGGGAACCTCCTAGCCAATATTGGAAACTCAGCATGAAGTTGCGGGCATCTTGAGCTTTGTCAAGCGGCAAATATTTCAGCACTTTCGGCAAAGTTTGCAGCAGTTTCAGCATTCCGTCTTGGAAGGAACTACCGGACTTTTCCTTCCGTTTTTTCATGAATTCGCCGATCGCACTTTTGCTTTGTCCCAATTGTGCCATCGAGAAACTGCCCATTTTATTCAGCCGCATCACCCCAGGCATCGACGGGAAGACGACGGCGACATCCAGTTTGTCGCGCAGCGGCGCCACCGCCTCTACCACTTTTTCGGCCAAATCTTCGATAAAAATTAGAGAAGCTATAAATACGTTGGCATCCGCGACATCCCGTTTGAAAGCTTCGTAGTTTTCCGGGCTGCGGAGTTCCTCGATCAGGTAGCCGCTGATTTCGATCGCCAGATTCGGATTTTTCTTATTTATCGATCGAACCGCCGCCGACAGGGCGCTTTGATACTGCGGTTCGAGTACGACATAGACCACCTTCAGTAGCGATCGTCCTTGCAAGTTTTCCGGCACGATGTGGCGAACGGTGGGCTTGACGTGAGTGAACATCCGGTTAGGCTCCTTTAAGATGCTGTTTTCTCTAAGCGGGAATTTTTTACCCCATAAGCATTTTTACCAGAAAACGCTGGCCATTAGCCGATTTGATCCTGCCAATTACACAATTCGACAAATTTATTGCAACTTTTCGTTACATTTTTTGCTGAATTCCTTGAGCAAA
This sequence comes from Cyanobacteria bacterium OTE_58_metabat_593, assembly GCA_031372825.1. Taxonomy (GTDB): domain Bacteria; phylum Cyanobacteriota; class Cyanobacteriia; order Cyanobacteriales; family Microcoleaceae; genus Microcoleus. Next base: position 154,905 of record JANMLZ010000160.1, on the reverse strand, counting down.
CACTCCATATTTTGTTTACAAAACTTTACTTGACATTTCGATAAATATATGTTCCAAAGCCCATGTATAAGAGAAAAACAATCAAAAATCAACAAACCTTTGAGAAAACAATCCTGAAAAAAGTTCCACGTTTTGTAGAAAAGATCACACTTGCGATAGAGCAGTTAATTGATGGAAAAAACGCATAATTTATAAACATAGAATAAAAATTTCTAGTAACTGCTGTGTCACAAAACTCAATATTTACCGAGGAACTTAAAACCATTTTATAACTTCTTAATTCTATACAGCATATGCCAGGTTTATGAAGTGCACTAGGGATACGGCATTGCCGTGTCCCTACGGGGATTTACCGATCCGAAGTGTACTTCACAAACATGAAATCTGCTGTAAGTTCCCGATCCGCGATCGAGTGAATGAAAAGCTAATTAGCATTCACAATCAAACTCATCAAAACCCTAGGGGGAAAACATGGCTAACTACGCAATTTTTGACGAACAATTTTACCTGGCTTCATATCCTTGGGTCAAACCAGCCATCGATGCCGGAGTCATCAAATCCGGCAGAGAACACTTTGAAAAATTTGGTCAAGCAGGTGGTTTAACAAAAGTATCGCGCTACTTTGATGAAACTGCTTACCTTACTGTCAACACAGACCTCAGACCTTTCGTCCGCACTGTCAATCCAGGCGCACCTTTCGCGACTGGTCTCGATCACTTTATCCAGTTTGGTTACGATGAAGGACAGCGCCGTAGCGCAGTATCGCCTGAGTACAGCGAAGATTTTTATTTAGCAAATAACTCAGAGTTGCGATCGTTTATCGGGACTAATGCAACTTTCAAATCAGGATACCAGCATTTCATTCAATTCGGGTCCAAAGAAGGTCGGTTTGGGACTTCATTTTTTGAACCAGAATACTTAAGAAAAAATCCCGACATTGTACCATTTGTCAACTCTGGAAACTTGAAAACTGGTCGGGAACACTATTTCAATTTCGGGAGAAACGAACCCAACCGATCTGCTACTTTTGTCGGCAGCCGCAGCAACGATGTTCTCACAGGCGTTGGCGTGGGGAATAACGAACTGATTGGAGTGGAAGTAGGTCTCGATCGCAACAACAATCGGCAATACGAAAGCTTTGGAACCAATGAATTTGATGTCCTGACTGGCGGGCCAGGAGTTGATACATTCGTGCTCGGAGTTCCTGCTACAGCCGGGAATGGCATCCCAGTACCGCTGTATTTGAATAACGGTCAAGCTACTATTCGGAACTTCAACGCAGCAGACGATTTGATCCAACTGCAAGGAAATTCTTTAAGCGACGGCTACAACCTGGCTTCGGTTGGCGGCAATTTGTCAATCCAGCGTTTTGGAGATGTGCTCGGCGTGATTGAAGGAGGAGCAGGTTTGAATTTGGTATTCCAACAATCTAACGGTAATGGCACTTTCTCGATCGGATAGTCATTAGTTATTGGTCATTAGTCATTAGTCATCAGTTAATACTGATGATTGATGACTTTTGAGTTTTGGTGGGCGATCGTCTTATTCAAAAAGGGCGATCGCGCTTTTTTATGCTGCAATTAAAACTATTAGAGGTAATCTAATAATAATTAATATTGTTTCCGGTTACATCGGTATTATTAGCCGAAATTAGGAGACCGCGAGTGCCTTTGTCCCTACAGTTAATCGGGGTAGGGACAAAGGCACTCGCGGTCTCCTCCTCCGTTTTATCATTCTGGTGCAACCAGAATTGATATAACTTGACTGTACAAGCAAAAACAGCAAGCAATAATTTATCCAAATTCGATTAATGGCGCGCAGCGAGCCGAAGTAATAAAGATTAGTCATCGGATCGTATAAATAGCTCTGAAGAGATACTTTTGCCAGCAATAAACAGTGTAAAATTGTATGTAGCGCTGCTCCTGAGTGAGTTTGGTCAAATGCGAGCAATTAAAAGTGATCAATTACCCATTACCGGAAATACATCACCGCCCTTGAGAAAGGCTATAGTAGCAGCGATTATATTCCATGTAATAACTAATTTTAGGCAAAAAACTATGACAAACTACGCAATTTTCGACGAAAAATACTACCTCTCACAATATCCTTGGATTCAGCCGGCCATTGATGCAGGAGTCATCAAATCCGGTAGAGAACACTTTGAAAAATTCGGGCGAGAAGGCGGCTTAACTAAAATATCGCGGTATTTTGACGAAGCTACTTACCTTGCAACCAAACCAGACATCGTATCCTTGGTTCGCACAGTCAACCCAAACGCACCCTTTGCCACCGGCCTCGATGAATTTATCCAGTTAGGTTACGATGAAGGAAACCGCTTATTCCGGCGCACTCAAGTATCGCCTGAGTACAACGAAGATTTTTATTTAGCAAATAACTCAGACTTGCTACCGTTTATTCAGAACGGAACTTTCAAATCAGGCTATCAGCATTTCGTTCAATTTGGGGCTAAAGAAGGTCGTTTTGGAACTTCATTTTTGGAACCGGAATACTTAAAAAAGAATCCCGACATCGTGCCGTTTGTCAACTCTGGAAACTTGAGAACCGGCCGGGAACACTACTTCAATTTTGGCAAAAATGAGCCTGCTAGATCTGCAACTTTTGTCGGCAGCCGCAGCAACGACTTCATCACTGGTGCGGGTACGGGGACTGCGGAATTTGTCGGAGTAGAAGTAGGTATCGATCGCAACGGCAACCGACAGTATGAAAGCTTTGGCACCAATGAATTCGATGTGCTGACTGGCGGCCCGGGAACTGATACATTCGTCCTCGGAGTTCCTGCTACAGCCGGGAATGTAACTGCGACACCGCTATATTTGGGTAACGGTCAAGCTACGATTCGGAACTTCGACGCAAACGATTTTATCCAACTGCAAGGAAATTCTTTAAGCGACGGCTACAGCCTGACTCCTGTTGGTGGCAATTTGTCAATCCAGCGTTTTGGAGATGTGATCGGCGAGATTGAAGGACGTGCAAACAACTTGAGTTTGATTTTCCAAAGATCTAACGGTAACGGTACTTTCTTGATTGGTTAGTCATTAATCATTGGTCATTAGGTAACGCCGATGATTCATGACTTTTTTATCTGGAAAACTAATGAGTATTCAAGCTCAAAATCATCCAAACATCAGGAGTAAAACATGGCTAATTACGCAATTTTTGACGAACAATACTACCTCGCTTCATATCCTTGGGTCAAACCAGCCATTGATGCCGGAGTTATCAAATCTGGACTAGAACACTTTCAAAAATATGGTCAAGCTGGTGGCCTCACAAAAATATCCCGGTATTTTGACGAATCTACTTACCTTGACGGCAACCGAGACATCGCACCCTTTGTCCGCACTCCTAACAACCCAAACGCTCCTTTTGCGACCGGACTAGACCACTTTATCCAACAAGGTTACGAACAGGGTCGCAGCCAAGTATCGCCTGAGTATGACGAAGCGTTTTACATAGCAAATAACCGAGATTTGCAGCCGTTTATTCAGAATGGAACTTTTAAAAATGGCTACCAGCATTTCATTCAATTCGGAATCAAAGACGGTCGGTTTGGAACTTCATTTTTTGAATCGGATTACTTACAGAAATACCGCGATATTGTGCCGTTTGTCAACTCTGGAGCCTTGAAAACTGGTCGCGAACACTACTTCAAATTCGGAAGTATCGATCCGAGCCGCTCTGCGACTTTTGTTGGAACTTCGGGCAATGACATTATAACTGGTTCCGGGAGGGGGAATGCCGAATTAATTGGAGTTGAAGTAGGTGTAGAACCTGTTTACGGCGCCCGATTGTATGAAAGTGATGGCAGCAATGAATTTGATACTCTCATTGGCGGTATCGGTCGTGATAAATTTGTGTTGGGCGAGGAGCAACCATTCGCCCGTAATGTGCCATTCCGTGGAGCACAGTTCTACATCGGGCCGGGTTTTGCTACAATTCGGAACTTTACCCAAAATCAGGATAGCATCCAGGTAGAAGTGAGTTCCTCAGATCAATTATTGGTATTTCCCATCAACAACAATCGAGATTTAGCTATCCAATGGAAGAAGGATTCCGTCGTTCAGAATGGAGTTTCCGTTCCCTCAACTACTCCATTTGATACAATCGCTGTTATTGAAGGCGGCGGAAATCTCAGTTTAAATATATCACCAGGATTGACTTTTTTTACACGTTTACTTGTGTAGAAATCTCGAAGCTATTCAGGATTTGCCCGATCGCGGCTGGGGAGTGCGATAATTAATTGTAGCATCCAGAAACCGGGTTTCTCGAATAAACCCGGTTGTTAAGTCTTTAATGGCGATCGCGCGATCGCTTCAAAACCTCAACCGCATCTTTGTGACCCTCAGAAGATGCCCAAATTAACGCCGTCCAAGTATTATTGTCTTTAGCCTTAATATCAGCTCCTTTATCGACTAAAACCTCCACAACTTCAGTACGCCCGCTACCAGCCGCACTCATCAAAGCCGTCAAACCAAAATTAGTTTTAGCATTCACATCCGCTCCCGCCTCCAACAAAAGCTGTACAATTTCCCTATGTCCGGCAGCAGCGGCGCTCATTAACGCTGTCCAACCGTCATGATCGTGACAGTTGACATCCGCACCAGCAGCCAGCAATTTTTGGACAATATCAGCGTTGCCAGCCTCAGCCGCTGCCGTCAAAGCCGTCGCACCTTCGTCATCTTTGGCATTGACATCTGCACGTTGTTCGATCGCACTTTCTACACCTGAAACATCACCAGTCTTGGCCGCATTAATTAAATCTGTCATAAAATCTCCGTTACATCCTTTCAAATATTAAATCCTATGGCAGTAGATATTTTAATCCTCTCCAACGGGCCCGGAGAATTAGCAACCTGGGTACGTCCCGTTGTGCAAGCCTTGCGCCAGCAATTGGGAAACGCGACTGAAGTCCGCATTTCCGTTGTCCTGTCCCCCTGTCCCCACGCCACCGGAAAAGAAGCACAAATCGCAGCTTCCTACCCAGAAGTTGACAGAGTGCAAGCACCGGAGGATTTTTTGCCATTCCTATTATCTGGCAAAACTGCTGCAAATTGGGATTGGCACGAAAAAGGAGTTGTTTTATTTTTAGGTGGCGACCAATTTTTTACGGTTGTGATTGGGAAAAGGCTCAAATATCGCACTGTTACTTATGCGGAATGGGACGCGCGGTGGTATCGCTGGATTGATAAATTTGCTGCTATGAAACCGGAAGTATTTGATAAAATTCCCGAAAAATATGCGAATAAATTTACAGTTGTTGGAGACTTGATCGCCGAAGTTTCTCGTTCCCAGGCTCTGCCTGGAAACGCAGATCCAGAGGCTCTGCCTCGTTCAACTCCTCGAAAAGAACTAATTGGATTGTTACCCGGTTCTAAGGCCGCGAAACTGGCTTTAGGCGTGCCGTTGTGTTTGTCGATCGCCCAATCGATCCATCGAGTCCGTCCTGAAACTCGCTTTGTCATTCCGGTTGCTCCGACCTTAGATGTGCAAACTCTAGCACGTTTTGCAGACCCCGCACAAAATCCTTGTCTGCATTTATTTGCAAATGCCAGCGCCGAACTTCATGTAACAGAATCACCGTTTTTGCAGACAGCAAATGGCTTGCAAATAGAACTTTGGACTGAGACACCAGCCTACGATTTGCTATCAGAATGCAGTCTCTGTTTGACTACTGTGGGAGCGAATACTGCGGAATTGGGTTCCTTAGCTGTACCGATGATTGTGTTGCTACCGACGCAGCAATTGGATGCGATGAAAGCTTGGGATGGTTTGCCGGGATTGCTGGCAAATTTGCCGTTAGTCGGTTCGGTTTTTGCGACTGCGATTAACTGGCTGATCTGGCAGTTTGGGAAGCGAAAGCTTTATGCTTGGCCGAATATTTGGGCACAGGAAGAGATTGTGCCGGAGTTGATGGGGAAGTTGGAACCGGAAGTTGTGGCCCAATTGGCGATCGACTATTTGAGCCATCCTGAAAAATTAGCACAAATGGGCGATCGTTTGCGATCGGTGCGGGGAGAATCGGGGGCGGCACATAAAATCGCTGAATTGGTTTGTGCAGAAATTGAGGTGCAATCTAATTCTGATAATAATTAAATGTTTTTATTTTAAACCGCAGATGTCGGCAGATGAACGCGGATGAACGCAGATGTAATACAGATTAATTAGTGAAAACAGGCAAAAGAAAATCTATTTTCTCTTGCCTGTTTGTTATCGAAAAACTGAATTTGTCGTCAAGTTAGCCTCGATCGTTCTTGGCAATTACCCAAATGGCGTGGATCATACCCGGAAACCAGAAAAAACAGGTGAGAAGGAGGTTTATCCAAAAATCAGCGCCAATTCCGACTGTCAAAAATACGCCCAAGGGGGGAATGAAAATTGCAGCGAGTATGCGAATTAAACTACCCATGTGAGTTACTCCAAACGACTTTTCTCTTTCAATTTAACTTCACTGACTGACAGAACCTTTCCCGAAAAACTTAGGCGGTTCTGCCATAGTGTAAACTTCGGTTTCCTCGGCGATTACTTTTCGTAAGTGGCCGGGAACTTGCATCAATCCTAGCAGGGTAATGCCGTCTAACATCCGAAATCCACCAGTGGTTTTTTCGGCGAGTAATTTGTCCGTAACTTCTGGTTCGGGGCGGGTGTTGATTTCCTGAGTTGAAGCTACGGCAAAACCCCAAGGAGCTCCGTAAGTAGAAATAAAGCTGGTGCAGGATTGAACGTTGGGGAAAACCGATTTCAGGGTATTTACAATGCGGGCGTGCATTTTCATTTCTGCTGGAGAAACGGGCCCCGCTTGCACAACAAAATATCCGTTAGGCGACATTATGCTGCGAACTTTCTCGAAGTATTCTTTAGTAAACAACTGGAAAGATGGGCCTTCTTCAATTGGATCTGACAAGTCAGAAATCACAATATCCCAATCTTTGTCAGTGTTGTCTAAATAGTCCAAAGCATCGCCAATTACGACTTCGCAACGGGGGTCGTCAAAGGCATTTTGGTGCATTTCTGGCAGGTGTTCGCGACAAGCTTCTACTACTTCGCCGTCAATGTCGATCATCACGACTTTTTCAACGGTTTTCCAGCGCAGCACTTCTCTAATTGTAGCTCCTTCTCCGCCGCCTAGAACCAGGACTTTTTTGGGTGAACCGTGACAAATCATGGCTGGGTGCACTAGGGGTTCGTGGTACAGAAACTCGTCGCCTGTACAAGATTGCCATTTGCCGTCCAACACTAAGCCTTTGCCGTAGGTGCCGGTTTCAACGACGTACATTTCCTGGTAGGCAGTTTTCTTGTAAGCGAGCACGCTGATAATGCCGTGAACGTAAATATCCCAAGGGGTAATGTACTCGCTCATCCAAAAGTCTGCACGAACTTCGCTACCTGACATTCAATACTCTCCAAATATAAACTGCTGTGTCGATGTTGTCACAAATAGTATTTCTTAGCACAAAATGGTGCTGGTGTGGAAGTGCGATCGACACATTGGAGTGAGATTTCTGAGAAATGGTATAGTATGATTGCGTTCTGGGAGATAGCGATTGGTTTGTTACTTGAGATTGCTTGTGGACGATCGCGAGCGTCGAGATCCCTCATATTCAAAGTCATCTCTAATATTTTGGCTTTGCATTGCCGCCTGGTTGTGTACAAATGTTGTCTGAATCGGGCAATTTTTGGGGCTGGGCGGGCCCTACACATTGGCGATCGGCTTGATTGTTTATCAGAAATCGGATGCAAACCCCGCAAATCTGAGTGCCCACATGAACAGGGGCGATCGGTTTAAACAGGTCTTGCTGTTAATATCTTGACATTTTGAATGTATATTAGATAAGATTTTTAGACGTAGCAAAATGAAGGAGTCGTTCAATTTTGCTGACCAAATTGCAGAGGTGAGCCACAACTGAATTTTAAATATGTAAAGGGTGCAAAACTAAATTTGATAATAAAACTTTTGTGATACTATTTTTAGGTTTAAAATAATAGCTGATGGAACCAATAGACTGGGAAAATAGAATCAAAGAGCTGGAAGAAGCTCATCTAATTTTGCAACAAAAATTCAAAACTTCTGAACTCGAACGCAGTCAACTAGAAGCCCTTAATCAAACAAAAGAATCTTTGCTAAAGACAGTTACTCAGGAATTTATAAATTCTGAAGATATTTTAAAAGCAAAAATGTCTCAACTAGAAAAAGCTCTCTTAAATCAGCAAGCAATGCAGCTCAAATTGATCGAAGCTGAAAAAATGTCGGCTTTGGGGATTTTGGTAGCTGGTATTGCCCACGAAATCAACAATCCAGTCAACTTCATCTACGGCAATATTACCTATGTCAATGACTACACTGCCGACATTTTACAATTGCTCGAAATGTACCAAAATCGGTATCCCGAAACAGATGCAGAGATTGAAGATTTTATTGAAAAAATTGACCTGAACTTTCTGCGTGAAGATTTGTTAAAAACTCTTTCGTCAATGAAAGTGGGTTCCGAGCGCATCCGCGAAATTGTGCTGACTTTGCGGAACTTTGCGCGGGTAGACGAAGCCGAAAAGAAACCGGTTAACATTCACGAAGGAATTGACAGCACTTTGTTAATTTTGCAAAATTTAATTAAAGAAAAACCAGGCGATAGGGCTATCAAAATTGTTAAGAATTATGGCAATTTGCCGAAGGTAGAATGTTATGCGGGACAATTAAATCAGGTATTTATGAACATTATTAATAATGCTATTGATGCGCTGCGGGAGCTAGACCAAAAGCGCTCCCTAGGCGAAATAGAATCAAACCCCAGCCAGATTGTAATTACTACTTCTATTGTTTCAGAAAATTGGGCAAAAATTAGCATCAAAGATAATGGTCTGGGAATGAATGAAGCTGTAAGAGGGAAAATTTTCGATCCGTTTTTCACAACTAAACCAGTCGGGCACGGGACTGGTTTGGGACTGTCAATTAGCTATCAGATTGTTGTGGACAAACACGGCGGCAGGTTGGAGTGCATATCCGCAGTTGGAGAAGGGACTGAATTGGCGATCGAGATTCCGATCGCCAATTCCCGCAGCTCGCGATCGATCGAGCTAAACTGAGGGATAATACAAATTCCCCTTGACCGCGGCTCCTCTAGTTTGATGTGCAACCCTATGTCTACTGTCACTTTTGGTTTATCAACCCTCTCTGCGGCAGAGCCTGGGGCATCCTACAGCAGCAGCCAACCGCCACTGCGCCCCACCGTGTCGGCAGAGTGGATCGAGGTTTTGGTGGACTCTCCTTTCAGGGGCGCGGGGGACTCGCCTGGGGAGGAAAACAAATTATTTACCTATCGCTTACCTGCGGAAATGAATGTGCAGCCTGGGGATATTTTGAGCGTACCCTTTGGGAGTCAACAGGTAGGGGCGATCGCCATTCGCTACATTTCTCAACTGCCGCCAGACTTAGATCCTGCGCGGGTTAAAGATGTTGAAGATGTTGTCAGTACCGGCTTTTTTCCGCCTACTTACTGGGAATTGCTCGATCGAGTATCTGTCTATTATTGCACGACATTAATTCAAGTAATTAGAGCCTCGTTGCCGCCCGGTTTGTTAAGCCGTTCCGTTCGCCGAATTCGGTTGATTAAAGACGCTGTTTCTCCGAATGCCGAAACATTTCTCAATACCGCTGCTAGTCAAATTTTACAATTATTACAATCTCAGAAAAACGGCGATTACACTTGGCAGTATATCCAGCGACAAGTCAAAGGAAGTTATCGGGGATTAAAAGATTTATTGAAACGCGGTTGGGTAGAAAGTTATTTAGAACCTCCCAATCCTCCTAAACCAAAACTGAAGCCGGCAGTGACATTAATTGTCAGCGCTTATGTGACAGATTTAACGCAGCGGCAACAAGAAGTATTGGAAGTTTTGCGGCGTGCAGGTGGTGAAATGTGGCTGAATGATTTGCTGAGAATTTGCAGTACAAGTTCTTCGGTTGTCAAAGCTTTGGAACAAAAAGGTAGCGTTGTCATCGATCAAAGGGAAGTGCTCAGGGGCGATCGGGGAATTGCCCAAACTCCCGATTCACCCAAAAAATTAACTCATTTTCAAGCTGAAGCTTTGGCATTCATTAACAGTTTTTCTGGTTTTCGTCAAGTGCTGCTACACGGCGTTACAGGTTCCGGGAAAACCGAAGTGTATTTGCAGGCGATCGCACCCATCTTAGCCAGTGGCAAATCCGCCCTCGTACTCGTTCCCGAAATCGGGCTGACACCGCAACTTACCGACCGATTCCGCGCCCGGTTTGGCGAGCAAATTTGCGTGTACCACAGTGCTCTATCCGAGGGCGAACGTTACGATACATGGCGACAGATGCTGACTGGAACGCCGCAAATTGTCATCGGCACGCGATCGGCAATTTTTGCGCCTCTACCTCACCTCGGCTTAATTATCCTCGATGAAGAACATGACACCAGCTTCAAACAAGAACAACCAGCCCCTTGCTACCACGCCCGCACCGTTGCCAAATGGCGCGCCGAATTAGAAAATTGTCCTCTAATTTTAGGTTCTGCAACACCAGCTTTAGAGACTTTTGTCGAGACGCAAATCAATAATTACTCCTTACCAACTATCCATTATTTATCATTGCCCGAACGCATTTATTCGCGCCCAATGCCGCCGATTGAAATAGTCGATATGCGCCAAGAATTGCGACAAGGAAACCGCTCAATTTTTAGCGTTTCCCTGCAAAATGCCCTGGAAGAATTGCAAGTCAGACAACAGCAAGGTATTCTATTTATTCACAGAAGAGGACACAGTACCTTTGTCTCTTGTCGGAGTTGTGGCTATGTGATGGAATGCCCAAATTGTGACGTTTCGCTTTCTTATCACAACGTCGGCGAAGGCACAGCGGAAATGTTGCGATGTCACTACTGTAACCACACGGAACGACACCCTCAAAACTGTCCAGAATGCAGTTCTCCCTACTTCAAAAACTTTGGTAGCGGCACTCAGCGAGTCGAACAGGAATTAACGAGATTGTTTCCCGAATTGCGGGCGATTCGGTTTGATAGCGATACGACTAGAAATAAGGGCGATCACCGCCGATTGTTGACGCAATTTGCGAATGGAGAAGCTGACATTTTGTTGGGTACGCAAATGCTGACTAAAGGGTTAGATTTAGCTGGAGTGACATTGGTGGGAGTTGTCTCTGCTGATGGGTTGCTCAACTTATCCGATTATCGAGCAAGCGAACGAGCTTTTCAAACATTAACTCAAGTGGCGGGGCGTGCTGGTAGAGGCGACGATCCAGGAAACGTAATTATGCAAACTTATACTCCCGAACATCGGGTAATTCAAGCAGTGAGGCGGCATGAATATACAAGTTTTGTGGAAACGGAATTAGCCGAAAGGGCGGCGCTAAATTATCCTCCTTCGGGGCGGCTGGTTTTGTTGCGATTAAGCAGTTTAGATGCGGCGGAAGTTGCGGCGTGTGCGGTACAATTGGCGTCTGCTTGTCATGAGTACATTCAGCGATTGTCTGTACCGGGATGTGAGTTGTTGGGGCCGGCGCCTGCGGCGATTATGCGGGTGGCAAATCGGTATCGGTGGCAGATTTTGCTGAAGTTGCCTTTGGATGAGTCGCTGGATTTGTCGGATTTGATCGGATTGCGCGATCGCACACCGCGTTCTGTTAGTTTAACTATTGATGTCGATCCGTTAAATTTTGGTTGATTGGTGGTGGAATCTTCGGGTGCGTTAATTGTTGACATAAATAAACGTCTCTAAGTGTCATTGCGAGGAACGAAGCAATCTCAGTCTAGGCGATTGCTTCGTTCCTCGCAATGACAATTCTCGAATCGTAGGGTGTGTCAGCTTCGACAATTTTATTAATAATCGACAATCTCGTAGCTGACACACCTTACAAGCTACAACCGACAAGCTACAATATTATCATTAACTTAAAATCCAAAATTCTCTATGGCTTACAGTAACTTTTCCCTCGCTGATGCCATCAAACAATTTGGCTTAAGTCTGAAAGACAAAAATGATTTATTTGCCGATTTACCCACAGTAGAATACAGTGAATATCTGGATTTTACCCTCAACTATAATCTGCGAATAGCCAGCGAAATAAATACAGAAAAAGCGCGATCGGAAATGATTATCACCCCAATCTTATTGGAATTGAGGAGAATGCTAGATGATAAAATCAGTTTGTTTTCCGGTAAAGAGTTTAACGTAGACTTAGAAAAAGGACTGAATGGTGCTTGCGATTTTTTAATTAGCCTCTCGGAGTCGCAGATTGTGATTATGGCTCCTGTACTAGCGATTGTTGAGGCCAAAAAAGAAGATTTAATCGGTGGTTTAGGACAATGTGCGGCAGAGATGTATGCCGCGCAATTGTTTAATGAAAAAGAAGGCAACCGAGTCCCAGTAATTTATGGCCTTGTGACTTCTGGCACTGTTTGGAGATTTTTAAAACTGGAAGGTAATGCTTTAGATATTGATGTTGTGGAGTATTATATTAAAGATGTGGGAAAAATTTTAGGAATTTTCTCAAGTTTGCTCAAAGTAAACCTGTAGGGTGCGTCAGACAACACGTATGGGAAAATCAGGAATAAAGTCCTCACTACAAACACCTTAAAAATCTGGGTTTTGCCACTCTCTCTCGATTCTCTCTAAATTATTCACGGCTCCCAATTGTTGAAATATTTGATGGGCTGTGTTGTAATGTTGTTGGGCAAGTTCTGGGTTGTTGCGCTTTTGCCAAACTTGAGCAATCCGAAAACTAGCCTCAGCAATAAAATCTGTTTCTCCGAGTTGTTGAAATCTCTCTAAAGCATCAGTTAACAACTGTTCTGCTGCATCTAAATAGCCTCTGCTTAATTCAACTTCTCCAAGAGAACCAATTGACTTTGCCATACCAGAGCGATCGCCAAATTCTGTCATTAATTCCAAAGATTGGCGGTACAATCTCTCTGCTTCATCCCAATTGCCGCGAGTTCGCTCGATATCTCCCAACGATCCCCAACTATATGCCATACCAGAGCGATCGCCCACTTCTGTCCTTAATTCCAAAGATTGGCGATACAATCTCTCAGCTTCATCCCAATTGCCGCGACATTGCTCGATATTTCCCAATACTCCCCAACTACTTGCCATACCATGCCGATCATTATATTCACTATAAATCTCCAAAGCTTGTCGATAATAACGCTCAGCTTCAGTCAGATTCCACATCTGTTTTGCCACCCATCCTAACTGTTGGTAGGTGCTGGCTTGAGAGTAGATATCTCCGATTGCTTGTTCAATTGCTAAACATTGCTGATAAAAAACTGTTGCTTGTTCCCAATCTCGCAAATCCTGACAGACATTGCCCAAATAATACAAAGCATTAGCTTCACCGCGACGGTTCCCTAGTGTGCGGTTAATTTGCAGCGATGCTTGATAGGCACTCATTGCCGCCTCAAATTGTCGCTCTTGCGTGTAAGCAGCACCCAATTCATTATAAACTTCAGCTTGCAGCGATAAATTTTCACTTTCCTTGGTCAACTCTAAGGCTGGTTCTAAATACTCCCTCGCTTTAATAGAGTTTCCTTGACTGAGATAAGCAACTCCTAATTGATGTAAAATATTGCTGCAACCACTAGGATTTTTTTCCGTTCCAGAATGACTCGGACTGTAGTCCATCAACAAAGACTCTAAAAGTTCAATTCGTTCTTGCTTTTCTGGGGTTTTTAAAGTCCTAAAACTCCTTTCCGAACCGATTGTCCTAGCAACGGCATCATCTCTAGTAGCTTGAGTAGTTTTAAACAGAAATACTCCCGATCTCCACGCCCAAAAATCCGCTGCAAACTTCGCCAAACGAGTAATCGCATAGTCTGGCAAAACAAACAGCATCGGATGGGGAACGCTTTTTTTATAAGCATCTCGCACCCAATTAAGGTCTTGTAATACCGGAGGATATTCGCCAAATTTGCCGATCGACTTTTCCAATCCCCGCACAATTAAAACTAATTTTTTCTTGGGTTCTCGCTTAATAGTAGGTAAAATTTTGATAATTTCATCTCGGAGGAAACGCAAGTTTTCATCAAAATTCAAAACTTCAAATTGAGTTTCTTGAGAAATCGGATGATTTTGCAATCCCTCAATTAGAAAATCAGCTTCCGTATTAAAATTAACTTCTCCAAACCCGATAGTCAAATCCTCCGAAAAATCAACAAACGTCAAAAGTTGAGTAAATACTTGCTGATTTACAGCTAAAAATCGCCCAATTTGTGAATTACGATCGTTCTGGGTTAACATTGGATTGGCTGGCGTCTCGGAGGGCTTTTTGGAATTCTTCATTTTGCTTCACCACCGGATTCGGATAGTTCCATAGCTTTTTGCCGTTATATTCCAAAACCGAAAGATTGAATAACATCAATTCACTGATTTCATCTTTATTAATCTTTTTCGTCAAACAAACTTGAGCTAAAACTGGATAATGATTTTGTGGGATAAATCGCTCAAAATTAAATTGTTCTTGTTTGACTGCATAGGTAACATCTTCAGCCATTATTTTAGCATGACCGCGACCGCTGGCAGTTATGCTAGCCATCCGCATCATCTGCATGAGTTGGCGAACGTGACCTCCGCTGGCTTTGGCTAATTCTAGTAATTGTTCGCGAGACTCAAAGATTTGGTCAACTTCAACTCGGCGATCGATTAAACTAGCCATAGCATTCAAGTTAACTTCGTTGTAGTTTAAGTCACAGCTATCTCGATCGAATTCATAAATATTGACCATCGGGACAATGTGAGGACAGTCAAAATTCTTGAGAGCATTTTGAGACGAGTAAAGAACTGAAAGTGGAACTGTATAAATCAGCGTACAATTCAGTTCTTGAAGTTGAGCGGCATAGTCAAAAAATAAATGGTTTGCCACATTTGGAGGAACGCGGTCTAAATTATCAAAGATAATTAGAAATCCTTTATAGTTCGGAAACTTCTTCCGCAATTTTTTGACAGCATCATTTAAGATTAAATTTATATCTGCTTTTAATCGAGAAATATCTTTTTCTAAAGTTTGGCGAATGGTTTTCTTCTGCTTATCAGAGCCTTTGATTTGTGCCAGTAACTTAACCAATAACTTTGCTAAAAATGGAGCTTCCGGCCCCAAGGTTGCTTCCGCTTCCACACTTACGGAACTTTCAACCGTTCGTTCTGTTTCTTCGGTGACATCTTTAAACCAAGCCTCAAAATTATCCATCAGCCTAGTATCTAATTTCAGTTTCAGCCGCCGCATTTCAAACTCAATTCGCTTAATGACGATTAAATAGAAATCGGTATAACTGACATCATTAATATCTGTCTCTTCGTTGACCTCCAGATAAATGACGCGATAATCTTTTTCCCACTCCTTTTGAATTCGCTTCAATTCGGTACTTTTTCCGCAGCCTCGATGTCCTGTAAACAAGATTGTGGTAAACTGTTCTGGTTCTTGAAAGTCTAAAATATTACTGACACCTGCGATCGCTTCGGTTTTGCGAACTGCGGATAAATCGACATAATAGCGATCGAGGTCATCGCCTTCTAAGGATTCGAGAGGATTGCAGACTTGATAAGCTTTTTTGAGGGTTGTGGCGCGGTTGACAGGATGAGCAGTCATAAATTTTTAATTTAGTAGATTTGTTGCGGGCAACCTGAACAATTTATCATATCAATTCCGGTTACACCGGAATGACATAGAGGACACGGCAGTGCCGTGTCCCTACCACAATTAATTCTACTCGTTACCAGGCTCCGGCCTGGTAACGCCGATCCGGAGGCTCTGCCGACCTTTCCGTTTTTTCTCTTCGAGGCAGAGCCTCTAGATATGAGTTCCCAGGCTGGAGCCTGGGAACCAGTTAAGTTGTGTAGGTACTTCTTTAGTAGGGACACGGCAGTGCCGTGTCCTCTATCGTTTTCTCAAACGCAGGTAGCGACACGACGGCACTGCCGTGTCCTCTATCGTGTTCACAAACGCAGGTAGGGACACAGCACTGCTGTGTCCTGTAAACTAAGGCAAATCCGTGCTCCCCATCAGATAAAGGTCGCACTCGCGGGCCACGCCGCGCCCTTCATTAATCGCCCAAACCACCAAACTCTGTCCCCGGCGACAGTCACCAGCCGCAAAAACTCCCGGAATGCTAGTTGTATACTTTTCGTGCTCAGCTTTCACGTTGCTGCGCGCGTCGCGTTCCAATCCCATCGCATCCAACAACGGCTGTTCCGGGCCCAGGAAGCCCATTGCTAGCAATACAAGCTGGGCTGGTAGGACTTTTTCGGTTCCGGGAATGTGTTTCGGAATGAACTGCCCTTTTTCGTTTTTTGCCCACTCCACCTCAACGGTGTGTACAGCTTTGACATTGCCGTTTTCGTCGCCCTCGAATTTGGTAGAGGTGGTGAGATAGCCGCGCGGATCATCACCGAATTTGGCCGCGGCTTCTTCTTGGCCGTAGTCGAGACGGTAGACTTTTGGCCATTCGGGCCAGGGATTGTTGGCCGCCCGTTCGGAGGGCGGTTTGGGCATGATTTCAAGCTGTACGAGGCTGTTGCAGCCGTGGCGAATGGAGGTGCCCACGCAGTCGGTGCCGGTGTCGCCACCGCCGATAATTACGACATCTTTGCCGGTGGCGGAGATGAAGTTGTCGTTGGTGCTCTTATCGAGAACCGATTTGGTGTTGGCTGTGAGGAAGTCCATTGCAAAGTGGATGCCTTTTAACTCCCGCCCTTCGATGCCCAAGTCGCGGGGTTTTGTGGCGCCAGTACAGAGGACAACTGAGTCGAATTCTTTGAGTAATTGTTCTACTGGTAAGTCTTTCCCGACTTCGGTGTTGCAGACAAATGTCACGCCTTCGTCTTCGAGGACTTTCAGGCGGCGCATCACGACTTGTTCTTTGTCTAGCTTCATGTTGGGGATGCCATACATTAGCAGGCCGCCGGGGCGATCGGCTCTTTCGTAGACAGTTACCCAATGACCGGCTTTGTTGAGTTGGGCGGCGGCGGACAAACCGGCGGGCCCGGAACCGATGATGGCGATGTTTTTGCCGGTGCGTTTGGCTGGTGGTTCGGGGGTAATCCAGCCTTCATCCCAGCCTTTATCGATGATTGCGGCTTCGATGTTTTTGATTGTCACCGGCGGGTTGTTGATGCCGAGTACGCAAGCGCCTTCGCAGGGTGCGGGACAGACGCGGCCGGTGAATTCGGGGAAGTTGTTCGTTTTGTGGAGTCTGTCTAGGGCTTCTTTCCAGAGCCCGCGATATACTAAGTCGTTCCATTCGGGAATCAGGTTATTGATCGGGCAGCCGCTGGCCATGCCGCTAATCAGGTTTCCGGTGTGGCAAAATGGGATGCCGCAGTCCATGCAGCGCGCGCCTTGGCTGCGGAGTTTGTCCTCGTCCATCGGGAGGTGAAATTCGTCCCAGTTGTGAACTCGATCGACTGGTGAGAGTTCGGAGGGCAATTCGCGCAAGAATTCGATAAAGCCTGTTGGTTTTCCCATAGTGCTGTTTTGGTTAGAACTTAATTTTTGGTAGTTTTTGGTAGCATCTCAATTGTCGGCGATCGCACCTAACTATTGAGCAATTCCTAGCTGAAATCTTCAATATCTCCGGGAGTCAGGGAAAACGGCTCCACAAGCTGCTGCACATCTCATGCCAAATCTGGCTGAAAACCCCCTCTTGATTTTTTAGTCCGCGAAGGCAGACTTTGTTTATGTAGTCGCGGTTGAAACCGCCATCCCCATCAAGAGCCTCTCGAAATACCTTACAAAAAGTTACAGCCATTGCCAAATATTATTTTAACGATATACTACTGTAAGTCGGTCAAATATACGGAGTTAACAGGATCGTTAACTCATAAAATAGGTAAATAAAGTCATGAGCATTACAATTCAAAACGTATCGAAACACTTTGGCTCCTTTCACGCCATTGACAACGTGAGTTTGGAAATTAAAAACGGCTCTCTAGTCGCACTGTTGGGGCCTTCCGGTTCCGGGAAGTCAACTTTGCTGAGGATGATTGCTGGGCTCGAACCCCCAGACAGCGGTCATATTTACTTGACCGGCGAAGATGCTACCCAGCAGTCGGTGCAGGAAAGGAATATCGGTTTTGTGTTTCAGCACTACGCTTTGTTCAAACACATGACGATTAGAAAAAATATTGCTTTTGCGATGGAAATTCGCAAAGTTCCTAAAGATTCTATTAGCCGCCGGGTTGAGGAGCTTTTGAATTTGGTGCAGTTGGGGGGTTTGGGCGATCGCTATCCTTCGCAACTTTCCGGTGGCCAACGACAGCGGGTGGCCTTAGCCAGAGCTCTAGCAGTTCAACCGAAAGTGCTGCTGCTAGATGAACCTTTCGGAGCATTAGATGCTAAAGTCCGCAAAGAATTGCGATCGTGGCTGCACAACCTTCACAAAGAAGTTAACATCACCACAGTTTTTGTGACTCACGATCAAGAAGAAGCTATGGAAGTAGCCGATGAAATTGTGGTGATGAACAAAGGTAGAATCGAGCAAGTTGGCACTCCTGCTCAAATTTACGACAAACCCGCAACAGCTTTTGTGATGAGTTTTATTGGGCCGGTCAATGTGCTGCCGAATTCTGCCGGCTTGTTCGCCAGCAACGGTACAACGGCTCATAATAATGGAGCCGCTCATTCTGAAGTAGTGTTTTTGCGTCCCCACGACGTGGAAATTCAAACTCAGCCGGAGTCTGGTTTTGCCTTAGCAAAAGTCAGCCGCATCATTCATTTAGGGCGGGAAATTCAAACCGAGTTGGTGTTGGAATCGGGTCAGACGGTGACAGCTTACGTCAGCCGCGATCGCTTCGATTATCTACAGCTACAGCGAGATCAGCAGGTGTACGTCAAGCCCAAACACGCGATGACTTTCCCTGCTTATTCAATTTAAAATCAGCGACTGCATCTTACTCAAAATACTATCGGGGAGCTTCTACAAAACACTGCTGCTACTTCATTACCAGAATCGCTCCTGGTAATGCTGTCTCGTGGATCTAAATCGGAGGCAGAGCCTCCTGAAATTCATTCCCAGGCTCGGCCTGGGAAGGGGAAAAAGATTTTACAATTGATTTAGGATTGCTAGATGGGGTGATTATTCCGAAAGTTTCGGCTTTTTGTTCTGTAGGAGTTGACAAGACGGAAAATGTCGGTATAATAAATACTTATGCCGAACCAATGCGTCCATTAAGGTTGTCTAATTTCATTCGAGATTGAGCAAGCAAAAATGGTTGGCTTCGTTGTTAAGTTCAGAGAGGTTATTGGCGAGCGCAAAAATTAAGAAATTGAGAAGCGAGCGGGGCATAACAAATCATTGGAGCGGACAAAGCTGTAATATTTTCGTTGAAAGCGAAAGTTTTTCTGCCGCTCAATTTAGCTGTTAGGCTGACTAGAATCTACCTAAACGCCTCATCGGGTTGATCAGGTGGATAGAATCCATCTAATAAATAGTTATATGCTTTGTGGGAAAATCTTGACGAAAGATGAATATGACAGAACAACAGCCTTTCGGAAAAAGCGTAATTCAAACTTTCGTTAAATCAATTATCGAGAGTAAAGGTAAGCCCAAAACATTACTTATCAACACATCGGATTTCAATCTATTTGCTGATTTAGGAAATTATGATTTAACTCAAGTTTCAAGGGCGGATGAAATTCCGAATAATGTAAAATTTGATGTTGTTCTAGGCGATTTGCCTCTTGGACTTAACCAAAATGAATGGCAAGACACCATAAATAACAGAATCATTAAAGCCCAACAAAATTGGCTGGATATATTAAAATCTCTATTTTCGCTTGAAGATAAAGGTTTGGCTATTTTTATCGTCGAACCGCACGGATTAAGCAACTATCAGGGACAAAAGTTTCAGAGAGAGATGAATGCCATAGGTTTTTACGTGAATGGCGTTTTCAATACTCCTGAAAAGTTGCTTTTCCCAACAACAGCAATACGCCCAACGCTAATCTCTATTTCAAAAGAAGAACATCCAAAACTTTACTTGGCAGAGTTAGTTGAAACCGACCAAGCCGAGCAAGTTGCACATAATTTTCTTTCGTCTGTTGACACAGGACATTTAACGGGCGGAACGCTGATAGCCAACGGTGATTTTGTCGGTTTTTATAGATTGAAAATTCAGCAGCAAATCGAACGCCTTGAAACACAGTATAAAGAATACGACAACTATACTTTGAGCGACATTGCTACTGAAATCAATTCTGTTAAAAGCGGTAAGACGTTTGAGGAAAAAGAAAACGCTGTTTATATTCCCAGCATTGGAAGCTCCAAGGTTGTTAGCAATCTGCAAGATGCAACGTTAAAACACCATAACTACTTTCAAATTGTTCTGAAAGAAAACACCTCTAACGAGTATGTCGCTTCTTTTTTTGAATCAACATTAGGAAGGCTTGTCCTCGATTCATTGAGGATGCAGTCATTTATTCCTCATGTGAACAAGCGAGATATTGAACAAGCTTCAATTGCTGTTCCAAGTATTGTTGAGCAAAAATCTATTGTGCTAACGCAACACAAATTGCGTGAGTTAAAAGATGTAATTGATAATTTCAACAGAGAGATTGCGCTTAACCCAAGAAGTTCAGCATCTATTCAAGGACAACTAAGCCGAATGCTTGAAGCAATGGCCGTTTTGACGGACGCTGATAAAGTCCGTGCAATTATTCGGGAGGGCGAATCAAAAAGAATTGAATTTAAGGAATCTCTCAGTTTGGACGTGAAGAAACAAACGAAAGAGTCATACATTGAGCAATCATCTCTGAAAACTATTGTTGCGTTTCTTAATACTGAAGGCGGTACTTTACTTATAGGCGTTTCTGATGATGGTCAAATATGTGGCGTTGATGGAGAAATTGAGAAGTTTCACAAGAATACCGACAAGTTTTTATTACACTTCAAAAATCTTCTGAAAAGCAAGATTGGTGAAGAATTTTATCCTTTCATTGATAATCGGCTGGTGAAGGTAGATGATGTAAATGTTCTTTTAGTTGAGTGTAAAGCATCTCAAAAACCTTGTTTTCTTGAGGTCAAAGATTTTTACGTTAGAACTAATCCAGCAACCGACAAACTTGAGGGACATAAATTAATTGAATATGTAAAACATCGTTTTCGGAGTTGAGGATATTCTCTCTTCTCTAGGAGTGTAGCCTAACAATTCTGGTGCAGCCGATTGTCCCAAGTCGCTTGTAGAAATGCAAAGGTGTTGGCAACCGCTGACCAGAACCGTTAGACAATCTAGCGGAGGTTAATAGGTTGTATTTTCAAAACGCAGTCGAGCGGAAACGCGGGTAAATGGATATGCCGTAGACTGTCGATCGGCTACAAGATTGTAGTAGAAAAGCACAAAGCTTCGCTGCGGTGCGAGTCAGTACCCGGACGGGGAACCGAATTCTCGATCGAGATTCCGCTGCGGCAAGAAGTTAGAAAAACTGCACCGTTGGTTTCGCATAAAACCTCTGAGGCTGCTTAGAAACAGAACGGGAAGAAGAAAATTTTGCCAATAACCTACGGTAACTCGATCGATTTACCGTAGTTTATTGGTTGTAATGCTGCCAGCAAGACTGCTTGATGCAGCTATAGCAACTGCCAAGACGGTTAGGACACTTCGACTGCGCGAGCGTGCATCGCATTCTTAACCGCTGAAACCATTGTTATTAATGCTTCTTCCTTCTTCCTTCTTCCTTCTTGCTTCTTCCTGACATCCGTTACATCCGTTACATCCGTTACATCCGTTACATCCGTTACATAATCCGTTGCCGAACTTCCTTTCCCTTCTTTTGTATATGACTATTTCCTCACTTTCCGCTCAAACTTTTGAAGAAACGAAGCGACATATATTTACTCGCCGATCGTACTTGCCCAACCGAAACAATGCTCTGTGGCAAATTGAAACAGGGGTAGTGCGAACTGTAACCTGGCTGGAAGATGGCACAATTATCACCTTGGGATTGTGGGGCTCCGGCGATGCGATCGGCAAACCGATATCAAAATGCGATCCTTTTCAAATGGAATGTCTTACTAAAGTCGAGGCAATTCTATTACCTGCCGAGCGCTGGCTAAATAGAGATATTCTGCTCCATCACATTCAGCAGGCTGAAGAGTTTATGGTAATGCGAGGTTACAAAAGAGTTGACTTTATGCTCTATAAACTACTGAATTGGCTGGCGAAAAAGTTTGGTTCAGAGATAGAGAAAGGACATCTGATCGATATGAATTTAACGCATCAGGATATCGCCGAAATCCTCGGTACAAGTCGCGTCACTATCACTCGCACCCTCGGCATTTTTGAGCAGCAAGGTTTGATCGAGCGCCTGCCTTTGCAGCGGATTATTCTGCAACCTTCCGAGGTGTGGCACTACGAAATCTAAGGGTAGAATTCATGTCTCGCTTCACGGGCACGCGAGCCCGTTGCTGACACGGGCAAATTCGCGCCATCGCCGCTAAATTCTTGTAGCCTTCGCTACTAAAAAAACTATTGACTTTCTGAGGCAGTCTGTGCAACAATCAACAGCTATACCTATAATGTACTGTAATCCCATCGAATTTAAGTAATTACTGTAGATAGCGCTCAGCTCTCTAGCAGCGAGGAGCTTTTTGTGCTTTTCAACAGAGACAATACAGGAGGAATTAAAATGAAAACTAAATCTCTGAAAGCTCGATTCAAAAAAAACAAAATAGGGGCATTCATTGTCGCCCTAGTGGTGCTGGCGATCGCAATTCCTCTGTTCCCATTTTCCCCAACCCAAGCAGCGGAATCAAAAAGTAAAATTCAATTCGTTTCCCCCGCGTGGGTTGCCCAAAACGCCAGCGACAAAAACCTGCGAATTCTCGATGTCCGCACCAATCCAATGGACTACTTTATCGGACATCTTCCCAACTCCGTCAACATCGCCGACAACACCTTGCGCGGCCCGGACAGCGGTTTGCCAGTACAGTATCTAACGCCGGATAAATTGGGGCAATTACTGTCGCGGGCCGGAGTAACAGACGACAGCCGCGTTGTAGTGTATTCCGACGGCAGAGATGTTCTCGGCGCGACAATGGTTGCTTACGTATTGGAGCGATTGGGACACGCGGATATAGCAGTTATTGACGGAGGATATGCCGGTTACAAAGCTTCCCAAACTGTAGCAAAAGAGTTTCCCAAATACACGCCTGGTAAACTGAGTGTTCGAGACAACAAATCAATTCGAGTCAGCCTGGATGAAGTCAAAAATTTAATTGGCAAAGCAGGCGTCACATTCATCGATCCCAGACCGGAAAAACTATTTCAAGGCGAAGAAAAAATCTGGACGCGCAACGGACACATTCCCGGTGCTCGCAACATTCCCTGGCCGACTTTCACAGATGCGGAAAATCCGCACAAGTTGAAGTCTCTCGACGAAATCAAGCAGATTTTGGCAGCTAAAAAGATCGATCGCAATAGCGACATCATCGTTACTTGCAGTACGGGGCGAGAAGCGACGCTGCAATATGTAGTTTTGAAACACTTGCTGAACTATCCGAAAGTCAGAATCTACGAAGGTTCTTGGACTGAATACAGCCAGACTAATTTACCTGTAGAAACTGGCCCGGAACAAGCAGTGTAGAAAACAAATCTGTAGTTAACAGCAATTTTGGCGAAAATTGACCAAAGAGGTAGAATGAAAACAGCAATTATCTCGATATCAATGCTCGGAGTCATGAGCGCGATCGGACTGGTTTTTTCAACCGTGACTGAGAATCGGAAAGCAGATAATTCGATTGCTTGCACTCCTACCGAACAACCCGATGAAAAATCGGAAAGTTCCCCGCGAAAAACTTAGCGCTACAATGGAGGCTCTGCCTCGCTTTACAGTTGTTTCTGGAGTCTGGTATTTTATTGTGAACAACACCTCAGAAATTGCTTTTTCACCGCTGACAAAAACTTCGCCGCCCCGATCGCAGCGTCCGATATTAGCTCTGATACTGACATTATTTGCTGCTGGTGCGGCCGGTTTGAGCGCCTACGGTTGGCGGCAGAGCGTTTTATTTCTGATTGGAGGTTTGCTGGGCGCGAGTTTGTATCATGCAAGTTTTGGCTTTGCTTCTGCTTACCGCAAATTGTTTGTCGATCGCGATATTACAGGTGTTTTAGCACACTTGTTAATGTTAGCGATCGCCACTTTACTATTTGCCCCCGTACTCGCCTCCGGATCGGCAT
The DNA here is from genome assembly GCA_031372825.1 of Cyanobacteria bacterium OTE_58_metabat_593. Lineage (GTDB taxonomy): Bacteria > Cyanobacteriota > Cyanobacteriia > Cyanobacteriales > Microcoleaceae > Microcoleus. Next base: position 130,689 of record JANMLZ010000160.1, on the reverse strand, counting down.
TCGGACACACAATCGCCGGCGCCGTTGCACCTGTCGGCTGGCAAAATGCGATCGGCGCATTTCTATTCGGAATCGGAATGCAATTGGGCAGCGGCTGCGCTTGCGGCACGCTTTGGACAATTGGCGGCGGCAGCGCGTCAATGCTATTAACGCTGCTGACTTTTTGCATCGGTTCTTTTGCAGGAAGTTTGACCAGACACCTGTGGAATTTGCCATCCCTGCCGCCGATATCTTTAGGAAAAACCTTGGGATGGACGCCCGCAGTTATCTTGCAACTGAGCGTATTTCTGTTAATTGCGATCGCCCTCTGGCAGTGGAACCGCACCAATGGCAAGCAACCCTTAACAGCAGATTTTATCATTAAAACTCCTCAATCTCACATCAAGAATCAATGGCTTTACGGGCCTTGGCCCCTGGCGGCCGGAGCCTTTGCCCTGGCCTTTCTCAACTGGATCAAACTGCTAATTGATGGCCGTCCTTGGGGAGTGACTTGGGGGTTTACTTTGTGGGCCGCAGAACTTGCTACCGCTTTCGGTTGGAATCCCACAACTAATCCGTTTTGGAATACTCCCGACAAATTGGAATCCCTGCAAAAAGGCATCTTTGCCGATGTTACTTCGGTGATGAACTTGGGCATTGTTTTAGGAGCAGTTTTAGCAGCGGCTTTGGCTGGCAAGTTCGCCGTCAAAACAAACCTTTCGTTACCCAAAGTTGCAGCCGTTTTGAGCGGCGGTTTCATGATGGGTTATGGCGCGCTGCTGGCTTTTGGCTGCAATGTCGGCGCTTTTTTTAGCGGTATTGCTTCTACGAGTTTGCACGGTTGGTTGTGGATTGCTGCTGCTTTGTTGGGTAGCTTTGCAGGTATTAAATTGCGATCGCTCTTGCGACTTGAGAATTAATCTCCATAATGGGCGATCGAGCTGCGGGTAGGGGCAAAGGCTTTGCCTTTGTCCCTACAGATGTCGCATTTTCCCGTCAAGCCCGCCCTTTAAACAAAAAACTACTGTTAGCCTATAGACATTAAGTATTTAATAGTGTAATGTATTAGATTAAGTAGAGAGATGTGGCGATCGCTCTTTGAGTGCGATCGCCCAATTGCTAGCAAAACAGTCTCTCAATCTTGCCACTGTTGCCATTAACAAGAATTGCCACATCGGCGAAATCTTATAGATTATCCGGGCAAATCTCATCAGGCTGCATTTGCTCTATATCCAGCGCATTACACTTAATTTTGCGCTAAATCCACCTGAGAAAAAATAAGAGGAACTAAGAAACATCAATGCGGTATCATAATCTCCCAGATAGTGTCTTGCAGCCATTCAAGAAAAAAACTGGTTGGCCAGTTTTTTCTCTTAAATCAGCCACGCTGCTAAAATCGTCCCTGTTCAGATTTTTTGCTTTCTTTTTTGCAGTAGGTTTAGGCTTGAGCTGGTTAATCCCTCAGCCTGCCATCAGCCAGCCAAAACCTAAAGATGTCGAACTTACCTTAGTTTCTTTTGCTGTTACCAAATCCGCCTACGAGAAGATTGTTCCCGGCTTTGTAGCGAAGTGGAAACGAGAAAACAACCAGAATGTCACTATCAGCCAAAGCTACGGTGGTTCAGGTTCCCAAACCCGTGCTGTGATTAGCGGTTTGGAAGCCGATGTCGTACACTTATCCTTAGCTTATGATACCGATCGCATCCAAGAAGCAGGTCTAATTAAACAGGGTTGGGAACGAGAAGTACCCAATAACGGAATTGTTAGCAAATCAGTTGCAGCATTAGTAATGCGGGTCGGAAATCCTAAAAAAATCCAAGGCTGGGCCGATTTAGCCAAGCCCGGTATCAAAGTAATTACTGCTAATCCCAAAACCTCTGGTGTCGCGCGCTGGAACTTCTTAGCTTTGTGGGGTTCGGTAACTCGAAACGGAGGAAACGAACAAGCAGCCCGCACCTTTGTCAGCCAGGTTTACAAAAACGTGCCGGTGCTTCCTAAAGATGCCCGCGAAGCGTCAGATGTCTTCTACAAACAAAACCAAGGAGATGTGCTGATAAACTATGAAAACGAAATTCTGTTGGCGAAACAGAAGGGCGAAACCGAACCTTTCATCATCCCCCAAGTGAATATTTCCATTGACAACCCCGTCGCTGTAGTTGATAAATATGCAGCCAAACACGGAACTACTAAAGTGGCGGAGGCTTTTGTGAAATATCTTTACACGCCGGAAGCTCAGCGAGAATTTGCTAAGGTGGGTTTTCGGCCTGTTAACTCGACGGTAGCCGGAGAATTTAGCAGTCAGTTTCCCAGAATTGGCAAACTGTTTACTATCGCCGATGTAGGCGGCTGGAATGGGGTGCAAAAGAAATTCTTCGCTGACAATGCGATGTTTGATCAAATTGAGAATGCTCTGGGCCGGAGATAATCTAGAGTGAAATTGCGTTAATTAAATTTTCTCCTCGAATCCTCAATAAGTTTAAGGGCAAGTGCGATCGTGCTTGCCTTTTTTTAGGCGCGAGGTAGGAGAAGGCAATGCTTTCGATCGTGTCAAATTAAGGCGTTTTCCGATAGTCCGCTCTTAGAATGAATTCCCTGTCGAGAGAGCGCAAGTCCTCTCAAAGAGGACTGAATAACTCCTGCCGTCCTCTTTGAGAGGACTTCAGCTTTGAGGCTCTTGTTTAAACCCTGCTTTCCCTGTGGGATAGCGCACTAAGCGGGATTTTTCCAACCGTTTTTGTAATAAAAATATAATAACACCTGTACACCTACCGGAATTATGTACTATAATATACTGTACAATTTAAACTCGATCGCCAGTGGGGAATGTGGAACTATCTTCTAGAGTGGAATATGCCCTGTTAGCGCTCTTGGAACTGGCGAGCCACCGCCCGAAGGATTCGCCCCTAACAGTGAACGAGATTGCTGCTTCTGGTGAGATACCGGAACGCTATCTAGACCAAATTCTTGCCGTGCTGCGACGTGCGAGTATCGTCCAGAGTCTTCGGGGTGCTAAAGGCGGTTATTTACTGGCGAAAGAGCCTTGGCAGATTACTTTGCTAGAGGTGTTTTCGACACTCGAAGGCGACGGCAGCGGGCAGACTCAAAAAGTTTCGGAATCTGTAACAATAGAAAAAACTGCGGTGCTAGAAATCTGGCAGGAAGCTCGACAGGCATCTTTGGCAGTTTTGGGCAAATACACTTTACAAGATTTGTGCGAACAGCGGGACGATCGCAAACAAGCAAATCCCATGTACTACATTTAACAGGAGAGAAATTAAATCATGAAAATTGCTAAGGATGTTACAGAAATAATTGGCAGAACTCCTTTAGTTCAGCTCAATAAAATTCCCCAAGCTGAAGGAGTAGTTGCTCAAATTGTGGCAAAATTGGAAGGGATGAATCCGGCTGCTTCGGTGAAAGATCGCATCGGGGCGAGCATGATTCAGGCGGCAGAAGAGGCGGGGTTAATTCAACCGGGAAAAACTATTTTAGTTGAACCGACTTCGGGGAATACTGGAATTGCTTTGGCAATGGTAGCGGCGGCGAAAGGCTACAGTTTGATTTTAACTATGCCGGATACGATGAGTTTAGAGCGCCGATCAATGTTAAAAGCTTACGGAGCTCAGTTAGAATTAACTCCGGGACATGAAGGGATGTTAAGCGCGATCGCCCGTGCCGAAGAAATTGTAGAAGAAATCCCCGATGCTTTCCTGCTGCAACAGTTTCGCAACCCCGCAAATCCGAAAGTTCACCGGGAAACCACGGCGGAGGAAATTTGGGAAGATACAGAGGGTAAAATAGATTTTTTAGTGGCTGGAGTTGGCACCGGCGGTACGATTACTGGAGTTGCTGAGGTAATTAAACAGCGGAAACCGAGTTTTAGGGCGATCGCAGTTGAACCCGCCAGCAGCCCCGTGCTTTCGGGAGGCAGATCCGGCGCTCACAAAATCCAAGGAATCGGCGCAGGATTCATCCCGGAAGTCTTGAAACCAGAGTTAATTGATGAAGTAATTGCAGTTAGCGATGAAGATGCGATCGGCTACAGTCGCCGGCTAGCCAGAGAAGAAGGATTATTGTCAGGAATCTCCGCCGGTGCAGCATTGTTTGCTGCAATTCAAGTCGGCAAGCGTCCCGAAAATGCCGGAAAATTGATAGTTTTTGTACAACCTTCTTATGGAGAACGCTACCTCAGTACAGTGCTGTTCAAAGATTTAGAAATGCCCACCGTCAGCCAACTCGAAGCATTAATTAGCAATTAAGTAAAACCATCTCGATCGAGGAGGACACGGCAGTGCCGTGTCCCTACCCGGATTAATTGTAGGGACACGGCACTGCCGTGTCCTGATTGTGGGTAACATTAATTCTCGAAGCATTAATTAGCAATTAAGATCGAGGAGGACACGGCAGTGCCGTGTCCCTACCCGGATTAATTGTAGGGAAACGGCATTGCCGTCTCCTGATTGTGGGTAACATTAATTCTCGAAGCATTAATTAGCAATTAAGAGGACACGGCAGTGCCGTGTCCCTACCAAATTAATTGTAGGGACACGGCATTGCCGTCTCCTGATTGTGGGTAACATTAATTCCGATGCTAAAATCCAAAATCGATTGACTTTTCACACTTGATACAACTTCCAACTCGCCATCGCCAACATTCCATAAATCACAAATTTAAGCGGGCGTTGAGGCATAATTTGGCAGAATTTAGCACCTACCAAAACTCCCGGCACCGAACCCAACCAAATCGGCAATACTAAACTCCAGTCTACCGTTCCGAGGCCCAGGTGTCCCAGAGAGGTAAACGTCAACAAAATTGCCGCCTGCGAAATATCTGTACCCACCAATTTTGAAGAATCCAGGCGGAAAAAAGCAATCAGCAACAGTGCAAACATCGCACCGGAAGACACGCTAGTAATTCCCACTATGCAGCCTAAAATTGCTGCTGCACTCACAGTACAAATACGGCCATAATTAGTATTTAAGTCCCACTGTGGCGGCTGTGGTAATTTCAAATTAGGGAAAAATGTTTTCAGCAGTAATTGGGTCAGCGATAAAGCGACAATTAGGGCGATCGCAACTCCCAGACAGCGCAGCAATATGCAATCTAAGTTCGTATTTGGGCTGCACTTGATGCAGTGTAAAAGCCACACCCCAGCCAGGGAACCCGGTACGCTCCCCAAAACCAACCACTTAACTACTTGCAAGTCTAGGGTTTTTTGCTGCCAGTGTTTGAATCCGCCAACAACTTTCATCAGTGTTGCAGCTACGACATCGGAACTGATAGCAATTGATGCCGGAACTTGAAAAACAAAAATTAACATTGGGGTGATAAGCGACGCTCCGCCAACTCCGGTCAAGCCAACGATAATTCCTACGAAAAAGCTGAGAGACGATAGTAATAAGTAGTTCACGGTTATGCCCAAAAACTGTGTACTTAAGCGTAGAAAACCAACCAATTGATAGTATTGGTGGCTGCTAAAACACAGCAACACAGGCAGTAACTTGCCTTTCAATCTTTGGCTGCCAGATATTATGCTGGTGAACGCTTGAACTTTTCAAAGTTTACCGCGATAATCATCTTGGCAAATTTAAGCAACTGCAAATAGATATTATTCTATCTGTTCACAATCGTTAATTTATAGTGTAAAAGCTCCATGATTTTCTTATATATACCTGTGTTACTGATTGAAAAAACCCTCGATTGATTTATGGGTTTATATTCTGCCTTCTACGTTTTACCTGAGAGTGACGAGCATCATAGGTAAAAGAGAGCTGAGGTTAATCGACTCTTTGCTGGAAAATAGGTCTGGAGTATCGAGAACCTTAAAATGAATCAATGCCACAACGACAACTGTGAATGCAGTTGATGAGACTAAACCCGTCAATAACTCTTTTTTGAGGTTGTTTTCCTTGGGTTTGTCTGTAAAAACATCTACAGCCCCGAATTGCATCAACAGAATTCCAGCTATGTTGGAAAGCCAGTAGCCAACGATTGAGCAAGGAAACAGTAAATCTGGAGAAAGCCAGCTACAGATATACCCAAAGGCATAGGCAATTGGCAGGTTGAAAAATAAATCGTTCCACCAACACAGCGGTGACAGCAAATATCCAATTGCTAGAAGTAATCCGCCTCTGAGTTTTTTTAACCAGCCTTTCTTCAAGCCGTCTGGCTTAGCTTCGGGTAAGTTCTCGGTTGGCTGGTGGCGCACAAAGCTGGACTGTTGACTGACTTTTTTAGCATTTTCCACGTCAAAATCTCATAACTCGATCGATCAACCGTAGTTTATCATCAAAACTGAGCATATGTCCAGTAAGTCGATCGAGTTACTGTAGTTTATCGAAACCGAGTAAATTTTAAGTACAGGGTATTTCAGTAGTAGGGACACTCCAAGAGCCCAAGGAGTGTCAACTTAAGGTAAAACCCATAGTCCGGCAAGGGTTGAAACCCCTGCCTCAAAGCGAAAGTCCTCTCAAGAGGACTCATGAGTTCTTGAGTCCTCTTTTAGAGGACTTTAGCTATTAGACAGGGAATTCATTCCCTGGCGGACTCGCGGGCCCACTAACGAACTTGGCGGGCTGACAGCTTAAGTTGACACTCCTTGGGCTCTTGGAGTGTCCCTACGGGGATCTGTATTTATACTCAAATAGCCATTGGCTGTTAAGTCTGCTGTGCGCTCAGTCGGGTATCACAACAGTGACTGAGCCCTGGGCGGCTGCCAAAATCGCATAAATTACTCCTATTCCCAATAAGCCGACAGCGAAACTGAAAAATAATACCATGCCGTCTGGTGGCTCGTAGGTATCGTGGTCAATTTGGTGGCGAACGGTGAAGTAATGCACAGTTGAGATTAAGACTGTCGCCAAACCTACTAGAGAGAAGATTAAACCCAACTTCCACCCGATCGCCTGACGGTGTTGTACGGGGAGTTGCACGACGCGCAGTCGCACGATGACGACGCCAAAACCCATGAGTGCGATCGCCGCCCGCATCCATGCTAAAAAAGTGCGCTCATTTGCCGATCGGTCGATCGCCCGCGACAGATTTTGCTGCTTTAGTTTCTCGTCATTTACTTGCATCGGTTTGAACGATAACTGCACGCGATCGAACTCTTTAATATTCAAATTAAACCTGCACCATTATTCCGGTGCCATCAAACCAAATGAACTCGAAGGAACGGTGAATATATAATAAATTACCCCAGCGCCTAAGAGGGCGATCGCGAGGCTAAACAGAATTACCCAGCGATCGGTAGGTTCATAAGTATCGTAATCGATATCGTGGCGGACGCCGAAGTAATGCTTAGTTGAGAATAGCACCGTCAGCAAACCCACTGCCGAAAAAAGCAAACCCAACTTCCAGCCATTGCCGGGAGTTGGCAGCAGAGGGGGATGGAAGGTGCGAAGGCGCACGATAACTACGCCAAAACCCATCAGCGATATTGCAGTCCGCATCCATGCTAAATAAGTGCGCTCGTTTGCCAAGTGATCCCGCACCCGCGACGGATTTGGTCGCCTAGTTTTTTCTGTATTTACTTTTGGGGATTTCAACTTTAATAGCATAGATAAAGTTCTTAATTGTATCTGCAAATATGAAGGGAAACCGATCTATTTCCCTTGGACAACTATCCGCTAGGGGAGTGAACCCCCAGCGATTTTCTGAGTTGCAGCGGGCTTTATAGAGCCGATCGCATTACAACATCACCAAAACTAATCATTTTCCTCAGTAGGTGCGTTGGGAACTTGCGTATCTATGTATGCCTGAGTCACGTCAGGAACAAACCAATTCGCATCCCCAGGCTTGAAAACTTTAGCAGTAGGAACGTTGAATTCAACAGCCGCCGTATCGGGATTAACTGTCGCTACAAACTGAGTTCCGTCAACTATCTTAACAGCTACACCGCCGGTCAATGCTTGTGCAAGTTTATCGACCACACTTAAATCGGTTGCTTTGACATCGCTGGGCAGATAAATCCCATCGCAATCCCATTTATGTTCAGTTGTTTGGCCTGCCCCCAGAAAATAAAGAGCATTCTCGTAATCAGAAGCTGCTTTTTTGCGTTTAGGGCCGTAAACAGCCAGCGTTTTTCCTGTATCGTTGTGGCACTGACCCCAGTTTTTACCCGTTTCTAAAGTGTATTTTTGAAACTCCAACTGAGCGATTTTTTTCTGAAGTTCTTCCGCAGTATAACTCTCATTTGGTTCGGTTGAATTTTTCGCCGCTAACAGAGTGTCAAGAGTTTTAGTTACCTCTATGTAGTCTGGATTGCTCGTGTATTTAGGCTTGCTTGACTCAGCCCAAGAGGCGGGAGCAAAAACTAAATTGACCGTAATGACTAAGACCACTAAAATAAGTTTCAACAATCTCACAATTTTTCTCCTTTGGTAGGTGCTTTGGTAATTTCTAAATCCCCTGTTTATGGGAATTTTAATACAGCGGTTTTCAGTTGAGTAAAGCAGTGCCGTGTCCCTGTAGGTAGGGACATGGCACTGCCATGTCCCTACTGTATTTCGTCCGATTGAAAAATGCTATATTGAGGCAAACAGCCCGGTATTTTTACAATTTATATTATCATTTTTATGATAATTGTCAACTTAATTTGCATAATTTTTAACAATATTTTCCGTGCAAATTGCTTAAATTTTTCCGAGAAAACATCTATCTTGAGGGGTATAGCGGGAGCAGGCGATAACTACCGCTGTCTATCAGAATGAATATTCCCAAGCCAATCAAAACGAAAGGGACAACAGCCTTGGTATAGCGAGTTAAGATGTTGGCGATCGCCCTTTGGCGAGTTAACCGATAAGCGACATAAGACCAAACACCTACCATCACCAAGAAAACCGCCAAAATCACCAGCAAGCTCGGCAAGTCGCTGCTAGCAAACAACGGTAAATAAATGCCGATGTTGTCTCCCCCGTTGGCTACGGTGACAGCAGCCACGTTAAAAATTTGAGGGTTGAACAGATTTGCTAGTTTTGAGACAGGTGAATTAGATTCGCGGTTAAATTCACCCGATACCGCTTGTACTTCATCTCGATCGTTTTCTCTCTTGACTAAATGACTGATGCCGATCGCGATCGGAACCAAACCCAGCAAACCGATAATCGCTTTCGGCACGATTAAGCCGCCAAAGAAACCGGGTAAACTCGCAACAATTAGCGCTGTAAACCCCAGGTACTGACCGACAACGATATGCCGGGGGCGGAAAGTCGCATTTACCTGGGCGAAGAACAGCATCAAAATCATAATGTCATCGATGTTGGTGGCGGCAAAAGATGTAACTCCGGCAATAATCGCGGCGGCAAACCAACTCATAAAGCTGCCTCTTTAATTTTTTTCAATTTCAGCTTCGACCCCGTTATTTCTGCTGAGAGTTATCAAACAGAAACCACAAGAAACTAAAGTTATTATACTTAAAGTTGGACTTGCCAGAGTGCCGCTTTTCACCAGAATCGCAACTCCCAATCCAATCAAGACAAAAGGCACAAGCTGATTGCCGTAGCGAGTCAGAGAATCGGCGATCGCCCGCATCTGAATTAACCGATAAGCAGCATAGCACCAAACGCCTACCAGCGTAAAGAATACAGCGAGAATCACCGCCAGACTTTCTAAAGTATTGCTAGCAAAAAGCGGCACATATATCCCGATATTGTCGCCTCCATTTGCCACCGTCACCGCGGCTACGCTGTAAGTTTGGGGAGACAGAAAACTGCTCAAAAAAGACTTCTGAGATTGTCCTAATTCTGCCTCAACTTCCGAATCCTCAGTTTCTGGGTTCAGCAAGCGGCTAAGCCCGATCGCAATTGGCAACAAACCCAGCATTCCAATCCAGTCTGGCGGAAAGATTAAGCGGCCAAAAAAGCCGGGAAGGCTAGCCAAAACCAGTGCAGTAAAGCCCAGATACTGACCGAAGACAATATGCCGGCGCCGAAATACTGTATTCACCTGCGAGAAGAACAGCAGCAGAATTAGAATATCGTCAAGATTCGTAGCCGTAAAAGCTGTCATACCCGTGGAAATTGCTGTTGCTAATTCATTCATTTCTCTGTCTCCTCATATTTTTTATTTGGTTGTACTCGCTGGAAGCATATCATTAGGAACGGGCAAGATGCTCGTTCCATAAAAATTAAATTTTCTTGTGGGGTGGGCTTCTAGCCCGCCCTTGAAATTAGCAGCGGTAAGGTGTCAATTGCACACCCTACAAGTAGTCCTCTGCTAATCAAAAATCATCACTGTCGATCGACACTGGATTCAACCGAGAACTGCCGTAAATTGCATTTCCTTCGCTGTCGAATGTGACGTTAACTGCGTCCACTCGATGCTGCATCGATCCCGCAAGTTCAGGAGAACGCAACCGCTGCAAGACAAACCACCCGCAAGTAGCAACCAAGTACATCAAGAACAAGTAAGGAAACGCATCGTAAGGAGCTTCTGGAGGTGGGAACATCGTGCTACCGGGAATGCCGACACTGCCCGCAATCGGAATCATCATAACGCCGATCGCCCCCATCGAACACAGCACATCTCGCGCCCGCAATTGACCAATTTTGTGCAGGTAAACCGGAGCCGCGATCGAAATCAAGACGTACACTGTTAAAAATCCGTAGCTGCAAATTGCTCCCAAATAACCCATACAATCGAAGAGTTTGATGTGAAACAAAGACATCGCAGCCGGAACCAGAAATGTCAGAAACGTACACATCGTAACTGCAACGTGGGGAGTTCTGTTAGACGAATGCGCCGCACCTAATGAAGAGTGAAATAAACCGTGGCGCGCCATCATAAAGAAGACTCTCGCTGCTGGATTGATGCTGCCGAGTACGCAAGCAAAAAAGCTAAATAAAGCACCAAAACCAACCAATTCGCCCAGCCAACCCATTCCAATCTGTTGCGACAGAAAATTCAGAGGTTCTTCATTATCAGTAATTGACTGTCCGGTGCCACTAAAACCCAACACCTCAATGTAGGTCATCATAATGAAGAATAGACCGGCCATTGCAGCGCTGCCCATGACAGCCCGGGGAATATTTTTTAAGGGTTTTTTCGCTTCGTCGCCCAGAGATGTAGCGCTTTCAAAACCTGAGAAACCAAACATTACTAATACAAGTCCCGTCGCTATGCTGCCGGGAGTTACACCTTGCAAAGTCAGTTGCGACATATCTAAGGCAAAACCTTTGTGCGCCCAAATCATGATTCCTAAAACTGAAATCATAGCAATGGAAATTCCCTCCAGCCACAGCATCGCCATCGCTGAAAGTTGGATATCTTTATAACCCGCATACCAAGCAACGCCAGCGCCGATCGCCAATAGCGTAATCGGCGACGGGTGGATGCCCAAATGACCGATCAAAGTACCGCTAAAGTTAGCAAAACCGCACAAAACGGCCATTGCAGTAAATAAATAAGCCAGCACCAAACTCCAGCCGCAAATCACGTCGGCAGTCGGGCCCAGACCTTTTACAATGTAAGAATAAAGCGAACCGGGAGAAGCCGATCGACTTGCAAATTGGTTAATATTGATGCTGACAAATACTACGCCGATCAAGCCGATCGCAAAACTCAGCCAAGCACCGTTTCCTGAGAGGGCTACAATTAAGCCGATATTGGATGCTGGGATTGTGGTAGGTGCTATCACAGCAAAGGATTGAGCTAAAACTTCTCCAAAGGAAAGGCAGTTTGGCTTTAAGCCGTGGGCACTCCGATTTATTTGCGTTGTCGCAGGGGTCATTCATACTCTCCATAGTTTGTCAAGTCAAGGCGATCGCGATCGGCTTTAACTTCTTTAACTTGTTGTTTCTGTCTTAGCATTGGGCCCACTGCCAAAGACTTAACTCTACATTAAGCTGTCTTGTGGATAAAATCAAATGTTGTTTTTGATTGAATTAATAAATACAAGTGATGAAGTGCAGAAGAGAGAAAAACCTTTGCTATCCAAAAGACATCAGATCCAAAGGCTGAAACCATTGATGCTATTAGAAAAGTTGAAATAACGGTTGCTGACCGTCCTTTTGGGGATTTTCAACCTGTACAATATAAGCGATCGAGTTGTTGCCAGTCAAAGTTTAGCAGCAATATATTTCAGTTCCAAAAATTCACCTGTATCTAGCATAATAGTACCCAAGAATGGCCGGAATGACCCTTGACCAACTGCGAGTTTTTCTAGCTGTAGCCGAACACCTGCACTTCAGCCGTGCCGCCGAGGAACTTTACATCACTCAACCCGCTGTCAGCGCCGCAATCCAAAACTTAGAGGAGCAATACGGAGTAAAATTGTTTCACCGCATCGGCCGCCGCATCGAAATCACAGAAGCTGGGAAGTTGCTGCAAGTAGAAACGCAGAAAATTATCGACCAAGTTGCTTTGACTGAGAGAGGATTGCGAGAATTAAACGACTTGCAGCGAGGAGATTTTAATTTGGGTTCGAGTCTGACAATTGGCAACTACTGGTTGCCAGAAAAACTTTGCTATTTTAAACAAAAATACCCCGGTATTACCGTGAATTGCACCCTCGCCAATGCAGATGAGATTTGCACGGGGACGGCGACAGGAATTTTTGATTTAGGTTTGGTGACGGGAGAGATTAAACCCGCGCTTGAGATTAGTCTAGAAGCAGAAGTTGTAGGTAGCGAGCGCTTGCTGATTGTGGTTGGCAAATCCCACCCTTGGTTTGAGCGGACTGAAATTAGTTTAACTGAAATTGCGACAACAGATTGGGTGATGCGAGAACCGGGTTCTGGAGCTCAGCAAATGTTTGAACAAGCTTTGCAAAGTTGGGGGATAAATCCTGCGGAATTGAATATAATTTTAGTTTTGAACAGTAGCGAAATGGTAAAGGCAGTGGTTGAAAGTGGCGCTGGTGCAGCCGCTATTCCTGAATTAATGGTCAAAAAAGAACTACAGTTGGCGACTCTGCGATCGCTTCAAATTGTAGATTTTAGAGAAAATCCTCAGCCGACTATGGAAATAGTTCAACCTGTGTTAAAACTGAAGCACAGGCAACGTTTTCAAACGGCAATTAGTAAAGCGTTTGAACAAATATTAACTGAATTTGCTAGTAATTGGTAAGATCCCCGTAGGGACACGGCAATGCCCATTAGTGTCAACTTAAGCTTTTAGTCCGGCAAATCCTCCCGCCTACCCATTAGTCCGCCAGGGAATGAATTCCCTGTCTAATAGCTAAAGTCCTCTGAAGAGGACTAATGAGTTCTTCTGTCGTCTTCAGACGACTTTAGCTTTGAGGCAGGGGTTTCAACCCCTGTCGGACTATTGGTTGTACGTTAAGTTGACACGCCTTGGGCATTGCCGTCTCCCTACTTAATTACCTTAACTACCGCTGTTGAATAATTTTCTCACATCCAAGATATTTTTACTGCCATCACCAACTATCAGCGGCAATTTCCCATTCCATTTTTCGATAGCTTGTCTTTCCAAAAGTTCCGCAGTCAAATTGTCCCTGAGCAATCTTTGAACTTCGGCTTCTCCTTTGGCTAAATTCACCATAGCCTCTGCCTCTTTTATAGCCTTAAGTGCTAAAAACTCCCCCCTTTTTGCTTCCTGTTCGGCAATTTGTTTCGCTTCCACCGCATCGCTAAACTGCTCAGAAAAGTGAACGTGAACCAGGGAAATATCGTCTACTGCAATGTGATATGCAGCCAGTCGCGAGGTCAAAAAATCGTCTACTCCGCCTTTTACTTCTCCTCGCTTGGTAATAATTTCTTCCGCAGTGTACTTAGCCATGACTGCTTTGAGCACTTCTTCGACTGCGGGATTGATAATGCGATCGACCACTGCTTTTTCGTCACCTATTTGTTGAAAAATAGCATTTGCTTCTTCTGGAATAATATGCCAGTTCAGCGCTACATCTGCGAACACATCTTGCAAATCTTTTGACGAGGCTTCAGCGGAACTTTCCTGTTTTTGCACTCGCACGCTCAACTTTTGTACGGTATGAACTATCGGGACAATTACGTGAAGTCCTTCTCCGAGTACCTGTTCTTGCACTTTACCAAACTGCATCATCACGCCCCGTTCTCCAGCGTTGACGATGACAAAAAAAATGGACAGAATAGCTAAAAACACGATCGCTATAGTTAGTTGAACAGCTATGTAAACATCCTTATTTTTTTTATTGCTTGATTTAACTGAGTCAACGTTACTGCTGGATTCTAAAACCATATTCTACCCCGATCGCACTTGATTATCGGACAAATATTGACTTCAGGGATATTCTATTTGCCTTGGATCAGCAACTGTTCAAAATCCGCTGCGGGCAAAGGAGGACTGAACAAATATCCTTGCATTGTATCGCATTCGTAGCGCCAGAGAAAATCTTTTTCGGCTTCCGTCTCAACTCCTTCGGCAACTACCTCAAGACAGAGACTGTGAGCCATTTCAATAATAGCTTTCACAATTGCTGCATTTGTGCAACCGTCAGTGATATTGCTGATAAAACAACGGTCGATTTTCAAAGTATCGAAGGGGTATTGCGTCAGATAGCTTAAAGAAGAATAGCCAGTTCCGAAATCGTCAATAGATATAGAAATTCCCAAATTTTTCAATTGCAAAGTGGCATCGCACTTTCGGCATCCTCGTTGCTGAAGGCGATAAGCGTGGCAATAATTGAGAACACACACCTCAATCGACCGGCACAGCCGAATATTTTCCGACAAAAATAGCAGACGAAGAATGAAAAACGCTAATATTTCAAGGACAACTAGATTAATGTTTCTCTGCTTACTCAGTGTCGTCCGTATTATTACGAGGTTAATTAATAAATCTCTAACTAATTTTAGGCGATCGACAGTTAGCAGTTCCCTGAATAACTGCTAAACTGATTGTGCCGATCGAGCGATCGTCTGCAAACAATCTAAACCTATTTATAACAGTTGCCAAAAACAATGCAACTGTCAGCAAGTTTCAAACCCTTGCGGAGTAAGTCTTTCCTCATTCTTTATTGTAAAATCTCACATCTGAAATCTCAAATGGTATTACCCAGTGGATTCCCTGAGCCCGCACAGATTGGCGTCATAGAAGTTAAGCAATATCCTCAGTATCGCGCTGTCACATACACCCACACGGGCGATTTGCGACAAGCAACGGGAATCGCCTTTAATCCCTTGTTTCAACACATCAGCAACAACCAAATTGCGATGACAACGCCAGTAGAAGCGCGCTACACGGCAACTTCCGGGCAAATTGATGCGGTTCCTGTCGCAGAAGTTTCGTTCCTCTACCCCGCACCAAATATTGCCCCCAGCAGCGTTAATTCCGCAGTTGAAGTCACGGATACTTCGCCGATGACGGTTGTCAGCATCGGTGTGGGCGGGGCCTACACTTGGGAAAGCTACGAAAACAACCTCCAAAAACTCAAAGATTGGCTTCAAGAACATCCCCAATACGAAATAGTCGGGCCGCCGCGCCGTTTCTTTTACAATTCCCCGATGACACCGGAAGCAACTAAAATCAGCGAGGTACAAATTCCGATCAAACACCGCTGACATGAACAACTAACTCGCGAATATTGCCCCGCTGGCGATGTTCCCACAGGTAAATTCCCTGCCAAGTTCCTAATAGTAATCTGCCTCGGTCGATCGGGATTTGTTCAGAAGTATGAGTTAGCGCAGTGCGAATATGCGCCGGCATATCATCTGGGCCTTCTGCATCGTGAATGTAGTTCGCGCCCTCGGGTACCAGTTTAGCCAAAAAGTTAGCCAAATCCCGAAGTACATCCGGGTCAGCATTTTCTTGAATCACCAAGCTAGCAGAAGTATGGCGCAAAAATAAGCTACAAATTCCCGTTTTAATACCTGAATTCGCCACCACATCTTCTATCTTAGGAGTGATTTTGCACAGAGATTTCCCTGTAGTATGAATCTTGAGTATCTGCTGATAGTGAATCATATAAGGTTCGGTAAAATAACTATTATAAGGTTTGTAGTGAGGACTTTAGTCCTTAAAAAAGGAAGGACTGAAGTCTTCACTACAAACACTTTGTATTCGCGTCATCTCAATTCCGGCTACGCCGGAATAATATAGAGGAGACGGCAGTGCCGTGTCCCAACAATTGATCGCGTAGGGACACGGTACTGCCGTCTCCTCCGTCTTCTCGGTCTCCTCCGTTTATATCATTCCGATGCAAACGGATTTGATATCATACAGCGATCTTCTAACTTTGTTTGTATACGCGCAATTTGCATCGCCTATTTAAAATAGTCTACAACAGCTTGGGCGATCGCCTCCGTACCATTTTTATCCAACTTATCCGACAAACGCGGCGGATGCAGCGGCTGTCGCAAAAACTCCCAATCCCCCTCAAAAAACTCCGTCGCCGTCAAAATTTGATGTTCCGCATAGTTTTTCAGCCATTCCAGCAAAACTTGAGCTTCCGCAAAACCTTCTCTCACGATAGAAACCACAGGTATTTCCAAACGCAAAGCTTCCGAAAAAGTGCTGTATCCTGGTTTAGAAACCAAGCGCCCGCAAACAGGCATCATATCAACCGGGCGCGGTAAAATTGGGAAAGAGTTTGCAAACTCCTGATTTTTGACATTGATTAAATTCGGCAAATCGGGAGATCCAGCATCAAAAGTAATAAATTGCCAGTCGCTAAATTGCTGTAAATTTTGATAAGGAATTGCTTCTAAACCCAGTCCACCGAAAGTTAACAATACAGTTTTTTCGAGCGGTGTTTTGATTCCGAATACTTCCCGAATTCGATCGTTGCTGTAGCGAGGATTGCCGCCAGTCAAGCCGACATCTTGAATATTTGGGAAAGCTGGCATCGGTTCGTGTAAAGGCAGACGAAAAAGTCGATCGCACATTCCGAAACATTCCCCAATCCAATCAGCCATTTCTGCAAACTCACCGCCCCAATCTCGATAGATAAAATCCCAGCCAAAATTGCTCATCATCCAGCAAGGAATCCCAGCCGATGCCGCCATTCGGGTTGCCAAAGGAGGAATGTCTGCCAGCACCAAACCCACCCGATTTTGCTTGATAAAATTCACTTCGCCGGCAATTAGGGAATTTTGCTTTTTCCGAATTTCCCGCAATTTTGCCAGCGTCGCCTCTTTATCCATATGCAAACTATCAGCTTGCACCACACCCACATCAAAAGCCCGGGGACGGTGGATAAAGTCGCCAGTAATGTAAGATTCTAACAGCCAGCGAGGTGCAGTTGTTGTAATAATTAGTAAGATATCTGGGTTTAATTCTTGAATTTTTGCAGCTACGGATGAGACTCGGACAGCGTGGCCGAATCCGTGATTCGTGATGGCAATATATAATGTTGGTCTAGACATTGATCATTGATAATTGATAATTGGGAATTGGGAATTGGGCATCGTGCATTGCGAATTGCGAATTGGAGGTAGAGACCCGAAGACAACAAGGCCAAGCTTCAAGGGACGCAGAACGAACAATGACAAAATTAATAACTAATGACTATCGAATATGCAAGAACTCATCAATTGGAGGTGCTTTTAGACCAAACAGGCAATTGATTAATCTTATCCAGAGTTATATCTACATACTTTTGACCGTCCGCCGCCCGATTTTCTCCAAAATATCCATCATCGCCGTCGTGCTTGTGAGGGCCGCTGAAAGCTTCTGTATAACGGCCTTGCAAACGAGCTTGATTCACCGGAGAAGTCGTTAGCCAATACCAGCGAGTCGGAAAAACTATGCCGCCAATATCCTCAATTGAATCACGAGTGCCACGAAAATGGAAAATGCGATCGGCTTCTGCAAAACCATTTTCTCCCGAAAACACGCCCCCAACCGAAACAACAGTAATTTCTGCATTCAGCCAATCTTTAAGATAGCGAGTAGCACCCAAAGCAACTTGTGCGCCGCCGCTAGTACCAATTAAAATAACTTTCAAAGGTTTTTGAGGATTAACAGAAATCGGAGATTTAGCATTCATGCGATCGATAATTGCATTGGCAATTCCCTGATTGTATGCAAAACCGTAGCGATAATCTAGAGAAATCGCAAACCTCCAGAGATTGCGAATTTTGATGAATATATCCCCCGCAATCGGCCCGCTTTTGGCGTGTTCTGCAAAGCGCCAAAAAGGAGCTAGCCACCTCTCTCCTGCTAAACTTTTGTGAGAAGCTGAATAAGGAAAAATATCGCCCACTGCTACGCACTGCGGGTGACTTTCAACTAAACGCTTGAGAAAAAATGCTTCTCCCCGCGTTAATTCGTCCCCCGAAAAATCGCCAACTCCCGGTAAAAAGATGATATAACAATTCAGAGGCGAAGATTTGGGCGCTTCTAGATTGCCGTTGTTCTGTGGCAATATTTCCGGCGGATTTTTCTTGAGACCTAAAGTTTCGTCACTTTGACCCAGCCACCAGATAACAGTTCCCACCGGCGAAAGAATGCCCCAAACGATCAGGATTACACCTGCGACGATCAGCAAATTTAAACTTCCCCCGCGCAGCCACCCCAGTATCCGCCAAATCAATCTTAGCATTTCATAAAATCTGGTAGAATGCCAATTAATTACCTAATTACCTAAAAATATTTCGGTAATTCTGCTGTATTAGAGCTTATTTTGTTAAAGTTGTCAACTATCTTGAGGAACGGGAGTTAAACGTGAAGGGAGAAGATTCAATTGCAGGTTTGCGGGCTACGCTTTGGAACGCACTTTCTTTGAACGGAAATTTCTATGAAAAAACTCCCTACACTCGCAGAAGTAAGCGGATAGCTTTAACAATTGTAATTTTAGCGGCGGTGTCGCGCGTTTTGGGCAGTGGCGTCATTTTGTTAATCAATCGAACTGAGCCATCTCTGTTGTTTTTAACACTTTTGATAGATGGTTTGGCAGTCGCGGGGGGTTATTATTTCTGGACTTTCACTATCTTTAAAATCGGCGAGTGGCTGAAACCCGGTCACGTAAGTTATGGGGAGTTGCTGGTGCCGATCGGATTTGCCTACGCCCCGCAAGTGCTGAATTTCTTAACGTTAATTCCCTTGCTGGGAGAAGGAATAGAGCGGATATTGGCTGTGTGGAGTTTGCTAACTGTAATTGTGGCAGTTCGCCAAGGTTTGGATATTCAAACTCGCTGGGCGGTGTTAATTTGTTTTGTGGGTTGGCCGTTGATTCAAATTGCGATCGGCTTTGTGAAAATCATTGAACAGTTACTTTCAGGATGGCTGTAATTCAGTTGACAGTTGACAGTTGACAGTTGACAGTTGACAATTGACAGTTGAGGGCGACCTCTACCTGGAAGGAAGAGGATTGGAGTAATGAATAGTCTGCTTTTAATTTCTCCTTACAAGGGAGAGGATTTAACCCAATTCTTTCTGGTAAAAGCAGCAGATTGTCATCATTAAAATGTGTAGGGTAAGCTGCTTTATATCTAAATTGTATTTTTTGTGCGGGCGAGACGCCCACCCCACAAGAACTTTATCAAATTTTGACTGTGTAGTTTAAATGCAGAGCAGCTTACACGCTTTACCGCTACTTGGGGCGGAGCAGACCATTTTTGGGTAATTGCTAAACAATTTAAACAGACTGCTAATTTTGCGATCGCGATGTGGAGTGTTCAAAAGTCCCTTAACCTGTTAAAATTAAGATTGCTTTGGGGCAAAATACTTCAGCGCATCGCGTCATTTCAAACAAAAGCATTCCCCGCTAGTCATCTTAATGTCAAAGAGGCCGGTCAAAGACGCACTTTGCTTGAAAATTTAATAGAATGCTTGACAGGGAGACCACCGCAAAGTAGAGTGAAGCACAGCAAATAGCGTGATTTTTTACCTTGATTTGCATTGCCATTTGTCCGATCGTACTGCGAGACGGCAACCACACCCTTACTATTCGGCTCTCCCCACTGTCCGCCCCCTCTCAGCAGCGATACATTGTCTATAGAAGGAAATACACAAAAATTTACATCTATAATTTGTGTAATGTTCCAAATCGCTTCTTACCAGCAGCGGTACAGCCCTCGCCAAGACAGTAGGATTGAAAAAATATGTTTGAACGCTTTACAGAACAAGCCATTAAAGCAATAATGCTAGCCCAAGAGGAAGCGCGGCGCCTCGGTCACAATTTTGTAGGCACCGAGCAAATTCTCCTTGGACTCGTCGGCGAAGGCACTGGCATCGCTGCAAAAGTATTACTGGAAATGGGCCTCAATTTGAAAGAGGCGCGTAATGAAATCGAAAATATCATCGGTAGAGGTTCCGGTTTCCTCCCGCCTGAAATTCCTTTTACACCCCGCGTTAAGCGCATTTTTGAGACGGCGCTGAACGAAGCGCGGCAGTTAGGCCACAATTATATCGGTACTGAACACATCCTGTTAGGGCTGATTCAAGACGATGAAGGAGTAGCGGCAAAGGTGCTGCAAAACCTGGGAATCGATCGCCAGAGAGTTCGCACGCAGGTAATTCGTGCCGTGGGAGAAGTCGCAGCAGTTGGAGGCGGCAGAGGTGATAGCCCCGATCGCAAAATCCCGACTTTAGAAGAATTCGGTACAAACCTGACCAAATTAGCAGCCGCAGGCAAACTAGACCCCGTGGTGGGCCGCGAAAATGAAATCGAGCGCGTAATCCAAGTGCTCGGGCGCCGCACCAAGAACAATCCAGTGTTAGTAGGCGAACCGGGAGTCGGCAAAACAGCCCTCGCCGAAGGCCTCGCGCAGCGAATTGTCAACAGAAACGTCCCAGAAATTCTCGAAGACAAACAAGTAATCAGCCTCGATATGGGTTCGCTGATTGCTGGTACAAAATTCCGAGGCGAATTTGAGGAACGGCTGACGAAAATCATGGCTGAAATTCGCGCCGCAGGCAACATCATTTTGGTAATTGATGAAATTCATACCTTAGTCGGTGCAGGCGCGATTCAAGGCAGCATGGATGCTTCCAATATGCTCAAACCGGCTCTTGCCCGAGGCGAATTGCAGTGCGTTGGCGCAACTACTCTGGACGAATATCGCAAATACATCGAGCGCGATGCAGCCTTAGAACGCCGCTTCCAACCGATCAAAATCGGTGAACCAACTGTGGCTGAAACAATAGAAATATTGTACGGTTTGCGATCTGCCTACGAACAGCACCACAGACTGACAATTTCCGATGCAGCTATTGAAGCAGCGGCTACACTGTCAGACAGGTACATTAACGATCGATTTTTGCCCGACAAGGCGATCGACCTAATCGACGAAGCAGGTTCCCGCGTCCACGTCTTGAACTCGCAAACCCCGCCCGAAGTTAAAGAACTCAAAAAACAACTTCCGGCTGTTAGCAAAGAAAAAGACGCTGCTGTGCGCGAACAAGATTTTGAGAAAGCTGGCAAATTGCGCGATCGCGAATTAGCAATAGAAGCCGAAATCGCCGAGGCGACAATCAACAAAAGCCAAGTCAGAATCTCTCCCATCGTCACCGAAGAAGACATCGCCCACATCGTGGCAAATTGGACGGGAGTACCAGTTAGCAAGCTGACAGAATCGGAATCGGAATTGCTGCTGCACATGGAAGACACGCTGCACCAGCGTTTGATCGGTCAAGAAGAAGCTGTCAGCGCAGTTTCTCGGGCCATCCGCCGCGCCCGGGTAGGGTTGAAAAATCCCAATCGCCCGATCGCCAGTTTCATCTTTTCCGGCCCCACAGGCGTCGGCAAAACCGAACTGACAAAAGCCTTAGCAACATATTTCTTCGGTTCCGAAGAAGCGATGATTCGGCTAGATATGTCCGAATTTATGGAACGCCACACTGTTTCTAAACTCATCGGTTCGCCTCCGGGTTACGTCGGCTACGACGAAGGCGGCCAACTCACAGAAGCAGTGCGTCGTCGTCCTTACACGGTGATCTTATTCGATGAAATCGAAAAAGCTCACCCGGATGTCTTCAACATGATGCTCCAAATCTTGGAAGACGGCCGCTTGACCGATGCCAAAGGTCGGACAGTAGACTTTAAGAATACGCTGCTGGTGATGACATCAAACATCGGTTCGCGAGTGATTGAAAAAGGCGGTGGCGGTCTCGGTTTCGAGTTTAATGAAGGTGCCGCAGACGCACAATATAACCGCGTTCGTAGCTTGGTAAACGAAGAACTGAAACAGTTTTTCCGTCCCGAATTTATCAACCGTCTGGATGAAATTATCGTCTTCCGCCAGTTAAATAAGGAAGAAATCAAGCAGATTGCAGACATCTTGTTGCAGCAAGTATTCGGCCGCTTAACGGAACAAGGTATCACTTTGTCGGTGACAGAAGCGTTCAAAGACTTGTTAGTTAAAGAAGGCTACAATCCCAGCTACGGTGCAAGGCCTTTGCGCCGCGCCATCATGCGGTTGTTGGAAGATGTACTGGCTGAGGAAATGCTGTCTGGAAAGCTGAAAGAAGGCCAAAGTGCGATCGTAGATGTGGATGAAAACGGTGTAGTTAAGGTGTTACCCGATGGTTCATCTGAACCGAAATTGCCGGAATTGGCTTTAAGCCATTAATTCCGATTCACACGGATAAATACTGTTGATTAAAAGCCCGGTTTCTTGAAGAAACCGGGTTTTTGATTAAATAAGTAACCGTAGGGTGCGTCGCCATCAAAAATCCTCAAAAAAAAGCGACAATCTGATAGCGACGCACCTGATTCTTTCAATGAATAACCGTAGGGTGCGTCGCCATCAACAATCCTCAAAAAAAGCGACAATCTGATAGCGACGCACCTAATTCTTTTCAATGACTAAGCAAACAAACCCAACATTTGATGCCAATTTATCAAAAAGCTTTCTACCAGAAACATATTGGGCTTCCTGATAAATTCATTGAACCTCCCAGGTGCGTCGCTATTAAATTAGCCGTCTTTCTTAAAGATGGTGGATAGCGACACACCCTACGGAAGACTGCTGCATGAGTGTTGAAAATTGGCATTTACATCATATTAAATGAACAAACTAGGCGACACTTTAAAATAATCGCCGAGTGCCTTAGCTTGTGCTTTGCTAATTGCCCGCTTGCCATTGACAACCTCAGACACTACGCCACTCGATCCAATGATGCCAACTAAGTCAGCTTGACGGGTGCCGCTGGCTTCCATGATGTGTTGCAAAATCTCGTGAGGCTCGGATTTGTCGATCGGATAGTTTTGGGCCTCGTAAACTTCAATTAGCGTTACCAATAACTTGTGTAAAGCTTTTTCTTCGGGAGTGCGGTTTTTGGCGAACGTCAGCCCCTCTGTGACTGCTAGGAGGCGATCGTATTCTTCCTCGGTTTCGATCGCCTGTGGAGCGACTTCTACCAGCAAATTGCTATAATTAGCTCGATCAAAAGTAAGAGTCATTTTTCCATTTGTCTTTATCGTATTCAGCGTGGGTTAGGAAATATTTGTAATACACAGTTTGAGTCTCGTAGTCGATGCCGACAATCAGGCGATATTCGTTACCTTTGATATTAAAGACAGTGAAATTTCCCACTGCTTCGGCATCCCGGTAAATCTTCCGAACATCCTCCAAGTTCTGCCATTCTGCTTTTTTGACAGTCGCATTCCAGCTATCAACTTGTTTTTTGACATCGGGGTACATTGCAGCATCGTCACGGAGACTGCGAATTGAAATTACGTGCATGGATTTTTAATATCTTTTGTTGAATTTTTATCATCGATTTGCTAACTTCTTCTGAAACACCTACGTCTTTATTCTCTCATTTTGAGAGGTGGATGTCAAGAGCCGATCGCCCTCTATCTGACAAATTCTCAAGAAAGGAGGCAATTCAGGGTTTTTGCAGAAGTCCTGCACATGACGACAACATATAAAGGTTATGCGATCGCAAATTTCAGCTAATTTACTAACAGTCAACAGTCAATAATTCCGATTAGAATCAATAAATCTAATCCCAAGATTGCAATTGCACAACCCAATGCTGCACAAAAGCAGAAATGCGATCGCGCCGAGTTTCAAAAGTAGCAGCAATCCAGATAAACAGAATCCCGAAAGCCAAACCAATCGCCCATTTAATCAGCGGATAATCGAATATCAGAATCACCAACTGATAGAAAACATTGATTAAAAAAATTCCCGTTCCCACAAACAAAAACGCTCGAACTCGCAGCGCCAAACCCGCAGCAATCGCCACCAAACTAAAACTTCCCGCCACCAAACCGTTACTTTGCTGAGTCAACAGAGGTATGCCGCAAATCAGCGCAGTTGCTAGAATTCGGACGTTGTGGCGCAGGGGTTTTTGGGCTGGCAATTTGAAAGCGCGATCGAACTGAGCGACATAAAGGAAAGAAAGTCCTAAAGGAGTAAAGTACCACTCCGGCTGACTCAATCCCATTTCTCCAAACCACCTGTACAATATCCAGTCAATTATCGCCACACTCACGTAGGTAAAACGGACTTCCCGCCTTTCCCAAGCCAGGAAAACATAAAACGCAGCAGCTATCAGCAAGCTAAGCGGATAAAACTGAGTCGGACTTTCCAAAATAACCACTATTGGAATCAACGAAGCGATTACCTGCCAAGGTTTTTTTGACCAACCCCAGTTATCCCAAGGCAAACTGTAAATGAAATAGGCAAATAGAGAAGTCAGGGCAACTTTCCAGGGCCCCAACGGCCCGGAAATGTACTTAACTAAAGGTGTGTTTATCCAATAAAGCCGGATGCCAAAGGCTTCTACCCAACCCAAGTAAATCCAAATGTTCGCCCATTGGCGATCGAGATTATTTCGCCCTTGCAAGAAAGCGTATTGAACTAATAAAGTACCAGTGACTAATCCTAAATTAAGACCGGATTTGATCGTATTTCCAGAAGCTGAAATTAATAAGAAACTGCTCAAAATCCAGTGCGGCTCAGAAAATATTTTTAGTTCAGCATTAGTTAAACGCAAATAATTGCTGAGCCAAGGAGATAAAATGCGATAGATATAGGTTAAAGTTGTGCCGAGAGTTGCCAGCATAATTAAGCCGTCGCCAAAAGCTCCTCCCGGTGTTTTGAAAAGTTGATATAGTAGCGATTCGTAAGCAGCAGCAGACACGCCAATTAATCCCAAATAAACCAGAGGTTTAAATTTTTGCTCCCGCCTGCCAATGCCGATCGCAATTACAGACGCACCTAAAGTAATTAAGCCCGTTCCATTCGTAAATACTTGCGATCGCAAAATCACACCCAACAGCCCGTAAACCAAGGGTATAACATGAACGCTTGGTAAAATTGTGCGATCAGGGTTGCGCCTGCGCCACACATCACCCAACAATTGTGTGGATAATCCGAGCGCAATATTCGCAACTGCCAGATTGATCGTATTGCGTGCTACAAAACTCAAACCAACTGCTGTCAACAACTCTAAAGTCCAAGCTAAGGCATAAATTGCCCAAGGCGAAGGTTGTCGATAACTACGGTAAACAATAGCAACAAATATTCCCAAACTAGCCGAAAATATTTTGATAGATGACTGCACATTAAAGGTATATAAGCTCAAGGAATAAACGGTGATAACTGTCAACAGCCCACTGGCGACTAAAATTGCCCAACCATCGAAAGCTCGATCGTACATTTCGGCTAATTGAGCTCCCGAAGGTACGCGCGCCCTGTAGCGAATCATCAAATCGCGAAGCAACCAGAGACACAAAAGTGCGATCGCCCCAGCAATTGCCCAATCCGAACCCAACACAAAACCTAATTCGTAGATAGCAGCGGCTACAAAACTTAAGCCAAATCCGACGGTAATTGCTGCTGCTGGCATTTCTACCAAATAGTACGTATTGAATAACATCAATACGACTGACACACCCAAACCAATTAACCGAGATTCCGAAAAACTAAAAGTCAGAAATTCTGCGATGATTAGGGCGATCGAGCTAAATGTACTGGCAACTTGTCTGTGAGACAATTCGGTATATTTAGCAACAGCAGTCAAAGCCAAAGGAGTCGCCAGCCAGATCAAACTCCACTGAGGGCGATCGGCAATAGCTGAAAGACTACTTTGCAACAGAATAAAGCTGAATCCTGCTAATACTAATCCCAAATACCAGGCACTTTGAAAACAGGCAGGATGAAAGCGCCAAGACGGAGATGCTTGTTGAAAGTTTGCCACTTTCATCTTGACAAAAAATCCCCATTCAGCTACCATCAAAACCAACAAAATAGCTGCCCATACTTCAGGAGTCTCGTTTCGGAAGCAGAAGTCAATTCCCGAACAGATTGCGGATAAGCCAGTAATATGTGTCAGGTAAATTAAACTTGCGGGATCTCGCTGTTGACGAATATCAGGAGTAACTGGTAAAATTTGACGGGAATTATCCGCGACGGCATATTTCCAGGTTATCCAACCTAAGATGAAAGTAGAAGCTACTAAATTGAGCGATCGCCAAAACGGATTGAATAAACTAATAATAGTTAAAACACTCCCCAAACCGAGAGCAAGGTTTTCGCCAAAACGGGCAAGTTGAAACTTTCGTGATCGGTGGAGCCACTGCGTCACACTTACCGTTAAAATTAAATAAGGCAACAGCAAAACGCCCCAAAAAGCCCAAGGAGTTTGTTGAGAATTTGTAAGCTGAGTTAAAAATGCCACAAATTGTGTTTGAATCCCAACCGGAATAACTCGCCACAACAACCAAATACTCTGAAGTCCCACTACGAAAAGCATTAGCAAATCAAACTCTTGCCAAAACCTGACTAAGCGGTTGGAGAAAAACCAAATAGCCAATCCACTAAGTGCGATCGCCTGTAGCGGAATTTCGCGAAAACAAACCAACCACCCCAATCCCAACAAAGTCCCTCCGGCTAACTGCCAGTTAAAAAAGTTGGTGGGATTTTGCGGATCTGATGTATTGTTTTGAATAGTCCCAGATGCCAGGGGTTGCTGCCAATCGATCCATGCTAAAAGCACGCCACAAATCCCCAAAGCCAAACCCATTTCAGCGATATTCAAATTCTTGACAAAAATCGCCCGACCGAGTAAAATTCCTAAAGAATAAGCGACTAAAGCTGCTCTTTTGTAAATCAGAAAATGTCGGCTATAACTAAAAGCAGTGGCGATAGTTTCAGTATTTTGCCCGCGTTTGAGAGATTGCAAGCGTTGTTGCTGAACTTGATAAACTGTAGCAGCAGCAGTTCCCACCGTGCCCAAATAAACCGCACCCAGGGACAAGCCTGCCAATGCCCAACCCCACTGCAAATAACTCAATCCCAAATGATTTAGGGCGATCGAGCAAGTTACATTTTTTCCCGATAAGCTTTGATACTGAGATTGGATAATCCTGCTAGTTATCCAAGTCAAAAGGAGTGCTGCTACGATTGCTACTCCCCAATTCCAAGGATACCGCCACAATCCAAAACTATCCATCGCCCAAAAATTGATCGGCACTAGCAACAACGTAACTTCTTGTAAAGTTTGAGCAGTCAAGTGTAAATTAGGCTGTTTTTTTGCCCAACTGCTAATCGCCCAAAAAGTTAAAGTATAAGCTAACAAAACTCCATATTGTCCGGCAGCCGGAAATCTATCCCACTGACTAGCAGCCAAGACTCCAGATGAGACAACTACCATGAACACGCCTAAAAATAATAGCCACACGACGCTAATTTCGGCTATTAGGGAGTTCAATATTTGAGCGATAAAATTCGGGGTTTCAGTAGTTTCTGTGGGTGTAGCAACGCTTTTTGTGGTGCTAGATAATGCTTTTTGTGTTGCTAAAGCAGGTACTTTGGGCTGTGGTGTACGATCGATCCTCTTTGTTGGCGCAGCCCCCGTAGGGGCGGGCTCCGCTAACGGCCTAGCCTCAATTTCCGAAACGGCTACAGCGGGATCGGGAAGCGGGCAGACTAAATACTGGCTGCACAATTGCTCAACCTCAGCGGGCGAAAGCAAACCCAGTCGCATCCACGCATCCAAACCAGTCAGTAACTCGGGATGCGATGCTAAGACACTGAATTCAATTTTGCCCGCGAATCGAGATGAAGGAGACGACATCGGCTTAAACTGGTACTAGGTACATTCAAGCTATAGCCTAGATTACTTTCGATCGAACATCCAGCTATTCCGCCCTCAGAATTGGCACAATAAGTATTTATCACCAAACTAAAAATTGACCGCATACATCTGCGTGTATCTGCGGTTAAAAACTGCCAATTAGGACAAAGCATTGCCGTGTTCTTACTGATCGAAAGATGTCAGCAAGGTTTCGACACTAGCATTATGGTCTATGAAAGAAAACAAATGTTTGAACAGGAGTTTTCCATCTGAATCCAAAACAAACTGAGCCGGCAAAGGAGCACCCAAAGCCTGACCGACTTGATAAGCTTGAAAAACTTGACAGCTTGGATCGGAAAGCAGAGGCATTTTCAAGCCTAAATCTCTGACTACAATCTGGCTTTGCCGATCGTCCGTACTCGTCACCATCAATAATTCTATATTGCGATCGGCAAACTGTTCCCACTTTTCATTCAAAGCTTTAATGTGAGGAAAACAGAAAGGGCAATATTGCTTTTCAGTAAAAATCCGCGTAAAAGCTAGAACTACCGGCCTATCGCCCCGATAATTCGATAGCCGTACCAATTTACCATTATTAATATCCGGCAATTCAAAATCAGGCGTCATCTGTCCCAGCTTCAGAAGATTAGTTGCGGGTACAGGCAATAAATTTTGGAAAAACCGCTGATTTAACAAGCCGCTAAAATCAGTAGAAGTCAGCATATTTCCTAATTTGGGAATGGGGAATGGGGAATCGGGAATTGGGGAATGGGGAATGGGGAATGGGGAATCGGAGGGAAGGTTTTGAGTTTTGAATTAAGAATTGTTTAAGTCAAAAAAAAGCGGGCGAGCACGGGTGCACCGCCCCTATCACTCAACAATTATTAGACAGCAGCAAAGAATACTTTAGACTTAACCGGATCGGGAGTCATGGTTTTGTCACCGGGCTGCCAGCCAGCGGGACAAACTTCATCCGGGTGAGACTGGACGTGTTGAATAGCTTGCAGAGTGCGGAGGGTTTCGTCCACATTGCGGCCGAAAGCAAGATTGTTGATAGTAGAGTGTTGGATGATGCCTTCTTTGTCGATGATGAACAGACCTCTAAGGGCAATGCCTGCTTCTGGGTCGAGGACGTTGTAGTCGGCACTAATTGTTTTTTTGAGGTCAGCAACTAAGGGATAGTTGAGGTCGCCGACACCGCCTGATTTGCGGTCTGATTGTATCCAAGCCAGGTGAGAGAATTCGCTGTCAACGGATACGCCGAGGATTTCGGTATCGATTTTATTGAAGTCCTCGAAGCGATCGCTAAATGCTGTAATCTCAGTCGGACACACGAAGGTGAAGTCCAAGGGGTAGAAGAACAGGACTACATACTTTTTGCCTTTATAGTCTGACAGTTTAACTGTTTTGAATTCCTGATCAACTACGGCTGTTGCTGCGAAATCTGGTGCAGCTTGACCAACCCGGAGGCATTCACTCGTCATAGATTTTGTTTCCTTTTTTACGAACTGTTACAAATATATCATAGTCATAACGACTACAAGTATGTTTCAGAAAAGTCAAAAAAATACGCTCTCGAAATAGAGAGCGCGGTTTTTTCCATTAAATCATGGCTCAGGCGGGATTTGAACCTGCGACCTTGGGCTTATGAGTCCCCTGCGCTAACCAACTGCGCCACTGAGCCAAACTTACTTCACGATTTACTATCGTAGCACGGTAAGGCGAGCTATGTCTCAATTTAAAACTACAGAATTTGTCATAGCTTCCAATAAAAGCTATGAGTTTTGATAATCATTCAAAACCCATAACTTCCAACTGGTCGTTACCGAGAAGCGCTGGAATCATCCTTTGGCAGAAAAGCCATTGGATTGATAGCACCCTGTCCGGCGGGATGAATTTCAAAGTGCAAGTGCGGCCCGGTACTAAAGCCAGTGCTGCCCATTTCGGAAATCTGTTCCCCTTGAGCGACCTTCTGACCTTTTTGCACCAAAATCCGGCTGTTGTGGGCATAAACAGTCTCAGTGCCGTCTGGATGGGTAATTTCCACCAGATAGCCGTAGCCACCGTCGTTCCACTCTGCATAGGTAACCACCCCGTCAGATGCTGCCACAATTGGCGTGCCGATCGGCCCTGCAATATCAATTCCCTTGTGCATCCGTCCCCAGCGCCAGCCGTAGCCAGAAGTGAGAACGCCCTTAGACGGCCAAATAAACCCGTTAGCCGACTTTTGTTTGCTGCCGTTAGGCAGATAAGTATCAGCCCCAGAAAGCGGAGGCAGTTCTGGAGAAACCATGCGTCCCAAAGACGGGTTGCTCAGGGGGTCGTAACCCTCGGCTCCCAAAGGAGCAGTTGCCACCACCGGCCTTTCCTGAGTAGAGGTAGAGGTCGGCGTCAGGTTAATCGGTTGCTGTTCTGCTGCACGAGCCGGGTCAAAACGCTCTTGCTGCTGCTTCTGAACCTGTTCAGACCACGCTCTCGAAGGCGGTCTGCTGATTTCATTCTGCACCGCCCCAGCATAGTCGGGGGTGTAGAGGTCAGGATTGAGACTTGGCAGATCCCCAGATGGGTTGCCCGAGGCTACTTTCATCTCCTGCCCGTCAGTTGGAGCCAGAGACACGGCATTTGTGCCGATCGAATTGCGCTCAGCGCGATATTCCTCTCGCAGCCTGACAACTTCCGCCCTCAATCGTTCGGCATAAGGGTTGAGAGCCTGCGCGGTAGGGATAGCCTCGGGATTCGACGTTTCAGGTAAAGCGGTAGTTGGATCGACATTTGACACGAAGCTGACCGGCTGCGGGTATTCTCCCGTAGCGATCGCCGTAGCAGTTGCACTTGCTGGTACGGGCAAGGCACTGGTGTCAACTGCGCCTGTAAATGTTGGCTCACCTTGAAGCTCCAGTTTCCCGGGGTTGCTAATGGTTTGAGAAACTTGAGTTAGCGGAATGCTGTTAATTTTGGGAACCATCGGTGCTGAAATATTGTTCAGACCTTCCAAGTTCGCCAACGGAGAGACAACCGGCACTGTTGGCGCGGGTGCTACAGCCGAAGCCGCCGATGAGACAGATGTAGAGTTGGAGGCATAATCAGAGGCTGCCCCCTGCACCGCTGGATTATTTGACCCAACTTGGGGAATTTTCAGCCCTTGATTGACATTCAGCAAGTTGGGGTTGCCGAGCTTGTTGACGGAGATCAGCTCTTTGGCCGATACGCCGTGACTTTTGGCGATCGCATTTAGTGTATCTCCCGGACGCACGCTGTAGAGAGCGCTTGCCGGAGCGGTACTGCCCGCAGGGGGGACTACCACAGCCTGCGACAAACTCGGCGTTGCCAGAGACTGTTGAATTGACTCGAATGCTGACTCGGGCGATGCTTGACCGACCCCACCATTGGGAATTACAGGTGTGGCCCCGAGGTCTGGAATGGCTGTCTGAGTGCCCGCTCCGGGGGATGCCAGCGTCGGTACCGACTCCGGCAAAGATGCAGGTGTAGATGAATTTGCTCCCCCCTCAGACCCCAAGAGTGTCCGACCACCAGATGCTGTGGTGCGGTTTTCCTGTTTTTTCAAACTGTCGATCGCCCCGTCTTTCGGGCTATCGATCGAACTTTGTTCCGGTGTCGAACTAGCCAGCCCAGGCGCTGCGGTTGAGGCCTGCCCTAAGGGGGCTGCACTATCCAACGTCTCGGAGTCACCAGTCAGATTTAACTTTTGTTCGGGATTGACCATGGCAGTATTGCCATGGTTCTGTTGTAGCGCGGCTCCCGGAGCCGGCATTCTGAGTTCCTGACCAACTTGGAGTACGGTATCGGGTTTGATGCCGTTGGCAGTTGCTAATGCCTTCGGTTCAACTTCATAGTCCCGAGACAGATCCCAAAGAGTTTGTCCCTGCTGCACCTTAACCGCCACCGGAGCAGAAGCAGATCCGGCCTGTTCGGCGCTGGAACCATCAACTTGTGCTGAGGTAGCGAGCTCGTTGGCCGAGACTGGCTGTACTTCAGCGGTGAATTCTGCTGTCTGTGCGAGTTCAGAAGCGCGAGCGCTGTCTCCATTTCTCGGCATCAGGATGCCAGAAGCACCTACCGATATTGCTAGCCCGATCGTGGCGAGAGAGCGAAAGGAGCCAGTGCTGATGTTTGTCTGTTTGGACGGTTCCGTAGAACCGTCTCTGTCGATTTCACTAGCCTGAACAGGCTTAATTTTTTCGGGATATGTTCGTTTCAAAAAAACGACCTCCTACTGAGAAGCGCTAACTGTCCTTGGAAACACTCAAGGGATTGCATGACGCTAAGTTTAAATCAACCACCAAAAATATTCTGATTGTTGATAGTCATCATGCTTAGGCAAGATTACCTTGCTTTTTAAATTTAGACAAGCTCGAACCGTCATAAATTTTCAAATTGTCGGTAAAACCTGCTGCAATTACACCCCAAAAGCCTTACACCGCAATAGCTAGAACGAATACATAAAATATGCGTTCCCGCAGAGGCTAAGACTCTCACCTATTATCAGACTCTATGCTAATTTCCGGATTGCCTACAACCGTATATTTACTAGATTATTTACTAGATATAGCGTTCAAACCCAAGCAGGTGATCCCGTATGGCCTTAAATCGCTGAAATTCTCTATTTTTGTTGCTGAATCATCTTGCGAGTAATTTGGTGTTGCTGATAACAATATGTTTTTGGACGAATAAAATATATTAATCTCCGCTATCTAAATTTTCACCTGTTAGATACAAATTTCTTATATTTAAATGAAGATTTGGCAACCATCAACACCGATTAAATATCTATATGTATATGTTGTGTTGATCGTGATTTATCCCAGCTCGCCCAACTGTCGTTTAGCCTCAAATAAACCTACAGCCGCACTGACGGAGAGATTCAGACTCCTGACTCCAGGCTGGCTCATCGGAATAAAAACTGTGGCGTCGCAGGCATCTAAGACGAATTGGGGAATCCCGGCAGTTTCCGAGCCAAACATCAGCCAGTCGTTGGGCTGAAATTGGAATTGAATATAACTGCATCGCCCACCAGTGCTGAATCCGATCGATCGCCCTCCGCGCTGCTGGCGATAAGCCAAAAAAGCCGCTAAATCTTCGTGAGAGTGGAGATTGACATAGGGCCAGTAATCTAAGCCTGCCCGTTTCAGGTAGCGATCGCTAATTTCAAACCCCAGCGGGCCGACTAAAT
This sequence comes from Cyanobacteria bacterium OTE_58_metabat_593, assembly GCA_031372825.1. Lineage (GTDB taxonomy): Bacteria > Cyanobacteriota > Cyanobacteriia > Cyanobacteriales > Microcoleaceae > Microcoleus. The sequence continues at coordinate 97,609 of JANMLZ010000160.1, read as the reverse complement.
GCAGTTCCGTGCTTGTGGCAGCGCAAGTACGGGCGATATTGCCAGTATTCGGGGGAATTTGCGGGTGAATCAAGACAAGTTGGGGCATGAAGCTAATTAAAAGCGAAAAATACAGCTATTGAGAAAGGTAGAAATCTACCCAAAGGTAGATACAAGTTATAGCTTTTAGTTATAACCCGTGTCGGACTCCATTGATTAAATATTCTGATTTGTTTTTCGGCGTGGGCGATGGCGTTCCGCCCCGCAAGCTACGACTTTTTCGGAGAAAATTCGGGCTACTTGTATTTTTGGCCCAGTACGCACCCGCCAGAGGGCTAGTGATATCAAATCCCGTAGCATCGGAATTAATATTACTCACAAGAGCCAGGAAACGGCAGTGCCGTGTCCCTACAATTAATCTGGCGTAGGGACACGGCACTGCCGTGTCCTCTAATCTGGCGTAGCCAGGAAACGGCAGTGCCGTGTCCCTACAATTAATCTGGCGCTGCCGTGAAACGGCACTGCCGTGTCCTCATAAATCATGTCTGAGTGTAACCGGAATTGATATGAAAGCCCCATGAGCGCGACTGCCACTTCACGCCACTAACTGGGCACACAAATTGTCTTCGAGCTCCCATTCTTGGTGAGCCATCCCATCAATTCCTTGGAGAATAATACTACGAGTGTCTAAACCACTCTCATGCAGCTTCAACCACTGCTGGGCGGTGTTACCTTCCCGGAGAATCTTTTTGAGCGGCAACAGAAAGCAGCTAAAGCCGCGTTTTTTGGCGAAAGGCCAAACTTCTTGATAAATTTCCTCAATCCAATCTCGTGCCAGAATCTTTCTGCCATCTTGCCAGTGAGTGAGTTCGGCATCCAAACTTTGGCGAGATGCAGCAATTTCGTTAGCATCGGTGAGAGCAACTAAGTCTTCGTTACGGGTAGCCGCCGGCAAGGTGCTGAGTTCTAAGGGATCTAAGCCTGGGTCTTCCATCATCTGCCAAATTCGAGCTTCTAGCAAGGCAGTGATGGCTAACAAAGCTAGAGGATTGACTTCTAGGTCACAAATTCTCAGTTCCAGGCGGTTGAGACAGTACGGGCGACGATCGCCATTTGGGCGCACGGCAGACCACAAATGGCGGACATTTTGCATACTGCCGAGTTCTAGCTGTTCTTCAGTCCACTGGATGTAATGCTTGTGACTTTCAAACAGGGGGACGATGGCGGGAGTTTTGGGAAACAAACCCCACCGCGTGGAATGATAGCCCGTGACTTCGCCGTCGAGGAAGGGCGAAGAGGCGCTCAAGGCAAGGTAAAGCGGTGCTTCGACGCGAGCGAGGCGAATTGCCCGCATCAACATTTCTGGTTGGGAAATGCCGATGTTGATGTGAATGCTGGCGGTGACGACTTTGGTGCCGTAGGTTTGCTCGATGTAGGTATGGTAGGGGTTGTTGGGGTCCGATCGGTAAAATCGATCGCTCCCTCCGAGAGACAGGGTACTTCCCGGCAGCAAGGTATAGTCGCCCAATTGTTTGAGATACTCGCGCAGCCGCACTCGCGGGTTGACTAAGGCGCACAGCAGGCGATCGTAGCTGCACAGCGGGGCCGTCGTGTACTCCACATTGCGGCTATCAGGCTCGCGCACAAATCCCTCTAGATCGGCGACTATGCGATCGGAGAGACCAACCACCTCACCTTCGGGAGTGCCGGTATACATTTCTACTTCAAAGCCTTTTGATAGCAGCACGTTTGTTCCTCAGCTAAGTTGAGTGCTGTTTTCTATTATCCCAAAAATTGACCTGTTCGTACTATCTTCCGCGAGACAGAGTTAAAATTTTGGGCTCCTGGGCACTGAAACCGGGTGTTTCCGTGTCAGCAAGATCGGCTTTCGTGTAGACTGCGCCGAAAAGTATCGGGAGGTCGATCGGAGAAACCGATCAATGAATAAATTGCAAGTCAGTCGGAAATCTTTCTTCTTCTTCTGGTTCTGGATCGTAAATATAATCGCAGTCAAAGCGCAAAGCTTCACAGTGACGGCTGACAGAAAATCCGCAGTGAGTCACCATTTCTGTAGTAAAACTAGCCATGACTAACTCAATGAGTTTTCTGTAAGAGATATTAGGTTGTTGAACGTAATAGGTGCGTCTGGCAAAAAAGATTCTCTCATCTTTCGGTACAATTATGCCATTAATTCTGTGTGCGTGTTGAATCGGCTTGATATAGGCTTCAATAAACTGCGACTGATTTTTTTGCAGTCTCGCTAATCTTTCGTGATGCAACCAGCTCATTTGAAAAACAATTTTAATAAACTCAAAACCCAAAATGTAGTTAAAAACATTATTGCGTTCTTCTGTATTCAAGACGAAGCGGAGTGCAGATTCTAAATATTGGTCAGTTTCCCGGCGCGCTTGTTGAGCTGAGTGGATATAAAATTGTTTGATGTAGCTTCTTAAATCAGATTCATTTAATTCTTTTTTGACTCGGAATCTGATTAAATACTCTTTGACTCGGTTGAGAGTATCTACATCTTCAAACATTTTTGAGACTAAGCCGTCGGCCGTGTAGTTATCTAAAAATTCTGCTTGCAACTCGGGAGTAGATGCACACAATGTGTAGCAGAGGGACAATACATAGCGCCGCTGGTTCCAAGGCAAGCTTTCTGCCCAATTCTTAACTTATACAGGGAGTTTTTCCAGCACGGTATCTGTGTATGGGCGTTGAGAAAGGTCGGCAGATTTATCTTTGTGTTTCATCATTGCCTGAAACCTTATATTAGTGAATTAACCGGTAATACATCGCAGGTAAGTAGCAGGGTAAAGTAGAGGCAGGAAGTTGGAAGTTATCTTTATTTTTTTAATCTATCTTAAGATACATAATATAGCTAGTACAAGCGGTGATCTGTCTCACACTTTTGCGGACTTGTAATCACAACTGTTATCTTTCCCTATCACATTTTGGGGACGCGAGTGTCACGCGAGAAACTTATTCACGTCACTGTGGTAACGGCGGGCTTGGTTGATGATTAAGAAGGGTGATTCACAAGTTTTTGTTAGTAATAATTACTGAGGTTAATCATGGACTCGACTACAAGTATTTTTTCTAAAAATCAGTGCCAATACTTAAGTTTTGGCGATCGCCTCGTCCAACCAGTGCGAAAGTGGCTGTTGGGGCATTGCAGTGCGAGCTCCGCAAGTAGCGGGCGTGGTTGTGCCAACTTATACCCGCACGGTGTCCTTTTGAGAGAGATATCCAGCTATTGGGACACCATCTTTTCCACATACCGCCTATGTGCAAGCTGAATCCTCTGTATGAGGAATTAGTGGGGTTGCGTTTTCGATCGCTCTCGTTTTTGGCTGACAGGTGCGGGGAAGATGTAACGCGGTACTGCTGATTGAGGGGTGTCATACCTCGATCGCCCGTTGATATCAATTATTTACCGGGTGCATCGCTCTGCTAGTTGTTCGATCGCTAATTTAAGCCATAATCATTGATAATATCAGTGGATGCCTCCAGATAAGAGCGGGCATCCATCGTCGCGGTTAAGTCAACAATAACATCAAACAGTAGCCACAAAAACAATAACTATAAAAATAATTTAACAAGCTACTTTGGCTTATGAAAGTGAATATGTTTAATGCAACTGAACTGCTAATTAACGATTTTGTAAATCGACTGATTGAAGGCTACCGCCACACCTACGGCGGGTTCAAATCTGACTATGCCGAAATTATTGCTTGGGTAGCGACTATGGCTTTAGAAAATATTGCGAATAGCGATGCTCTTTACCACAATGTGGAACACACTATTTTAGTCACATTGGTGGGACAAGAAATTCTGCGCGGGAAACACATCCGCGAGGGTGGTGTTTCCTGCGAACATTGGCTGCACTTCCACATTGCTTTGCTGTGCCACGATATCGGGTACGTCAAGGGCGTTTGTCGGCAAGATAGAACAGATTTGGGACTGTATGCGACAGGAATAGGCGACATGAAATTAACGCTACCTCGGGGGGCGACTGATGCTAGTTTGACACCTTACCATGTCGATCGGGGAAAAATGTTTGTTGAAGAGCGTTTTGGGGGTAACAAACTGATTAATGCTGAGCTGGTCAAGCAGAATATTGAGTTAACTCGTTTCCCGGTTCCTGCGGATGAAGATTATCAAGATACTGTGAATTATCCGGGTTTAGTTCGCGCTGCTGATTTAATCGGTCAGTTGAGCGATCCGCGATATTTGCAAAAGATTGCTGCGCTGTTTTACGAGTTTGAGGAGACTGGGCAGAATCGGGTTTTGGGCTATCAGAATCAGGGGGATTTGCGGGATGGGTATCCTAAGTTTTATTGGAATGTGGTTTATCGGTATGTCAAGGATGCGATCGGCTATTTGGAACTGACGCAGCAGGGGAAACAAATTGTTGCTAATTTGAGCGCAAATGTGTTCCGGGTGGAGCATTCTGAGGTAGGATTGGAGGAGGTGGCTGTCTTTAGGTAGAGTTTGGGTTGATTTGGGGCGATATTCATAGTCCTGGACGCACAGATAACCCAATTCTGTCATTGCGAGAGAAGCGAAGCAATCTCAAAGCCTTGTTGCACCGTTACAATGCGTCCAGGACTGATATCAATTCCGGTTGCAACGACCTATGATATAGAGGACACGGCAGTGCCGTTTACCTACCGCGATTAATTGTAGGGAAAAGGCACTGCCGTGTCCTGGCTGTGGGTATCAATTCCGATGCCAACGGATTTGATAAAATTCAGCAATCCTGTTGATATTGCAGCGCTAAATCTTGGATGAGTTCCGCCATTGCGCGAACCATCGGCATTTTAGTGAGAATTTCGATCCAATACCACTGTCCGTTAGGATTGAGTTCGATAAAATAGAGCGTGTCATCCTCGTCGCGAATGATATCGAATGCACCAAAATTCAAACCAAACTCGTCAAGCATTTGATGAAGTTTGTTGAGGTAATCCATTGGTAGCTTGTCGGGAACATGAACGAGTTTATCTGGTTCGGTGACGCGCCAATCTAAGGTTACATCTGCATCGTTGATATGTTTGGCATCAATGCGACAGACAAAATCATGCTTACCAATTAATGTAACGCGATATTCTGCCTTCTTTTGAATGCGTTTTTGAATGAAAACGGGTGCCAATCGAATGCTCTCTCGAAATGCTTCAAGTGTTTCTACATCAATGGGGCGAGTATAGCAAGCGTACTGCTTTTCATCATGTAGAAATCCAGAATAGCGCATCGGTTTGACAATGCACTTTCCCTGTTGTGTCACAAAGTTGCAAGCAGCATCATAGGAATTTGTGACGAGTGTTGGAGGGATAGTAATTCCCAGTTTTTGAGCAATTGGAATCTGATTGATTCGATGAGATGGCAATCTAATCTTGTAGTAGTTATTGACCCACCTCGCTTTGGGATATAAGCCAGACAGAGAGTACATTAAAGATTCTGTTTCTTCTTGACAATACTTGATTGCCCAATCATCATTAACTTCTGGATAAACTTGATAATCCTGTGGTTTGCGCCACCAAATCACGCCAATATCTTGAACTTCTCTCAACGAGTCTTGAAAAGACAAAAAACTTTGACTGGGATTGCCCGAAGCTTGCCACGAGTAAGCATATTTGCTTGTTTTAATAAAACTTTCTGAATTCAATCGAATTGCTCGAATATTTGATTGTTGCAATTCGTTGATAATAACATCGGCATGAATGTCAGTCTCGGAAGTCACGATTAAAAGGTCGGTCATAACTAAATCAATTTAAATAATTTTGACAGTGAAAGACCTATCATGCAAAAATTAAGACAGGTCTTTCAAGAAAAGAAAGGGCGATCGAATTATTTGTTAGTCATTAAAAATTCTAGTCGTCCTCTTGCGTGTCGTCATCACTATCGTCAAATAACTTAAAAGTGGAGCCACTAACAGTACACCAGGAGCCACTCATGGAGGAGATGTTGGAAGTCTGGGTGCTGGGATCGTAGCTAGCTTGCTCTTGGGAGATGCCGTATTTTGGCAAGATGCTCAGGTGCATCATCAAAGGATTTGCTTTTTTGTCGAGAGCGAGTTGGGTAGTCGTCATAAGTTAGTTTCTTTGAGCGATGATTTGATATTCACAATGCTACAGCTTGCCAATTAATTTGTATAGTCGAAAAAGGTCGGATAAAGTCGTATAATATAAAAAGTTTTGATAAAGCTTTAATCGTTTTTGTATTCAAGGCGAAAATAGTCGGATCTAGACGGTTTTAGTTCGATTGCTCGGATATTGTGAGGAGGCGCGGGTGAACGTTAAGGAAGCACTGGCTTTTGCAGATGAAGTTGTTTTTGCGAAAACTGGCAAGCATTTAGATGATATGCAAGTTGGCGTGATTGAGGGCGTTCTGAAGCGGCAAAAGTACGGCGATATTGCCCAAGAGTTGAACTGTACTGAGGGTTATGCTAAAGATGTTGGCTACGAGCTATGGGAGTTGTTTTCTGATGCTTTCGGAGAAGACGTTAATAAATTAAATTTGCGATCGGCACTGATTCGGAAGTCGAGGATTAGCAACGTTACAGGTAGCGTTATTAGTGGCAATCATGTTGCTCGCGGTCATTTAATCGGAGCTCTGAATGTCTGCACGTCGCAGGAAGAGTCGCCTGAGTTTTTGCGGGGAAAGCAGCGGGCGAAAATGGAGGCGATCCAACGCTTGCAAGCAATAGGTTTGAGCGACGAGCAAATCGCGCAATGCTTGGATATGACGCTAGAAGAGATTCAACAAGTCGATTTGACAGAATAGAAGATATGGCAAGCGCTAATGGCTGATGGACTTCATTATCGATCGGCTCAAGCCTGGAGAGAGCATGAGATATCTAGTTTTGGTAACTCGCCCCATCCATTTTCCCAATGGGTTAAAATAATAGGTAAGTCATTTTAGAATAAATTAACCATGAGATTTATCAACCCCAAAACCGATTATGCCTTCAAAAAAATATTCAGCTCCAATCAAAGCAAACCAATCTTAATCAGCTTTCTGAATGCAATGATTTATGATGGCAATCCCACCATCACCGACTTAGAAATTATCGACCCATATTTAGCATCGAGAGTACAGTATCTCAAAGACTCTTACTTGGATGTTAAAGCCCAACTTGCAGAAGGCGCAACTGTAATTATCGAAATGCAAGTTTTAAACGTAGAATCTTTTGCGAAACGGGTGGTTTACAATACTGCGAAAACTTACTCGACACAACTGATTCGGGGCGAAGGTTATTTTAAGTTAAAACCTGTAATTGCTTTGACAATTACAGGTTTTCAAATATTTGACAATGACCTAGAAGTAATTTCTCACTTTGTGTTCAAGGAGGAAAAACGTTTATTTGAGTATCCAGATCCAGGGATGGAAATGATATTTATTGAATTGCCGAAATTCAACAAACAATTGGATCAGTTGGAAACTTTGACTGATAAGTGGGTTTATTTTATGAAAAATGCTCCCAGTTTGGAAGTAGTGCCGTCCACAATGGAAAATGTCTCGGAAATACAACAAGCTTTTGCGATTGCTAATGAAACTAACTTGAATGCTGAAGAGTTGAAAGATTTAGAAGATCGCGAGAGGTATATTATGGATCAGCAGGGAATCTTGCGAAAGGGAATTCAAGAAGGAATTGAAGAAGGACTCGCACAAGGAATGCAGCAAGGAATGCGAGAAAAGGCTCTAGAAATTGCTAGGAAACTTCTCAATGTTCTTGACAATCAAACCATCAGTCAAACTACTGGTTTGAGTGTTGAAGATATCCAAAAATTGCGGGAGGAATAGAAAGGAAGGGAAAAAGCCCGTGAAGCGTAGCTATCCCGCAGGGAATCGCACAACACGATAAAATGGCGTTGCTGATTTGGAGTATGATTTGCCTCCGAAATTTAGAGTAGGGGCAATTCATGAATTGCCCGGCAATTCATGAATTACCCCTACTAAATTTCAGGGATTGCCTATAGCGTGAATCATACCTAAATTCAGCAACGCCGATAAAATTACTTTGTAGTCAGGACTTCAGTCCTCATCAAACTCCCTCGCACGGTCGTCCTAAATACAACATTATAGACGACTCCGCCATCTGTCTAAAGAAAGATTTTATTAAACGAGTAAATTCCGTATGATGCTGTATGATGCTGTAAAAGTCAGTCAGAGGGGAAAGCTATCTCCGACTATAACTCCGAATAACTGACCAATCTTACAATATCAAAAAATATATCATGACACCAGTCACTCCCAATCAAACTTCCTCTCAATACGAAGTTACAGAACCAGAAGCAAAAATTGAGTCTCTGGTAGAAGAAGTTAAGCCAGAAACCGAACTCGATTTAGAATTCCTCTACACCCGAGATATTGAATTCCGACAAGAAACAATTTATTTCATTGTAGTCGATCGCTTTTACGACGGCGACGCCGCAAATAACGAAGGTCCAAACCCAGAACTTTACGATCCAGAAGGCAAAGATTGGGGCAAATATTGGGGCGGTGACTTGCAGGGAGTTATCGACAAACTCGACTACTTAAAAGATATGGGTGTTACCGCAGTTTGGCTGACTCCACTGTTCGAGCAAGTGGAAGCATTATTTGTCGAACAAGCCGCGATTCATGGCTATTGGACAAAAGATTTTAAGCGACTAAATCCCCGCTTTATTGCCAAAGGCGATAATCCTTCTGTCAACCAAACACAAGAAACCAAAGATACCGTATTTGACAAGTTAGTAGACGAGTTGCATCGGCGAAAAATGAAGCTTGTACTCGATATTGTCTGCAATCACAGTAACCCAGACTTTAGTGGCAAAAAAGGTGAACTTTACGATGATGGTGTCAAAATAGCTGACTTTAATGACGATGAAGATGATTGGTATCACCATTATGGCGAAGTCCAAAACTGGGAAGATGAATGGCAAGTCCAAAACTGTGAACTGTCTGGTTTGGCCACTTTCAACGAAAACAATATAGCCTACCGCAGTTACATTAAGTCAGCAATTAAACAGTGGCTGGATAGAGGTGTTGATGCTTTGCGGGTTGATACAGTTAAGCATATGCCGATCTGGTTTTGGCAAGAGTTTACTGCGGATATTTTGGCACATAGACCTGATGTTTTCATTTTTGGTGAGTGGATTTACAGCGACCCGAGAAATGACCTTTCTGTGGAATTTGTCAACGAGTCGGGGATGACTATTTTAGATTTTGGGCTGTGCGTGGCAATTCGAGAAGTTTTGGGACAGGGTGCGGAAGCGGGATTTCAGTTAATTCAGGATGTGCTGAATTTGGATCACCGCTACTACGGGGCGACGGAGTTGATTACTTTTATGGACAATCACGATATGCCGAGGTTTCAGTCGTTGAATGACGATCGACAAATGCTCCGGTTGGCGATATGTTTAATCATGACAAGTCGTGGCATTCCGTGCCTTTATTATGGCACTGAACAGTATCTGCACGATGATACTGATGGCGGAAATGACCCTTACAACCGCCCAATGATGGAACAGTGGGATACTGATTCGCAGATTTACCGAGATGTGCGGTTGCTGTCTGGATTGCGGCGGCTGAATCCAGCTATTTCGATGGGGAGTCAGTGGCAAAAATATCTAACTGCTGATGTTTATTGTTACGTGCGTCGTTATCGCGATTCTGTGGTTTTTGTAGCGATGAATCGCGGCGAGTCTGTGACTGTTGAAGCGGTTGATACTGAGTTGCCTGATGGAGAACATACGGAGGTTTTATCGCGCCGCAAGTTTGAAGTCAAAGAGGGGATGCTGTACAATTTAGAGTTGGGTTCGGGGGAAGTAATGATTTTTAGCAGTGTCGGAGAACGAGTTAAGGCGAAAACTATTGTGCGGACACAGCTTAACAGTGTTAAAACTCAGCCTGGGGAAAGAATTGTGGTAGTTGGAGATTGTCCTGAGTTGGGGAATTGGGATATTAGCAAGGCTTACCCGCTGGAGTATATCAATACTAATACGTGGTTTGGGGAAATTCCTTTTAATGAAAGTGCGGGGAAGTTGATTTCTTATAAGTATGCGTTGCTGCGGGAAGGAATGTCGCCGCTGCGAGAAAATTTGGTTTGTCGCCGCTGGGTTTTAGCTTCGGAAGGGACTGTGAAATGGCGGGATAAGTGGGCGACTGGACGGGAGTCTTGACTGTTGACTGTTAACTGTTGACTGTTAACTGTTAACTGTTTGGACATCTGAACAACAATCACGATGCGACCGGAAATGATCTGAGTAGGGTGCGCCGAAGAGCATCTGAGCGCCATAAGTAAGTAGTGCGTCAAATTAATTTTTGCGCCCTGGGCTGAATCAATAGAAATGACTCAACGCAACGACGATATCGCTTAGCCATCCGGGGGCGTCGATGGTGGCATTTAAGTGGTCTCTGAGGGCCCGCAGGACGTGGCGGGGGCATTTGCGTAGTTGGGCATCGCGGTCAATTCCATCTAGGTCTATTTTGCGACAATCATGCCAAATGGTATTTCAAAGTGTTGTCCTTATAATCCTGCTGGTGCTGGCACAAATTAATCTAACTTCAGAGATTCTATCCTTTGCTGTTGAAAGTGCTGGTGCGATCGGTCAGTCCATTTTGGATTTTAGATTTTAGATTTTGGATTTTAGATAAATCTGGCTGGTGTGGCTAATGTCTCAATTTTTTTTGAACTTCCCGAATCCTGTCTAGGCTTGTATCACAACCACCCTGACGGTAGGAGTCAACAACAGTGACAAGGTTGATCGATTGAAATGACTTAAGCTTTTATCCTGAAGTTAGAAGAGAGCATTTATGTTTAACCTCATGTATATTTCTCCAGAGCAAGACGAAAAAATTCGCTACACTATCCGCGAGTGCGGTCAAGCAGCTTACAAGCTTGCAGCCGAACCTTTTGAAGTTTCCGAGAAAGGGCCCGATGACTACGTGACGAGTATCGATCGCTACCTAGACGGACAACTATCGGCAGCATTTAGCGCTTTGTTTCCTGAAGATGGCAGGATCACGGAGGAAAACGTCGCCTCTAGAGCCGCTTACCAGGCTAATTACCAGCGCCTCTGGTGCATCGATCCCCTGGACGGGACGGAGGGATTTATTCAGGGAAAACCGCACTATGCTGTGATGGTGGGGCTGCTGGTTGAGGGGGAACCGGTGGCAGGTTGGATCTACGCCCCGGCTTTTGACCAAATGTATTTCGGCGGCAAAGATTGGGGATTGTTCCAAACGATGGGAACCGAAGCGCCACAGCCGATCGCCCTGTGCAAACCCCCCGCTCCGACACCGCTCAATTGTAAGATTATTCTCGGAGACAGAGACCAGAAAAACTACGCCGGGGCGATCGCCCAAAGCATCCCCGGAGTTGAATTTTACTCCCTCGGCAGCTTTGGCTTGAAAGTGATGGAAGTCATAGAAGGTCGCGCCGGTTTGTATCTGTATTTCAACGGCAGAGTTAAAGTGTGGGATACTGCTGGGCCTCTGGCTTTGGCAAAAGCAGCCGGATTGGTTTGTTGCGATTTGCAAGGTCAACCGCTGAGGTGGACGGCAGATGCGATCGAACCGGAGACTCTGGCCCACACGCAGTCGATCGCGATCGGCTGGCCGGAATATATAGAATCCTTGTTGGGCAAAGTTGAACAGGCAGTGGGACGCTGTTCATCAGTTGACAGCTACCTCTTCCATCGATAGAAGAGGATTGGAGCAATGAATCATTTTGTTTGATTTCCCCCGTTTAGGGGGAGGCTTCAGACCCAATTTTCAGGCGTGAAACCGTTTAGCATGAAACAATCTGCAAATTTTAGACGAACCGCGCCTCTGCGCCCTTATCATCAATTAAAGGAGCCACGGATTGTTTGTATTCCCTTTCCATCGATCGTTCCCTAGCTGTTGGCTGTCACCTAACTATATTTCCCACCTCAGCGAGTTTGTTGCATGAAGACAGAAGCTTTCAGTGAGCTGTTCCCCCTATTTAAGGGTGCTAACCCAGAAACCTTGGGAGGGCTGCTATCCAATGCCGTCAAGCATGAGTATCCCCCAGGCCGAGCTGTGGTGATGGAAGATTCTTGGGGCAACGCGATTTACTTTGTGGTGTCCGGCTGGGTCAAAGTCCGGCGCCTGTCAAACGATCGAGCTGTATCGATGGCTATTTTAGGACAGGGTGCTTTTTTCGGCGAAATGGCCATTCTGGACGAATCTCCTCGATCGAATGACGTACTTGCTCTATCGCCCGTGCGGCTGATCAGCGTCACGGCTCAGCGATTCATCCAAACCCTGTTTAAAGACCCACAATTGCACCACCGGATGCTGCAATTGATGGTGCGGCGACTCCGCCAAACCAATCTCCGCTCTCAACTCGGGAACCGCCAGCCAGCGGTTAAACTAGCAAATGTTCTAGTCGAGCTGGGAGAAAACTACGGTCAGAAAACTGCTGAGGGCAGAGATATCTTCAATATCCCTTATCAAGACTTAGCTGATGTCACAGGTATCACCCTAGATGAAACCAGCAAAATTATGGAAACTTTGGACACTAAAAACTGGATTAAAATCGATCCAAGTCGCCAAACTATCCATTTGATCAACCTCAAACACTTGATGAACTTGGCAAGTAAATGACAGATGTCACTCGCTTTGATACCTCGGAAGTTGCCGACAACCTGCATCAGCAACCAACAGCACCGACAATTCAATATTCGGTAGCGATGCCCAATCCTGAATCGCACCTGTTTGAAGTAACTTTGCGCTTAGCCGGTTGGTCGCAGCCAGTTCTGGATTTAAAAATGCCTGTTTGGACTCCCGGTTCTTACTTGGTTCGAGAGTACGCCCGCCACCTGCAAGATTTTCGATCGCTAGGAGGCGATTCCCTGCGGGATAGCTACGCTTCACGTGCTTTACCTTGGCGCAAGCAAAGCAAAAATCACTGGCAAATCGAGACCGATTCAGTGTCAGATGTCACGGTTTTTTATCGCATTTTTGCCAATGAACTGACAGTCAGAACCAATCATTTAGACTCGACTCACGGTTATTTTAATCCGGCGGCTTTGTGCTTTTTCTTGCCCGGTTTTGAGCGCAACTGTTACACCGTGACAATCGTGCCACCCCAGCCGTCATGGCGCACCGTGACTACCTTGCCATCTGTTCCCGGGCAAAATCTTACTTTCGCTGCTGCGGATTTTGACACTCTTGTCGATAGTCCTTTTGAGATTGGCTGTCACGAAGTCTATGATTTTGAAGTGCTGGAAAAAGCCCACCAGCTAGTTGTTTGGGGGAAAGGCAATTTAGAACCAGATCGCCTAATTCGAGACATCCAAAAAATCATTGAAGTCGAGGCAAAAATGTTCGGCGGTTTGCCTTACGAGCGCTACGTGTTTTTGCTGCATTTGTCCGGCTCTGGTTTTGGCGGTTTGGAACACAAGGAGAGCTGCACTCTCAACTATCCACGTTTTAGTTTTCGGGCGTCTGATAAGTACGAACGCTTTATTCAATTGGTGGCTCACGAATTTTTTCACCTCTGGAATGTCAAGCGCATCCGACCGAAAGCTCTCGAAGTATTTGATTACGAACAAGAGAACTACACTCCTTCTTTGTGGTTCTCTGAAGGCACAACCAGCTATTACGATTTAGTGATTCCTTATCGAGCTGGTCTCTACAGCGTCAAAAGTTATTTCCAAAATCTTGCCAAAGAAATCACTCGCTTGCAGACGATTCCGGGGCGAAGCGTGCAGCCTGTGAGCGAGTCGAGCTGGGATGCTTGGATTAAACTTTACCGCAGGGACGCTAACAGCGATAATTCCCAGATTTCCTATTATTTGAAAGGGGAAATCGTTTCGTTTTTGCTCGATTTGTTGATTCGAGCTAGACATCGCAACGATCGCTCGCTCGACGATGTGATGCGCTTGATGTGGCAGCAGTTTGGCAATAATTCTGCTGAAAACGACGATTTAGCTCTAAACTCGGAAACAGAGGCCAAGCTTGCGAATCTGACATCAAACGGACAGTCAAATCCTGCTTCCGGGCCAACAGAAATCGGCTTTACTCCCGAACAGTTGCGCATTGCGATCGAGTCCGTGGCAGATATGGACTTGAGCGACTTTTTCGCGCGGTACATAGACGGCACTGAAGAACTACCTTACAACAAGTATCTCGAACCTTTCGGGCTGGAGCTTGCCGCAGGTGAAATTAGCGAAATGCCTCGCATCGGCTGGACGTTGGGAGTGGAAAACGGGCGGGAAATGATTAAGTTTGTCGAAGCCGGATCTCCGGCACAATTGGCCGGAATTGACGCTGGGGACGAGTTGCTGGCGATCGCCGGTTTTCGGGTAAATGCAGAGCAAGCAAACGAGAGGCTTAAGGATTACCAGTCGGGGGATGCGATCGAAGTAACAGTTTTTCACCAAGACGAACTGCGGACTTGTCGCGTTACTCTCGCCGCGCCGCGCCCTACGCGCTACTGGATCGAACCGGTGGAACAGCCCACTGCTATTCAGAAACAAAACTTTACTGGATGGCTGGGAGTTTCTCTATCAAATTTGTGACATCATAGTTAGTAGTCAGTTGTTATTTGCGGTGCCCTGAGCGGAGTCGAAGGGTTACTTATTGGTTGTTATTTTTTGGTTTCAATAACCAGTAATATCGTTTCCGGTAGCATCGGAATTATTAGTCAAAATTAGGAAACGGCAATGTCCATTAGTGTTAACTTAACGTCAAACGTACTCAAAGACTATTGTTTGACGATTAGGGCTCTTGTCCCCCCTAGCCCCCCTACAACCAGGGGGGGACAGGACTCTTCTCAAAGTCCCCCTACAACCAGGGGGATGCGAGGGGGATCAAGACTCAGGTACAAGTGACATTTATCAAGGCTTTCTGGCTTAAGTTGACACTCCTTGATCGCGGCGCCGTGTCCTCTATCTTATTCCGATGCAACCAGACATGACTTAACAAATCACCCATAACCAGTAACAAATAACAAATAACAAATAACAAATAACCCATTACCAATTTTAATTATGCAAACCCCACCTCCTCCATCAATTACGCCTCGCCAGATGAACCTGCTGAGAATTGTTGCTTCTATGGCCTGGGCTGACGGCGAACTCGCGACAGAAGAAGTTAATTTAATGCTCGATCGCTTTTGCCGTTTATTTGCGACAGAAGCCGAGGCGCAGCAAATGCAACAGGAACTGCGGGACTATATCATGCAAAATATCCCCCTTGATGAGTTGATCCACCAACTAGAAACTCAAGATGAAAAAGAATTAGTCCTGCAACTAGGTTATGAAGTGATTTCATCTAGTTCTCGCACTCCCGACGAACCGAAAATCAACACTGAAGAAGCCGCAGCTTATCAAAAATTAGTACAGTTGCTGAATCTTCCAGAGGATGCAGTCAAGCGTATTGAAGCAGAAGCATCGGTGACAGGTAATTCGGACGGAATTGTAGAGAAGATGGCTCAAAAATTAGAAAAATTCATCAAAGGCTAGTTCGTGACTTGTGCGCCTTGGCTGAAAAACCCGGTTTCTTCCTAAATTTCTCCTTACTAAACCTCGGATTTTTCGGAGGAACCGGGAATAAGTTTTCCACGCGCAAGTATTTTTACGTAAGTAGTTGTACAGTTTTTCACTCAATTAAACCGCGATTACAGTCCTGGACGTATAACCTAATTATGTACGGTGCGCCCACAAGCACCGGTGCGCATTGCGCACCCTACTAACTAATACTTTTTATCATTTAATTTGTCCGTAATTTTTCTCTGTTCGTTTCTATCCTTCATAGTACACTGTAGGATTAGGAACCAATTTGTTGACGGGAATAAAAAGTTATGCTCCCAGCTTTAAGGATTTCTGGCTATGATTTGCAAGAACTGATTCACCAGGGAACTCACACGGCTATCTATCGGGCAGTATCGCTAATCAAGCAACAGCCCGCAATCCTCAAAGTTTTAAATACAGAATATCCTACGCTAGAACAGATAACTCGTTTAAAACACGAATATCAGATAACGGCAGATATCGATTGCGAGTATGCAGTCAAAGTCGATCGCCTGGAAACTCACCCAAATTGCTTAGTATTAGTCTTAGAGGACTTTGGCGGGATCTCCCTCAAACAGTGGATAGCAAGGGCTGATGTTGTAGAATCGGCTGTCCCACGCTACCAATTGCCGATCGCCCAATTTTTAAATATTGCCATCCAATTAGCAAAAGCTTTAGTATTCCTGCATCAAAATCAAATCATTCATAAAGACATAAAACAAGCCAATATTATCATAAATCCCGAAACAAATCAAGTAAAAATCGCTGACTTTAGCATCGCCTCACGCTTATATAAAGAAACGGCCCACTTAAAAAATCCCGATCGCCTCGAAGGAACTCTCGCCTATATGTCGCCGGAACAAACCGGGCGCATGAATCGCGGCATAGACTACCGCAGCGACTTCTACTCTCTCGGTGTCACCTTTTACGAACTGCTGACGGGTAAATTGCCCTTTCACAGCATCGATCCGCTGGAATTAGTACACTGTCACATTGCCAAAGAACCGATACCAATTAAACAATTAAACCCGCAAGTTCCCCAAGTTTTAGCAGAAATTACAGAAAAGTTGATGGCAAAAAATGCCGAAGATCGGTATCAAAGTGCAGCCGGATTGTTAGCAGATTTAGAGCGCTGCCAGATTCAAATTTTGAATGAAGGTACAATTTCTAACTTTATCCCCGGACAACTGGATGCGATGAGTCAGTTGTTAATTCCGCAAAAACTTTACGGGCGAGAAACACAAATAGAACAGTTATTGCAAGCCTTCGATCGAGTCAGCAAAGGTAGCGGTGAAATTGTCTTAGTAGGTGGCTATTCCGGGATTGGCAAATCAGCATTGGTACACGAAATTCTCCGCAATTTAACCAAGCAGCGCGGCTACTTGATCGCGGGCAAATTTGACCAATTCAAGCGCAATGTTCCCTACGCTTGTTTCAATCAAGCTATGCGGAGTTTGGTGCAGCAGATTTTGACCGAAAGCGAAACTCAGATTGATTTGTGGCGGGAAAAACTGCTTGGCGTTTTGGATGCGAATGCTCGAATTGCGATCGAAGCCATCCCCGAATTAGAGTTAATTTTAGGGCCGCAACCAGACGTACCAGAACTCGGTGCTATTGAATCGCAAAACCGCTTCGGGCGAGTGATGCAGCAGTTTGTCCGAGCAATTGCTAGTGCGGAACATCCCTTAGTAATGTTTCTCGATGACTGTCAGTGGATAGATAGCGCAACAGTCAATATGTACCAACAAAATTGCCTCGAAAAAATGCCTTACTTGCTGGTGATTGTTGCTTATCGGGAGAATGAAGTCAGCCCGACACATCCGTTTGTGCTAGCGAATAAGGCAATTCGCGCAGCGGGAGTTCCGATGACAGCTATTACTTTAGCACCGCTAGCAATTGGACAGGTCACTCAACTAATTGCTGAAACTTTGAGCTGTTCTGCTGAAATAGCGACACCCTTGGCAAATTTGCTCGTTGAAAAAACGAACGGCAATCCATTTTTTCTCAAGCAAATGCTGAAGTATTTGCATCGAAAAAACTGGCTTAGATTTAACCAGCATACGGCTGATTGGCAGTGGGATATTCAACACATTAAACGGCAGGAGATTTGCGAAAATGTTATCGATTTAATGGTTGAAAAAATTCAAATTCTGTCAACTGCAACCCAAAAAGTTTTACAATTAGCTGCTTGTATAGACAATCAGTTTAGTTTAAATATGCTGTCGGCAGCAAGCGGACAATCCTGGACTGAAACAGCGCGGGATTTGTGGGAAGCGTTGCAGGTGGGGTTGATTTTACCTGTCGGTAATAGCTATCAGATAGCGCAAGTATTTGATCCGGAAGAGTTGGAGAAATTGGGCCAAACGCCCCCAGAAGTGTGCTACAAGTTTATGCACGATCGCGTTCAGCAAGCTGCCTATGCAATGATTCCTGACGAACAGAAAGAATTGGTTCATTTGGCGATCGGACGTTTGTTGTTACAGGAAAGCAGCGAAGCCCAACGACAGGAACGAATTTTTGATATTGTCAATCATTTGAATTTTGCTCGCGGGTTGATTTTCGAGTTGAGTCAATCCTATGAATTGGCCCAGTTAAACTTGCAGGCGGGCAAAACGGCCAAAGCTGCTTCCGCTTTTGAAACTGCGCTAACTTTTTTTCAGTCGGGCTGCAATATTTTGCCGGCACAAAGCTGGGAAGATAATTATGCGTTAACTTTGGCGCTGCATTTGGAGTTGAGCGAAGCTGAATATTTGAATAGCAAAAATGACACAGCTTTGGCAATTTTAGATTCGCTTATCCCGCAAACTAGGACATTATTAGAACGGTGTCAGGTTAATGAGTTGAAGATGATTTGTTTGCGGATAAAAAATGATTTAATTGCTGCTTATCAGTTAGGTATCGAAACTTTGCAATCTTTGGGAGTTGAGTTTGAACCTTACCCAGATGATGCGTATTTACTGCGGGAGTTGGCGAAGACGAAAGAGATGATTGGCCATAGGAAGTTAGCCGATTTAGCAGATTTACCAACACTCACCGATCCGCTGCAACTCGCCGCCCACCGGATTTTGAAAGAAGTTAACATGATCGCCTTTTTTATCAGTCCCAATGCTAGATTTCTCGGCGCGATGAAGTTGGTGCAGGCAACAATCGAACATGGCAATTGCCGAATTTCCGCCTTTGGCTATATTTTGTATTCCTTAACTTTGATTGTTAAATATCGCGAGATGGAGGCCGGTTACGAAGCTGGAGAACTATCTCTCAATCTTTATGAACGTTGGAATATATTTGAGTTAGGTGCTTCTATTTTGCATATTTGGGGAGACTTAATGCACCACAGTAAATATATTGATGAGTGCAAAGTTATGATGCTCAAAGCTTTTAATATCGGTTTAGAAACAGGTGCTTATCAGTGGTCAGGAGCTGCTGCGGCTGATTATCTGGTAGTAACCTTTTTTGGCAATGAATCATTACAGAGATCCGCCGAAATTATTGATGAATTT
Source organism: Cyanobacteria bacterium OTE_58_metabat_593 (assembly GCA_031372825.1). Taxonomy (GTDB): domain Bacteria; phylum Cyanobacteriota; class Cyanobacteriia; order Cyanobacteriales; family Microcoleaceae; genus Microcoleus. The sequence goes on along the minus strand of JANMLZ010000160.1, from coordinate 78,606 downwards.
ATTCCAATTTTGGAAAAAATAGACCCTAATATGGTAGCCTATTTTTTCTTAAACAAGCAGGCAATTTATCCACTTACTTGCACTGCCGAGACTGCGGAAAATCCCCCAATTTTTATCGACGAAGCTCAGCTTTTAAAATTTGCTGAAGCATCGGCTGATTTGGTTACTTCTTTTGTGGTTTACCTTTACAAACTAACTATATCAAATTGGTTTGGTGAGGTCGATCGAGCGTTAGAATATGCTAATATTGGTGTTAAGTTTTTGGCTAGTGTAGCGGGTGTGTTTGTGAGTCCGGTTTTTTATTTTCACCGGGCGATCGCCCTTGCTGCTGCTTGTACAGATGCCCGCGAGGGCGATTTTAAAATCTACCAAGAACAGCTCAACATTTGCCTGGAAGAACTTCGAGAATTTGCACAGAATTGCCCTGCGAATTATCAGCACAAATATTTAGCAATCCAGGCGGAAGCGGCGCGGTTGTCGGGACAAAGGCATGAAGCATCAGAATGCTACGATCGCGCGATCGCCCTAGCAATCGAAAACCGCTTCCTGCAAGATGCTGCACTAATTAATGAATTAGCTGCGAGATTTTATCTATCGCAAAATCGGCTGATTTTTGTCAAAAGTTATCTCAACGATGCCAGACTATGGTATCTCCAGTGGGGCGCAACAGCTAAAGTTCGTCAACTAGAAGAATACTATAGTAATTTATTTCCTGAAGCTGTAGAATCGCGGATTGCTGCAACTGTAACTGCGAGTACATCTAGTCATGCTAATATCTTGGATTTAGCAACTGTAGTCAAAGCTTCTCAGGCAATTTACAGTGAAATTGTCTTAGAAAAATTGTTAAAAAAACTGCTGCATATTATCTTAGAAAATGCTGGCGCGCAGAAAGGCTGCATTATTTTAGAACAATCCGGGCAAATGTTTGTGGAAGTGTCGGATACTAATCTACAGGATTCACCAACATTTCAAGAGTCAATGCTGCTTGAAAATAGCTCAGATATTCCTGTCTCTATAGTCAAGTACGTTGCGAGGACTCAGCAACCGCTGGTATTGAGAGATGCAGCTAAAGAAACAATTTATCAAGCGGATACTTATATTCAAAATTGCCAACCAAAATCGATTTTATGCGCGCCGATTTTGTATCAGAGTAAGTTAATTGGCATTGTGTATTTAGAGAATAATTTGGCGGTAGGAGCTTTTACGCGCGATCGGCTAGAACTGTTGCAACTGTTGACGGCACAAGCGGCGATCGCCCTAGAAAACGCCCGCCTCTACGCCAGGGAACAACATAAATCGCGCCAATTGGCTGAATCTCTCGAAAGCCTGCAACAGTTTCAAGTCGATCTCGCCCAAAAAGAACAGCAGTATCGCAGCATATTCGAGAAGGTAGCAGACGGACTTTCGCTGGTAGAATTGGATAGCGGTAAAATCATCGCGGCTAACCCCGCATTCTGTCAAATTTTTGGCTATTCTCAGGAAGAGCTTTTGCATTTAACTCCGCCTGATTATGTTCTCCCAGACTATTTGCATTTATTTGCCGAATTCCAACAAACGATCGGCAGAAATAAAGAATTTAACTGTCAAGCTGTCATACGGAGAAAAGATGGTAAGCTGTGCGATACTGAGATAAGAGCAAACTCTTTTGAGTACGGCAGCCAACCCCATGCTTTGGTAATTAATCGTGATATTAGCGATCGCAAGCGCGCCGAAAAAGCTCTGCAAACATCGGAATCTAAATTAAGACAAAAAGCCGAAGATTTAGAAGTAATACTGATTAAACTCCAGCAAACTCAAGCACAATTAGTTCAAACCGAAAAAATCTCGCAACTCGGACAACTGGTTGCTGGAGTCGCCCACGAAGTAAACAATCCAGTGAGTTTTATTTCTGGCAACTTGCATCATGCCAAACAATATGCTGGCGATTTAATCAATTTACTCAAGCTTTATCAAGAGACATTTCCCCAGCCGGGACAAGCAGTTTTAGATGAAATAGAAGCGATCGAATTAGCATATTTAGTAGAAGATTTGCCGAAGATGATTGACTCAATGAAATTGGGAACCGATCGCATCCGCGACATCATGCAATCTTTGCGAAATTACTCGCGTACTGACGGGATAGAGAAAAAATTAGTAAATATTCACGAAGGAATTGAAACCACACTAATGATTTTGTCGCACCGACTGAAAGCGTCGGGCGATAGACCTGCGATTAAAATTATCAAAAAATACGGCGAATTGCCTAATATAGAATGCTATCCGGGGCAACTGAATCAAGTATTTATGAATTTGATAGCTAATGCGATCGATGCTCTTGAAGAATCTAATTTTGGTAAAACCTACAAACAGATTGAAAGCAACCCCAATGCGATTACAATTTCGACTTCTGTTGACAACAGCATCGGAAAATCGACAAATCCTACAGTCAAGATTCGGATAGCTGACAATGGAATTGGGATGCCAAAACACATTAAAGAAAAACTTTTTTCGCCATTTTTTACAACGAAAGCAGAAGGCAAAGGAACCGGATTGGGCCTGCCAATTTGCCACGATATAGTCACAAAAAAACACCGGGGAAGTTTAGAATGTTTTTCATCGCCGGGAATGGGAACAGAATTTGCGATCGGCATTCCCGCACGTAGCATTTCCATCCAAGCATAATAGGGACGTGGCATTGCCCATAAGTGTCAACTTAAGACTAAAACCCTGTCAGAGACTGCTGTTTGACTATTAAATCTAGATCCCCCCTAGCCCCCCTGGTTGTAGGGGGGGACAAGAGTCTGCTCAAAGTCCCCCTACAACCAGGGGGATGCGAGGGGGATCTAGACTTGGGATAAAACCCAGATTTCTCAAGGCTTTCAGGCGATTGTTGACACGAGGAAGGGCAATGCCATGTCCCTACCTGCGAATCACGATTTCAAGTCTGATTAATGCGGTAACTTGCTCAGAGCGTGCCAAGTTCTCGATCCGACAATTCCATCGGCTGGTAAACCTTTAGCCGTTTGGAACTGGATCACCGCTACTTTTGTCATTGGCCCGAAGAATCTATCAACAGCACCGAAATAGTATCCATTCAATTTCAAGACATTCTGAACAATTTTGACATCATTACCTGAACTACCAATCATCAGAATCGGCTTAATAGGTGCACCAGAGTATAGTGCTTGCCAAGTTGTGGAACCCACAATCCCATCTTCAGGTAAAAAGACGCGGTGTTGATAGTCTTTGACGGCGCTTTCAACATAGACGCCAAAAATACCATCAATCGCACCAAAATAATATTGCCAATGAAATAGAAGCTGTTGCAGTTCTTTGACAGCTTGGCCTGTAGAACCGCGCCGCAAAGTGGGTTTAATCAGTCGAGATTCTTCAGCAAAGGCTAGATTTGACCCAGAAGTAGAATCGGTGGCGAGAGCCAAAGTTTCATTGTTCGTGGTTCTTTCTTCGGTGTACATAATGTGATTCCTTTTAAGATTTAATCTTTTGTGTTTGATATTTCAGGTATAACTGTTAGGTTTTATGATTGCACAGTCACTTTTTACAGTGACACTCAAACGAGTGTCACTCGTTTGAGTTAGTCATATCAATTCCGGTTTTATAAGAATTATTATTAGCCAGGCTCAGGAAACGGCAGTGCCGTGTCCCTACAATTAATCGGGGTAGGGAAACGGCACTGCCGTGTCCTCTATATCTCAATACGGTTCACTTAAGACAGATCCCCCCTAACCCCCCTTAAAAAGGGGGGGACAGGGGGGGTCAAAGTCCCCCTACAACCAGGGGGATGCGAGGGGGATCTCCGGCGCATAAATAGTGTTAAGTGAACCGTATTGCTCTATATCTGAGATTCTTTCGTAGTGAGGGCTTGAGTCCTCACTACAAACCTTGAATTATTTACGCCGACTTACTTATTGTTTACTCAAAAAAATCTCGCAAAGCTGGAATTAAATATTGTGTCAAAGTAAAGGCATCTACTCCTAATTCCGTCCGTTCTTTTGCGGCCATAATTCCGGCTTGAGCGTGCCACCAAACGGCTGTTGCTGCAACGGATTCTGCGGGTGAATTGCGGACGATCCTCTTCGAGGGCTTCGCTAACGCACTTGCGAGTAGTCCCCCTAACAAGCCTGTGAGAACGTCGCCGCTGCCGCCTCTGGCGAGGGCTGGGGTGCTTTCGGGATTGACATAGGTGAGGGTACGTGAAGCGTAGCTATCCTGCCCACTTATGCAAACTCTCGCTCCTTTGAGCAATACCGTTGCACCGCAAAGTTGAGCTGCTGCTTGAGTTGTGGCAATTCGATCGCCCATTTGGTCAGCCAATTCAGGAAACAAACGCTTGAATTCGCCCGGGTGAGGCGTGATCATCGTCAGTGCACGGCGTTCCGACAAAATCGGGACTGTGCCAAGTTGAGCGAGGATATTTAAACCATCGGCATCTAAAACCAAAGGTCGATCGCACTCCAAAACAGATTCTACAGCGATTGCCGCTTCCAGTGTCAGACCAGGCCCTACCGCGATCGCATCATAGATGCTCAAATCGATCGCGATCGGCAACTGGCTAATTGCACCGCTGTGGGTTTCGGGACATCCTATAACTAAAGCCTCCGGCAAATGACTGCTCAACATCGGTTTAATCGACTCAGGAACCGCAATTGACAGCATTCCGACACCGCTGGCTCTTGCTCCCAATGCCGCTAAAATTGCGGCTCCGCTGTAGCGGCCCGAACCTGCAATAATTAGTAAGTGACCGTTGGTGTATTTATGCGAAATTGGCGATCGGGGCAAGGGCAAATGCTCGATCGCAGATTGTTTAGTAATGCGTTGGATTGGCGGCGAATCTCCCAAAATCGCTGCAATATCTGCTAAGGGAATATCAAAATCAATTAATTCCGAAGTGCCGATATATTCTAACGCTCCATCTTGCAGAAATGCCATTTTCCACAAACCCAAACACAATGTATGTTTGGCGCGGATTGCCGTCCCCAAAACTGCTCCGGTATCTGTATGAATTCCCGACGGAATGTCAATGCTGAAAACAGGTATGTTGAAATTATTTATTTCATCAATAGCGGCGGCTGTGGGGTTAGTAATTTCTCGTTCCAATCCAAAGCCAAATAAACCATCGATCAGCAAATCGCAGTTTTTCAGCGATTCAACTTTGTCAGAAAATGGAATGTTTAAAGAACGCACATAATCAGCGTGATTTTTTGTGAGTTCTTTTAGTTGAGAAAACGGACAGTAAATAACTACTGGGAATCCTTGAAAGTGCAATTCGCGGGCCACAACCAAAGCATCAGCGCCGTTGTGTCCAGGCCCAACCAATACGCCGATAACTGGCAATTGCAAATTAACAAGCTTTTTCCCTTTAAATTGATATTTTAAATCACTAAATATCTCTTCCTTCCCTCTTCTTTCCCCCCTTGGGCGGGGTAGGGGGGCGTTGATTCGGGAAGGTAAGGGTGGGTTGCCTTCTTCCTTCAAAAGCTCCTGAATGCGTGCGGCAATCAGTCCGGCGACTTTTTCCATTAAAGCTGCTACTGGCATTCCAGCAGCAAAGATTCTCGTTTCTATTTGCCGCATTTGGTCGGCGGTGACCACAAATTTTTGAATAGTCATATTAGTGGTAAAATTTCAGCTAACAGCAGCAGTACCAGCTTGTAGTATTCTTGTGGTATAATAAATTAGCTCGATCGAACAAACTAACAGTAGAATAGCAATTTCTCTCAGAACCATGAACAAGATTGTTGTAGGCCTCTCCGGCGGGGTCGATAGTTCCGCAGCAGCCGCAATTTTACACCATCAAGGATATGAAGTGGTGGGTTTAACGCTGTGGCTGATGAAGGGCAAAGGTCAGTGCTGCTCTGAGGGAATGGTCGATGCCGCTAAAATTTGCGAAGATTTGGGCGTTCCCCACCACATTGTTGACAGCCGCGAGGTCTTTCAAGCAAGTATTGTCGATTATTTGGTGGACGGTTACAGCGCAGGAATTACGCCTTTGCCTTGTTCGCAGTGCAATAAAACTGTGAAGTTTGGGCCGATGCTCAAGTTTGCTCGCGAAGAATTGGGAATTGAAAAGATTGCGACAGGCCACTACGCTCGCATTACCTATGATACAGATACGGGTCGCTATCAGTTGCTACGGGCGATCGACCCCCAGAAAGATCAGTCTTATTTCTTGTACGATTTAACACAAGATTTGCTGGCTGGTACGGAGTTTCCTTTGGGGGAAATTACCAAGACCCAAACTCGCAAAATTGCGGCGGAATTTGGCTTGACAACTGCTGACAAGCCGGAAAGTCAAGATTTGTGCTTGGTGGAAAGTAACGGTTCGATGCGGGCTTTTCTGGATAAGTACATCGCGCCGCACAAAGGTGACATTGTTGACAAGTCCGGCCAAGTGCTCGGACAACACGACGGCGTACACCACTACACCATCGGCCAGCGGAAGGGACTCGGGATTGCTGCACCGGAACCGTTGTATGTGATTGAACTCGATGCTCCTGGGAATCGGGTAATTGTGGGCGATCGACAGTTGGCAGTAGAATCTGAATGTACAGTCCAGAAAGTAAATTGGGTTTCTGTCGCTGCACCAACGGCTCCGATTCGGGCGTTTGTACAGATTCGTTATCGATCGCAACCCGTCCCCGCTACAATCATTCCTGTAGAATCCTCCCCAGCAGAATCGAACCCCAGCGGTACAAGAGTCAAGTTGATTTTTGACGAACCGCAGTTGAGCATTACCCCCGGACAAGCCGCTGTTTGGTATGACGGAGATGTACTGTTGGGCGGCGGCATCATCGAGAGAAACCAACTCCCAAATTAAGGCAAGGGGTGGGCTCGCGTGCCCACCCCACAAGAAACCAACCACAAAAAAACTTACTCTTTGTGGAACAGGCTCTCCGGCCTGTTCCAAAAGAAAGTTTATTTTTGATTTCATATCAAATCCGGCTGTATCGAAATTATTAGCGGCCAAAATCAGGAGACGGCAGTGCCGTCTCCCTACCAATAATATTGTAGGGACACGGCACTGCCGTCTCCTCTATATTATTCCAGTGCAACCGGAATTGATATGACTGATGACTAATCACTAACTTTCTTTTCCAAACGCAAAATATTTCCCCTAGCATTGGTGCGATAAACCCAAGTTTGGCGGCCGTTAGAAACCACAACCCGCCAACCTTCGACAATCATTTGACCACAAATTTCATCAGTTGTCATGAGTCCCAAACAAGTATTCGGCCAACTTTGTCTGGTCGATTCAGTTACTTTTAACTTATCAGCAGCAATGCCAGTGGAGCGCGATAAGTCTTGGCGAACTGCTGCTGCTACAGTTGCAGGCAATTGGTTCGGGGGATTTTGGCGCGTACCCTCGGCCAAATTGCCCGGTTCGGAAGCTAGACTATTTAGTGCCAATCCCGAATAGTTGATTTTTTTTGACACCGCCGCTGCGGGAAATTGCTGCACGGTTTGCTCCTCTTGGCTTTCCAACTGGGCGATGGAAAGTTTGAGAGCACCTGCATTAGCCGCAGCGGTGTGTACTAGCGCCGGATACATTTCCCAAGCCAGAATTCCTGTCAGCACCAAAGCCAAGATTAAAGGATTAGGCTGCTTTTCGCCTCGGTTTTGACTGTTTTGAGAGTTATTTTCGGAGATTCGTTTGATCATAAGCCCTCTGCCTTACTTTACACAATGCGCGATCGCTCAACAGCGCTCAACTCCAGATACTGATTTAGACACTGTTGCTGGTGCTGTTGGTTCCTTTGTGCAGAACCGACTTGACGGATGGTGCAGCGCAAGTATTTCATACTCGCTGCCAACACTTGTATTTTGTGGAAATTTTCGTCTACATTTATTACTTAATTTTTACTCTTAACCTGGGGGTATTGAGAAAAATTTAGCTTTAAGTAATTATTCTTAAAAGAATCTGATTCTGGCGGAGAATCTCAGTATAAATGACTATTCATCTTTCCAAAACTGCTCAAGGTGTTTTAGACTGTGGGATACGAGCTGAGCCTTCGAGATCAAAGGGATCCCACACAATCTATTGCAACAGAACGGGAACGCATTAGAAATTAAGCCAGCTATCGGTGATTAATTGTAGCACTCTGGTTTTTAAGAGCGATCGACCCCTAAAATTCTTTAGTAGCAATCGCTACTTTTTTAGTACAATATTCTTGAAATGTATCGATTATGAACAGAAAATCCCTAGGAATCGATTTAATGAACCGGCTGAGCTATCCTCAAAAATTCACATTGATCGGTTTTCTATTTGCGATGCCGTTAACCTTGGTCATGTACCTGCTAATTTCCGAAATTAACAGTAGGGTTGATTTTACCCAAAAACAAATCTACGGCAATGAATACCTGCGCCCGCTGCGCCAGTTGAGGGAATACATACCGAAACTTCAACTGTTAGATTATCAGCCTTTAAACACAAATTTAGGCCAGCCACAAATCAGAGCAGAGTTAGAAGCTAAGATAGACGCAAAATTTCAAAACCAGGAAACTACCGATAACAGGCTAGGAAACATATTAAATGCTACTGAAGATTTTAATAAAATTTATCGAACTTGGCAAAACTTTAAACGTCGCCGCTACCAGTGGAGTTTAGAAACTTACGATTTTTTATATCAAGGTTTAGAAACAGATATTAATAAATTGAACAATCATGTTGGGGATACTTCAAATCTAATATTAGACCCAGATTTGGACACTTATTATCTGATGGATGCTACTTTAATGAAGCTCCCAGAAATCCAAAAAATCTTGTCGGATATTAGGATAATTTCTGAAAAAATTAGCCTGGGTTACAATCCTACACAAGATGACAGAATACAACTTGTCGCTCTCTCAGTCAAATTGAGGGAACTTAATAATACTTTAGCAATCAATATGGATGTTTCATTTAAAAATAATCATTATAGCAATCTGGAATCAAAATTAAGCGACGATTTTAAAAGCTTTAACTTTCTGGCAGAGCAGCTAGCTAAGACACTAGATAAACTCAACTACCCATCTGTGTCAATTGAACCTTATATCTATATTGATTCTAGCGAGCGAGTTCTAAGCTTAAGTTTTGAACTATGGGATAAAACTATCGATCAATTAGATATTTTGCTACAGAAACGCATTGATAATCTTATAAATAGAAAAATTTTAACTTGTGCTTTTGTGTTAATAATTTTAGCAATAGTTATTTATTTATTTATATCTTTTTACAGATCAGTTATGCAAACTGTTTTTGTGCTTGATGAAGCGTCAAAAAAAATGGCAAGTGGCAATCTAAACCACAAAATTATCTTGAATAACAGAGATGAACTCGGGCAAGTTGTGGGTGCGTTTAACAATATTGCCGAGGCCTTGGTTGGTGCGAATCAAGAAATTACTGTTCTCAACGATCGCCTAAAAACCGAAAATATGCGGATGAGTGCCGAACTAGATGTGACTCGCAAAATTCAGCAGATGCTACTCCCGAAAGACCGAGAACTCAATGAAGTTGTGGGCTTAGATATTTCAGGATTTATGGAGTCTGCTGATGAAGTTGGCGGCGACTATTACGATGTACTCCAGCACGAAGGTAGGGTGAAAATTGGCATCGGTGATGTGACGGGACACGGATTGGAGAGCGGTGTTTTAATGATTATGGTTCAAACGGCAGTGCGAACTTTGCTCGCCTACAACGAACCCGATCCGGTCAGATTTTTAAGTGCTATCAACAGTGCAATATATGATAACGTGCAGCGGATGAAATGCGACAAAAATGCTAGCCTTGCTTTGCTAGACTATCACGAGGGGATGCTGAAGTTGAGCGGCCAGCACGAAGAAATGATTGTCGTGCGGTGTAATGGTTCTGTAGAGCGGTTTGATACGATCGATCTGGGTTTCCCGATCGGGCTGGATGCAAATATTGCTGAATTTGTTGCTGAAACAGTTGTGCAGTTGTATTCAGGAGATGTCGTAGTGTTGTACACTGACGGGATTACGGAAGCTGAAAATATGGAGAAAGTGCTTTACGGTTTAGAGCGATTAATTGAGGTGATACAGATTAATTGGCAGCAAACGGCGACTGATATCAGGCACGCTGTAATTGACGATGTGCGATCGCACATCGGCGAACAAAAAATCTTTGATGACATCACATTGCTGGTACTTAAACAAAAATAATTCAACAGTTGACAGTTGACAGTTGACAGTTGACAGTTTAAGAGCTACCTCTACCTAGAAGGAAGAGGATTGGAGTAAGGAATAGTCTGATTTTAATTTCTCCCTCAAAGAGAGAGGCTTTCAACCAATTCTTTCTGGTAATGGAAATGGGGCATGGGGAATTGGGGAATTGGGAATTGGGAATTGGGAATGGTAGCAAATAACAAATAACAAATAACAGTCAACAGTCAACCGTCAACCGTCAACCGTCAACCGTCAACCAACAACTAATATGATTCAGACTTTCGGCGATTTCATCGAGTGTTCAGCTAGCCAAGAATACTTAATAATAGGATTTTCCCCGAGTTCGATTCCCATGAAGCAGCGGTGGCGGAACAACGGTTTGTCGGCGGATTTTCTGGCTGACTACTTGACGAGTTTTTTTCCGGGAAACGAAGACGATCCCTCGACGATTGACAGACAAGCTGAAATTAAAAGCGCTGTTAGCTACATTGCTAACGAGTTATTAGAGAATGCGATGAAATTTAATGATGAAACGTCGGATTACCCGATCGACATTAAACTGCAATTAGAGAGCGATCGAGTGATTTTCTCAGTGGCTAACAGCATCCCTCCCAAAGCTGTGGGCAAGTTTCAGGCTTACATTCAGCAGTTGCTAGCCTCAGAGCCAAGCGAGCTGTACATTCAGCAATTGGAGAACAATGCTGCTGACGAAAGCTGTACTGGTTCAGGATTGGGATTGCTGACCATGCTCAGCGACTATACCGCTAAAATAGGGTGGAAGTTCCAGACCGTGCAAAAAGACCCGGAAGTAATTGCGTTGACAACTATGGTGCAATTGAGAGTATAAGCTGAGTGGGCGATCGATCGTATCTAAGGGAGTTTTTTTTTGCTGCAATGGAAATTAAGACAGAAGATTACCGGATCTGCTACGATCCATCAACGACAACTGTGAGTTTTGTTGGCTCTCTAAGGCTGAGCGGGTCTGCGGAGTACGCGCCGATAGTGCAGTTGCTGGGCTCCATAGCCTCTGTGGAACCTGCGAAAATTACCCTCAATTTGCAGCAGTTAGAATTTTTGAACAGTTCTGGCATCAATATGCTGTCGAAGTTTATCATCGAGATACGCAAAAAAGCTCGGGTGCAAATGGCGGTACAAGGATCTCAAGGCATAGCTTGGCAAGGTAAATCTTTGAAAAATCTCCAGCGCCTGATGCCGCAATTGCAGTTGGAATTAGTATAAACAACGATTACTTTTATGGTGCAGGCTGTCAAGCAATTTTCTGTTAGTAGAGGCGCAAATTCTCGGGTCATGCTGGAAGAACAACCATCTAGAGAACAGCTACTTTTAGAGATAGAAAGATTGCGCCAGCAAGTGGAAGACTTGAAGGAGGAAAAAGCGGATCTGGAAATTTTGCTGGAAACTACTGCTGAACATTCCGATACGGTTGAAACTGAGTTGCGTTATCGCGCATTGGAGGCGGTGCGGGAAGGTGAAATTAAGCTGGCTCAATTTCTGGAAGCGATTCCGATAGGTGTGGCGGTGCTCGATTCTCAAGGCAGACCTTACTACGTCAATCACGCCGGACAGCAGTTATTCGGTCAAGGGGTTTTGCCGTTAAATAACGTTAATGATTTTTCAGAAACTTATCAAGTTTATATCGCGGGAACTGATACTATTTACCCTTCGGAGAAGTTGCCCATCGTCCGAGCTTTGAGGGGCGAAAGCGCGACGGCTGAGGATCTGGAAATTCATCGATCAGACAAGAAAATTCCTCTTGAAATCTGGGGAACGCCAATTTTTGACGCGGGTAAAGTTGCTTTTGCGATCGCAGTTTTTCAAGATGTCACGGAACGCAAACAAGCTGAAGCCGAACGCCATAAATTTATCAAAAAACTGTTTGATCTCAATCAAAATTTAGAAAGATCCCTGGATGCCGAATCAGAATTAACTGATGCCTACGGGCGATTTGTGCCGCATCAATTTCTAAATTTATTGGGATATGAAAGTATTATCGATGTCAATTTAGGCGACCAAGTACAGGAGGAAATGTCGGTGCTGTTTGCGGATATCCGCGACTTCACGACGCTTTCGGAAAGTATGACGCCGCAAGAAAACTTTAATTTTATCAATGCTTATCTTTCGCGGATGGAGCCTGCTATTACTAGCAATAACGGCTTTATTGACAAATATATCGGTGATGCAATTATGGCTCTGTTCAGCGACTTTGCAGATGATGCAGTGAAAGCAGGTATTGCGATGCTAAATATCCTGACTGATTACAACCAACACCGTCAAAGTGTCGGCTACATCCCGATTCAAATTGGCATTGGTATCAATTCTGGTTCTTTGATGCTGGGGACAGTTGGCGGCAAAAGTCGAATGGACAGCACGGTGATTAGCGATGCTGTTAATTTGGCATCTCGCATTGAAGGATTGACCAAAGATTACGGCGTACCTCTGTTAATTTCTCAGGAGACTTTGGAACGGTTGCGAAATCCGGCTGATTATGCTATACGAATTGTGGATAAAGTACAGGTCAAAGGAAAATCTAAATATGTCGTAGTCTATGAGGTATTTGATGCCGATCCTGCGGAAATTATGTCGGCAAAGCTAGCAAATTTGCCCGTATATAATGAAGCTATGTCACTGTGCGATCGCAAAGAGTTCCGAGAAGCGGGAAAATTGTTTGAAGAGTGTTTGCGGACAAATCCGAGCGATTCGGTAGCTCGCATTTACCTGAAACGCTGTCGGGATTGGCGATCGCTCCTGAAGGGAATTTAACGAAGGAAGAGGGAAGAAGGAAGAGGGAAGAGGGAAGAAGTTAGACTCGTTCCCAGTCTCTGACTGGGAATGCAGATGTGCGAGGCTCTGCCTCGAATCACAAACGTACATGGTATTATAGTTGGGATTATTTCGCAAAATGATTATGGAAAACTACAACCGAAAGTTGCAAATATTTATAAAACCTTCATGGATTAAAGTTATAGCCATTTTTAGTCTTTGCTGCTGCTTGATTGTAAGCTGCGGACAGAGGCAATCAATTAATTCAGCCGATCCTAATGGTAATAACGATCGCATTACGATCGGCACAACCTTGAAATTGCGGACGATCGACCCTGCGGACGCTTACGAAATTATATCAGGGCAACTGCTGCGAAATTTGGGGGATACTCTCTACACTTATAAGTCGGGAACTACTGAGTTAATCCCCCACTTAGCGACAGCCATGCCAAAAGTTAGCAAAGACGGATTGACTTATACAATTCCCCTCCGTCAAGGCGTTATTTTTCACGATGAGACACCGTTTAACAGCGCAGCAATGGAATTTTCCTTGCAGCGGTTTATCAAAAATGGCGGCCGTCCGGCTTTCTTGTTGAGCGATGCAGTAGAATCTGTGAAAGCGACGGGCGAATATGAGTTAACTTTTCAACTCAAAAAGCCTTTTGCTGCTTTTCCTTCCCTGTTGACATTTGCTGGTATTTGTGCAGTTTCTCCAAAAGCTTACGAGATTGGGGATGGTAAGTTTAAACCCGATACATTTGTGGGGACTGGACGCTATAAGTTGGCGAAGTATGGTAGCGATTCTCTCAAGTTTGACGCATTTGACAAGTATTGGGGGGAAAAGCCGGTTAATCAAGGTATTGACATTTTGCTGCTTTCTAGTTCGTCAAATTTGTTTAATACTTTTCGGACTGGTGCGATCGATGTTGCTTATTTATCTCTGGATGCAGACCAAGTTCGCAGCTTGGATGAGGGAGCAAAAAAGGGGAAATGGCAGGAATTCGCCGCCGAGAGCAGTACAGTCAGTTATATGACGCTAAATATCAAGTCTAAACCGCTGGATAAGTTGGAGGTGAGACAGGCGATCGCCTCCGTGATGGATCGGCCCCTGATTAACGATCGCGTGCTGCGGGGACAAGCGCAGCCGCTGTACAGTCTGATTCCCACAACTTTCGACGTTCACAAACCAGTTTTTAAGGAAATGTACGGCGACGCGAACATGGCAAAAGCGAAGGAATTGTTGACGAAAGCGGGCTACTCGGCAGCTAATCCGTTTATTCTCCAAATTTGGCATCCTTCTGCTTCGACAAAGCGAGCTTTGGTGGCGAGTACGATCTCCGCTTTGGCAAAACTGAAAATGGACGGGATAATGCAGGTCGAGATTAACAGCGTTGAATCTCCGACTTTGTTTCAAAATATAGAGAAGGGGATTTATCCTGCGGTTTTAGTGGATTGGTACGCCGACTTTTTTGACGCTGACAATTACATTCAGCCGTTTTTGGATTGTGCGACAGGTTCGGCTGCTGGCGGCTGTGAAAAGGGTGCAAGTCAGGGACAGGGTTCGTTTTATTATAACGATCGGGTAAATCAACTGATCGACAAGCAGCGAAAAGAAGCAAACCCTCAAACCCGCAAAGCTTTGTTTGCTGAAATTCAAGACATACTAGGTCGAGATGTACCTTTCATCCCTCTTTGGCAGGATAAGGACTATACCTTTGCTCAGAAAAACGTGACTGGTGTCCGTCTCGAACCGACGCAATCCTTTCCCTTCTGGTTCCTGAAAAAGCAATAATTATTTACAATAAATTTTAGAAGTTCAAACGTCAATAATTATCCCACGTTTTGTGCACAACAGGGTGATGATTGTCACAGTTTATCGAAGAGACCGATCACCCAACTCTCTCGAAAAAGGTGGGATATTATTAAAGAGAGAGACATCGCTGAGGGTGAGTATATGAAACTTGGAATTTTAACAACAACAGGGCTGCTGATTGCGATCGGTTTTGCCTCGGGAGTAAAAGCAGAAAACGTATCACAAGTCAAGCAACTATTAGAAACTAAAAAATGTAGCCAATGTGACTTGACAGGAGCGCAACTTGCTGGTGTCAATCTCAGTGGAGCAGACTTGAGAGGTGCGAATTTGACTGGTGCAGATTTGAACGGTGCTAACCTCAACGAAGCCAAACTGAACGAAGCAAATCTGAAGCAAGCTAAATTGCAAGGTGCGAGTTTAATTGCGGCTAAAATGCACGGGGCGAATTTGGAGAGTGCTGATTTGAGCCGCGCTAACCTGAGTCTGGCGGGTTTAGTGATTGCAAGTTTGAAAAATACCAATCTCACCAGCGCTAATTTAGTCGGTGCTAATTTAGAAAGTGCTGATTTGGCGGGTGCGAACCTGAGAAATGCTCGCCAGTCTGTAGCGAATTTAGCGAATGTCACCCTCCGGGGCGGCAGTTTGTCGGGAATAGACGTGATGGGAGTCAATTTGCGGGATGCTAATTTGACCGGTGCAAATTTGACCGGTGCTAATTTGAACGGTTCGGACTTGACTGGTGCTAATTTAAAGAATGCCAATATGGCAAATGTAGATTTGAAAAACGCTTCTTTGCCGTAGGATTGCCAATTGCTATATCAAATTAGGGTAATGAATCAGCTTAATATAATGTAGGGGCAATTCTGAAATTGCCCCTATAATTTTAAATACCTGTAATTTTAATGCTATTTTAAGCTGCCAATCGTATCTATCATCGCAAATCCGGCTTTATTTCTTAGTCCCTCTCAGCTAGGACGAAACTTTGACTTTTGAGCGATTTAAACCGCATAATCTGATGTTTTGATGACCGAGAAGATCGGGTCTCAAGCCTCCCCGTTTAGGGGGAAATCAAACAAAATGATTCATTGCTTCAATCCTCTTCTATCGACGGCTATGGGTAGCTGTTAACTGTCACAGGTCAACTGTCAACTGATGACTAAAGTCCTGACTACAAACCTAATTAGAATTATTTAACTTGATATTAATCTTGCTCGTGAGCATCTTGAGGGAAACGGATAATGTCATCATCGCCGAGGTATTCGCCATTTTGGATTTCAATCATCACTAGGGGAATAACTCCTGGGTTTTCGACGCGGTGAGCGGTATTCATGGGAACGTAGGTTGACTGTTTCTGCATGAGAATAGTCTCTTTGTCGTCGCAGATAACTTTAGCGGTACCGGAGACGACAACCCAATGTTCGCTGCGGTGATAGTGCATTTGGGTGCTGATGTGGTGTCCCGGTTTGACTTCAATGCGATTGATCTTGTAACGATCGCCCGCGTCTATGACTGTAACTTGGCCCCAAAACCGGGTTTGGGTGCGATCGTCCATTTTTTCGATTGTGTCCACTGTTTCCACCATGCTATTGATCTCGCTAACGGTGTCTGTAAAAATAACTGTAGTTAAAAGTATATCAGGGATTGGGTAAGTGCGATCGCATCTTTGCCGAAAACGCGCGATTTGTCAATGACAACTAATGGCTTTTTGCTGGCGGGAATGGCGGAAAATCTCTACAATGCTGGTTTGCGCCGGATTAATATTAGTTTGGATTCGCTGGAGGCGGAGACTTTTGATAAGATAATTGGTAGTCGCGGACGATCGCGCTGGATGCAAGTTTGGCAGGGAATTCAAGCGGCTTATCAAGCAGGTTTTGATCCGCTGAAATTGAATGTGGTGGTAATTCCCGGTGTGAATGACGGCGAAATATTGGATTTGGCAGAATTAACTATTAACCGGAATTGGCACGTTCGTTTTATTGAGTTTATGCCGATCGGGAATGGGGACTTATTTGGCGATAAAGGTTGGGTAGCTTCGGCAGATTTGCGACAACAAATTAGTGACAAATATGGTTTGGCTGAGTCGGGAGTGCGGGGAAATGGGCCGGCGGATGTGTTTCAAATTCCGGGGGCGAAGGGTACTTTAGGGTTTATTAGTCAGATGTCGGAGTGTTTTTGCGATCGGTGCAATCGGATGCGTTTGTCTGCTGACGGGTGGCTGCGGCCTTGTCTGCTCAACGAAACCGGGCAAATTGACTTGAAAACTGCTTTACGGAATGGGGTGTCTACGGGCGAATTGCGCGATCGAGTGCGGCAGATATTAGAGATTAAACCGGAGATTAATTTCAAGCAGCGAGATTCGGGAACTACCCAAGGAAATTATAGCCGCACAATGTCTCAAATCGGCGGCTAATTATCTGATTATGCTGCTGCTGTAGCCGCTACTGGTGCACATCTGCCTAATTTTTCCCAATCGGGTTTCACAGGCTGATAAGCGCAATAACATACAACAATTCGCTGGTTGGTATCAAAGGATGAGAATTGGTTGATACCGGTGACAACCCAGTCGCCATCACGTCCATGAGTAATTCCGCTGGTGGTTTCTGGTTCGATTTGAGCATACTCGCGGATGCGATCGCCCACTTCGGGCAAAACCCCAGAACTGTCCCACTCTTCATGTAGGATATCTGTCAAAGAACTTCCCGGCATCAACTGACGGTTTTCCCATCCAGTCGCGTCCATAGACTCAGATTTGTAAACAATCCAGGTTTCATTTGTCATTGTCTGTTTCTCCTTGTGAATTTTCTGGAGGTGCAAATGATGTCTGCTGACCGTAGAAGACGCAATCTACTTTAAGAATACTGTCTGGAGTCTTCCTGATTGTCTTGAGTTTCCAACCGTATCGTCGCTCCATATCGCGACATTTTTGAGGGCTGGTAGCTGAATGAATGTTTTCTTCCATCGTGTGAATTCCTTGTAAATCAATGGCTAAAACTCCCCTCCCAAGACTTGTTGGGCCGTCAAGTTCAACTGCGGAAAAGTCGGCGATATCAGCGCTTGTTCCCCTTGAAAAACCCCAACTTCGACATACTCACCTGATTCTAGTCGTAGTACCGCTACTATCTCCTCTTGAGGGTCAACAATCCAATATTCAGGGATGCCCCGCGCTGCATATTGAGCTCGTTTACTAATGTAATCGCGATCGCGCCCAATTCTCCCAGGACTAACAACCTCAACCACCAACTGAGGAGGTGGCATAGTTTGGGTGATGGTTAGCCTGGTTGCTGTCAGCAAGATGTGTTCGGGGCGCAAAACCACCAAATCTGGGTAGCGGTTAGCTGCGTCGCCCTCCCGCAGGATCGGAACTTGGATTTCGCACATATGTGTTCTGATCAGCCTCAGTGGGATGAACCCGCTACTAGCCAGAGTGAATAGTAGATAGTTAGCAATGAAATTGTTGGGGCCCGATTCTGGTGGCAATGTTACTAACTCTCCATCAATTAATTCGTAGCGGTTGTCGGTGTCGTCCTCATAGGTGAGGTACTCTTCAAAGGTAAGTTTCTGTTTGTGGGCTTGTGTCATCTTTTACCTTCCAGAATTGCTATTGTTATTAAAATACTTACACATCCGAGGGAAGCGGCGGCCGCAGTGATTTTCATTGAATTAACAAGCTGGGTAGCACTGTCTGATCGACACGGGGCGATCGCCCCGACACCACAAGCAAGGCTACAAAATGCACCATCTGGCGGGGTCTAGCGGGTTTTGGGATGATTCCACCTGTGGCAGTAGCAAGGCTGGCAGAGTTGCATCACAGGCAAAGTTTGCGGGTCTAGCGTGGGTCTAACGTCTGGCAAGGTTGCCACGGTCGGAGCGATCGGATTGGAGCGGTTGCGGTCTAGCTTTTTTCCGTCACCCTTGCACCTTGCAACCCACAGCTTTTTTAAAAACTGGATGCACCCGGAGAGGTGGCACACAGAGAGCGGTGACAGCGCGGTTGCCATGATCTGAGTGATCGCGTTAGCTTTTTGTATTGATTTACTACATAAATAGTTGATGTGGTATAATAGGAGATGTTTGTATTTTTTGGAATAACTATATGGCTAACAAAATACGGTACAACGCAAATTTTGGTCTAGACCTCGATCAGGTAATAGGTTGGAAACACGTACCTATCAAAGGTAGTAACGATCGTACATTACCAAAGGATAAGTGGCATTTAGAAGTCTATACTCATGGCAATAAGATTACCTTTATACCTGGTGAGGAAGGTTATGATTATATTCTGAAAACATTATGTGAAGGATGTGGATTTCAACCAACTGAACATACAAATTAAAGTGTAGGTTTAATCTATCTGAACATACACTTTAAATTTTAGGATTAGAAGGTAAAACAAAATTTTACTTTCTAATTTTATTTTCAAATTCATCTCTTGTATACCAATATTTTAACACCCACCATTTTTCTACATAGTGTACTGTTTTTTCCTCTACCCCTATTTTTAGTTTTTTTCCTACTTGGTTTTTTGGTAAACCTTGTGTAAATATTTGGTATGGTTCTTTACCTTCCACATACATAATCCATCCTCCTTTAGGATGTTTTTCAAAACTTTTAAATGTGACTATACAGGCTTGTGTGGTGTCGCTGGTTTTACAATTCTCATCTGGTTTAGGAGCTGGTGGCTTCCATATATGGTTTATGTAAGGGTTGAAGAGTAAATTAGGTATTGCACCCATTGCTATCAAATATCCTAACGTTGCCCAACTGTCTTTAACTTTACTCATTTACAGTATCTTAAATGGCTGACATTCTATCTAACCATTTTTATATATAGATGTCAAGTTTTAGGTGGATGTATACTCACAATTTGATTTATCTACAAGGGTTACAGGGCTTAGGCGGGGAAAATTGTCTTACTCAACTTCAACTTTGAAAATAATTCCTGCAACATTTTTCCATCAACAATTGTCCCCTCTGGAATATTTTGAGAAAAATCTTCTATGTCTTTATTTATCGCTTTATTTATCTGGTTTAATTTGATAGCATCCACCAAAATCTTGATAGCACTCTCAATTTTTTTAAGTGGTGGTTCAGGATTATTTACTAAATTCAATATTTCTTTTCTAGAAACATTGATATTTATTTCTTTTTCCATTTCTTCTCTACTAAGGACATTAAAGCTATAAACTTGTTGAAAAAAATCTCCCTCATACGAATCAGAAAGTAAAATTATTAGTCTGAATGCGCTATAAAGTTCTATGTATCCATATAAATTTTTTTCCTGTGGATTTCCTTCGATATATAAAGTATGAATAAATGATTCACTTGAGTTAGATGCTGCTATCAACTCATCAGGATAATAATAGCCAACATACTGATTCTCACATCCATCTTTGATGTAGGGAATTAAATGAGAAATTAGATCGCGCTCTCCGTCATGATACATATAAAAATTAATTGCCATTTTACAAACAGAGCGGAATTCTTCCTCACCAAATGATAGATTAATAATTACAGGAGGAATATCCTCCTGTCGAGCAACTGCACTGTTTACTAATTCTTCAACATTTAATAAAGGATATTTGCGCTTCAATCCTGTTAGGATTTCTCTCATCTGCGGTTTGTCTTTAGCAGAAATGTAAAGAGAAGGTTGCTCCTTATCAGCTAACTTATCTGTAATAATCGGTTTAATAACAACTGGCTTCCCACCTGAATCAAGAGAAATACGTTCACCGGTGTCAGTTCTAGTCGCTGGAATGGGAGGGTTAGTGCCTCTATCTCGCGGAATATTCAATAAAAGACCAAACGAGTTTAGTGACCGTGATAATGCTGCGTCAATCTTATCTAACTTACTGGCACATTGTCTGCATATTAAAGATTTAGACTTTAACCTTCCACCTAATGAATTTAATATAATATGCTCATTATATATCTCTTTAGGAACAATATTTTTATTACAAATGTAGCATTCACTTATTTTTGAAAAAGTGTTATTGAATGCTCCAGAGCTAGGGCTTTTTGGCGCTGCCATATTATTATTACAAAAATCAACTTATAAAGCTTAGCAAATATCAAAAAGAACAAACTAGAAAATACCGCCCAGCCAGAGCACGGTTATCCAACATGGGCAATTGTCAATTGATGCCCCAAATTTAACACCTATCTATTTACGGAAAGTGTCATACTCTACAAAAACTTGGAACTGGTACAGATTCATCAGTTCAAGTAGGGTGCGTCAGTTCGTAGATTGTCGATTTTTACCGAAAATAACGGCGACTGACGCACCCTACGGCTGAAACTTGTAGGGTGCGTCAGTTCGTAGATTCTCGATTTTTAGCGAAAATAACGGCGACTGACGCACCCTACGACTACGACTCAACTCGGTGTTAGCAAAATTAGCTGTTTTGATAAGATCGATCGCACTTCATCCAATCCCATCTCCACATCCACCAAAATCTCTCCCACAGTTTTCTGTACCTCTTGCTCCCCCCCTTGGCAAGGGGGGGCTGGGGGGGGTGCACAACCTTGCAGAAACTCAAACTCAGCACTTGACAAATTGACCAATTGATAGTTGCAATCAAACACTTGTTGACTCGGCCAACCGTGCATACAAACACTCAACTCTGGAATGGCAGCCAAAAGTGCCTTGTCGTCCGACCAATCAATCTTATTAACAGGCTTTTTACCCAAGAAAAACTCGTAATGAGTGATTTCCGTATCCAATAATTCAATTAATCTATAAAGCTCTCGTTCCGTCAAACCCTGAGCTCTTTCGATCAATTCCGGTGCTTTACCTAAAAGTCTTTCTAACTGCCAATATCCCGGATTTGAGAAACCGATAAATTCCAATCCCGAAGCGTCAATCAACTCAAACAAAGTCTCAATATTGTAGTCAATTTCCTGCGGGTGAACGTACATATCAGCAAAACATTCGTCCCGCTGATTTTCTCCGGCCCAACGCTGTTTTTCATACTTGACAAGGCGGTTGTTTTCTGGTAAGGAAGTGAAGATTTGACGACCTACTTTCACACCATCGGGATAGTCGCCTTTTTGAGTTCCTTGCAGAAGCGCGATCGCCCTTTGCATCAATTGAATTTCCCAACGGCCCAATTCAGCATACACAAAAATGTGCATCAAGCCACCAGGAGCCAACTTCGCCGCCAGAGATTGAATGCCCCGAATCGGATCGGGCAAATGGTGCAGCACGCCCACGCAGTTGATCAAATCGAACTCGCCTTCCAACTGATCCGCATCGTACAGGCTGAGGTGACGAAAATCTGCTTCTCGCGCGCCCGATCGCCGACAGCGTTCTTGTGCTACCTTCAAAGCACCGGAACTAAGGTCGATCGCCGTTACCGACGCTTCAGGATTGAGGTGAATCAAATAATCCGTACTCGAACCCGTGCCGCAGCCAGCATCCAAAATCCGAACATCCAGTTTTTGCGGCTTTTGGCCCGTGCAAAAATTGTAAGCATCCGGCCAACTCCACCGCCAGTTATACCCGGGCGGTGGTTCGTCCGACAAAGGATCGGGGGGAAAAGGGAAAGTATCGTAAAGTCGGCGAACTGCGGCGCTGATATCGGGTGAAATTTCCATAGGTTAAGGAATTCTTTTGAGTTTTGAGTTAGGTTCTGCGATCGGATCTGACTGACAACTGACGGCTGACAGCTACGTCGTAATAAAACGTATCATTTTTTCTCATATAAGCTCTCTTAAATCTATACAATAAATGTCGGCAGACTTTTTAACAAATTAGAACTGTCAATAACCCACCGCTGAGCTTTCTGGTCAGGCGGGGGCGTCCGAAAGCAGAAGGTAACGGGCAAAAACAAGAGTCAAAGAAAATTTTTGATTTTTTTTTGTAGCTTAATTGACCGCACCTGATGCGATCGTAGAAAGGTATCTGTGCTGCCTCACCTTTCCTTCCACCGCTGTAGGGCTGTGTCCCCTTGCTGGCGTTTGGATCGGACATTTCCCGGCAGGAGGCAAGATGAAACCAAAACATTTTAATCTAAGAAAGTAAGCCGCTCGAACCTGGTCATAGGGAAAGGCAAAAAGTAAACAAAGCAAAAATACCTAATTTTACCTGCATCAGAAGGCAGGGTTAGTCTGGGTAAATGCTGCAACGATTTTAGATAGGGAGCGAAAGAGTCTAATGAGTGTAAAAGCAAGTGGTGGAAGCTCAGTTGCACGTCCGCAACTATATCAAACTGTACCGGTCGCAACAATTTCGCAAGCAGAACAGCAAGACCGCTTTCTACAGCGGGGCGAACTTAGCGAACTGGCAACTTATTTCAGTTCCGGTGCTATGCGGATCGATATCTCTGCGACGTTGACCCAAAACTCGGAACTGATTGTCTCTCGCGCAGCCAACCGGATTTTTACCGGCGGTTCTCCGCTGGCATTCCTGGAAAGACCAGCAGAACCTGTGATGGCGATGGCTGGTGCGACTCGTGGCGGCGGTTCAGCAGATGTCGCTGAAGGCATGAAACTGGGAACTGTCACCTACGTTGAAGGCCGCGCAGGCGGCGGTGGCGGCGGGGGCGGCAACGGCGGAGGGGGCGGCATCGCTGGATTCTTGGGTTTGGCAAATTTGGGAAACCTGTTTTCGAGCAACGGCGGTAATGGCAATGCCCCAATCCCCGCAGGATTTCAACCGATCAATGTCTCGCGCTACGGCCCGGGAAATATGACCAAATCCCTGCGCGACTTGAGCTGGTTTTTGCGTTATATCACATATGCGATCGTAGCTGGCGACCCGAACATTATTTCGGTCAACGTGCGCGGCTTGCGCGAAATTATCGAAAATGCTTGCTCGTCGGCGGCGACAATTGTGGCAATGCAGGAAATGAAAGCCGCATCTTTGGGCTATTTCAAAAACAATGCAGAGGCTGCTGCGATCGTCGGACAGTATTTTGACGTAGCAATTACCGAATTCAAAGCTCCCACACCTTCACCGAAGGTGCGTCAGCGCGAAACCAATGACCAGCAAGGGCTGCAACTGCCTCAAATCTACTTCAACGCAGCGGAAAATCGGGCGAAATTCGTCATGAAGACCGGTCTGTCTTCGGCTGAAAAGATTGAAGTAATCAAAGCAGCTTACCGCCAAGTTTTTGAGCGCGACATTACCCGCGCTTACAGCCAAAGCATTTCTGACTTGGAATCCAAGGTCAAAAATGGCGAAATCTCGATGAAAGAGTTTATTCGTCGCCTTGGCAAATCTCCTCTGTATCGTCAGCAATTTTTCGAGCCGTTTGTCAACAGCCGTGCTGTAGAATTGGCTGCTCGTCACTTCCTTGGCCGTGGTTTGAGCTCGCGGGAGGAGTTTAGCAAGTATTTTGCGATCGTCACGAAAGGCGGCCTAGCAGCCCTTGTAGACGCGATGGTCTATTCCCAGGAATATGCCGATTACTTCGGTGAAGAAACGGTGCCTTACCTGCGTGGTTTGGGCCAAGAAGCTCAGGAATGCCGCAACTGGGGCCCGCAAATTGATTTGTTCAATTTCAGCGCTCCTTTCCGCAAGGTTCCTCAGTTCATCACCTTGTTCGCTGGCTACACTCAGCCTCTGCCAGACCAGCACGTTTACGGTATTGGTAATGATCCGCTGGAAATTCAATTCGGGGCGATTTTCCCGAAAGAAACTCGTAACCCTAGGAACCGTCCAGCTCCCTTTGGTAAGGACACTCGCCGGATCTTGATTCGTCAAGGTGCGGGGATTGATAATCAATTGAGCAATCCGGCGGCTCGTGGTAAGGCTCCTGGTTCTCTTGGCCCCAAAGTCTTTAAACTAGACCAGTTGCCTGGTGGCTATATATCTCCCAAAAAAGCTACAGGCCGCGCTGCTTCTGTAGGTACGAGCAGCTACAGTAGTGCTTCTAGTGTCAAATTTACCGAAAGTTCGACTCAAGCGGTGATTCGGGCTGCTTATCTGCAAGTGTTTGGTCGCGATGTGTTTGATGGCCAACGCCAAAAGGTGGCGGAAATTAAGCTGGAAAACGGCGATATTCCGATGCGTGAGTTTATTCGGATGTTGGCGAAGTCGGATGTGTTCCGCAATATGTACTGGAGTAAGTTTTACGTTTGTAAGGCGATCGAGTATATTCACCGCCGACTCCTGGGCCGCCCTACCTATGGCCGTCAGGAAATGAATGCTTACTTTGACATTTGCGCCAAGAAGGGTTTCTACGCACTTGTTGATGAAATGATGGACAGTCTGGAGTACAACGAAGCTTTTGGGGAAGATACTGTGCCCTATGAGCGCTATCTGACTCCGGCTGGTTTGTCGATGCGGACGATGCGATCGGGCTCTTTTGGTGAGAAGAAGGCTAATGTTGAGCCGACTCCTGAAACTCCTCGGTTTATCGAACTCGGCGCTGCGGGCGATGCTGGAGATATGCAGTTGCAAACTCGCCTTGCTCAAGGTGTCAGCAAGCGCCGCGAACAAACTAAGGTGTTCAAGCTGACAACAACTTCTGACAAGGTAGCTTTGAAAACTTTAATTCAAGCTGCTTACCGTCAAGTTTTTGAGCGTGACATCAATGCCTATGTGAAGAATGAATTCACGGCGCTGGAAAGCAAACTTGGCAACAATGAAATCAATCTCAAGGAGTTCATTGAAGCTTTAGGTTGTTCGCCGCTGTACGTGAAACAGTTCTATGCACCTTATCCAAATACTAAGGTGATTGAGTTGGGAACGAAGCACTTCTTGGGCCGTGCTCCTCTCAATCAAGCGGAGATTCGGACTTATAACCAAATCTTGGCAAGTAAAGGGATTAAGGGCTTTATCAACGCGATGTTGCTGACTGTTGAATATGCTGAGGCTTTTGGTGAGGATACTGTTCCTTATCGTCGCTTCCCGACTTTACCGGCTGCTAATTTCCCGAATACTGAAAGGCTGTACAACCAGTTGACTAAGCAGAATTCTGATGTTGTGGTTCCGAGTTTTGAGCCTGCGGCTGTTACTGATAGAAGCTAGATTGATTTGAGGTTTTAGATGTTAGATTAGTGCTAATTTAACGTCTAAATTTAGTAGAAGGGCTGGTGTAGTTACTAGCCCTTTTTTTATAGGATATTCACTTTGGGCGATCGAGGTCGCGGAGGATTGTGATTTTGTAGTAAGAGACTGGATATCGCCTCTTACTACCAAAATCTTTAAGTGTTTGCTATAATAGTTTGTGGTTAAGAAAAACTGACTGGTAAGGTTAAAAAAATGATCGGTACAATACTGCAACAACGCTATCTCCTTAAAGAAAAATTAGTTTCGGGTGGTTTTGGCGAAACTTATCTAGCCGAATACCCACACGATTTGTCGGATCGTCAGAAATGCGTTGTTAAAGTGCTAAAACCTAATGGAAAAGACGATTCAGATAGGGGTGGCAGTTTTAAGCATCAAGCTGAAATTTTAATAAGGCTTGGTGCTGAAATTTTAATAAGGCTTGGTAAGGAGCATGACCAAACTCCCAAGTATATCGATCATTTTGAGGAAAATGGAGACTTTTATATTGTTCAGGAGTATATTGATGGACATGACCTGACCAACGAAATCACTTCTGGTGAACCTTGGAGTGAGCATGACGTGATCGAACTGTTACAAGGGGTGCTGGAAGTGCTGGCTTATGTACATCATGAGGGTGTAATTCATAGAGATATCAAGCCCAGCAACATTATGCGACGATATTCAGATAATAAGCGAATTATAGTTGACTTTGGTGCTGCTAAAGAAGAGATTTCTGGGGCAAATATCTCCAGCACAATTAAGAGTGGTACTCTGCCTTATATGCCAAGGGAACAATCTCAGGGCAATCCACAGTTTGCAAGCGATATCTATGCTGTAGGACTAATAGCAATCCAAGCTCTAACAGGGTTAGCAGTTGATAAAATTAGCATAGATAATAATTTAGAATTTATCTTGCCTGATGCGGCCAATGTCAGCAAATGGTTAGCGGATATTTTGGCCAAAATGGTACGGGTTGATTTCCGCGACCGCTACAGAGATGCAACTGAAGCATTAAACGCCTTAAAACCGACTACAGCAGAATTAGAACCCCTGGATAATTTACCAGTACCATTTCAGAAATCTGGTAAGTGGGGCTATGAAACTCGGACAGGTGAGGTAGTAATTCAGGCTCAATTTAATTCAGCGCAAAAATTTTCCGAAGGGCTGGCAAGAGTTGGGCTAGGTTATCATGTTGGTTATATCGATCAAACAGGCAAAATAGTTATCCAACCTTACTATTTATGGGGTGGCAAATTTTGTGAAGGGCTAGCAAGGGTAAGAGGTGATAAAACTTTTGGTTATATCAATAAAGAAGGTAATCCAATCAATAAAAAGTTCTTAGACGGGGGTTTAGACTTCGGCGAAGGATTCGCCCCTGTCATGATAAATAATAAGTGGGGCTACATGGATCAGAATGGTGAGATAGTTATCGAACCGCAGTTTGACGAGGCTGAAAAATTTTCTAACGGGCTGGCAAGGGTGAGAAATGGTTGGCACTCGCACACTATTGACAAAGAGGGTAATTTGATTGATTAGCCTGTGAAACTTAAGAAGTTTTCACATTTTCAAGAGTTCCTCAAGGATCATAAAAGTCGAATGGGAATGAACAACTATGGCTGGACTGATCAGAAAGTATAAACGAACTCATATTAATCAAGTTTTAGACATATTCAAAACAGTAGTAATTGGATTTGCCTATACTTGTGTTCATAATTAGGATGCCGATGCAGTGATAGCGATCACAGATGAGAATGATTGCGATTTTGTTGCTATAGCGTCGGCTGTGGTATAATAGATTTTGTCTCGCACGTTGACTCAAAATATTATGTACACAAAGTTTTTATTAATGCTTGGATCTAGCTTGTTAGTTTGTGCTTTAAGTGGATATGGAAATTCTAATAAAACACAAAATACTCCCGAACATTCTAATATAGCAAACTCAACAAATATTCCCAATTTTGTAAATACTTCTAATTCAACTTTAACGTTCTCTTCCTATTCAACAAATGTTGCATCAAATAATGTAAAATTAACGGGTAAAATTGTTTTTACTTGTGATTTAAAGAAAGAGGTAGTTGAAAAATTAGGTATGAAATATATTAAAGAAGTACCTAACGGCCCTTATGTCACTAATCTTTTTGGTGCAGGAGGAGCAGAAATCGTCGTTAAGAATAGTAAGGATAGTATTATTGGATTAGCCAAAGCAAATAGGGATGGCTCGTTTAATATACCTCTAAACAAAGATAATTTTTATAAAATTTCAATTAACTTTAAATCAAAAAAGATAGAAAAGGTTTTGTCAATCAATGATTTGAATAATTTGGCAATAGATTTAGGAAGGTTTTCTGGTAAAGAAATTTTAGATAAATAAAACAAAATAGTTTCTGGGATGATAATTTAATCTTGGCACACTCTCTCCCATATTTTATGAAATGGCCTTCGGAAGTGGAAAAGGCTGCTGCTGATACACTCTCAGAACGCAATGATGTTAGATACAATGCTACTGTAAAATTGGGAGAGTTAGATAATCCCGTTGCTGCTCCTCTACTGGGTTGCTTGCTTGCTGACAAGGAATGGGATGTAAGGGCGATCGCCCTGGAAGTATTAGGGAAGCTACGAGATCAGCAATTTCGGTACGGTGACGAAGTATTATTAGAGTGGATGTTTTTGTGTCTGGGAGACAGGCATTCGATCGTGCGACAGACAGCCGTTGAACTTGTAGAAACTATTTCACCGCCGGATCGCGTTTTGCTCACTTCCATTAATAGAATGGTTCTAGGTACTTCTGATGAGGAGCGACTGGCTGGTTTGCTGGCGGCTATTGAACTTTGTCAACTCGATGATGATTATGTCGATTTATGCGATCGGAAAGTAATTGATTCTCTACTTTTAGGGGTAGGATCGGAAGTTCGCAGTGAATCCGAGCGCCTACTTGAGATTATTGGCGATCGGGCGATTTAGAATTATTAAAACTGATACAATTCTAACATCCGTTTGATTTTTGGCAACTGTCTTTCAGATTTCCGAAAAGCCAGCCCGATCCTACATAAAACTTTTATAATTTGTATTTTAGATGAATTCGACCTAGGATAAAAACAACAGCCACAAAGACACCCGCAAAAGGCATAAATTATGACTAGCCAAAAAGTTCTGATTGTTTTAACTAGCCACGATACTCTGGGCGACACTGGTAAAGAAACGGGTTTTTATCTCCCAGAAGTGACGCATCCATTGGACGCATTTACTAAGGCGGGATTAACTGTAGATTTTGTGAGTCCAAAAGGTGGCAAAGCTCCGATGGTTGGGGTTGATTTAGAAGATCCGCTAAATAAGGCTTTTTTAGACGATTCCGAACAAGTAGCGCGAGTCGAAAATACTCTGAATCCTGCACAAATTGACCCCGCAGAATATGGGGCTATTTTCTACGCTGGGGGACACGGGACAATGTGGGATTTTGCTGATAACCAGGAACTTGCTGCGATTGCTGCTGCTATTTATGAAGCAGGTGGCGTTGTGGGTGCTGTCTGTCACGGGCCTGCGGCGTTAGTTAATCTTAAGTTGTCGGATGGTGCATATCTGGTTGCTAATAAGACTGTGGCTGCTTTTACTAATGAAGAGGAAGCGGCTGTGGGATTGACTGATATCGTACCGTTTTTGCTGGAGGCGAAGTTAATCGAGCGCGGGGCTAATTTTACCAAGGTTGCTAATTTTCAAGTCTGTGTTGTTGAGTGCGATCGGCTGGTGACAGGTCAAAATCCAGCTTCCGCAGCAGGTGTAGGTGAAAAAATGGTAGAATTGATCCAGAATAAGTAAGTCGGTCTCATTCAACGTAAAATGCTTTTCTATTAGATCCCTGACTTCTCAGAAAAGTCGGGGATTTGAGTGTATCTAACTTAAACTCACCCTTTTTGTATTCGGTTAACCGCACTCAAATAGTTACTTTTTTATGAGAACATTAATCCTAAATCTTCGTCATTTAAAATATTAAGGCATAATGTAGTTTTGAGTGGACAGGGTATGGAAGAACAATTAGATTTACAAAAATTTTATAAAGCCTGCAATCCCAGCTACACCCTGGCAGTAGCAAATAAAGAAGACCGACAATACTATATCGATTTCTCCTCAGTCAGAGGCGGTACAATTGTCGAACAATTGGAACGAACCATCAGCCGTCTCTCGCCAGATGTGCCTACTTGTCAATTATTTACAGGTCATATCGGCTCTGGAAAATCTACAGAATTGCTGCGGCTGCAAGCACAATTGCAGGAGCAAGGATTTCATGTGGTTTACTTTGAGTCGAGTAAAGACTTAGACATGGCCGATGTCGATATCACTGACATTTTATTGAGCGTTGCGCGTCAGGTGAGCGAAAGCATTGAGAAAATTAAAATTAAGCTGCAACCTACGGGTTTTAAAGCTTTGCTCAAAGGGGTTGCTGATGTTTTTCAAACTCAAATAGATTTGAGGGCTGAAGCTAATGTCCCCGGTTTGGGGGAAATAAATGCCAGCACGGAGGGAGAATTTTCTCTGGCTTTGGGAATTGGCAAAATTACTGCTAAAGCGAAAGATGCTCCGAATCTGCGATCGGAGTTGAGGCAATATTTGGAGCCGCGAACTAATGTCATTTTAGATGCGCTCAATAAGGAGTTACTGGAACCGGCTAATCAAGAACTGAAACGCCAAGGTAAACAAGGACTTGTGGTAATTATCGACAATCTCGATCGCATACACCTGTGCGCGAAACCAACGGGGCGGCTTCAGCCGGAGTATCTGTTTGTCGATCGCGGCGAGCAGTTGGCAAGACTGAATTGCCACGTCGTGTATACAATTCCTTTGGTGCTGATTTTCTCTAACGATTTGGGCCAGTTGACCAATCGCTTTGGCGTAGATCCCAAGGTTTTGCCGATGGTACCGGTGCAGTTTAGCGACGGTTCTGAGTGCTCTCTCGGTATCGAACTGCTGCGCCAGATGGTTCTGGCGCGCGCTTTTCCGACGGTGGAACCGGAGCGGCGCTATACTTTGGTTGGGAAAATTTTTGATTCTGCGGAAACTCTCGATCGCCTGTGTCGAGTCAGCGGCGGTCATGTTCGCAATTTGCTCCAACTGCTGTATAGTTGTCTGCAAAAACAAGACCCTCCTCTGCTGAGGGAAACTTTGGAAAATGTGATTGTCCAGCGCCGCCACCAGCTTAGTTTGGCTATAGAACCGGATGAGTGGAATTTGTTACGCGAAGTATTCGCTACCAAAACTGTCAGCGGGGAAACTAAATACCAAATTTTGCTCCGCAGTCTCTGGGTGTTTGAATACCGTTACGGCGAGGATTACTGGTTTGATGTCAATCCGATTTTGGCTGACGCCAAAGAGTTTTTGACAACTGTTGACTGTTAACTGTTAACTGTTAACAGTCAACAGTCAACAGTCAACAGTCAACAAACAAAAATGATTAAAGGCACTACTAAAATATTGGGAGTAATCGGTCATCCGATCGCACATTCTCTGTCACCGGCGATGCACAATGCTGCTATTTCCCATTTAGGCGTCGATTTTGTTTACCTAGCATTTCCAGTAAAACCAGAGGATTTAGAAGTTGCTCTTGCAGGCTTTGGGGCGATCGGCGTTCGGGGATTTAGCATCACGATTCCGCATAAACAAGCAATCTTACCGCTGCTGTCGGAAGTTTCTCCTATTGCTCGGGCGATCGGCGCAGTCAATACCGTATACCTGACTGACAAAGGTTGGTGTGGCACAAATACTGACGTTGAAGGCTTTCTCGCACCGTTGCAAACGGGGGGTTTTCACAATTTCCAATCAGATTCAGATCCCCCCCAGCCCCCCTTAACAAGGGGGGAGAATTTACTCAAAGTCCCCCTTCTTAAGGGGGATTTAGGGGGATCTCCGGGTTTGAAAACACGCTCTGCGGGGGGTTCCGACTGGAGTCAGAAAGTAGCGGTAATTTTGGGGAATGGCGGGGCGGCGAGGGCTGTTGTGGCTGGATGCGCTCAATTGGGATGTGCACAGATTCACGTTGTCGGCCGCAGCGCACAAAATTTAGCGGAATTTCAGCAGAGTTGGGTCAATTCTCCGATGCCCGTTCCCAATTTGCAGGTTCATATTTGGGATAATTTGTCAATGTTAATCTCGCAGGCAGATTTGTTAGTCAACACGACACCTGTGGGGATGTATCCGCACGGAGAAAAGTCGCCGGTTGATGCTGCTGCGCTCGATCGCCTTTGTGCAGGTGCGATCGTCTACGATCTAATTTACAACCCGAGTCCTACCCAGTTTCTCAAAGATGCACAGCTTCGAGGGGCGCGAGCTATTGACGGACTTGAAATGCTAGTTCAACAGGGAGCAGCCGCCTTAAAAATTTGGCTCGACACAGAATCCGTCCCAGTCGATGTGATGCGCCAAGCCTTGCGCCAGCATTTAGGGCTATACTAATGCCATTTCTGGAAAAAGTAGCTCTAGTTTTCAGAATTAGTATAACTAGGAATTTGAGCCTGAATTCGCGCTAAGCTGAGAATTAAAATATACTTTGGCTGCCATTTATGAAATTTCGAGCTATCAGCCTTTTTTTTGCTACTTGCCTGATCGGAATTTTTAGTTTGGCATTCACTCCACCTGCTTGGGCTCTAACGCAGATTAAACTTTCCGACCTTTCTTATCGCGAATGTCCCGCAGAAATGGCAGAAGGAACAGTCACCAGCGGTAGTTCGATGGAAGCTAACTGTTTTTTGATTACTGGGAAAGCTGAAAATAGCAGCGGTAAATTAGTTGTCAATGCCGATATTTTTGGCCGCATTTATGATGCCGACGAAAATCCAGTCATGCAAAACCGGACTCGCTTGGGTTCTATAGAAGAAGTTCCTCCCGGAATTAGCGATTTTCAGCTCAGAATTTCGGTTGCCGCCAATCAACGAACACCTTTGAAGCTTAAGCAATTTAAAGCTACAGGTTTTACTGGCGTAGTTCGTCGCTAATCTCAAGTCACATCAGCATCAATAGTTTGTTGTAGTGAGGACTTCAGTCCTCAATAATAGGTGATGAAAAGACTGACATCAAATCCGATAAGCTGTTCTACCTCTAAATTGTATTTTTTGTGCGGGCTATACGGCCCACCCCACAAGAACTTTATCAAATTTTGACTGTGTAGTTTAAATGCAGAACAGCTTAGCATCGGAATTAATATTACTCACAGTCAGAACACGGCAATGTCATTTCCCTACAATGATTAATCGGGTGATAGTTACATCTGTCGCAAGCACTCATGATTATTTTGCGGTAGGGACACGACACTGCCTTTCCTCGTGTCAACTTAAGTTTAAAAGCCTTGATAAATCTCGTTTTTACTTAAGTCTAGATCCCCCTAAATCCCCCTGGTTGTAGGGGGACTTTGAGAACACTCCTGTCCCCCCCCTACAACCAGGGGGGCTAGGGGGTATCTGGCAAGAGATCGTCAAACAGTATTCTCTGAAGGAGTTTGGCGTTAAGTTGACACTAATGGACACTGCTGCCGTGTCCGACCTTGCTAAAAAGCTGTTTGCAAGTTGCTCAAAAGACCGATCAAAAATTCCGAGCCAAACTGAAGTACAAAAAATGCAATCAGCGGTGAAAAGTCAATCCCTCCCAAGGGGGGGATAATCGATCGAAATAGATTCAGATAAGGGTCTGTTAATTGACTTAAAATTGAAAAAGGAGGGTCGTACCAATTGATATTGGGGAACCAGCTTAACAGCACCCTAAAAATCATTAGGACTACATAGATTTGCAGAAACGTGGACAGCGTGGTTGCTAAAAGGCCTATGGAATAACTCATATATTCTGGTTGAAGTTTGAGTAAAGTTTACAGATGCTTTAACTTTGAGTTTAGCATAGGTGGATAAGAGGCCAAGAGCGGGAGAGTCGCAGCATCCGACTGTTTACGGGAGGGATCTCCGGCCCACCCCACGAGAATTTCATCAAACTTGACTGCGCTCCGTCGAAGGGATCGAGAACTGTAAAATTTAGATGCGCCGGGGCTTAATCTAAAATCTTCAATCAATTTATGAGTCAGGGGCGATCCTCTGCGTTGGCGCAGCCCCCGTAGGGGCGGGCTTTCCTTCGGATCGCTTCGCTAACGCCAACGAACCCTCGCTGTTATGAGCCGACGCATTCCCGTTTACATCGCCTAGTTGCAGCCGTACGTCATCTATTGCCTGATTTAGCTGGGCAATTTTATCTTCTAAACTCAGTCTTGCTACTTCCATCCCTTCGGCTTCGAGGTGGCTTACTTTCCTCTGACGGAGCTTTCTGGTTTTTGCTTCATCAGGATCGCTCAGCAAAGCTTCAGCAGCGCGCCGCGACAGCACCGCGCCCAAAACTGCACCCACCAAGCCGCCAACTGCGGCTCCAGCAATAAATCCGCCTGTAAAACCCTCTCGATTGCTCATGACTTAACTCAACTGCGCGATATTTCCGTGATTTTTTTATTTTGACACTCTCCCGGTGAGAAACAGGGAGATTGTTAGCTGTCTGGTAATGCGAGAATTCCCACTTCTTGATTGAAGCGGATCATCTCCAAAGATCGATCGCCATACAGGTCTTCAATGTGCTCTATGCAGCAGTTGATCGCGAAATCGTTCAAGTCAGCCGGCTCAATGCCGTACATTTCCTGAAATACCTTTGAGTCTACCCGACAAAAGCGCGGTCGATCGGCATAAATCCCGCATTCTCGCTTTTGTTTGTCAAAATTGATACACCAACCGTCTTCTCCGACTAAGCTCAGGTAGAGCGCTAATTCGTCTGTTGATAAATACTCGTCTAGGTCAGGGCGTTCTGTTGGTTCTAGGTAACAACAAGCACCGCACTGCTTTACGCAACGCCAATTCGCCATAATTTGTTCGATTTTAGATTTTAGATTTTAGATTCGCAACACTCTCTCGTGTTGGGGCATCAAGTCCCCGGTTCCCTGTGACTTGGTGGTCGATCGTTCTTTAACTTTTGTTGAATTTTGTAAACTTCCTTAAAAAATAGGGTCGATCGCCCGGTAAAATCAGAAGCGGATTTTCTAATTCAACAATCTAGACTTAATCACTACAGTCAGGAGGACACATGGACTTTATAACCGATCTTTTTAGCGGTGCGAGCAATCTCAACTACCAACTCATTGTTCAGGTAGCTTTACTCGCAGCAGTCGTGCTTTCGGGCCCGATCGTAATTTTTCTGCTGGCAGCTAAAGGCGGCGACTTGTAATTATAGCACGCTGCTTGCGGCGATCGAGAGTTGGCAGTTTTGAGTTTTAAATTATCCAAAATTCCCAACGCTCGATCGCCAATCTTCCCTAATTTTCCCTGCTGCGTCACCTTTGCGCTCAAATACCGAGGGCGTGTTTAGCAGTTTGAATCAGATTCTCGAAAAAAGGTAGAGATACATCGACTTCCCTAGCATCCTTGCGGGAATTGCCTAACAAACCGATGTTTTGTCCTGGCGCAACAACCAGAACTTGTCCTTGAGAGTTGCGAATTCTCAATTCCTCGATCGACCCTGCGGGAGATAGACTGCAAGAATAAGCGCGATCGCAATAATCAAACTCCACTTTTCCAAACACCGGCGGTCTCGAACTAGCAGCACTTGCCGGCAGCCTAACCCCCAACAATTCTAACTCAACCGATGTCTTGCCATTAAAACTATTTTCCCGCAATCGGTAAGCAATATCAACCCGCCGAGGCAAAGGAAAATATTCCCCCCAGCGCCAAGCAATTCCCTTCACACTAGCCGATACTTCTCCATCTTGAGTTGCAGTTAGTTTAACGTGACCTCCTTTACCAACAATTTTTTGTTCAGTTATACAAACATCAGCCGTCCAAAATACAGGAGACTTATTTTCAATCCCGCAAGGTTCCAGAGCATCAATTTGTCGGTAAAGATCGAGATTAATCTCAGCCAAATTCGCTCGCACGTCTACTGAAACCAGCGGTTTTAGGTGTTCTGGCTGCAAACATTGATTGGCAAAAATTGACAGTTGATTCCCAAATTGTTCGAGATTCTGAGCCGGCATCGAAAAACCGCCCGCCGCTTTGTGTCCGCCAAATTTAGTCAATAAATCCGCGCAAAAATTCAGCCCATCAAATACATTAAACTCAGGAATTCCCCTCGCCGAACCCCGCACAATTTTAGAGGGCAAACCGGAGGGCGGGCACGGGGGCACCGCCCCTACAGCCTCATCCTCAAAAGTACCAATAAACACAGGCACACCGTAGCGTTCCACCAACCGAGAAGCCACAATCCCGATCACTCCGTGGTGCCAACCGGGCTGTACGATAACTAAAACTCGTTCTTGCTGCAAGTCGAGATCGCTTTTCTCACACCAAGCAATAGCTTCCTGCTCAATTTCCTGGCATAATTCCTGCCTGCGCTGATTGATTTGCTCGCACTGCATCGCGTTTGTGAGTGCCAATTCGCGATCGTCCGTTGTCAGCAACTCGATCACAATTTGAGGATCAGCCAGCCGTCCCACAGCATTAATCCGAGGCCCCAGCCGAAAACCAATATCTTCCGGCTTTAACGAATTTTTCGCTGTAGGGGCGGTGCCCCCGTGCCCGCCCTTGAGTTGTGATTTTTGAATCAAGGGACTTTCCGCACTTTGTGGCTGCACTCCTGCTACCTGAATCAAAGCCTGAATACCCGCCAATTGCGAATGAGGTAAAAGCCGCAAACCCCGCTTTACCCAGCGGCGGTTAACTCCAGTCAAAGGCGCTAAATCCGCAATAGTTCCCAAAGTAAATAACTCCAGCAGCGGATTCACCAACCCGCCAACTTTCTGCATATCTTGAGCCAAACTAATCGCCAAAACATAAGCAACGCCTACTCCAGCCAAACCGCGATAAGGCGAAGATTCCGCAATTAATTTCGGGTTGAGAATAGCATCGGCCGGCGGCAGTTTTGGCGGCAAGTCGTGGTGGTCTGTAATAATAACTTTGACACCGAGTTCTCGCGCTCTCGCCACCGGGCCATAGGCTGCAATTCCGTTGTCAACCGTCAGAATGAGAGCGACACCTTCGGAGTGAAATTCTTCTACAATGCGATCGTTAATCCCGTAACCTTCCCGCATCCGGCTCGGAATAGCATAATCCACATTCGCCCCCAGAGCCCTAAGAGCTCGCAGCAACAAAGCCGTGCTCGTCATCCCGTCAGCATCATAATCGCCACAAATCGCAATTTTTTGTCCGCCCGAAATCGCTTCCCGCAACAATTTGACACTTGCAGCCAAATCGGGAAACTCATCCATTGGTGCGGGCAAAACCAGAGATTCCGGTTCGATAAACCCTTGCACTTCTTCAACAGAATCGATGCCGCGATTAATTAGTACCTGGGCCAGCAAGGACGACAAACCAATTTCTGCGGCAAACTGTTCGGCTTGCTGTGGTTGAGGCGAAAAAATTTGCCACCGTTGGTTCGGCAATCGGTGAGACTGAGGGGGTACAGATGTCGGTAGCTCTTGCACGGAAAATTGCGTTTTAAAGATACATAGCTAATATTACCGGAAATAAGTAACTTAATTATTGAATTTGAGATGGGTGAATCTCATTTTTGCAAATATATTCGTAGGGCGAAGCATTTCGGCAGTAAATCTCTGATTTTCACTAATAAATTGTCTGCCGAAATGCTTCGCCCTTGCAAAATAGAGATGCACCCATTTGAGATTTCAAATTTTAGATTTAAAAAGCACCCTAATGATGAGTTTTTCAGGTAAGATTCAAAGATTGTTTGCAGAAATGCTACACTTTCAGGCTCCTAGCAAAGCAAAAAAAAACCATCGCAGGTATTTGTGCAGCCTGTACAGCCCTGATGCTTAATTTTATCTCAAGAGGAGATGTTCATGATTTCAGAAAAAAGGCCCTGGTTTCAAGTTGCCTTCCAATTCCGAGGGTCTATTATTTCCTTTATTTTGCCCCGCGTCATGCTGTGTGCGGGTTTTGGGTTCTTTGTTTCGCTACTATACTTTTTGGGTTTCCCAGTATCTTTGCCAATCTTGTCTAGCATCGTGCCCAGCATTGTCCTCGGATTATTATTAGTTTTTCGGACAAATACGGCTTACGATCGCTTTTGGGAAGGTAGGAGATGTTGGGGAACTTTAATCATTGCCGTTCGCAATTTAGCTCGTCAAATATGGGTGTCTATTAGCGATAACCAGCCGGAAGATTTACTTCAAAAAAAGTCAGCTTTACGATTATTAGTCGCTTTTGCCATAGCAATGAAATTGCATCTGCGCCAAGAGCCAATCAATCCAGAAATTGAACCATTCGTATTGCCAGATCAGTATAAAAGGCTAAAAATAATGAACAATCCCCCACTTGAAATTGCTTTTTGGATTGGGGATTATTTGAGTATACAGCACGAACAAAATCACCTTGATATCTCTCGTTTGACGGCTATGAATCAGTTGGTAAATAATATGGTTGAGGCATTGAGTAGTTGCGAGCGAATTTTGAGAACTCCTATACCTTTAGCCTATGCGATTCACCTAAAACAGCTATTGTTGCTTTATTGTCTAGCGCTACCATTTCAAATGGTAAAAGATTTAACTTGGGGAACTGCCCCAGTAGCAGCTTTAGTGAGTTTTGCTTTGTTTGGGATCGAAGAAATTGGTATTGAAATCGAAAATCCTTTTGGTCATGATGCTAATGATTTGCCCTTGGATAATATTTGTGCTACTATGCAGCGCAATATCGAAGATTTAATTTCTTTGTCTCCTAGTGTTCATAATCGCGTGGAAGATAAGTAAAGGTATAATATCAATTCCGGCTGTGCCAGAATGATATAGAAGACACGGCACTGCCGTATCTCTACTGCGATTAATTAGTAGGGACATGGTACTGACCGAGTGCGTCTCTATTTAGCAAAGACGAAGCATTCCGGCAGATGATTTATTAATGAGAATCAGAGATTTACTACCGAAATGCTTCGCCCCTACGAAGATACTTGAAAAAGTGAGATGCACCCCACTGCCCAGTATTCTCCGTTTATATCATTCCGGTGTAACGGATTTGACATAACCTACTGGTTAATTTCTAACAATAAACCGCATTAATCCAGCAAATAGTAATAATAAAGGTGTCAGCCGATCGCCCCAGCGCACGTATAAAGTCTTACTTTGTCGCCGATAAATAGTAGCATCTTGGACTTCATAGGTATTAATTCCCGATTTCCACACCGTCTCACCGCGAGGATTTACAAAAGCAGAATAACCCGTATTAGTTGCGATAACCGCCCATCTATCTGTCTCAATAGCCCGCATCACATCGAGAGCGTGATGTTGAGCCAGCATCGGCGGCTTATAATGGGCATTGTTGGAAGCTGTAAGCATAAATTCGCCTCCATTTGCCGCCTGATATCGGAAAATTTCCGCAAACGCCGAATCGTAACAAATCCCCACAATGGCACGGCCAAACGGCGTATCAAACAATTGTTTAGAATTGCCGGGTACTAAATGAGTATCTAAGGGAGAAAGCCGATCGATAATCCCGCCTAAGATTTCATAAAAAGGGATATATTCGCCTAAAGGCACTAGCTTGAGTTTATCGTAGCGGCTGACAATTTCTCCTGTTTTGTTGATCGCCAATAAGCTGTTAGTCATGCTATCCCCTTCCTGTCCGAATCCTCCAACCCAAGCCACCACACCACGTTCCAGAATAGCTTGGTAAAAGGAAAGAGTAGAACGCTGATACTCATTTGTCCAGATAAAAGGCAAAGCTGTCTCTGGAAGTAACACAGCATCGACTTTCCTGTCTGCTAACTCTTTATACCCAGCCGTGTAACCTTCTAAAGCGCGCCGCCACCCTCCTGAATCAAACTTAATTTCATTCGGAATATTGCCTTGAATTATACCTATTTTTAATGATGTTCCCGCCTCTTGAATCAAGGGGCGATCGTACAAACTCCAGCCTGCAATATGCAAAATTAAACACAAACTCGCAGGTAAAATATAAGCAATCCAATTCTTCCGACTTCCTTCTTCCTGATCTTTACCCTGAGCGAAGTCGAAGGGTTCTCTTCCTTCTTCCTTCTTCCTTCTGACTTTCCCCCCTTGGGGGGGGTAGGGGGGGGTTGACTTCTTCCTTATTCCTTCGATCCAAGCTTCGGCAATTAAGCCATTTACTGCTACAATGGCGGCTGTGACTGCGCTGGGCCCGGAGAGTTGTCCGAGGTGCAAGATTGCTAAATTGTGCGGGCTTTGTGTATAAGATAGAGATGTCCACCACAGCGAACCCATACTCCAAATACTTTCTAAGACGCACCACAAAGCTGTGCCAATTAAAACGCGAGTCACAGGCAAGATGCCTGTGCCACTAATTTTTGGGGAAGTCACAGGCAAGATGCCTGTGCCACTAATTTTGGGAATTACGATCGCAAATAGCCACGCCCAAACGGTTACTAATGCTGCTCCCCAGAGGGTGATGAAGCCCCAGCAAAAAAGTGAGATCGCCAAACTCGGCCACCAAGGAACTCCCAACCAAGTCATCGGGTGAATTCCCATAATCCAAGATAAAGCTAATCCGTGATAGCCAATTCCCCAGAGTGCAGGAAGAATCAAGTTCGGCAACGGATGGATGTTGAGGAAATCAGGAAGAAAGAGAAATTTTTGTTTTTGTTTTTGTTTTTGTTCTTCTATTTTTGGCTTTTGATAACTAACAACCAAAACCCACAAGGGAGCTAATGCCACCCAAGCCAGCGGCCAAGCATTGACTGGTGCTGTTGTCAATCCCATTGAAATTCCGCTGAAAAGTACGATCGCCCAACCTGATATTTTAGATTTATCAACCGCGAGTTTTTCAAATTTAAGCCTGTTAAATATCGCCACTTTGATAATTGCCAAAAATAATAATTCTTAATTAATATATCAGATCGGGAAGTGCGGCCATAAGCCAATACGGTTCAGATAAGACAGATCCCCCCTAGCCCCCCTTAAAAAGGGGGGGACAAGAAGTTGCTCAAAGTCCCCCTTTTTAAGGGGGATTTAGGGGGATCTCCGGGGAATTAGCAGTGTTGACTGAACCGTATTGGGCCATAAGCCGTCTATGTGATTGAACAGATTTAACCCAAGGAAATCTCTTAAATTATGCTTCCCAAAACAAAAAGCGCCCTCATTTGGAGAGAGCGCTTTTTGTGAATCAAAAGCTAAATTTAGCCATTGATGGAAGGAGCAATCATTGCTACTGGGGTGACAGTACCGGAGGCTAAATCGAGGGGGAAGTTGTGAGCGTTGCGCTCGTGCATAACTTCCATACCTAAGTTGGCACGGTTGATGACATCAGCCCAAGTGTTGATGACGCGACCTTGAGAGTCGATAATTGATTGGTTGAAGTTGAAACCGTTGAGGTTGAAAGCCATCGTGGAAATACCTAAAGCGGTAAACCAGATGCCGACAACTGGCCACGCACCTAACAAGAAGTGCAAGGAACGGCTGTTGTTAAAACTTGCATATTGAAATATCAAACGACCGAAGTAGCCGTGGGCTGCAACGATGTTGTAGGTTTCTTCTTCTTGACCGAATTTGTAACCGTAGTTTTGCGATTCGCTTTCGCTTGTCTCGCGAACCAAAGAAGATGTTACTAAAGAACCGTGCATGGCAGAGAATAAAGCACCGCCGAAGACACCAGCAACTCCCAACATATGGAAGGGGTGCATCAGGATGTTGTGCTCGGCTTGGAACACGATCATGAAGTTGAATGTGCCGCTGATACCCAGGGGCATTCCGTCAGAAAAGCTGCCTTGCCCGATCGGGTAAATCAAGAATACTGCCGTAGCAGATGCTACAGGTGCAGAGTAGGCTACGCAGATCCAAGGACGCATTCCTAAGCGGTAGCTCAGTTCCCACTGACGACCCATGTAGCAAAAAATGCCGATGAGGAAGTGGAAAATTACGAGCTGGTAAGGGCCGCCGTTATACAGCCACTCATCGAGGGAAGCCGCTTCCCAGATGGGATAGAAGTGAAGCCCGATCGCATTAGACGAAGGAACAACAGCACCAGTAATGATGTTGTTGCCGTACATCAAGGAACCAGCAACTGGTTCGCGGATGCCGTCGATATCCACAGGAGGAGCAGCAACAAAGGCAATAATATAGCTGATGGTGGCGGTCAGCAGAGTAGGAATCATCAGAGTCCCGAACCAACCCACATAAATGCGGTTTTCCGTGCTAGTTACCCACTCGCAGTAACGTTCCCAAACGTTGCCACTTTCGCGACGCTGTACAGTTGTTGTCATATTTTTATGATGGCTTAAGTGAACTACCAGACTAGAAATGTTCCGCATACAGCACTGGCTTCCTGATTCATCGGGATGTGCTTTTATCTCCGAAAAGATAAGTAGTCTTACCGTCCCTCCACAGGCTGGAGTCCTAGTTCCTAAGACCCATATTTTTTCTGGCAACACGTCCCGTTCAGCTTGGTTTTTGCATTGGGAGATAATGGTCGAGATACACCGATCATACTACTATTTGCAAAGGGGTTAGTGCCGATAATTCCGAAAATTTACAAACTTTTACAATTCTTTGATCTTAGTAAAATTTTGTGTCTATAAATCAAGATTTGTTACTAATAAAATCGGTTTAAATATAGTTGTAGAAATATCTGAATTTATTGACTGTACGTTGTTTCAGCAGTTTTGTTTGACTATTGTTATGTTTGATTTACCTTCATAATTAAATATATCTCAATTAAGTGTTTCAAAGATAATTATTAAT
The DNA here is from genome assembly GCA_031372825.1 of Cyanobacteria bacterium OTE_58_metabat_593. Lineage (GTDB taxonomy): Bacteria > Cyanobacteriota > Cyanobacteriia > Cyanobacteriales > Microcoleaceae > Microcoleus. The sequence continues at coordinate 36,135 of JANMLZ010000160.1, read as the reverse complement.
ATTTATTCACATATAGAGGACTTAGCTATAAACTCTATCTGTAGGGTGCGTCAGACATTGATTATTTCGATTTCAACAGGTTTGGATGATCTGACGCACCCTACGCATATGCCAGTTGCATAATTCCTGGATAAATTAATCTTTAACCCGGAGGCCATTTCATGTGTCGTCCACCCAAAATGTGAAGGTGCAAATGGTCTACAGTTTGACCGCCGTCGTTGCCGCTATTAATGACGACACGATAGCCATTGCTGAGTCCGAGTTGTTCGGCTACCCGCTTGACAGTCAGCAGTAGGTGTCCCATGAGAGCAAGGTCTCCCGACTCGGCATCGGCTAATTTGGGGATAGGCTGTTTGGGAATGACGAGGATGTGGACGGGCGCTTGCGGATGGATATCTCTGAACGCCAGGGCCAAGTCGTCCTCATAAACGATGTCTGCGGCAATCTCTTTGCGGATGATTTTACTGAAAAGCGTTTCTTGAGTTGTCATGGGTGTTAACGAAGTTCGGCAACGGATTCTGTAACGGATGTAACGGATGTAACTGATGTAACTGATGTAACTGATGTCGGGAAGGGGGAAGATGGAAGATCCAGCAGGAGAGAAGGAAGAGGAGGAAAGGAAGAGGCAAGCAAAAGTTTTTCTTGCCTCTTCCGATATTCATTAGTCATTGTTAATCATAATAGATAGTGAATCAACCACAGGCAAATTAAGGATAAAAAATAATGCTTGCTAGGGTTTGGAGTGCATCGATTGTTGGAGTTGACGCGGTAAAGGTTGGTGTTGAGGCGGATGTGTCGGGAGGATTGCCGAAAATTGTGGTTGTGGGATTGCCCGATTCGGCGGTACAAGAAGCTAAGGAAAGGGTGAGGGCGACGCTGAAAAATTCGGGATACTCTTTTCCGATGCGGAGTATTGTGATTAATTTGACTCCGGCGGATTTGCGGAAGGAAGGGCCGAGTTTCGATTTGCCGATCGCCATTGGCATTTTAGCAGCATCGGAACAAGTCAGCGCGGAACTTTTGGGAGATCATTTGTTTTTGGGGGAACTGTCCTTAGATGGGACTTTGCGGGCTGTGGCTGGGGTTTTGCCGATCGCCGCTGCTGCTGCCAAAATGGGTATTTCAGGATTGATTGTACCCGCTGGTAACGCGCAAGAAGCGGCTTTGGTACACGGAATATCTGTTTACGGTTTTGAGAATATTTTTGCAGTTACTGATTTTTTAAACAATCCTCATGTGTATTCGCCAGTAAAAGTAAACGGTAGAGAAGAATTGGCAAAACGGCGGATTCCGGGTTTAGATTTAAAGGATGTGAAGGGGCAAATTCACGCGCGGCGGGCTTTGGAAATTGCGGCTGCTGGCGGACACAATTTGATTTTTGTGGGGCCTCCAGGGAGCGGTAAGACGATGCTGGCGAGACGTTTGCCTGGTATTTTGCCACCGCTGACTTTTGAGGAAGCTTTGGATGTGACTCAAATTCATTCGGTGGCTGGGTTGTTGAAGGATAAGGGTAGCTTGGTGGGCGATCGACCTTTTCGCAGTCCTCACCATTCAGCATCCGGCCCTTCTCTGGTAGGTGGCGGCAGTTTTCCGCGTCCGGGGGAAATTTCTTTAGCACATCGCGGCATCCTTTTCCTCGATGAATTAACTGAGTTTAAACGAGATGTTTTGGAGTTTTTGCGGCAACCGTTGGAAGATGGTTATGTGACGATTTCTCGGACTAGACAATCGGTGATGTTTCCGGCTCAATTCACTTTAGTTGCTAGTACGAATCCTTGCGCTTGCGGTTATTACGGCGACTCGATTCAACAGTGTACTTGTTCGCCGCAAAAAAGGGAACAATATTGGGCAAAACTTTCGGGGCCTTTGATGGATCGGATCGATTTACAAGTGGCGGTTAATCGTTTGAAACCGGAGGAGATTACGCGACAGCCGACTGGGGAGGAGTCGGAACCGGTGCGGTTGAGGGTACAGCGCGCAAGGGCGATCGCAACTGGCCGTTTTAAGTCTGAAACTAGCTTGCGGTGTAATGCGGAGATGCAAAGCAGCCATATTAACCAATGGTGTCAGTTGGATGATGCTTCTCGGAATTTATTGGAGATGGCGATTCGGAAGTTGGGGCTGTCGGCTAGGGCTAGCGATCGAATTTTGAAGGTGGCGAGAACAATTGCGGATTTGTCGGGGGATGAAAGCTTGAAAACCAATCATGTGGGGGAGGCGGTGCAGTATCGGACGATCGATCGGATGCAGTAGTGAGCTGATTGCTAGTCAACATCATTTGTTGCTAGCTCTTGTTCTAAACGTTGAGCAAATATTTGGAATAATTTGACATCTTCTGATGATATATTACCTGTGATTTCCATATTTTGAACTCGCAGGATTTCGCCACGGCTATCTTTAGCAGTAATTGTTAGAGTTTGCCCCTTCATCCAGAGTCGATATCGATCTCCTTCATAAGATCGACCCCCTTCTACTGCTGGAGTTCCCAAGACAGTTAATGCTTTTTTCGCAGTGTCAATTACCAAATCGGAGTATTCGTATAAACGAACCCTACTAACAAATTCTGAAACTCTATTATTTTTTTCTAAGTTGTCAATAAGTTCGGCAACAGTAAGAGGCGGTTTTTTTAGCTCCTCAGCCTGTTGCCGAATTACCTCAACTATTGATTCTGGATCATTATCAAAAAGCTGAGTTAGAAATACATCCGGGTGCTGCGCTTCAATCCCGTAGGGATCTAAAGCCTTTTTTGGGAAGTGTTTAAGATTATCAGTAACAATGATTTTAGCATTTGCTATTATGGCAGCAGCTAAAACATGACGATCGCCCGGATGGTTCGTCATTGCTTCTACCAAACTTGAAGGCACTTCGACCATTGCTTCAGGAAAGGTGTTTTTGATCATTGTCTGAAAACGTGCAGCTTTGGCATCTGTCATTTTTCCATTTTTTACAAGATTGCGGGTAGCACCATCTAGAATTTCTTGTGAAAAATGAACGATATACAACTCAGTCTCAGCAGCACGCAGCATGGTATCACATAGAGGCATGGGGAAAATAACACAGGAGTCTACAATAACAGATACAGCTTCCATTCTACTCCTGAGCTATTTCGCATACCCCTTCTTCGTAAAACCCCTCCTCCTGAAGAAATTGGCTTAATTCCTTCATTCCTTGGCGACGCTTCACTTGACGCTGTTCCTTGTAGGTAATTACATCTTGAAAAAGGACGCGCCGATGTTTTCCTACTTCGATATAAGGAATTGCTCCCTCCTTTAATAACTTGACTAAAAAGGGTCGCGATACCTTCAGTATCTCAGCAGCCTCCTGCGTTGTCATTTGAGGATTATGAAGTTCTACCGAGACAGATTGACCTGATGCCATTCCATGCACAATTTGACGCAGAAAGCTGTAGACACGTTCGGGAATCAGTATCTCTTCTCCGTTACTTCCGACTAATTTGGGCTGTGCCGATTCTCTGCTGAGTATTTGCTCTAATTTGTCTATTGATGCTTTTTCTGGTTCTTTAACTAAAACTGACTCTGGCGACGCTTTTTGCCTCGACATAATAAATCTCTCTTTTGAAATCTTTTTGTGGGAAGTAGAAAGCCAATCGGCTAGAATCAGGGGTTTAAACCCCTGATTCTAGCTACTCACTCTACTGATCAACACGTTGAGGCTGCAATCAGGAAAAACCTGTGCAGCATGACTGGCAAAGGTTTGTAAGTATTGGTCGGACATAATACTTGGCTTTTCAATTCAATATAACACTACAGGTGCTGTAAGTGCAAACCGTTGGTATCGCCTCCCTCATCTCAAGTTGCTAAACCCGACTCAAGACTGATGTCAAGCGGTACAATAAAACGATCGCACTCCCCGACCTCCAAGCGCGATCGAGCCCTACACCCTGCCCCAAGTGGGCAACATCAGATAAAAAGCGGTAAAAAACTAGAAAATGGAAGCAATACAACTATCTTTGTTCTCAAACGAAGAAGAATTAATTCCTGCCAAAAAGCAGAAAAAAGCAAAATTAGGGCGTTACGAACGCATCCAACGCGAACTAGAATCAAATGACTGCGACCCCTACAAGATATTCATTGACATTGAATCTCAGTCACTGCCAAAATCCGACTATACATTTGTCGATATTTTCTGCGGTGCGGGCGGCATGACACAAGGTTTATTGCAAGCAGGTTTGCGACCAGTAGCAAGTGTTGAAGTTAATCCCATCGCCTCGGCAACTCATACAAAAAACTTCCCTGATTGCCATCACTTGTGCGACGATATCAAAAACTTAAATCCCCAAAAGTTGCTCGCTGAAATTGGTTCGCCACAAGTTCATGTTGTTGTAGGTGGGCCGCCGTGTCAAGGCTTCTCAGTTGCAGGAAAACGCGACCCTAACGACCCTCGAAATCGCTTATTTAGAGAGTTTGTCCGCGTAGTCTCTGAAATACGCCCTTGGTATGTTGTCATGGAAAACGTACCCGGAATATTGACTATACAAAAAGGAGCTGTTAAACAGGCAATTTGCGAAGCTTTTCAGGAAATTGGCTATCCCCATATGTCCGTTGCTGTTCTGGAATCAGCAACCTATGGAGTCCCGCAAATCCGGCCGCGAGCTATTTTTATTGCCAACAGATTTGGGATGCAAAATCCCTATCCAAAATCGCAATTGTTGCCAGAACAATACAAAGCAATTGAGTCAGCAATCGATGATTTACCAGAGTATACTCCCATCCCAGAAATCAACCACGAATGGACTCGTCATTCTGTTGAGTACATGGAAAGACTTGCTAAAGTTCCGCCTGGTGGTTCTTTGTATGAAAGCTACGCCGATGCTTTCAAGCGACAGTATCCGGGAAAACCCAGTATGACTGTTAAAGAAAATCACGGTGGCACTCATATTCATCCTTATCTCAACCGCGTTATTTCAGCTCGCGAAATGGCTAGATTGCAAACTTTCCCGGATTCATTTATTTTTGAAGGCTCAATGAAAAAGGCAATGTGGCAAATCGGAAATGCCGTACCACCACGTTTAGCAGAGTGTATCGGTTTTGCACTTATTCCATATTTGACTGATATTGCACTTAACAAACCTAGCTTAGTTACGATTAAACCTCCCGAACAGATTCAGCTAGTTTTTGATTGAGAGCATTTCGCCAAGTTTCAAAATCATACCAGCCACATCCTGTGCAGCCTTCCTCAGATTCAGCACCGCGCTGATGTATGGAAGGCCAGTCTTCGCCCTTTTCATACCAAAACTTGATTCCAAAAGGTGTGCCTCTTTTCCCTGTTTTGATGCAGCGTTCGCAGCTTCGAGATTTTAGAAGATTGTGATTGCCTGAATCATCTTTTTTGAGCAACTGAAACTTTTGCTTTATTTCAGATTCGCTCATAGATGCCAAGTGCGGTGGTTCATTATCTCCCCAGCGTTCCATCGGAAACCTATGGTCAATTACCAACTCATGGACTGCTCGTTTTCTCTGTTCGATTACATCTGTATAAGAGTAAACTTCGAGAATTCTTTTTACCAGAGAACCGGGTATGTTAGCAGCAGAATTTGCTGATTTGATCTCTCCTGTCCACAAATCGCCCAAGCGTGTTGCTTGACAAGTTGGACAGTACCTCTTTTCTGTTTGAATAACAAGACCCGGCCGCTTCCTTGTTCCACGCTGCAATCCTTGAATCCCCCCGCCGCCAGCATATTGAGCTGATGCTATCTGTTTGCCTTCGCACTCTCGACAATGCCATTGTTGGTCTGATAAAAGATTTAAAACTCTCAATTGGGTTGAGTCTTGTTTTAATTGAGCTTTAATTGTGCTTGCTAAATCTTGATTGCTCACTCTATATTTTCCGCTTCTATTTCTAGATTGTCGAGAAGATTGGAAACTGTCAAACCTAAGCCGCTAGCTAGACTTGCAATTGCCGTGATAGAGGGATTTCGGACTCCACGTTCGACTCCAGATATGTAGGTGCGGTCTAAATTAGCCCGCAATCCGAGTTCTTCTTGCGAAATTCCCAACGCTGTCCTGTGTTGCCTTACCAGATGACCTAAAGCACGCAGAATCTTCTGTTTTGATCGATTCATCTGCCAATTGTCAGTCTCTGCGGACGATCGGTCTACGGACGATGTGTCACATATTGGGAAAGTTCGTGAAGCCTAGCTATCCCGAAGGGAATCGCCCCAAATTCCCCATCCCGACTCAAGACCGATACCTCGCAGATGTACAATTAGGACGATCGCTCAGTTAAAATGAAACAGCATACATTCCGATAAAATGAGATTATCGCCAACATTGAGGGGAACAAGATGACTTCTCAAACGATCGAACTTTTGGAAGATTTGCTAGGCAAATTACAACACTTACTCCCGGAAAATCAGCAGCTTCTGTTAACTTTTGCAGAGTTTTTGCTGGAACGACAGATGCGATCGAGCCCCGAAAACACTTCAGTTGAAGCTGAACCTCCTCCTGGGCAACAACGAGTTTTGGGTCTGCATCAAGGGATGGGCTGGATGAGTGAGGATTTTAACGAGCCACTTTCTGATGCGTTTTGGTTGGGTGAAGCATGAATATTTTGCTGGATACCCACGTCTTGATTTGGCTGGCGATCTCTCCCCAAAACTTATCGCAACAAGCGACGAATATTATCACCGATCCAACTCATACTTTATTTACGAGCTTGGTTAGTATTTGGGAAATGCAAATTAAGCTTCAGCTTGGGAAGTTAACACTGAACGTGTCCTTGACTGAATTGATAGAACGCCAGCAGCAAGTTAATGGATTGCAAATTTTGCCGATCGAGCTAGCTCATATTTTTGCATTAGACACATTGCCAAATGCTCATCGCGATCCATTCGATCGACTCTTAATTGCTCAAGCCGTTGTGACTCAAATGCCTATCTTAAGTATTGATGCTGTATTCGACAGCTACCCAGTACAAAGATTGTGGTAAAGCGATCGGTTGAATAGGCTTTAACTTATAATCGGCGATCGGTAAAGAATATCGCATTCAGAATCAGAAACCGGGTTTTTACCAAATCTGCGGGCTACAACAAAGTATTATCGTAAAAAACCCGGTTTCTGGACTTCGTGACTCTTGCATCCCCACACAGATGTACAATGGTGAGATCGCATTCCCTAACGACCACCGTGATTGACCGCTACACTCTGCCCGAAATGGGCAACATCTGGACTGAAACCGCCAAGCTCAAAAGCTGGCTACAAGTAGAAATTGCTGTCTGCGAAGCTCAAGCCGAACTCGGCTACATCCCCGCCGCCGCAGTCGAAGAAATTAAAGCTAAGGCTAATTTTGACCCCAAACGAGTCCTCGAAATTGAAGAGGAAGTCCGCCATGACATGATTGCTTTCTTGACAAATGTCAACGAATATGTAGGCGATGCCGGCCGCTACATTCACCTCGGCTTAACCAGTTCCGATGTGCTCGATACCGCTTTGGCGCTGCAATTAGTCGCCAGCGTTAATATCTTGTTAGAACGTGTCGAAGATTTGAGCCAAGCTATTCGCTATCAGGCCCAACAACACCGCAATACTGTGATGGTTGGCCGATCGCACGGAATTCACGCCGAACCCATCACCTTTGGCTTTAAACTAGCAGGATGGCTGGCTGAAGTCCTTCGCAACCGCGCCCGATTGGTGAATTTGCGATCGTCGATCGCAGTTGGCAAAATCTCCGGCGCAGTCGGCACCTATGCTAATATTGACCCGCGAATCGAAGCGATCGCCTGTCAAAACCTCGGACTCGAACCCGATACCGCATCGACTCAAGTCATTTCGCGCGATCGACACGCCGAATACGTCCAAACTTTAGCACTGTTAGCAGCATCGATCGAACGTTTTGCAGTCGAAATTCGCAACCTGCAACGCACCGATGTTCTGGAAGTCGAAGAGTTCTTTTCCAAAGGGCAAAAAGGCTCATCCGCCATGCCCCACAAACGCAACCCGATTCGATCGGAAAGACTCACCGGAATGGCAAGAATTGTCCGCGCCAACGCCGTTGCAGCCTTAGAAAACGTGGCGCTTTGGCACGAAAGAGACATTTCTCACAGTTCCGTAGAACGGATGATTTTGCCCGACAGTTCCACTGTCACCCACTTCATGTTAGTGGAAACCACAGACTTAGTAAAACACCTGCTAGTCTATCCCGAAAACATGAAACGCAACATGAATCTCTACGGCGGAGTTATCTTCAGCCAGCGCGTGATGCTAGCCTTAGTAGAAAAAGGCACGAGTCGCGAAGACGCATACACAATTGTGCAATCTTGTGCTCACGAAGCTTGGAACAAATCTGAAGGCAATTTCTACAATTTGATTGCTAAGGACGATCGCGTTGCTGCTAAGATGACGAGCAAGGAAATTGATGATTGTTTCGATCCGCAGTACCAATTGAGGCACTTGGATTTAGTGTATCAGCGCTTGGGAATTTAAAAACATAACATTTGGCAAGCGTGTTACAGGAGTATCAATTTGTAGGGTGCGTCAGACGAAGTTCTAGAGCAATTATCGAGGGTTTGGGATTCTGACGCACCTTACGAAAAGTGCCAGTTGCGTAATATATAATTAAACCGCAGAGGGCGCAGAGGACACAGAGGGAGAGAATAGAGAGATGAATAATTCGGTGTTAATGGATTTGATATCAATAGTAAAAATCTGAGAAATATTAGTCACCGAATCCTTGGATAAACCTGTGGCTTTCGTCGGTAACAAGACTGACTTCTTCCTTCGTATCCTTCGCGTCTTCGCGGTTCAATCATACTAATTCCTGACTGGCTAAAGACATAAATTGCATCTTTGCCAAGACAGGATCTAATTCAGAAGACTCTTCAGAATAGACTTGATTTAGTTTGCTCAAAATTCGATCGCGGTTGTGTCGCCGCACATACGCCTGCAATGCTTTTGTATAAAGCTCACTGCGCGATAGCCCTAGCTGACTAGCCAATTCCTCGGCTTCTTCAAAAACTAAATCAGGAAGTGAAATAGCAGTTTTCATAGTTCCCCTTGCTGTCACGGTGACATCATAATATTGGTTATAGCATAGAACAACGACCTCAATCTACTTTTTAACACTCACCATCACAACAGCTATGAAATTTAATCGTTTTGGAAAATATCCGATCGCATTTATGATAATGTTGCTATGTGCGATCGGTCTACACCATCCCACATTTGTCAGTGCAGCGGAGTCGCCAGAAGTGCAAATTATCCAACCAGAAGCAACTCAGATAGAACCTGAAAGCATCTTCATGAGTCAACTTCCCAGTTGGGCGAGACTTATTGATATTCGCACTGTCAATCCCAACATTCGCCTCGATATTCGCTACGCCACAACTAACAATTTCTTGAAACGAAAACTTTACCCGATCGCAAAATGCGCTTTAAGAAGTTCTGTTGCTCAAAAATTAGCGTTAGTTCAAACTGATTTGGAAAAAATCGGATTGGGTTTGAAAGTTTACGATTGCTACAGGCCTTTTTCTGTGACTAAACAAATGTGGGAATTTTTGCCAGATCCGAACTATGTTGCTAATCCTGCTAGGGGCTCGCGGCACAATCGCGGTGCTGCTGTAGATTTAACTTTAGTCGATCGCACTGGCAAAGAATTAGAAATGCCCACACCTTATGATGATTTTACCAAAAAAGCGCACAGGGATTACCAAGGAGTCAGGACCCATTCTCGGTAAAATCGTCATATTCTGGTAGATGCGTTGAAAAAACAGGTATTTCTTTGTATCACAACAGAATGGTGGCACTTTGATTCCGAAGATTGGCAAAAGTTCGCGATTCTTGATGTGTCACTGGGGGCAATTCCTTGATTTGAGGACTTATGCACTCCGACAAAGAAACCGGGTTTTTTCGCGAATCTGCGCGCCACAACGCGTCTTCTCGTAAAAACCCGGTTTCTGACAACCCGTGCGTAATTATCATGCTAGAAACCTACTTATTTATCGCAACTTTACCGAAAATTCATATTCAAATCCCCGGAAATTTGAGTCTAGTTCAAATGTGTAATTGCCAGTAACAGGCATTTTTCCAGTCCACTCAGTTTCATTGCCTGTATAGTTATCTCCAGTCAAAGATTTACCATTCTGAGTCAGAATTAGTGGAAAAACACCTTTCCGATTCTTAACTGTCATTGTTTGATTTTTAGCAGCGCGAATTCTGTAAGAGTGACTGCCACCTCCGATAATTCGACCTTTAACGATCGCCTCATCTCCTCCTGACAAGAAATTAATCTCTTGTGTGACTTTGGCACAACTGCTTTCGGTGCGGTTTTTGGCAATCCAACCAGCAACAGGATCCTTAATTCGGAACCAGCCGTTTTGTTCTTCGACGATCGTCACAAAGGTATTATTTTTGACTGTTCCTACTATTCTGCTGTCGTCTACTCGCGGGTGCGATCGCACATTCAGCGGTGGATTCGGATCGTTGACTACAGCTTGGGTGATTCTACAGCCCGAATTTGGAGGCGTGACAACCACGGGCCCATTTTTTGACTTCGGCACTCCTGCAATTAGCGGTGGTTCAACTACAGACGTTGTAGCAGGTTGTGATGCAGATTCCTCAGACGCAGGGGGCGAGATTGTTGCTTGCAGAGGTTCAGGTTGTTCGGATTCGCCACTGGTTGTCGGCACCAGTTCGATCGGGTTTCTGGGAGATGCTACCGATTCTGCAACCGGGGAATTGGGCGATTGGGGCGATCGCGATTGTATGGTTGCACTAGCCACTCCGACAGCCGTTGCTAGCCCTGCTAAGCCCACTACGATGATTTGAGTAGAAGTAAATGGCATAACTAACTCCTATGTATATATACTGATAATTGCCGTTGCCCAGTTGCTGTGGCTATTTAATTCATAGTGAAACTACTGAGTCTAGACTGATTATTCAGGATTTTTTCCGCAATCTTCGTGAAGCGAAGCTATCCCGTAGGGAATCGACAATTGCCACAATAATTCAGTCCATATATATACTGGACGCCTATACTGATGGTACTCTTTCAGTAAGCCAGTTTCATCCAACTCTGGTAAGGTAAGCATCCAGGGCGAGGTTGAGCCGAGTAGATAAAATGTCAAGATTGATTCCTCTGAAATTACAACCGCCTCGCGATCTACTGCTTTCGGAGGTGCAGCGGGAAGTGGAAGCAGGTAAATCGCAGTCTTTGCACGCTACTGTGCAAGCTAAACTCAGCCAAGACTCGCCATCTCTGGGCGTTAGCCGCTGTTGGGATGTGGAAGTGAAAGCGGGCAACCGTCCGAGTTTTCGGCTTCCTCCCAAAGCTAGCATGGATAAAGTGTTCGATCGCACCGGCGGCAAATTGGTGATTTTGGGCGCGATCGGCTCGGGCAAAACCACAACGCTGCTAGAATTAGGTTTGGTATTAGTTTCCCGCGCCCAAAAAGATCCTAATTTCCCAATACCAGTGTTGTTTGAACTCGGATCGTGGAAAGCAGAATCAGAGACGATCGCCGATTGGTTAATTGCTCAACTTAAGTTCAAATACGGCATCTCTCCGGCGATCGGCAAAAAATGGCTTGCTGAACAAAAATTCTTACCTCTCCTCGACGGTTTGGACGAAGTGGAAACCCACCGCCAAAATAGCTGCATTCAAGCAATTAATCAGTTTATTGAAAGTGAATTTAAACCGAAACATTTAGTTGTTTGCAGCAGTTTTGAAGTTTACAAGAACTGCCAAACTAGATTCAAATTGCAAGCAGCAGTTTTGTTGAAGCCTTTAACAGAAACTCAAATTCAAAACTATCTGCTGGAAGCCAGAAGCCGCGAACTTTGGTACAGCATCGAAAACGAGCCGGAGTTGTTGAAATTAGCAAAAGTTCCCTTACTTTTGAGCATGATGGCTCTAGCTTATGAGGATATTTTAATCGAATCTTGGAAGCGCATAACTTCCGCAGAAGAACAGCGCAAATATCTGCTAACTGCCTATATTCGCCGCCAAATGACTGGGCAAGTCAAGCAGTATCCCAGAAATAAGGAACTGCGATCGGCACAAATTCGCCACTGGCTGGGATGGCTGGCGAAAAATATGGAACAGGAAGCAACTCAAGAATTTTACCTCGATCGCATACCGTCTAGTTGGCTGGAAACAGGCGAAGAGCGGCGCAAGTATCAGTTTGGAGTTAAGCTAATTGGCGGGCTGATTTGGGTGATTTTAGGATTGATTGCCACCATAGTCTCTGGGTCGATTTGGGGGTTGATTGCGGGTGCTGTTGCTGCGGTAATTAGTGCTTTGTTGCCAGGAATTCCGGCGATAGAAAGTTCTGTATTGCACGTCATGCTGTGCTCAAGTGGCTACATTCCTTGGGATTACCAGCGTTTTCTTGACTCTGCTGTCGATCGCCGATTACTACAAAAAACAGGCGATCGGCGCTATCGATTTATTCACAATTTATTGCAAAAACATTTTGCTGAGATACAATAATAGATGTAATTGTGAACGAGAGCTAAATATTCGACAAGCAAAAGGGGCGTTGCTTAATTTAGGTATGATTCACTCGCTATAGCAATCCCTAAAATTTAGAGTAGGGGCAATTCATGAATTGCCCGGGCAATTCATGAATTACCCGGGTAATTCATGAATTACCTACTAAATTTCGGAGGCAATTCATACTCCAAATCAGCAAGGCCGCAAAAGGAAACTCAAACTCAATGACTAACCGGAACCCAGTCTCGCCGTTGGCGAGTTAACTTGACCGCCCATTCTACACCAATTTCTCCGCGTTCATCACCCCACTGTTCAAGGAGTTTTATGAAGGTTCTGGTGAGTCGAGAATGAAATTTCTTGGGTGACATTTTTGGTAATGCTTGACCATCAATCAATTCGTAGGTAATATCGCCTTCCCCTTCCGGGAGATTAAGAAACTCTTCCAGAGTGAGTTGAGTTTTGGTCTGGATCATGGTGTTTTTCTGCGAAGAGCAGCGCAAGTTAATCTGATTTTTGCTTCAATATTGATTGACATAATACAAATTATATGATATGTGTTGGCAAAATCTCAAGTGTTAACTGCCAAATGTTCGATCGCATCCTCATCGATACCCCCAAAAGGTTAAGATTCTAATCTAACCCTCCTGCAATCATTCACCTCCTATGGCAGAAACCTTATTGTTCAACGCCCTCCGCGAGGCGCTAGACGAAGAAATGGCCCGCGACTCCGCCGTATTTGTACTCGGCGAAGACGTAGGTCAATACGGCGGTTCCTACAAAGTCACCAAAGACCTCTACAACAAATACGGCGAACTTAGAGTGCTCGACACCCCGATCGCCGAAAATAGCTTTACAGGCATGGCAGTAGGCGCAGCAATGACCGGATTGCGCCCGATCATCGAAGGCATGAACATGGGCTTTTTGTTGCTGGCCTTCAACCAAATTTCCAACAACGCCGGAATGCTGCGCTACACATCCGGCGGCAACTTCAAAATGCCGATGGTAATTCGCGGCCCCGGCGGAGTGGGCCGACAACTCGGCGCCGAACACTCCCAGCGGTTAGAAGCGTATTTCCAAGCAGTACCGGGTTTGAAAATAGTCGCCTGTTCGACTCCCTACAACGCCAAAGGACTCTTAAAATCAGCCATCCGCGACGATAACCCGGTGCTGTTTTTCGAGCACGTACTTCTCTACAACCTCAAAGAAAACTTGCCAGAAACAGAGTATTTAGTCCCACTGGATAAAGCTGAAATAGTGCGATCGGGCAAAGATGTCACAATTTTGACCTATTCTCGGATGCGACACCACGTCTTGCAAGCCGTCCCCGCACTGGTAAAAGAAGGTTACGATCCAGAAGTAATTGACCTAATTTCTCTCAAACCCCTTGACATGGAGACCATCGGCGAATCCATTCGCAAAACCCACAAAGTAATTATTGTCGAAGAGTGCATGAAAACAGGAGGGATTGGTGCTGAACTAATTGCTTCGATTTGCGATCGCTACTTTGACGAACTCGACGCACCGGTTTTGCGGATGTCTTCACAAGATATTCCCACACCTTACAACGGCAATTTGGAAAGACTGACGATTGTCCAGCCCAACCAAATAATCGAAGCCGTCCAAAAAATGGTAGCTTTACGAGTATAAATAGTTATTGGTTGACTGTTAACTGTTGACTGTTGACTGTTAACTGTTAACTGTTGACTGTTGACTGTTGACTGTTAACTGTTAACTGTTGACTGTTGACTGTTAACTAAAATCTGCTAACTGCCAACTGACAACTGACAACTGACAACAGTCAACTGACAACAGTCAACTGACAACAGTCAACTGACTAATAATTAAATATGCAAAAACAACGTTCAATATTAGCCCTAATTTTTGTTTTAATCATCGCCGCCATTACTGTAATAGTAACAATTCCGACGCGGCTGGGATTAGACTTGCAAGGAGGGTCGCAACTCACAATTCAGGTAAAAACTACCCCGACAATTCCCAAAATTGACCCGGGAATGTTAGAAGGAGTGCGGCGGATTGTCGAAAACCGCGTTAACGGTTTGGGCGTTTCCGAAGCATTAGTCCAAACAGTAGGAGAAGACCAAATTCTAGTACAGTTGCCGGGAGTAAATGACCCGCAGCAAGCAGAACGGGTTTTGGGCGGCACCGCGAAGCTAGACTTTCGGGAACAACTGCCGGGAACAGAAACGCAACTAGCCATTGAGAGGCAGTTGCAGCAGGAATTGCTGGCCAAACAAACAGAATTGAAAACCAGCAAAAATGAGGCTGCAATCAAAGAAAATCTGGCGGCTTTGAAAAGAAGCAATGAGGCGATCGCCAAACTCTACAAAACCAGCGGACTCGGCGGCGAAAACCTCAAAGATGCTCAAGCTCAACCCACTGGTGGTAACGACTGGAATGTGGCACTCCGTTTCGACACAAAAGGAGGCGAATTATTTGGGGAACTTACTAAAAATTTAGCAGGAACCGGACGAACTCTAGGAGTCTTTCTAGATGAAAAAATGATCAGTTCTCCTGTAGTTGGTGTGGAATTTGCCCAAACCGGAATTACTGGTGGCAATGCCGTAATTCAAGGTCGTTTTACAACCCAAGAAGCTAATGATTTAGCAGTACAATTACGCGGGGGTGCTTTACCAGTGCCGGTTGAAATTATTGAGAACCGTACCATCGGTGCAAGCTTGGGACGAGACAGCATTCAAAGCAGTATCAACGCAGGTATTGGCGGCTTAATGTTAGTCTTGATCTTCATGGTTGCCTACTATCGACTGCCCGGCGTAATCGCCAATATTGCTCTGTTAATTTATGCTTTGCTAACTTGGGCTGCTTTCGTGCTGTTGGGCGTGACATTAACTCTGCCGGGAATTGCTGGTTTTATCCTCAGCATCGGTATGGCTGTTGATGCTAACGTGCTGATTTTTGAACGCACGCGGGAAGAATTGCGATCGGGAAAGACGCTTTATCGATCGGTCGAATCGGGTTTTTACCGCGCTTTTTCCAGCATTTTAGACGGAAACGTCACCACAGTTATTGCTTGTGCTGCCTTGTTCTGGCTGGGCGCGGGTTTAGTTAAAGGCTTTGCTGTAACCCTAGGCTTGGGTGTAGTAGTGAGTATGTTTACAGCTATTACTTGCAGCCGCACTCTACTTTTGGTAGTGTTGGGCTTCCCAGCGCTGCGGAAACCTCAGTGGTTCTGTCCCAATTTGTCCAAAACTGTTAATAGTTAACTGTTCACAGTTGTTATTGGTTATTGATTATTGGTTATTTGTTAACTGCTACCAATAACTAATAACGACTGACTTCTTCCATCCATCCGTTACATCCGTTAAATCCGTTACAGAATCCGTTGCCAATCTTCCCGTTAAATTATGAAATTCAGTGTAATCAAACAACGATCGATCTGGTGGAGTATTTCCCTTGTTATTATCCTTGCAGGTATAGTATCGATGGCGATTTCTTGGACTCGCCCCGACATCCGCGCACCACTGCGGCCGAGTTTGGACTTTATCGGCGGCACTAGGCTGCAATTTGAACTCGACTGCACGAAACCAGAAAACTGTAGTAAACCCATCGATCTTGCCACTGTCCGCGAAGTCCTTGATACCCAAGGTTTGGCTGGTAGCAGCATTCAAGTTATCGGCAAAGAACAGCGGGGTATATCGCTGCGAACCAAAACTTTGGATGTCGAAAAGCGGACTAAATTGCAAACAGCTTTGAGCGAGAAACTAGGCGTTTTTGCTCCTCAATCTACTCAAATTGATACCGTTGGGCCAACCCTTGGTAAACAATTATTTACTTCTGGATTGTTGGCTTTGTTCCTTTCTTTTTCTGGTATTACTATTTATCTGACATTCCGATTTCAGTTAGATTACGCCTTTTTTGCTTTCGTTGCTCTGTTTCATGACGTATTGATTACTGTTGGCGTTTTCTCGTTTTTGGGTCTAGTTCAAGGAGTCGAAGTTGACAGCTTATTTGTGGTCGCGCTCTTGACAATTATCGGTTTTTCTGTTAATGATACCGTGGTAATTTACGATCGCGTGCGAGAAATAATCAAGCTAAATCCCGGTATGTCGATCGATCAAGTTATCGACGATGCTGTCATGCAGACGCTGGGAAGGTCAATTAACACTACCTTTGCTACGCTGCTGACACTGTTTTCCATCTTTTTGTTTGGCGGCGAAACCCTTAGATACTTTGCTTTAGCTTTGATTGTCGGTTTTATTGCTGGTGCGTATTCGAGTATTTTCATTGCTAGTACGCTGCTAGCTTGGTGGCGCAGTCGCACCAGCAACTCTATTCCCGTTCCTGTAGAAGTAATGAACACATCAGATGAAGTTTAGTTAGTTGACTGTCAACTGTTAACTGTTGACTGTTGACTGTTGACTGACTAATAACCAATAACTAATAACTAATAACTAATAACCAATAACTAATGACTAATAACTAATGACTAATGACCCAAATTTGCAAATTGAAGTCCAAAGGCTCCACAAACTAATAGTTTACGGCCGCCGATTAACTGTAATATTGGTGTGGCTTAGCATCGGTTCTTTGAGTATTTGGGGTTTGCGCGACGAAATCGCTTTGTGGTTAGAAAATTTTACTTGGGCGGCGGTACGCTACGGTTTATATTTTCACCGGTGGCCGACTACTGGTTTGGTTTTGTGCTTGGCGATAACTTTAGTAGTCTTCCCTTGGCAAAGTCGCAATATGCTGGAAGGATTGACGTTGAGGGAAAAACAGGGTTTAGAAAAACAAGTCCGCCACATTCGCCAACAGGGGCCGAGTCATCCTTTGTGGAAGTGGGTTTGCAAAGGTTCTTCATCAGTTGACAGTTGACCCTTTAAATCGAAGCGAACGACTCCGCTCTTTCTCGACGCAGTTGACAGTTGACAGCTACCTCTTCCATCGATAGAAGAGGATTGGAGCAATGAATCATTTTGTTTGATTTCTCCCTAAACGGGGAGGCTTTAGACCCAATTTTCAGGCGTGATAATAGCTTATTTAGTCCGCAGCGAGAAATGAAAGTTTGACTCTTAAGCAGTTTCAACCGCCAATTCCATAACTTTTATTGCGACTTCACATCGATTTTCTTTCTTCTTCCTCACATCCGTTACATCCGTTACATCCGTGGAGCGAATCCGTTGCTAATCTTCCTTCTCTTGTATCACGCAAAGCGAGGCAAAATCTGGGCTAGAGAAGACTGTTGAAGTGGAATTTCGATCGCAAATTCCGTTCCTTTTCCCGGTTCCGAAAAGCACTTCAACTCGCCGCCGTGTTGGTTGACAACAATTTCATAGCTAATCGACAGTCCCAAACCGGTACCTTTCCCGACTGGCTTAGTAGTAAAGAAAGGGTCAAACAACCGCTTCCGAACATCTTCTGTCATCCCGGGCCCGTTGTCAGAAATTCTAATTATTACCTTTTTCCCCTCGATCAACTCCGTGCTAATCCGAATCGCAGAAATCGGGATTGTAGAGTTATAAATTGAGGATTGAGTATTTGCAGGCGAATCTTTTAGCTCGCCTATTTGCGAGTTGTTATATTTTTTTTCATCGCTATTTTCGTGTTTGTTCCACTCAATAATAGCGTAAATGGCATTAACTAAAATATTCATAAATACCTGATTTAGCTGTCCGGGATAGCACTGTACCAGCGGCAAATCGCTGTATTCTTTGTGAATGGCGATCGCCTCTTGGCCGGGTTTCCCTTTAAGCTGGCTTTGCAAAAGCATAATCGTGTTGTTGATACCGTCGTGAATGTTGACCTGCTTCATTTGAGCTTCGTCTAACCTACAAAAATTCCGCAGCGACAAAACGATGTCGCGCACCCTTTCTGCACCTTGCTGCATGGAATTTAACACTTTCGGCAAGTCTTCCAGCAAATAATCGAGTTCGATTTTTTCTGATTCCGCTTCAATTGCTGCGATGGATTCGGGACAGTGCTCCCGGTAGAGATCGAGCATCCGCATTAAACCTTGCGTGTACTCTTTAGCGTGGTGCAAATTGCTGTAGATAAAGCCAATTGGATTGTTAATTTCGTGAGCTACTCCTGCTACTAACTGCCCCAAAGAAGACATTTTCTCTGTTTGAATTAGTTGGGTTTGAGTGCGCTGAAGTTCTAGCAGAGCCAGTTCTAGCTGTTGGGCTTGATGCCTCAATTGTGCTTGCGATTCCCGCATCGCCACGGTTGCTAACTCGTGAATTTGCAACTGAGAAAGCAGCAATTGGTGCACGTCTAAAAGTTTGTAATTGTCCGGCTCTACCTGCACTACAATTGGTTCGTGGATTAGTTCGGGCGATCGCTCCAAAGACTGCCGCACAGCAGTCATAATTGAGGTTTTGCGATCGAGAACCAAGATATCAGTTTTAGTAAAGCGGTAGAGTATCAACAAAGGCTGTTGAGAAAATAACTCCAAACTGTAGGGACGGCTCATGTGTTCAAAAAAACGCCTGCGCGAAATCATCCCAATAAACTTTCTTTGGTGAGTGATAATGATGCCTGGAAGTAAAGGGTTTTCTTGAAAAATTTTAGCAACTTCGTCCCCCGGACAATCAGACTCTAGGAGAAAGTCGTACAAGGTTAATTCCTGTAGAGTCGATCGCAAACCAAGCGGCGATTTCTGGGGACTCAACCCGTCAGTTTCATACACTGCTCCCTCCTTTGGTAATTGGCAGTTGCGGTTGGCTGCTGGAGTATTGCGTGCGTAATATTTGCACTGGATTTTAGACTTTTATAGCTTGGCAATCAACTCCACTCTATCGAATTCAGTTAATTCAGCAGGATTTTTTTTTGCCTTAAATCTTGCTGATGTTACCCGAAACGATATTGCAGGTTAGATTGATTTAACAGCAGATGCCCCTTTGAAACCTGACTATTTACTAAATTTTATCTATTCAAGATTCTACTAACCGGAACATAACAGTTATCACTACCTTTAAGGTTTTGTGACATTAATTTTGTTCAGCTCGATCGACATCCGCGACCTCGGCCACTACATTTGCGATTACCCTTGCATAAAATTATAGGACAATAAGACAAGACTAGCGACAAATCGGGAGCCGATCGCCCTCCTTTGAGAATTCAGATCAATTCCGGGTTCGGGGAATTGCCAAGAAAAGTCAATTGTCAGTTTTTTCACACAAATGTCGATCGTTCTCAACACGCGGATTGTATTGCACGTAGTCTCCGAGCCAGCGACAGCCTACTGCGAGCAATTTGTCAAGTTCGGTAGCTTCCACTTTAGCAGCATCGAGACTCCAAAGCTTCACCGACGAATCTTTGCCGGCAGATGCTAAAGTTGTGCGATCGGGACTAAAACTAACACTCCAGACATCGGCTTGATGCGCCCTAAAAGTTTGCAGCAAAGTACCATCAGGGCGCCAAAGTCTCACATTACCGTCAGTGCTCCCCCCTGCAACCGTCCCGCCATCGCTGCTCCAATTGACACTGCCCAAACCTACTGTAGAATCGTCTAGAGTTTTGAGCAACTTGCCGCGCGGATTCCAAAGTTTCACCGTCCAATCGTGACTCGCCGAGGCTAGAGTCTCACCGTCTGGCGAGAAATTGCAGCCCCACACTTCATCTCCGTGTCCTAAAAGAGTTTTCTCAAGTCGAAACTGTGTTTTCCCGCTGCGTTTCCAAAGTTTGACAGTTCGATCCTGACTGGTAGAAGCTAACAGATTGCCGTCGGGACTGAACCTGACTGATGTAACTGGTCTAGTATGTCCTTGTAAAGTGTGCAGCAAAACGCCGTCTGCACTCCAAATCTTAATAGTTTTATCAGAACTAGCAGTAGCAATTAGTTCGGAATTGGGGCTAAAACTTGCGCTCCAAACTAAATCTTGATGTCCTTTCAAAATTTTCTGCAAAGTTCCGTCGCTGCGCCAAATTCTGATAGTTTTGTCAAAACTTGTAGAAGCAATTAACTGACTGTCTGGACTAAAAACAACCTCAGTAATGGACTCGGTGTGTCCCGGTAAACTCAAAATTAACTTACCGTTCGGCTGAAAAACTTTCACAATAAAATCGTCACCCGCACTGACAATTAACTTACCATCCGGGCTGAAATTTGCCGTGTGTCCGTTAGGGAAACGATTGCGTTCTCGGACTGCATTTAAAGTTTGGTGCAGTATATTTACAGTCTGTGCTTTTAGCGCTGGAGAAACTTCTATTTCTCGCAATTTTTTCGCCGCGCTGACTACTGCGATTAAAGCTCCTAGCTGGTCGTAGCTTAGGGAAATATCGGCGGTGGAGTTTAAGGCTTCAATTTGGGTAATTATTGCTTGTTTTTTTTGATTTTGGGCCCTCACGGCAACTCGCTGTGCGTGCACTACGACGCTGGCAGAGATTGCGGAAATAGCAGCGAGTGCAAACAAACTCAATTGGACTGTTCGCTTGGCTTTTTGCTGAGCTTGAGTCAATACTAAATTTGCCTCTGCCAATATTTGCGAGGCTGCTTTTTCTAGTTCCAAAGCTCTTTGAACTTCCAGATTTTCGAGTTCTTGACTAGCTGATAGGAATTGATAATCGCGATCGCTCAAACTTTTGTCTGCCGCCCAGGTTAACGCTTCAGCTAGAGATCCGCCTTGCAGCAAGCGGGAATTATCGGTATGGTTGGATGCGAACCAAGCGCCGATTGACTCCGAGTAAGGCCTTTGCTTTGCTAATTCTTGCTGTATCCATTCTAGGTTAAAAACAGATGCGTAAATTGGGTTGTAAACTCTCAGTTTCCCTTGGTCTTTGACGATCAAACCTGACAGTAAAAGTTCCCTTTTTTCGGAACTGTCTTCAGCTTCTTCAGCTAACCCGCCGACTGGGGTAGTAAGAGAACTTAAATCCCCTGCTGGTTTTTTTGTCTGGTTCGGGAGAGTCGCATCGGCGGCTAAAATTTGTTGGTAAAGTCCCAGCAAACGCCCGGTGCGCTGCGGATTTCTCAGGAGGCGATCGCGAATTGTTTTTAGGTGTTCCGGTTCGTCTTGAAATTCCCAGTTTTCGAGGGCGCTAGACTGCACTAATTCAGCAATGAATAATTGACAGTTGGCTGTGCTATTGCAGTCGTTGCTAGTTTGTGCTGCTAACTTCTGAGCAGTTAATTGACAAATCTTGTGAGTGAGAAATGGCTGTCCTCCCGTCCATGCTAATATTTCTTGGAGAATTTCTCGGGAATTGTCTATTTTTTCCGTCCATCCATGAGCTAAAGGTGTGGCTTCGGCAATATCAAATCTTTTGAGTTCAATGGCGCGGCCGATATTAAACGGAGTTCTGGTTTTGTCAGCAATTAAATCTTGAGGAGTTGCGACTCCAAACAAGGCAAAAGTCAGGCGGTTGTATTCGGGATTTTCGGCGCGTTTGTTGTAGCAGCCGCGCAGCATGGCGAAAAAGTCGTCGCTGCAGAAGTTGAGGGAGAGAAGGCTGTCGATTTCGTCGATAAAAATCACGATATTGCGATCGGTGGAAGGGAGCAATACCTGTTCGATAAATTCATTTAATCGGACGACGGGCGGCAAGTGTTCTCGATCGCGCCACCAATTCCTGACATTGATTTTAATTTTAAAGCTGTTGGCGAGAGTCGCTGTAAAGCCGGCATACCATTGTACCGGAGTTATTTCGGCCGTGCCAATTCCTGTGATGTCAACAATCCCGCAGGCGGTGTTTTCTGCTTGCAATCGGCGGGCTGTTTGCACCCGCAGACTCGATTTTCCCATTTGTCGCCCGGTGAGAACGTAGCAAAATTCGCCTGCTTTTAATGAGTTGTAAAGTTCGCCATCGGCCGCTCTGGTGACGTAGGTAGGAGCATTGGCCGGCAAACTGCCGCCAACTTGATATTCAAATTCTGTCGCTGGTAAATCGGACACTGGCAATAAAGGGGAAGCAGAAAGAAAGAATTCTATTTTACCCGACTTTTCCTCACTCTCAACTTCAATTTTACGAAGTTGGTTTTGTTGCGATAAGATGTCGATCATAATTACTTCTGTTTCCCCTTTATTTTAAGCAATTCTCATTAAAAACTCTAAGATGTTGAGTGCAGGAACCTTGGGAGGTCTGGTTTTGTTTGGCGATCGCACTGAGCTAAATTGAAATGACATTTGAGGAAAGTAAGCGACTGTTTCCATGTGCGGTTTGCCGAACTAGATGTGTTAACTGTATAAACGGCGGGGCGATCGTACTTTCAGTAAAATGTCAGTATTTCAACTTATACATCCGCTGAGTCTGAGTCTTTGAGAGTGTGAATCTCCCTCTAATCCTCTGGCTGTCTGGATCGGACGTTTTTGAAGGGTGGGGCGGTGCGAGGGCTAGAGGTAGACAGTTAGCGTATTGGCACAAGGGGAGAGAGAGACTGGAGACTGGGAGAGAGAGTTTCAGTCTTTAACGCATGGGGGGCTAGAAACCGGGTTTCTACGATTTTTTTCGTTGAGTTACCAGAAATCTTCGTAGAAACCCGGTTTCTGAGGTCATCAAGGTACCTCAGCATAAATGCCTTAATATCACCCAAAAGAATGATTGATCGACTAAAAGTTGCGTGTTATATTTCTAAATACTTCTATACAAAAATACTTTTACCTAATTAGGAGAACAAAAAATGGACACACCTACAGATCGCGAACAAGAACTGGTCGGGGCAAGAGAACTCGAATCAATCCCTGTATCTGGAAAAGTTTCTGCCGAAAAAGTTACTCAGGTTAACTTTGAATCGATTCCTCTAGAAACCCCTGTTTATACTCAGGAAAAAGTTAGCGTCGAGGAGTTGAAGATTAACGGCAACGATTTGGTTGCTAAAGTTAAAGAACTGATTCACGAAGGGAGTATCCGCCGCCTGATTATCAAAAATGAAGAGGGACGGATCTTGGTAGAAGTTCCTCTGACGGTGGGAGTAGTTGGCGGAGTCATCAGTGCGACTTTGTTTCCAGTGATTGCAGCAGTGGGTGCGATCGGTGCATTAGTCGCTCACATGACCATCATCATTGAAAGAACAGAGTGAAAAAACTGGCGTTGTCAGTAATGCCGATGTGCGGTTAGTTTCCCGTAATAAAGCTCGTTTGTAATGAGGACTAAAGTCGTCTATTTATGGATGGGGAAAAACTGCCATTTATGACTAAGTAGGTGGAAAGAAACATCATTTCAAATCCTGTGGCACCGGAATTAATATTACCCACAGCTTTCGAGACGGCAGTGCTGTTTCCTTACAATTAATCGGGCGATAGTTGCATCTCGAAAGGGGGCGATTGGTTATTTTGGGGTAGGGAAACGGCACTGCCGTGTCTTCCCTTGCCCTGTTGTCGATCGTTATAAGCTGTTACGCATTTAAATCACTAACGAGGCCTGTAGGGTGCGTCAGCTCGATCGCCCCAAAAGCCAAGGGAAATGCTGCGGGCTGACGCACCCTACAATACTATTTGAAATGCGTAACAGCTTATCCGATCGCACTATCATCTCTCTGGTACAATCGGAATTGATATTACATGGGGAGGGTGAGATTGCTCCTCTACTGGCTGATGTGGGAGCAATCAAATATAGCAACCGCCACATCGATTAAGACATAAATAACCTCATGAATAGATTCTAGAGCCCGCACTTCATAAACTGTTTGATTCTCATACGTAACTGTCAACTGTCAACTGTCAACTGTCAACTGCTATAATACCCTAAAAATCAAAATAAATATAAGGCAAACCGCCCTCGGGAGCTAACACCCAAACCGCATACAAACAAAGTGGTACTAACACCAATTTCACCGGCCAATTTAACTCCAATTTCAAACCCCGACTCAACGCATAATTTCCCAGCATCGCCACAGCCAAAGCTGCCAACATCCAACTCAATTGAACTCTTTCCAAACCCAAAGCTTCAGCATAAACCTTATTAGCAAACTGTACGTCAGCAGTGTGTCCCCATAAATGTGAAATCGCCCATCCCGAATCCTTCAAATCGGGAAGGCGGAAAAATATCCAACTACCAAAAACCATCGCCTGAGTCAACAGCCAACCGATCGCAATGCCGATCGGATTTTCCCACAAAAACCCCAGCCGCAAGTGCTTAAAAACCACATCTGTCACCCGGTGAACCGCCAAAGCCAAACCGTGCAAAGCCCCCCACACAATAAATCCCCAAGCCGCCCCGTGCCAAATTCCCGCTATTACCATGACGATCGACAAATTCAGACAAGTGCGCCACAAACCGACTCGCGAACCCCCCAAAGGAAAATACAAATAATTGCGTAGCCAATCCCCCAAAGTCATGTGCCAGCGCCGCCAAAAATCAGCTATGCTGGCACTAAAATAAGGGAAATCAAAATTTGGTGGCAAATACCAACCCAGCAGCAAAGCAGTACCGCGCGCCATGTCAACATAGCCACTAAAATCGAGATAAAGTTGCAGCCCGTAAGCAAAAATCGCCAGCCACAAATCCTCGCTACCCGCCCGCTGCAAGTTGGTAAAGCTTAAATCGACATAAATTCCCAAGTTGTCAGCGAAAAGACCTTTTTTTACTGCACCGAAGGCGATCGTCCAAAGTGCCTCAGAAAAGCGATCTGGTGTTGGAAATTTCTGTGATTTCAGTTGATTGATCAAGTTGTGATATCGAGTAATCGGCCCGGAAATCAGTTTTGGAAAAAACAACTTGTAAGCAGCAAAGTGCAGCAGCGAAGTCGCAGCAGGCGCGCCTCGGTACACATCTATCAAATAAGCAATGCACTCAAAGCAAAAGAAACTCAATCCTAGGGGTGCAACTACGTGAGTTTTCACCCAGTTAGCACCGTCTAAAGCCAAGGGCAAATTTAACAAAGTGCCGATCGAACTCAAGAAAAAAGGCACATACTTAAAACCCAGAAGCAGCAACACATTCAGCCCAATTCCGATCCACAGCAGCAACAAACGGCGGCGGTTCCAAGATTCATTAGCAATCCGCCAATCCAGAGGTTCCCCGATCGCCATCGCCAAGAAGTAATTAAACAAAACACCGACTAACAGCAGAGGAATGTACCAAATTTGCAGCGAAGCGTAAAAAATCAGACTTCCTACCAGCATAATGAACAGCCGCCACCACCGCAGCGGAACCAACCAGTAAGCCGCGAACAAAACTAATAGAAACAGGGCATATTGAAGGGAGATGAAAGTCATACCATTTTAGATTTAAGAATTGAGAATGATTAATAAACTAAGGGTTTTGAGATTGCTTTCGGATTTTAACTCACTGTTGGCTGTTTGCGATCGGGGCCCCGCCGCCTAACTGCAAAATGCGTTTGACGATCGCGCTGGTAGAACTGGGAACTTCTATTTCAATTAAGGAAATCTTGCCACCTCCGGCGATCACAGCCGGTGCTTCCGGCAGAGTTTCGAGTTGATAGTCGCCTCCTTTAACGTATATATCTGGCTTCAGGATACTTATCACTTTAGTTGCTGTAATCTCGGAAAAAATTACTACGGCGTCTACTGGTTTGAGGGCGGCTAATACTTCGGCTCGCTGATCTTCCGGTACGATCGGGCGGGGCGGCAATCCCGGCTGCTGCGGTTTGATAGCTTGCACGCTAGCGTCGCTATTCAAGCCCACCACGAGCGATCGCCCCAAAGTTTTTGCCGCCTGCAAATAGCGGACGTGGCCAGCGTGCAGGATATCGAAGCAGCCGTTAGTAAACACGATCGGACGCCAGTTGTCCGGATCGGATGCGATCGCTTCTTCAAGTTGTCTCAACGTGTAAACACCAGAAATCATTGCAGTCACTACCAACAAATTTGCACAGCGATGAATTATCCTACCAAAAAATGTGAGACAAGAGCACCTTCGCCATTCAAAAATAAATCACTCAATCTGCCAATAATTAGGGGTTGCCAATTCCTAATTTACAATTAGTAATTGGTCGCTCTCACACCAAAATAAACAAACAAAAATCCCCACCACCGACGAAGTTGAGTTTCATAGCAGGAAAAAGCAACAAACAGCTCCTCATGTATCTGTGAAAGCTCTGTCGTCTTATTCGTAATTGGAGCTTGCCAAAGTTGAAAAATAATTATTTATTCCAGCTCACTATGAGCTCAATTACTATAAGCTATTGTGTATCTAAATCGTATTTTTTGTGCGGGCTGCGAGAACCCGCCTCACAGAAACTCGATCAAATTTTAGTTCGCAGTTTAAATGTGCAACGGCTTAAGACAGGGGATTTTGTGTCGCTGTCACTGACAGGCGATCGGCTAGTGGAAGTCTATCGGGGGTTAAACCCAAGCTCGCAGAGTTGTTCAAATTGCGGAAACCATCGGCACAAAATGCCTTTAAAGAACCGCGTTTATGGTTTCCTGAATGCGGCTACACCCGAGACAGGGATTTAAACGTGGCTCGAAATCGGGAATGTTGGTCTGAAGGAATATATATTCCAGAGAGTTCGGATTTGGCAGTGAGTTCCACTCCCGTCAGCTTTTGGAGTAGACAAACCCTTCCGTCGTCGGATCGAAGCTAGTTTGAAACTCCCCAGCCCGCTCCGGGACGGGGATTCTTGACTAAGACCACAAAGGGACTTTCAAAGGGGAAGACAAAGACCCTCTACCGACTCCACTAAGGTCTAGCCCTAGTATTGCCGCTACTTTTCGACCAATATTTGCGCTACCGTTGCAGTCAGCATTTATCAACCAACCTAGCGCAGTTCGATACAATCCGCGTTTAATTCGTTTGCCGCTTGGTTGCCACCCTTCAGGTTTTTCGCCGAATGTAGGTAGCACGTCAAGGTCTACAAATGATGCTTTGGATGTATATGATTCTTCAGTTTCTACAAAACGAATCCCGTATTGTTCGCACAGTTGAGCGATTCTAATCTTGAGTCTGCCAGTCGGAATTTGCACAAAATTCTGGTTAGTCTTAGCTCCCAGATTCAGACCATTTTTCATCCCAACATTCCACCCGAATATCACAGTACCCAGATTGTTGACCAAACAATGATTGATTACCTTTCGAGCTGCTTTATTGATAGCATCTCGCATTGTCCGATTCCGATTTTCAGTCAATCGCTCAAGTCGTTTTGACCAGTAACCGTTTGCTTTCTCTGACATCAAAAAAGCAACACGCTTATTATACCCTTGATTGATTGACTTCAAATGTAACCCATCCAGGATAAAGCTAGTTCCAACATTGCTAACACAGGTTAGCCAATTGTTCATTCCGTGGTCAATCATCAAAGCTTTAGATGGCTCTACATCTGCTTGAATAGTCTCAGTTTTGTAGATTAATTCCAAGTAAAAGCAGCCGTTTCTAGGTAGGATTCGATACTCTCTGATTGCTTTGTGGTCTAAGTTAGTAGGTAAAGGTAGATAAAAAGCATCCAGTCCAAACCAGGCTTTAACTTTCGTACCCAGCGGGAATCTCAATAGTCCGTCTTTCAGCTTCACGGAGCGCCATGTATACGTTACTAAAGCTAGACCACCTTGTCGATAATTAGGCAGCCTTGGTCTTTGAGTTACTGTCCCTTCTTTAATACCTTTTAATAGTCCAATATATGACTTGAAAGATTCAGCAACAGTAGTTAAAATCTGTTGCGCGGTATCCGAATAGAAAGCTTTATAGTGTAGATTGCGGTTCTCCGTGCCTAACACTTTATGCAAATCTGCTCTGCTAGGTACAAGACCAGTCTTGAAGTACATTTGACTAGCATAGTAGATTCCGCAATTAGTCAGTTTTCTCGACTCACTGCAAAGAAATTCTAGGATTGCTTTTAGGTCATTGTCGGGACTGATTAAATTTTGTTGACATCCAAACATTTTTATAGCCTCCTGAATATATGATAACATACTGCTAACACTTTGCATATACATCATGGCAACAAAAAAACACCCAGTACCCGCTTACTTGGATGAAATGGAGTTTAAAAGATTAACAAAAATAGCCAATACTTGGGGCTGTAGCTTGTCAGCGGCACTCAAAAGGTTGATTAGAGAATCGAAGGATGTAGGCGACTAAAGTCGCAACCGCCTTCCTCCCCATGTCTAAAGCCAGGGGCTTCCCGCTCGTTTTTCGGTGAAGGAGGAAGTAAGCAGCCCTCCTACTTTTGTCGAGCTTTGCTTAGACTTGAGTAGGTTTCAGTAGATATTACGGAACGGAAAGTCGAGGCGAGTACCCGATCGAGCTATTTTAGAAAATGACCGGAAGTACCCAACCTGTGCCAGCGTCCTGTTGGGGCTTCCAAACTCATAAAATGGGGAAGGTTTGAGTCGTCTGGGGATTTTTCCGTCTTAAGGGCAGTTTTCAACTTCAGGATTCCTGTTTCCACGGATTCGGGACTGAACCTCTGGGATGGTGGACGCCAGCAGCCCTTCCTCGAGGGCAGCAACCAAGCGAAGCAACCATCGAGGAAGGGCAATGCAAGCGCTCCCACCAGTAAACTCATTAAGCAAAATTTCGTTGAATTTAAAGGTGTAGAATCATCTCACAGGAATTATGAAAGCAACTAACAGCCGTCAATTTTCATCAGTAGCTGCTCGAACTCTCAAAGTAGTCGGGATTATCTTGATTCTCTCTGCTTTGCTTGACTGCATTGTTCTGTCGCTACCGGGAGAAACCTCCGACATAGTTAATCGAGGTTGGCAGTTGGCCGCAGCAACTCAGATAGTTGACCGGGGCATTATTCCTTTGATGGGTATCGCCCTGCTGATGACTGGCTTTTGGGTAGACAGCAGCAGCGGAGTCTCTATTGAGCGCCGCAATGTTTGGGTTGACTTGCGATTCTGGGCGCTGTTGATTTCCAGCTTGTTAGGGCTAATTTACCTGTTGCTGGTTCCGGTTCACCTCAACAATACTCGTTTGGAACTCAAGGACACTCTGGCTCAAGTCGATAAAGAGGCAGGACAAGCCGAAGCCCAACTAGAGGGGCAAATTAAAAGCGAGCAGTTTAAAGCTCAAGTAGAGCAGCTCAAAGGTCAGCGTCGCAGCCAGATAGGCGCGCTGCTGCAAGACGAGGGGAAGCTGCAAGAAGCACTCAAGAGTCCAGATGTTCCCAAGGAATTAAAAGCTGTGCTTGAGGAATCGAAAAAGGACCCGAAAGCCCTCGACAAGTTCCTGGAACAGCAAGCCCAAGAACTGCCCAATCAAGCTCGCAACGAGATTCGCACTCGCAAGCAACAAAAAGAGAAAGAGTTGAGAACTCGATCGAGAAATTCGAGTCTACAAACGGGAATCAGCAGTTTGTTGTTGGCGATCGGCTACATTACTGTTGGTTGGACTGGACTGAGAAGTATGGGAATTCTGCGGTTCGGCCGCCACAAAATTTGACCTACCCCAGTCCCTGGAGCGCGCAAGTCAAGACATCTTGCGAGAAATACTTAATCTGCTGAACGTAGCAAACGCGCCTGGCAGTTAGGACGTTATTAATGGCTGAAGCCATTGATCTTCTGCCTTCTGCCTTCTGCCTTCTGCCTTCTGCCTTCTGCCTTCTGCCTTCTGCCTTCTGCTATAGTTTGCCCTTACTGAAAGCTGGGAATGTTCTCAATTTATATTCTGACTTACAACGAAGAGATTGATATCGCCGCTTGCATTGAATCGGCACTGCTTTGTGACGATATCATTGTAGTTGATTCTTTCAGCAGCGATCGCACCCTTGAGATTGTTCAGAACTATCCCGTGCAAACAGTGCAGCACCGCTTTGAAAGTCACGGAAGGCAGCGGACTTGGATGCTTCAAGAAGTCCCGTGCAAGTACGAATGGGTTTACATCCTCGAAGCTGACGAGCGGATGACGCCTGCACTGTTTGCTGAATGCTTAAAGGCGATCGAAAGTCAAGAATATATCGGCTATTACGTCGCTGAAAAAGTGATATTTATGGAGCGCTGGATTCGCCGCAGCACTCAATATCCCCGCTATCAAATGCGCCTATTTCGCAAAGAGCAAGTTTGGTTTAGTGACTACGGTCATACTGAACGGGAAGTCTGCAATGGGCCAACTCACTTTTTGAAGGAAACCTACCCTCACTATACTTGCAGCAAAGGTCTTTCCCGCTGGATTGAAAAGCACAATCGCTACTCAACTGATGAGGCGGCTGAAACTCTCCGCCAATTAGAAGCGGGTCAAGTAAATTGGTGGGATTTATTGTTTGGCGCGTCGGAGGTGGAAAGGCGCCGCGCTTTAAAAGATTTTTCTTTGCGCTTGCCTTTGCGACCGGTCGTCCGCTTCTTCTATATGTATATTTTACTAGGCGGATTTCTTGACGGTCAAGCGGGATTGGCTTGGTGCACGCTGCAAGCTTTTTATGAATATCTAATTTTGCTGAAAGTTTGGGAAATGAAGCATATGCCACTACCAATTTTAGACGCACGCTCGGAACAGTCTATTTCGGAAGTAGTGACAGTTGAGCAGTCTCAAGTTTCTTATAATCTTGGCGGTTCCGATACTCGAACTTGAAAATTGGGAATTGGGAATTGGGAATTGGGAATTGGGAATTGGGAATTGGGAATTGGGAATTGGTCATTGGTCATTGGTCATTGGGAATTGGTCATTGGTCATATCAATTCCCGTTGCACTCTTGGACATGATAGAGGACACGGCAGTGCCGTATCCCTACCCAAAATAGAATTGTAGGGACACGGCACTGCCGTCTCCTGATTATTGATATCAATTCCGGCTACGCCGCAATGATATAGAGGACACGGCAGTGCCGTTTCTTGCGCGCCAGAATTGTAGGGAAACGGCACTGCCGTGTCCTGATTTCGGGTAAAATTAATTCCAATGCAACCGGAATTGGTATGACAGGACATCAGATAATTTGTATGGTCACAGTCCTGACCGTGAGGATATTTTTAATCCACTTTTTTCCCATGTAGTCGATTGCTTTTTCCTTCTTTTTTTCCACAACAACAAAATACAAAAAAACCCGACTTCTTGGAGAAATCGGGTTTCTAAATATCCTGAAAGTTTGAGATTTAATCTAGTTTTGATTTTTACTCAAAACTCTCACCACTGACATGATTTCCGGTTGCATCGGTATTGTTCAAACAGTCAACAATCACCTGACGGTGCAACCAGTGAAATGACAACTCAAAACTATTGAGAATTACGTAGCGCTGTTTTTTCCCGATCGATCTTCAAGATCAACACACCCAAAGGCGGCAAACACAAGTCGATCGAATAAGGACTATTGTGGAACCACCACTCCTCAGTCCACTTGCCCCCCAAATTCCCCATATTACTGCCACCGTACTCCCGTGCGTCGCTGTTAAACAACTCCGTATAGAAACCCGGTTCCGGCACTCCGACGCGATAGTGAGAGTGCGGCTGCGGCGTAAAATTGCACACCGTAACCACAAACTGATCGCCATCCTTCTCACGGCGCACAAAGGCTACCACGCTGTGCCGATTATCGCTGCAATCAATCCACTCAAACCCATCCTCAGCAAAATCTTGGCTGTAAAGTGCCGTTTCGCTGCGGTACAAATGGTTTAAATCCTTAAAAAACAGCTTCAACTTTTGGTGCGGATCGAATTGCAGCAAATCCCATTGCAAATCCCCCCAAACGTTCCATTCTTGCCACTGGCCGAACTCCATCCCCATAAACATCGTTTTCTTGCCGGGATGAGTAAACATAAAAGTAAACAAACACCGCACGTTTGCAAACTTTTGCCATTCGTCCCCAGGCATTTTGCCGATGATGTGTGCTTTACCGTGGACTACCTCATCGTGGGACAAAGCCAGCATAAAATTCTCGCTGTGGTTGTACCACATACTGAAAGTTATGTTGTTTTGGTGGAACTGGCGGAACCACGGATCCATGTGGTAATAGTCGAGCATATCGTGCATCCAACCCATGTTCCACTTCAGGTTGAAGCCCAAACCACCTACATAGGTCGGCCAAGATACCATCGGCCAAGAGGTAGATTCTTCGGCGATCGACAGCGAGCCTGGGAAATAGCTAAAAATGACGTGATTTGTCTGACGTAGAAAATCAGCCGCCTCGATATTTTCGCGGCCGCCGTACTGGTTGGTCAGCCATTCTCCGGGTTCGCGACAGTAATCCAAATAAAGCATCGAGGCTACGGCATCTACGCGAATCCCGTCGATGTGATACTTGTCAAACCAGAACAGAGCGTTTGATACTAGGAAATTCCGCACTTCGTTGCGGCCGTAGTTAAATACGAGGGTTCCCCACTCTTTGTGTTCGCCCTTGCGGGGGTCGGCGTGTTCGTACAAGTGAGTTCCGTCAAAGAAAGCCAAACCGTGACCGTCTTTGGGAAAATGCCCGGGTACCCAGTCTACAAGTACGCCAATGCCTGCGGCGTGGCACTGGTCAACAAAATACATGAAATCTTCAGGTGTGCCGTAGCGGGAAGTTGGGGCGAAATAGCCTGTTACTTGGTAGCCCCAGGAACCGTCGAAAGGATGTTCTGCCACTGGCAGTATTTCGATGTGAGTGAATCCCATGTCTTTGACGTAGGGAATCAGCCTCGCGGCCAATTCCCGATAAGTCAGAAACCGCGCCCCTGGTTTCAGTTCTGAAACTTGCACTGCGGGTTCTATTTCCCCATTTGGTAGCACGGCGGGTTCGTCAGTACCGGCGTGCAGCCAAGAACCGATGTGGCATTCATAAACCGAAACCGGCTGCGTCAGTTGGTCTGTGTTCCGCCGCTGTTCTACCCAAGCGCTGTCGTTCCAAGTGTAGGTATTTAAGTCGGTGACAATTGAGGCTGTTTTCGGCCGTACTTCTTGCTGGAAACCGTAAGGATCGGACTTTTCGTAGGGATGTCCGTCTTGGTTTTTCACTTCGTATTTGTAGTGAGTGCCGTAGGATAGTCCCGGAATGAATAATTCCCAGATCCCATTTTGAGATTTCCGCATCTGATGTTTGCGGCCGTCCCAATAGTTGAAATCGCCTAATACTGATACGTTGCGGGCATTCGGAGCCCAAACTGCGAAATATACTCCTGTGATGCCGTCTACTTCGGTGAAGTGCGCCCCTAGTTTTTCGTAAATCCGGTGGTGGTTGCCTTCTGAGAATAGGTGTAGGTCAAATTCTGTGAGTTTGGGCGATCGAAAGGCGTAGGGGTCGTATATAAAGCGATCGTGTTCTCCTTCTGTGACCCGCAGTTGATAGTTTGCGAGTTCTGGAGTCTCGATCGTACATTCAAAAAAGTGAGGGTGATGCCCTGATTTCATCGGGTATTCGGCCCTCGCCTCGGGCAAAACTACCGATACCGCATCCGCATTCGGCAGATAAGCTCTGACGGCCCAGACTTTTTTGCCATTTTCTTCGATCGCGTGGGGGCCTAGCACTTCAAATGGATCGTGGTGCTGATTCCCAACAATCCGGTCAATCTGTTCAAAGGGGACTGTCGCGGGCATAAAACTACTTACCTCAATTTTTTAACTAAAGGGCTTTCAAAACCTAAAGCGGCGCTGCACTTTACATTTAGATACATTTTTAATTGCTAATCCTACATTGATTAGGATAATTTTGCCTGCCACGGCTCGACTCGCGTACCCTTCTTGCCCACATAGCAGGCAATAAGATTGCCTTGCCGGGGGTTGAGCTGCGGTTTTACTGCTAACGGCTAACATCTAAGTTTGACACTCCCCGGCGTAAACGCACGGGGATTCTTAAGAAACTACCAAATGGAAATTCTTAAGGGCGCTGTCAAAACACCTCTACCAACTCCGTTAAGGTCAATTCCTAACATTGTCGCTACTTTTCGCATGATATTAGCTGCACCATTGCAGTCAGCATTAATGTACCAGTTTTGCAGACCCGTCCGATACAGACCACGTTTTACCCGTCTACCCGTTTCCTTCCACCCATCGGGTTTCTCACCGATTGTAGGTAGGAAATCACGGTCTACAAATGATGCTTTAGACGTGTAACTTTCTTCCGTTTCGACAAATCGAAGTCCGTACTGTTCGCACAGTTGAGCGATTCGATTCTTTAATCGTGCCGTAGGAATTTGAACAAACTTTTGATTGGTCTTTTTACCCATATTGACAGAATCTTTCTGCCCTTTATTCCAGCCAAAAACGATAACACCGACTCCGCTCCTAATGCAGTGATTGACAACTAAGCGAGCCGCTTTATTCACAGCATCACGCATTTGACGGTTTCGCTTCTCAGTCAATCGCGCCAACTGATGCGACCAGAAACCATTATATTTGCCCTCCATCAAAGCTGCGACTCGCTTGTTGTACCATTGATTGACGGACTTTAGTTGTCTGCCATCAACAATAAAACTCGTCCCCGAGTTACTAACACAAGTAAGCCAGTTATCAATACCATGATCAATGCCTAGAACTTTTTGACCATCAACGACACTTTGAACACTGACTGACTTGTAAATAAATTCGGCATAAAAACAGCCGTTCCTAGGAATAATTCTGATTTCTCGAATATCGGCATAGTCTAAGTTAGAAGGCATGGGAATTTGAAAGTTCTTCAGTCCAAACCAACTTGTGACTTTCAGACCCAAAGGAATTGAGACTCGACCATCAATTAACTTTTTTCCCAGCGCCTGCTTCGGATAAGCTATCAGATGAAATCCACCAGGGGTACGATAATTCGGGAACTTTGGTTTAAATTCAAGCTTGCCTTCCCGAAATAATTTGATTAATCCTTTGAAAGATTTTACCGATTCACCAACAGCGCCACAAGTCTGTTGAGCAGCTTGAGCGCATAAAGCTCCGTAATGAGGATTGTGCTTTAATGCGTTGATCACCTCAAACGGACGGACGTAAATATGAGCCTTAAAATATATTTGACGAGCGTAATAAACCGCACAATTGTGTAGTTTGTTTGATTCCTGGCAAATATATTCTAGAACCGCCTTGAGTTCTTTGTCAGGCTTAAGTAGGATTTGTTGACACCCAAACACTTGAACCCCTTTGTTGTTATAGTATGTTGATTATACAATATCAATCAACGGAATCAAGCTGTTTATGGCAAGTTTGTCAAAAAAAGATTTAGAGTATCGACACGAGAGCAATGCCGTTTCACTGATCAATATGCACTTTGTTTTTATCCCAAAACGTCGCAAAGCCGTTCTGGTTGGCAAAATTGCGGAACGACTGCAAGAGATTATTTTTGAGGTAGTCACGGAAAACAGATGGAAAATTATTGCCTTAGAAATTATGCCGGATCATGTTCATTTGCTGCTTAATCTTAAGCCCACGGACTCTGCCAGTTTTGTCATGCAAAGAGTCAAAGGCAGGGCTTCTAGTTATTTGAGGAAAGAATTTCCTGAATTGTTAAAACTGCCTACCTTGTGGACTCCTAGTTATTTTGTCGGTAGTGTTGGTAATGTCTCGACTGAAACCGTTAGAAAATATATTGAAGAACAGAGGAATAAATGACTTAGAATACTGGCAGCTTAAAAGCTGCAACTGCGTTTCATCCCCGGCTTGAAAGACCGGGGTTCTCACGCGACGCGCTATAGAAATATTAAAACAAATTGAATAATTTATATTTTTCTCTAAATATCCTTGACTTTTTTAAACTATGTGATATTGAAGTTTTTTTAAGCTGTTGTCGATTCGCCAACCTTGGGGCGTCAAGGAGCCTGAGTTTTGGCAAGAACTTAATTTTGATTATTGACACTCTCCGCCCGGTCGGTACGGAGATTCTTAAGAAGCTTTGACGCTCTTAAAGGCGCTGTCTTGACACAAGAAAGACGTTCAAAACAACTACCTTTTGGTGTTGCAATTACGCTTACTTTTTGTCTTATGCTTTCG
>JANMLZ010000158.1:0-7554 GCA_031372825.1 Cyanobacteria bacterium OTE_58_metabat_593 | reverse complement strand
ACCGCTTGTTGGCAGATAGCCTCCGCCTCGCCCACCGGGGGAATATTGGTAGAAAAAGCGATTCGCAGTTTGCCCTGCTTTTGACGGGAAGCTTCTAGAAACGTCGGATTTGAATCTGGGATCCAGTACGGATCGCCTGTTGTGTAGCCGGAAATCACGTCCAAAAGTGCGGCGGCGTCAGCTACAGTGCGCGCCAGTGGCCCGTTTGCAGAAATGCCGCTGAGGTAATCTCCGACAGGTGCCCAGGAAACTCGCCCCCGCGAGGGTTTAATGCCCACTAAACCGCAGCAGGAAGCTGGGCCTCGGATCGAACCGCCGCCGTCTGAACCTTGGGCGATCGCGCATAAACCCGCCGCTACAGCCGCCGCTGAGCCGCCGCTGGAACCTCCGGGCGTGTATTCTAAATTCCAGGGATTGCGCGATCGCAGGAAACCTGGGGGTTCGCTGTAAGGCAATGAGCCAATTTGAGAGGTGGCTGTTTTGCCCAGAATGTTAAATCCCGCTGCTTCGATCCGCCATACCACTGACTCGCTGTAGTTAGATATGTTATTCACCAAAGCCTGGGTGCCATAGGTACAGGGAACGCCGGCAACTGGTGTCAAGTCTTTAATGGCGATCGGCACTCCGAAAAAAGGCGGCAATTCCTGTGACTTGTTTAAGCCAGCTAGTTGTTCGGTTTGCAATTTCGCAAGGTCGATCGCCCGATCGGCCGTTACTGTAAAATAACTACCAAGTTTAGGGTTTAATCGATCGATCCGTTCCAAGTACAGATTGACAAT
Source organism: Cyanobacteria bacterium OTE_58_metabat_593 (assembly GCA_031372825.1). Lineage (GTDB taxonomy): Bacteria > Cyanobacteriota > Cyanobacteriia > Cyanobacteriales > Microcoleaceae > Microcoleus. The sequence continues at coordinate 6,775 of JANMLZ010000158.1, read as the reverse complement.
TTCTAGAGGCGACACTTCCAAAGTGCGGATCGACTTCGCCAAGTCCAAAGCTGAAGTAAAAGCCCGATCGACAGAATTCATCGGTTTACGTCCTTAATAGTCCAATGAGGTATCAGTTTATACTTTTTTCTTGCGGAAAACTCTTGCGGTCAAAAAAATTACCCCAAAATGCCGAAAATCCATATTAGATCCTAGATCGATTTTGCTCGCATCCTGCAACAGGCAGAATATTTCCTTGCTGGTGCAGTAGTGTAACCATGTTTTGGGATAAACTGATCTGAACAGCTCAGCTTTTGTGTTCTCTTAGACACAAGGGCGATCGGCATTGTCCAACTGCCACAAATCATCTGTTTGAGTCAGTTGTCTCACCAACTTCAGGTAGCGCATGTCAGAAACTCAGGGAATCAACGCCACTGAGCTTGTAATTTCTTACAAGCTATTCTGACCAGACCCCTCGAACGCGAGGAGACGTTATTTAGGTCACGACACCGGCGAATGCGACGCTAGTTTTCCGCTCTGTCATCTGCAATTAAACAGTTTTAAAGTCACTGAAACAGTGTTGCAGGTCTAAAAAGCCTTTATAACAGGTCGAAGCGAACACATTCAACTGCGCTCAGTGCAGCGCATTACCCCGCAAGGGAGATCGAGGCAACCATACCTCTTTCAGGAGAGGCAACCATACCTCTCCAACCCCGAAAGGGGATTTAAGGCGGTTAAAAACGCCTGTGTCGTTTCCCTCTCAGGTTTAAAGACACTGAGTTTCCCACTTACGGAGTGTTTTTTATGACACAACAGCATCCGCCAGCTCCACGTCCACCTCTACCGGGCGCTCCCCCGCCCCCAGGAATGCCCCGGCCTCCAGCTCCCGGCATTCCCAGAGCAGCAGGAATGCCACCAGCACCGCCACCGCCAGCACCCGCACCGCCACCACCATCCGCACCCGCACCCCAGTCTTTTGCCACCCCTAAAAACGGGAGTCCCATCAGTCGCGAAAATCCGACTTTAAGAGACTTAGTAATCCGAGCCAAAGAAGAAGGAGTATCCGATCTTCACCTAGGAGTGAACGAATTTCCCCGCTTCCGCAACCGGGGCGAGATTGCTGACATCGGATACCCGCCAACAGATTTAGATACATTTTTTGGCTGGCTGCGCGAGTGCATGAGCGATGAAGAAATTGAAATTTTCCAAAAAACCCTAGACTTTGACGGCGCTTTCGACTTCGGCTTCGTCCGCATCCGCATCAGTTGCATGGACTCCTTAGCAGGCCCCGGCATGGTACTGCGGTTAATTCCTGCCAAAATAATGACACTGGAGGAATTGAACCTGCCGGAAGTCTTTAAGAAGATATCTGGCTACCACAAAGGGCTGATTTTGGTGACGGGGCCGACAGGTTCGGGTAAGTCTACCACCCTCGCAGCGATGATCGATTACATCAACAAGACTAAAGCCTACAACATCATCACGATCGAAGACCCGGTGGAATTCGTACACGAAAGCAAAAAATCTTTGATCAAGCACCGGGAAGTCGGCAGACACACTCTCAAGTTTATGAATGCTCTCAAAGGCGCTCTGCGTCAAGACCCGGACATGATCCTAGTAGGAGAAATTCGGGACAGAGAGACCGTGGAAATCGCCCTCAAAGCTTCTCAGACCGGTCACTTAGTTGCAGGAACCCTGCACACCAACAGTGCAATCAAAACCCTAAACCGGATTCTGGATATGTTCGGGCCCGAAGAACAAGAAGCCATCCGAGTTTCTATTTCTGAATCTCTAGTCGCAATTATTGCGCAACTTTTGTGTAAAACCACAGACGGCAAGCGTGCGGCCTTCCACGACGTTATGATCAATACCGATGTGGTTAAGGAATACATTCTCAAGGGGCAGAATGAGGAAATTAATCAAATCATGATCAAAGATACTTATGAAGGTATGACGACGATGAATCAGTCGCTCTACGGCCTTTATCAAGAAGGTCGGATTACTGAAGAACTTTGTGTAGAAAACTCGCCGTTCCCGAACGAAATGGCTCAGATGCTGCGAGGTCGAGTCTAAAACAACATCCCAATCAGAGATCGAGAGGGGTGTATCTCAATTTTGTAAGGGCGAAGCATTTCGGCATAAAATTTGTTAGTGATAATCAAAGATTTATTGCCGAAATGCTTCGCCCCTACGAGTATATTTGCAAAAAGGGGATGTTCCCGATCGAGAGTTAACAGTTAACAGTTAACAGTTAACAGTTAACAGTTAACAGTTAACTTTAATTGGTGTAATTAATTGAAAGTCGATCGCCCGATATTGCCGGAATTTTTCAAAGGCATTGCCCTGTTTACACCAGGGGCAGACTTGATCTACTGCATAGACCCCCGCAAGCAAACTCAGTGGCACTTGCAGTTGTGCGTAGCTCTACAGGAAATACTCGGTTTGTCGGAACCGCCGCATTTTCTGATACCTTGCTACACCGCAACAGTTGACTGCTGGCTCGATCCGCGCGATCGACAGTTGCGGATTGCCGCCGAGGCATACCCCCCGGTGCTGCGACATCAAACGCTGCTGAATGCCATTTTTGGGACGGGCGACTTGGTTTGGCAGCCCCGGAGTGAAGAAATGTGCGAACCGATGGCGATCGCCACTTATCACGAACAATTCCCCGAACTTTGGGAAAATCACGACTTAGTTGTCCAGTATGCGATCGAGCTTGGGCGATCGGACCATCGAAGTTCGATCGTACCTCCTTCGCGCTTCCGACAATCGCAGCCGATGTCGCCAACGAAGCCAACAGCACTCATCCCACCGCCACCAACCCAAGGCTACGTTTTGCGCCTGTTTGTTTCCGGTAACAACCCCAGCACCGAACGCACCCTCGAAAGTGTACACCAATTGTTAGAGCAATGCCTCGATCGCCCCTACACATTGAAAGTAATTGATGTGTTGAAACATCCCGAACAAGCTGAGACAGATCAGATTTCAGCAACTCCTACGTTGATTAAAATCTGGCCGAAACCAGTGCGGCGAATTGTCGGCGAATTGAATGACGCTCAGAAAATCATGAGGCTACTAAGTGCATCTGAATTTTAAATATTTGCGATTATTTAACACTGGCGATTGCAGGTTGAATCACCATTGAATTAACAACATCCAGCAGTTGTTTTTGAGATACTACACTCGCCGCTACTCCTACAGCATATCGAAGTCCTTCCTGCTCCCAATAAATAGTTCTACCACCACTTTTTTCCAAATAGTAGCCGCGAATTCCACCGCTCAAATTAACTGGCGAAATATCCTTACCTTGCGTAATCCAATTTCTCGAATTAGCGGGTGAAACTACAGCCAATACTCCTACAGTGCAAGATAAAGAATTAGCAGATGCAGCGCAGTCTGGCTTTATTGCTATGTTAATTTTAAATACTTTGCCATCTGATTCAATGAAAGGATAAAGTTGTATTGGAGTAGCAGGCATAGACGAAGGCAACCGCATTTTCAAGCCTTTTGGCAGTTGGCGGCGAATATCATCGATCAGCGGTCTAAAAACGGTGGCTGGTTGGGCGATCGCACTTTCCACCCCAGCGAACAAACAACTTCCCAAAAAGGTCAGACTAGCTAAACCCATTAACAGCGGTTTGAACTTCATAGATAATTTTCCTGAAAACAACCGTTCAATAATACAGCCAAAAATCCTCAACTCCACATCACCCAATAGCATGATTAATTATGGTCAAAATGATATAGAGGAGACGGCAGTGCCGTGTCCCTACAATTAATCTGGCGTAGGGACACGGCACTGCCGTCTCCTCATTTCGGGTAATATTAATTCCGGTGCAACCAGAATTGATATTACAGTGCTGGAATCGCAATTACCCGCTTAGCTATTGACAGTCTCTCGTCCAAAAAAGTCAGCTCAATCAGGAAGACAAACATCAGGAGCACACAAACCTGCGAAATCCAAAGTTGTAACTTCCATCGTATCCAACTCAACTCGCCGAATCGCGTGATTGTTCGTATCAGCAACAAACAAATGAGACCCGATCGCACTCAACCCTGAAGGCTCAAAAAATCGAGCCTTCAAACCTTTAGCATCAACCAAGCCGGCCGTACCATCTCCAATCATCGTCATGCACGTACCGCCCCGGTGGTCGATCCGCTTAATTTTGTGATTGTAAGTATCAGCAACCCAGAGATAGTTTTGAGCATATTCAACACCCAAACAGTGCTGCAACCTTACCTCATCAGCGCGACCATCCTTATCCCCGAAACCAAACAATTCACCGCTACCGCAGACAGTGCGAACCTTCGATTCTTCATCGATCCCAACAGCACGAATCGAACTAATTTCGCTGTCAGCAACAAACAACTCCAATCGATCCGTAGCCAAGCCACTGGGTTGAGAAAAAGCAGATTCTGCAAGACTTCCGTCAACACAGGATTCTCGGCCAATACCCGCATAAGTGCCGATCGTACCAGTATCTAATTGCATTTCCCAAATTTGGTGCGAACCCGCCATTGCAATAAAAAGCCTATTGCCAACTTTTTCTAAATCCCAAGGCGAATTCAATTGCGTTTCTAAACCCTTGCCGGTGCGGGGTGCAATTTCCTGACTTTGTTTGCCAGTACCAGCCACAGTTTCCACCCGTTCAGTCGTAAAATCAATCTTTCTGAGAGCATGATTTTCCGTATCAGCAACGTAGAGAATTTGACTTTCTGCATCAAAAGCCATACCTTGAGGTGCAAAGAACTCAGCCTCCGCAAAGCCCCCGTCAGTTAAACCCGGTTTCCCCGTACCAATGACGTGCAGCACCTCACCTTCAAGGGTACTGACAACAATCCGATTGTGTCCAGAATCCGCAATAAACAAGCAAGAACCGACCAAGCTTTGGATGACTGAATTAGCAGGCCCCGGCAAGATAGTTTCATCTACAGATTCATTGTCCTCAGTCATTTCACCTAAAAGCCCTTCATCCATATCAAGCTCTTTTGCTTCCGTTGTGACGATCGCAAATGCCAGCACTTTACCAGGAAAAGCCAGCGGTGTTGATACAGGTTTGCGCTGTTTTTCTAAGCTGAAACGAAGTTCTTTAAAGTTCATAGCATTTTTATCTTTATATTCAGCAATTAACTTGCCAACTAGCGAGTCAAGTGCTTCTCTATTGCCTTCGCCGGAAACAAAACCAACGACATAACTTTCAGGATCGATCACCATTAAAGTCGGCCAAGCGCGAACGGCATAGCTTTGCCAAACTTTCATACCGCTATCTACGATTACCGGATGTTCAATATCGTAGCGGAGGATAGCTTGACGGATGTTTTCAACTTCCTTTTCGTTTTCAAATTTGGCAGAGTGAACCCCGATTATCGTCAGGGAATCTTTATATTTTTGTTCCAGGTATTTTAAGTCTGGGAGGACGTGCAAACAGTTGATGCAGCAGTACGTCCAGAAGTCGAGGATGACGACACGCCCTTTTAGGGATTGAATAGATAAAGATTTCTCGGTGTTTAGCCACGGGTAGTTTCCGGGGAATTCTGGTGCTCTGACACGAGGCATGGATATCTCCTTGGTGGGGGCTAAGTAATTTTTATACTTCTTTAATTTAGCGGGAAGTTTGGGAGGATGGGGGGAAAGCTGGTTAAATCTGGGTTTTTAGGCACAGGTAAGATGGCGGTGGCATAGTAGGGGAGAGAGAGATCAGTTCTCATCTTGTCGCATTGAATACTTTTCCACCACAACCAATACACGGTTAATTTTATTCTGGTCGATCGCACTTACGATCGCATTAACCCACAGATTGACATTCTGCGGTTCCCCGTGTAATGGCAATAATACGCGATCGCAGTAAGCTGTTTCGCATTTAAACCACTAACAAGGCCTGTAGGGTGCGTCAGCTCAATCGCTTTCACTGGCAAGGGAAACGAGAAAGGGCTGACGCACCCTACAATACTATTTTAAATGCGAAACAGCTTAATATCGTTCTCTATATAAATACTCAAAAAATCCCTCTTCACCTAAAGTCTCAAGATTTTAGTCAAAATACTTGACTCTGCCCCTAGAGGAGAGTGTTTACTAAAAGAGCAACAGGTTTACAGCACCCAAGATGCTAAAAATAGGCGACTTTTCCAAGTTGAGTCAAGTGTCAATCAAGGCACTGCTCAAGCCAACTGAGGTGGACAATGATACCGCATATCGCTACTACTCAGCCAGCCAGTTGCCCAGACTAAATCGCATTTTAGCGTTTAAGGATTTGGGATTTTCTCTAGAACAAATTCTGCAATTGCTAGACGACAAAATTTCGCCTATGCAAATTCGCGGAATGTTGCGCCTGAAACAAGCTGAACTCCAGCAACACATTCAGGGATAAACGGCTCGGCTGGCAAGAGTAGAAGCTCGTTTAAGACAAATCGAACAGGAGGACAATATGCCAGATTACGAAGTAGTTTTGAAAACAATTCAACCAATAACTGTTGCTTCTATTCGGGAAACTTTACCCAAGTATGCAGCAGTTGGAGGGCTGTTTAACGAATTGTACGATTATCTGTACCGAAACGAAGTCAAACCAGAAAACTATTGTGCTGCTATTTGGCACGATGCTGGATACAAAGCAACAGATGTAGATGCTGAATCGGTTGTGTCTGTTGACAAGTTATATCAATTCCGGTTGCACCGGAATGATATAGAGGATACGGCAGTGCCGTTTCCCTACCGCCAATAATACTGTAGGGACACGACACTGTCGTGTTCTAATTTCTGCCACTATCAATTCCGATCCTACCGGAATTAATATTACAC
>JANMLZ010000135.1:0-29749 GCA_031372825.1 Cyanobacteria bacterium OTE_58_metabat_593 | reverse complement strand
TCGGTGGTTTTTTACCTGGTCGCGAACTTGAGAATGTAAAACTCTCATCAATTCTTCAAGCACTCCCTGTGACCGCCATTGCTTGTAATACCAATATACAGTGGAGTCGGGGGGTAAATCCTTGGACAAGTCTTGCCAATTGCACCCATTTTTAAGTTGATAAAATATCCCATTTAAGATTTCTCTTTGAGTCCAATTAGAAGGTCGAGTCGCCTTTTTTATGGGTAATATTTGATGCAGTATGGGTTCTAGAATGAACCATTCAGTATTGGTGAGGTCAGTAGAATATGACATGAGGACAAAGCGTGTATTTTTATGGTAACTTTACCTCAAAATTTGTTATACGGACAACCAAATTGAAAGCCTATACAGGTTTGGGTTTAAACTGAATTACCTTGAAAAAGAGCTTTTGAGAGCGATCGACTGCGGTGAGCGATCGACTGCGGTGAGCGATCGTTAAAAGATGTCAAATGGGTTTTATAAAGCATAGCTTAATAAGGGGGGGACAAGAGCGCTCACTCGTCCCCCGAATTCAGGGATGCGAGGGGATCGAGACTCAACTACGAGCGACATTTATTATGGGTTTCAGTCTTAAGTTGACACGAATGCTTGTCTCAACCCAACCGATCATAGGTATGCAGCTATCAGCCTGTGGCTTGAGTAGTAGTAGCAGCAGGGGACATCACTAGCTTTCCAGCTATGTCCATCGTAGCAAATTTCAGCACTTCATTAAAAGCTAAACCCCGAATTTTGAGTTCCCACCGAATGCCTTTTGCTTTCATTCGCTGGGCTTTCCGCATATCGACATCAGCAGCTTTTTGATGCAGAAGCAAATATTTCATTGCTGCTGTGGCTTCTACTTTTGTGGGAAATGCAAGATAGGTGATAAATCCGCCGTCCCAGTGATTGGCGTTGCGGATGCTGCTGATAGTCGCAACTCTTGGACTAAAGCGGTTCCAGTGAAAATCGCTGTAGCCGATCGACTGTGTTTTAACTTGGAGTTTGTTTGCCATTTGACTTAACTCCTATAATCTTTTGTGCGGGTGCTGGCATTACCTTTTGGTTTTGCTATTTATATTAAGCTGTTCGACATCTAAACTGCATTAACTAAGTTACCTTTATTTTTGATTTTTCGGTTCCATTTCATAATTAGTCCTCCTTCATTTAATAGTTTATGTAACAGTAATTCTAGTTTTTCAATGGATTCAAATAATCTATTAGCAACATATTCCTTTGCGGAATGCCATACTAATTCAACTAGGTTATAGTCAGGGCTATATTTGGGCAAAAACTCTATGATTAGATTCGGCATTTCTGACGCTATTTTCTGTAAAGTCTCTACTTTTTTATGAAAACTAGCGTTGTCCAAAATTATCACAAACTTACAGCCTTTATCTTTAAAGTCTTCCGCTAAATTTCCTGGCAATATCCACTCGGATTTTAAATCTTCATAAAAATTTGTTAGCACTGCATAAAAATTAGCAGAATTCCCAGATGGCATAAAATCTACCCATCTTTTTTTGTCTGAATATCTCACTCCACCCATAACATTAATACGACCTTTTCGTCGATCTCCTCGAATCTTACTTCTAGTCCCCTTTTTACACCAGTTCTTCCTTCTAATCACTCTTAAACTAAATCCACTTTCACGCCCTTTACCATACCTGTAAAAGGTCTGGAGATTCTTTTTCTATTCTTAGATACTCAGCTAATTTATCTTTAAACGAGCTCCTTTCTACGGCATTTTGCTTATCCTCTAAGCTGTATTTACCGAGCGAGGTAAACATACTTTTTTGCTTTTAAAATCCTCCTAACTTGGGTACTACTCAGCTCAATTACCGTCTGATCTCCTAGATATATTGCAAGTCTAGATGTTGTCCATCTTCCGAACTCATAACCATATTTCTCAGGCTCTACTTCAACTATTTCTAAAAGTAAATTAATGTATTCTTCTGTGGCTTTTCGGTAATTACCCTTCATCCTATTATCTTTAAAACTGTCTAAATTATCGGGATCACCATGAATAGTCCAGTAGGCAACTTTCCTGAGAGAACATCCAATTATTTCAGCAGTTTGAGCTTGTGTATTTCCGTTGTTTAGTAATAAAAATATTAACGCTCTTTGTCGAATGTCTGGATGCTCATGGTCTTTTAATGCTTGTTGCAGAGTTTCCTTTGTCTCGGAACTGAGAAAGTTTTTAGCAGGCATTGACTTTTTCTGGATATCATTATGTTATATTATACCAATATGCGTTTTAAATGCACAACAGCTTATAGCAAATTATTCAACAATGGGTAATTGATGATGGTTGATTGTTGACTGCGAACTGACTACTACCAACTGCCTAAAACCTCAATTCATATTCAGCAGTAACGCGATTGTCTCCTTGAAAATTAGTCGAACCTCTGAGCAAAATTTGGTCGCTTATGCGATAGCGCAAATTAAATTCTGTCGGCTGATTTGCTGACAAAACTCGAATGATTGATGCTGAAATATTGCGCGTGATATCGGCCCCAACTTCTAAACCTAAACCGAGTGAACCTGCACCGGAGGTACTCCCAGAACCCGATCGCGCTGTTTGTCCTTCGTTACCTCTGATGCGAGTCGGAAATAGGCGAAATTCGCTCAATCCCGTGGCGTTTGTTACCGCAGATTGCAGGTTGTTAAATAAACCCGCACCGGCTAAATTTGCGATCGCCAATGTACTGTCTCCCTGTCCCAAAGTCTGCACGAAACTGCCGCCTAATAGTGCTACAATCTCTGTCTCCGATCGACCTGGAGAGCTCCTCAACTCCAGATTTTCCGCCAACTGCGAAGCCTTACCCTGCACTAACGCTTGAATTCGGACACTCCGCACGCTGCCAAAACTCGTCGGTTCGTCGGCTATTTCAGATGCGACAGAGGTTCCCGGAGTGCGGAACCGCGTTACTTCCTGCACCGAAGTTGCTAATCTCACATCCAGCGTCGGATCGAGTCCTTGTGCTGGTACAAAGGTAGCAGTCTGCGGGTATCCTCGATCGAGCCTAAACTGCGTGGTAAACAAATTCACCGAACCCGAAGTCAAGCGAATCGTACCCTCCGGGCGAATATCGTCTAAAGTTCCGTTCACCGTCAAACCCCCAGTCGCCTGAAAATTCAATATCGGCGCACTCGTTACGCGAATTCCCCGGCCTAACTTCAATTGCAAATCATTTAATCCAACTTCAAAGGAAGGAGAAGGGGAAGGAGGAACCTCAGTCCCAGGAGAAGAAGGAGAAACCTCAGTCATAGGAGAAGGAGAAGGGGAAGAAGCTAACCGAGTTGCGCCCCCTGCACTTGGCAGAAACACTTCGCCGTCGTACAGTTCAATGTTACCGCTCAACCGAGGCCGCAAAGCCGTGCCCGTTGCTTGGACTTGACCGACTACGTTACCACGATACAATCCTCTGAGATTTAGGGCTAACTTGTCGAGATTCACTGCTAAGGGATTAGCAAAATCGACATCGCCCTCAGCAAAAGGCACAGACAGCGGAATCACGCCCTGGGCGACTATTTCGCCCTTAGTCAACTGTCCCCGAATTCTCTCTACCCGAATGCGATCGCCCTCAAAGCGCACCGCCCCAGTCAGCCCTGTAATCGGTTCTGGGAAAGCTCTCGCCCGGACGGTGGCATTTTCAAAATTGGCGATTCCTTGCGCTACAGGCTGTTGCAGCGTCCCTCCGACGCGAATTTGCACCTGTCCCTTACCGCTGACCCACGCAACTTCTGGAGTCAAGACATTAATAATTGCTAATCCTTCATTTTGCAAATTCGCCCTCAAATCAATTTGATTGCTGTCAGCTTTTACAGCAGCAAAAGGCAACTCAAAAGGCAAACTTCCGGTGACTTCAATCGGTTCAGTTTGAGTTACCAAAGCGCTGCCGCCAAAGTTGACGCGGGCGTTGCTGTAACTAAAACTGCCGTCGGCTTTTTTAATCGGTTCTCCGTTGAGAGTACCGTCAAGCAAACTCAATTCTCCAGCGAGTTGCGGGTTTTCCAAACTGCCGGCCAAGTTCGCCCGCAAATTTAAATCTCCGGTAACGTCAACGAAGGGTAATTCGACCAGTTTTGCCAACTCTTCGACCGGGACATTTTCGACTCGCAACTGCCCGGATTGCGCTTTCTGCCCGAGTTGTCCCGAAAACCCGATCGCACTTTTGCCCGATCGAATTTCCAGCGGCAAAACAGTCAAAATCCCATCCTGAAAACTACCTTCAATACTGAACTGTTCGGCGACATATTTGCCCCACTGCCAGTTATCGCCTTTCACGTTAAATTGAGCTTGCACGCCCGTTCGCAGAGAACCAGCAACCGCAATTTCTCCACCAAAAGTTCCCTGCAATTGAGATAGTGCCGGCAATTTTTCCGATTGTTTCACAGCCTGTTGTTGCTGCAAAATTGCTTCAATTTCTGCCAAGCGGCGCAACTGTACAATTAGCGCGGCTTCCGGTTCTCCGACTGCGACAGTTTGCACGTCGGCGGCGCTACCATAAACCGGAGGTTTTAAGCCTCGGGCTAAATCACCTAAATTGAAATACTGCAAAGCGGCTAAAACCTGCTGCAAATTGCCTTGCTGGATGTTAACTTTCCCAGCAAATTCCGGGTTTGCCCCTGCTTTCACATTGCCAGAAATTAAGTATTGACCGCTGCCTTGGCGGAAGATGCCGTTTGTCAGAGTAGCGTTGCCGTTAGCATAGCTAAATTCGGCTTGGAAACTGTCACCTTTAATGTAGCCGATCGCAGGTTGGGCGATCGCAATTTGTCCAGTCGCTTGCAAAGTCGCCGGATTTAGCGGCAGCTTCCAACCGGGCACATTCACTTGTCCTGAAACCGTACCAGTTATCGGCCCCAAACCAGCATCTTGACCGGGTGATAGATTCAAAGCAGCGAGGGGAAAGTCGCTTAAATTGACTCGCAAAGTTTCGCCCTCGGTTTGGCCGCTGGCAACAGATTCCCCGCGTTTGACTAGGAAAGATGTCGGCAGGAAAGATTGATTTAATGCGATTTCAATTTTGTCGGTGGCGCCAGCCAAACGCAAGTCTACACTTTTACCAGAACCTGCATTCACTTTCCCCGCCAGTACCGGATCGAAAGCTACTTGATTTACAGCTAAATTCCGCACTTCCATGTCGCCAACTAAGCTGAGGGCTGCCAGATTTCCGGTGAGGCGGCCAGTAAAATCGACATTACCGCGCAGGGGCTGATTATTATCTGAAGGATTTTTGAGACCAATTGGTCTCAAAAATCCGAGTTGTTCAGTCGGCAAGGCTGCGAGGTTAAAGTTGGAGAGTTTGACATTCAAGTCCAAATTGGAAATCGAAGGCAATCCTTTACCTGCGAGTTCGACGTTAACAATACCATTTGCCCTCAAACCGGGAGTTGTGGCTTTCTCAATTTCTATCCGTTTGCCATCCCAATTAAATATTGCGTCAAAAGGTTGTTTCAGAAACGGCAATTCGGAAATGCGGAAACTGCCGCCGGCGCGAACATTTTGCGGGGAAGCGGCAATCGGGCCCGACAAATTGACATTACCGTTAAATAGTCCTCGGAGTAGTGGGAGATTTTGGGCTTGGGAGACTAAACCTCCGGCTTGCAAGCTTTGGCGCTGGGATTCAAAGGCTTTTTGGAAGCGACTTAGGGCAATTTGTCCCCCAGAAATTGACGCCCGCCAATTCCCGGATGCGGCGCTACCTGTGGCGTTGACAATGCCGCCGCCGTTGGCGAGTCGAATTCGTCCGTCGCCCTTGGCGGTGATGCCGTTGGCGGTGAGATTATCTACACTTCCCAAAAGGCGCACTTTGCCGTCGAGGGTTCCGTCAATTTCTCGCGGTAAATTGGCTGTCAGTAAACCGGTTTGTTTGAGGGTTTGTTCCAGATTGGCCAGGGCGACGCCGTTGGTTTCGAGGGATGCTTGCCAGTTGCCGTTTTCCAATTTGGCCGTAGTGTCGATCGCCCCTAGTCGATCGGCCAAAATCCGTCCTTCCCCACTAGCACGAATTCCCTTCGCTGTCAAATTATCCAAACTACCCGCTGCTTGGAATTGACCGTTAACTTTCCCGTCAAATCCTTTAGGCAAAGTCGCGGTGAGAGTAAACAGTTGAGTATCGCGGATGGTTTTTTCTAAGCGACTGAGAATAACTCGATCGAGATCCGCGACAGCTTGCCATTGTCCAGCATCTAATTTTCCCTTAAAATCAACCGTACCGTCAGCAATCTTTAATTTGCCGCTGCTGTTGACAGAAACATCGGCGACGGTTGATTTGTCAAGACTTCCCGCCGCTTGAATTTGATTCGATATTTGTCCGTCAAGCGATTTTAGATTTTGGATTTTGGATTTTAGATTGTTGATATTGGCGACTATTTGGGGATTGTCAGCCGTGAAAGCCAAGCCCACATCTAACAGCGGCAATCCTAAATTTACCAGACGGGCGATCGAAGTGCGATCGGTTTCAGCGGTTCCCTGCCAATTTCCCCTCGCCAATTCTCCTTTAAAATTCACATTACTGCCGCCCAGATTCAGTTGGCCGCTACCGCTGGCATTGATGCTGCTAGCCGTCAAATTGTCAAGACTTCCCGATGCGGTAAATTGACTCGATAGCAGTCCGTCAATCGATTTTAGATTTTGGATTTTGGATTTTAGATTGTTGAGATTGGCAGATTGCTGATTTTCGGGATTGAAAGCCGAGGCCACATCTAACAGTGGCAATCCTAAATTTACCAGGCGAGCGATCGAAGTGCGATCGGTTTTTGCGGTTGCTTGCCAATTTCCGGCGGTCAATTCTGCTTGCAGATTGACATTGCTGTCGGCAATATTCAGTGTGCCGTTGGTGCTGAGATTGATGGCGCTAGCGGTTAAATTGTCAACATTTCCCGAGGCTTGAAATTCACCAGCTAACTGTCCGCCGAGCGATTTTAGATTTTGGATTTTGGATTTTAGATTGTCTAGATTAGCCGGATTTTCCAGTGCTAAAAATGGTAAGCCGATATCAATTAAGGGATTCAGAGCAACTTTGTCAGTCTTGCCCGAAGCTTGCCAGCGGCCTGATTCCAGTTTGCCATTCACATCCACAATACTATCAGCAATATTCAGCGTTCCTTTGCCCGTCGCCGCGATCGCATTTAAACTCAAATCGTCCAGAGTTCCGGCTGCTTCGGCAGTTCCGGTGAACAAACCTGCTAATTCAGGAGGCAAATTAAGTCCTGGCACGAGTTGCTGTAAACTTTTTACAGCCACGCGATCGCCCTTAATCATAGCTTGCCACTGACGGTCTTTGAGCGCCGCATCCACATTTACAGTAGCGTCGCCAATTTTCACGATTGTATTTTGCAAATCCGCCGAATTGCGTCCGGCTCGAATTTCACCCGCTGCGGGGAAAGTCCCTTGTGGTGCTTGCCATTGAGCTCTTGCTTGAATGTTATCTAACGGCCCGAAAACTTGCGCTTTTGCGGAGACACTGCCAATTTTCACAGTAGCAGGAATCGGCAGAGCATATATTTTGGCGATCGCATCTGCGGGCAAGTTTTCGGCTTGCAAATCAAAGACCAAACCCGATCGCGAATTCTGACTTCCCAACCCGATATCAACTTGACCTTTGCCGCCAATTTTACCACCCGCCGCCGGCACTACCAAAATGTCACTCAAAGTCAAAGCTAAAGACGAGAATGGGGGAATTGACGATTCAGAATTGGGAGTTGGGGTTTGAGCGATTCTGCCCCGTTCCAGTTTAAAGTTAGTGCTAATATTGTTTACTTGCAGGCGATCGACCGTAGCGGGTTTTGTGGCTGCGATCGTACCTGCAAGTATCGGCTGTGCCGCAGTCCCAGTCAGCTTAGCATCTACCTTCAATTCCCCCGCCACTGGCACGGGCAATACTACTTTTTGACCTAATTCTTGTTCCAGTGCGCTGACCACATTTGCAACAGCCACTGGTTGCACATTTGTTACTAGATCGAACCGAGCTTGTTCGAGATTAAAGTTAGGCCCAGCAGCCACTGTTCCTGCTATTGCAACCGGAATTAGACCGTAATTTGCCGTCAAACTATCGACAGTCAAATTAGTTCCCTGAAACCGCAATTGACCGCTACTATTTTGGATCGTCTGTTTCAGCGGAGCAATAGTCCCTTGAACTCCTGCAAAACTAGCCGTCCCGGTAATTCCAGAGAGTTTATTATCTCGAAATTGGGCGGTTAAGTTGCCATTCGCCAGACCTTTTTGTAAAGAAATACCGGGAAGTTTCAGCAAGCGAGCGAGGTCGGTCAAAGGCAAGTTTTGACCTTGCAAAAGCACGTTAGTTTGAGCCGCAGGCAATAGAGAATCAGCCTTGACTGCAAAATTGTCATTATTAGTAAACTGACCGTTGAATTCGTAGAGAATGCGCTGATTTTGCTCGCGAAATAGAGCGCTGCCATTTTTCAGACTTACCGAAATCGGAGCCGAAGTTTTCTGTCCGACTTCGGGGCTAGGAACCAAAACTGCGCCGAGATT
Source organism: Cyanobacteria bacterium OTE_58_metabat_593 (assembly GCA_031372825.1). GTDB lineage: Bacteria > Cyanobacteriota > Cyanobacteriia > Cyanobacteriales > Microcoleaceae > Microcoleus. The sequence goes on along the minus strand of JANMLZ010000135.1, from coordinate 21,246 downwards.
TTCGACTCGCACCGCCTCGATTTCAGTTTTAAATAAACCCGGAGGTTTTTGCTCCGGGGTGGGAAGATTAATCCAGCGGCCTTGAGCATCCTGTTCGATGTAAGCACTGGGTTTAACTAAAGTAATGTCTAATTTGAGGGTGCGATTGAACAGCAGCGGCCAAATTGAAAATTGTACTTCTACTGCTTCTGTAGCAGCATAATCGGGATCTGTAGCAGTTGCAGGTACGATCGATCGACCAAATCGCAAACTTGTAAGAGAAAATCGCTCCAAACCTCCGATTTTTACGGGCCGCTTCAGTGTCTGACTCACCTCAGATTCCACCAGAGGAGCTAACTTGTCCCGCACCCACGCCTGGGCTAGCGCCACCGCCACCAAGCCGAGAATGCCCACTCCCGTACCGCTAAGCAGCAGCAGACGCCACCAGCGACGCTGGGGACGGGGTGCGAGTTGATTTTTGCGATCGTCCGAGTTAGTCATGGGTATTTCTCAGGAATTTTGAGAATTCAGAAATTCAGCGAATGTTCGATGCGGTAGAATTGCTTTGATTCGCAAATGTGTCTTCTGCCTTTGTATAGACTCAGAACAGAAGCGGGAAGTGCCGATCATCGGGCGATTACGCTCGGGATAGCTACGCACGCGCGTACTTTCGGCTGCTTCACGCCCCCACTCATCTCTCCAGACTCCAGAAACGTTTACCAAAATTAATCAAAACACGCAACACTATTTAAAACCAAGTCCTCCAACTCCCCTAAATCCTCTAGATTCCCCGCGAGTGCAGGATCGGTCGTCAATTCTTTAATCTAAAATCTCAAACCCGTGTCCTCCAAATCCCCTAAGTTCTTTCGATCCGGCCAGTGCAGGATTGATCGTCAATCCAAAATCTAAAATCTAAAATCTAAAATCGGTTGCCCGATCGCTTCTAAGATAAAAAAACGGTGGTTAAGAAGGTCTTTAAAACTTATGCGAGTGTTCGTCTTACTCTTCAATGCCCGCACCGAGAATGAGGGAATTCATACCATACAACTCGGCGATCGTAACAAAGTTCTGATGTTTGAGTCAGAAGACGACGCCACCCGCTTTGGCGTGATGTTGGAAGCTCAGGATTTCCCCGAGCCCGCTGTCGAGGCGATCGACGATGAGGAAATTAAGGAGTTCTGCGACAGTGTTGACTATGATTGGGAATTGGTGCCAGCGGGCGCGCTAGCGATTCCGCCAGAAGACAATGTAACACAGACTCAGTGGCAGGTCGATGGGCAGCCGGAGTCGGAGCCGGAGCCGGATTCTGAGGTTTCCCAAAACGAACTGGATTCTATGCGTCGCCGACTCGAAGGACTTTTGTAATCACGAAGGAAGAAGGAAGAGGGAAGAAGGAAGAGGGAAGAAGGAAGAGGGAAGAGGGAAGAAGGATAAATTTGATATCTTCCAGCATTCTCAATCCTAGACTCGATTTCTAGATACAGGCTTCCAGGCTGAAGCTGGGACTCTGTATGTCTCCTGACTCTGCCCACCACCAGAAGCAAAAATTGCCAACCGATGGTTAATAACTGACAAAAAATGAAGAATTTGGAAGAAAGAGGGCATTTGCTGACGGAGCAGGTGAATCCCAACAGCGCCAATTTAGACCAACTCAGTTCGATCGAATTAGTGGACTTGTTCAACGCAGAAGACGCCCAAACCTTAAGCGCGATCGCCCGTGCCCGCCAAGATTTAGCCCGGGCGATCGACATCGGCGCCGAATCTCTGCGCCAAGGAGGCCGCCTGTTTTACGTCGGTGCGGGTACTTCCGGGCGTTTGGGGGTGCTCGATGCCGCCGAGTGTCCCCCCACCTTCTGCACGCCACCAGAGCTCGTACAAGGGATTATTGCTGGGGGTGCGGGAGCTTTGGTGCGGAGTTCGGAGGATTTGGAGGATCGGGCCGAGGATGGGGCGGAGTCGATCGCCCACCGTCACATTAACAACCTCGATGTAGTTGTCGGGATTACGGCTGGGGGGACAACGCCATTTGTAGCCGGTGCTTTGCAGGCGGCGCGCCAGCGGGGGGCGAAGACGGTGTTTATTGCCTGCGTACCCGTCGAACAAGTGCATTTTGAGGCTGATGTGAATATTCGGTTGTTGGTTGGCCCAGAAATAGTGGCGGGTTCGACGCGCTTGAAAGCTGGTACTGTCACAAAAATGGCTTTAAATATCATTTCCACTGGCGTCATGGTGAAGCTGGGGAAGGTTTACGGTAATCGGATGGTTGATGTGGCCGTGACAAACAAGAAATTGCGCGATCGGGCGGTACGGATGTTACAAGATTTAACAGATTTGGGCCGGGATGAGGCGGGTTTTTTGTTGGAAAAAAGCGGCAAATCGGTAAAGCTGGCTTTGATGATGTACTGGACTGGTTTGGAAAAGGAAGAGTGCGATCGAATTTTGGGCGAATTTAATGGTAATTTGCGATCGGCAGTAGCATCAATTAGTCATTAGTCATTAGTCATTAGTCATTAGTTAATTGTAACTTGTAACTTGTTCCCAGGCTCTGCCTGGGAATACATACCCGGAGGCTCTGCCTCCAATGCCCAATGCCCAATCTCCCATGCCCAATGCCCAAGTCAACTGTCAACTATCAACTGTCATTTGCGATATTGATGCAAAAAATTGTGAAATCTCTTCAGTGGATCTGAGGTGATAAACACTTTTAGTATTTTGAGCCTGCTTGACATATTCGCGATATCTGGGAGTCAAATACTTGTGACACAACCAAAGATTGCGGTAACTATTAATTGAGCTTTTCAAGATCGGACTTTTTTCCGGCCAGCCTTCAGGCGGTACAAAGCTACCTGCAATCAGCCGTTTAGTCACCCACCAGAAATGCACGTATACTGGTAGATCGACATAAACCAGACTATCCGCCTCATTGAGTCGCGGCCAGAGAGTTTCCATACAGCCAAACCCGTCAATAATCCATCTGTCAGCCGCCAAAATGCGATCGTGGGTACGCTTGTATTCTTCGTAGGGAACCTCAGTGCCGCCCGATTGATATTGAATCTTATCTAAGATGTGAAGTGGCAAACCAGTGATTTCCGATAATCTTTTGCTGAGAGTTGATTTACCGCCTCCAGTATTGCCAAACACGGCTACTTTTTTCATAGTTGCCTCTCTGAGGAATGATGCAGATTATAGCAAGACTTTGAGGACACGGCAATGCCCTTGGACTACCCCAAAATCATCGATCGCACTCGATGAGTGATAATGTGTAGGGTGCGTCGCTTGGAAGATTGTTTTAAATAGCGAGAATTACTCATAGCGACGCACCCTACTTTTACTGCGGGGACGGGTCAATTTGGACGAAGATAATATCCGTTTTTATGCTTTGTCAACGCGGGCGATCGGGCAGGTAGAAACTTGGGGCTCTGGCCCGCCGGTGACTCAACCGCCAACTTCGGTCATTGTCTAAAGTATTTTTTTTGACACTTGACAGCTAGGGAAATCTAGGTTATTATGCCTCTATTGCTAGATTTAAGTAGTAAATCTACACAAGCCAATACAAACTTGTCGTGTTAATTACTACCGAAATCAAGAGCACCAGTACCTAGAAAATTAAATAGATTAAAGTAGTGTTTTAGCGATTCAATCATTTAGTTATGCGACCGCCTCGCTAAATGGCTGAAACACAGATTCTTTCGTATAGGCGGCCGTTCCCTTATTCCGTAAGGGTTTCAGGGATTTTTGAGAGGTGATTTTCGGCTCTAAGTGAACTCAGCATCAGAGGCGGTCGCAAACGCCTTCTGAACCCTTTACTGCGTAAGGCTCTCACAACCAGGGGTCGCAATTCACTTTTCCCCGCAAGGGGATTGAAACTATTAATCGCAGACTTGACCTGGATTGTCTTTGGTTGTGTCGCAATTCACTTTTCCCCGCAAGGGGATTGAAACACCTATCGTTTTACCTTCTCCGTCCGTAACTCTAATCAGAGTCGCAATTCACTTTTCCCCGCAAGGGGATTGAAACCTTTTTCCCCAGAGATTTTTATTTGTAGTTGATTTAGGTCGCAATTCACTTTTCCCCGCAAGGGGATTGAAACTTTTTGGATCTTTTGATATCGATCTAAACATTAGAGTCGCAATTCACTTTTCCCCGCAAGGGGATTGAAACTATCCATGTATTAATTGGAGTAGTTTGTTTTTATCGAACGTCGCAATTCACTTTTCCCCGCAAGGGGATTGAAACTTGATATGAGACTTAAGATTAGCTGCATTCTCCTCATGTCGCAATTCACTTTTCCCCGCAAGGGGATTGAAACCATTAGAACAGATTGAGAAAGATTAGACTCAACTTCTGTCGCAATTCACTTTTCCCCGCAAGGGGATTGAAACCCAAATATACTCTCTAACTCTTCAACCACGTCTTGTCGCAATTCACTTTTCCCCGCAAGGGGATTGAAACGCTTGTAAAATACCGTCCCATTGCCAAAGCGTTTTTCGTGTCGCAATTCACTTTTCCCCGCAAGGGGATTGAAACTTTATTTCGACTACGCATTGACTTCTTACAACATGACTTGAAGTCGCAATTCACTTTTCCCCGCAAGGGGATTGAAACGTAATAGCTAGATTTTGAGCCTCCATCATTTTCCACGTCGCAATTCACTTTTCCCCGCAAGGGGATTGAAACACGGAAGTTTTAACGTATAGTTGGCTGTGCTAATGTCAATTGTCGCAATTCACTTTTCCCCGCAAGGGGATTGAAACATATAGAGAAGCTGAGCAAATGTTGTCATAATTTTAGTGTCGCAATTCACTTTTCCCCGCAAGGGGATTGAAACACGACACCAGTAAATTGCCACGTAGGTGAGACAACTACAACGTCGCAATTCACTTTTCCCCGCAAGGGGATTGAAACACCAAAGTCATGGCACAAAGCCGCGAACATTAAAGTCGCAATTCACTTTTCCTCGCAAGGGGATTGAAACGCGAATGCTTTAGATTCAATTTGTCTAATTCTTTCTTTGTCGCAATTCACTTTTCCCCGCAAGGGGATTGAAACGTAATATTTTCTGATGGACTACCAGAATAAATTGTGAAGTCGCAATTCACTTTTCCCCGCAAGGGGATTGAAACTGCGTCACGATGTTTCTCATCGGAGTCATCCCCTGCAGTCGCAATTCACTTTTCCCCGCAAGGGGATTGAAACCTAGCACTTGCAAACACCACAGAACCTTTTAATACAGTCGCAATTCACTTTTCCCCGCAAGGGGATTGAAACTTAAATATTCTAAAGCCTGTCCCTGTTCTATACCGACTGTCGCAATTCACTTTTCCCCGCAAGGGGATTGAAACTTCACTTATAATTTGGCCTAGGCTAACTAATTGGGCACTTTTGTCGCAATTCACTTTTCCCCGCAAGGGGATTGAAACTTGAAACCTTAGTTTAGTCCAAGAAACCGGGTTTCTCTGGGAATTGACCTATCTTGATCGGATTTTACGCAGAAACCCGGTTTCTGAGTCCCCGCGCCCAGGCCAAGAAACCGGGTTTCTCTGGGAATTGACTCGATCGTTAAGTTAACAAAATCCGATTAATCGATCGTGTTTAAGCCACACCATAATTAGATTTTGGCGATCGATTATATATTTGGATGATATCAGTGAGATCTGTCGCGAGCTCGCGACAGCTCTCACTGTATAATTCCGATGCTACCGGATTTGATATAACTGCCTATGCTATTTTTTAGCCATTCACAAAAACGATCGCCGTAAGCTGACTTTGACTCACACCCTGTACAATTCCCAAATAATTAGCCCCCGATTTAATCGCCGTAGAAGCGAGGCTTGCACCTCCATCCAACTGCAAATTCACCGCTTCAAAAGTCAAGCTGGCAAATCCCATCCCGTCAGTCAAACCAATCTTATCCCCAGCGACAAAATCGGTAATCACATCCGCACTGATTAAGGTAGCCGCCGCAGACAAACCTCCCGCCAGAATAAACGTATCATTGCCAGCACCACCGGTCAGAATATCTTGCCCGCGATCGCCCGCCAACAAATCGTCGCCGTTACCGCCGATTAAGATATCATCTTCTTTGCCGCCGCGAAGGGTATCGTTGCCGTCTCCTCCGATCAGTCGATCGTTATCGTTGTTTCCAGTGATAAAATCATTACCAGCACCCCCATCAATTAAATCTGAATCTTTGCCGCCCGATAAGCTGTCATTACCAGCACCACCGTTAATCGTATCAGCACCTTGCATTCCATTAATCGTATCAGGACCGTCTCCCCCGGTGATATTATCTTTGCCGGAAAGGGCGAAAATTGGCAATCCCGCAGCAGTTGCCGGCAACAGAGTATCCGCACCGTCAGATAGGAAATAATTGCCGCCGCTGGCTGTATTTTTGGGTGCGGTTGTCGGAGTGCCGTCCCCCGTAGCATTGGGAATTGGTGATTTAATAGATATCGCGCTTGATATAGGAGTTGGTGTGGGAGTTGGTGTGGGAGTAGGAGTAGGAGTTGGTGTGGGTATCGGAGTAGGAGTTGGAGTTGGTGTAGGTGCGGGATTCACACTACCGTCAAGGGAACTGGCAAAGACTTGCGTCCAATAATGATTGTAATTGACGCTGCCAGTATCGTTGGCTAAGAAATAGTAACCGATCCCAATTTCTTTGAGATTGGGGTTAAGAATATTAGCCCGGTGGCCGCTGCTATTCATCCACGATGAGATAACTTGTTCGGGTGTAGACGATCCCGCAGCGATGTTTTCGGCAGCCCCTGAAAATTTATAGCCCGTTGCAGTAATCCGACTTCCCATTGACGAACCATCTTTTGCGGTATGGTTAAAGAAGTCTTGCACTGCCATGTTTTCGGTGTGATTTTGCGCCGCATTTAACAACTGAGTATTTAAGGTTAGCGGGGACAAACTCAATTTGCTGCGTTCGATGTTGGTCAGTTCTAAAACTCTATTAATAAAGTTTTGATTTGTGGTAGCTGATGCGAGTTGAGAGGCCGATCGCTCTCCTTCTCCTGTTAAAATATCTAAAGACTGAGAACCGGAATTTGGTAATTGTTGAGGCATGGGGATAATTAGTTGCTTTAAGACTTGGGTTTGCTGGTAGATGGCTTACCGTCTTAACGATGTTTTCCCCGATCGCTAGCTAGTCAGGTACAATTCCATAATTGTGTTAATCCTGGGTGCTGCTGTATTTGTTCTCATTATAGCTGTTATCAAAGTATAAATGTCAAGAGATTTTAGATAAAATTACCACTCATAAATCTACCGTTTAAATTAAGTAAATTTACTTACAAATTCATTCAAACCGACAAAACTTACGTATTAACTCTATCTGTAGGGCGCGCCTTGCGTACTTTACTCCTAAGCTGTTCTGCATTTAAACTACACAGTCAAAATTTGATAAAGTTCTTGTGGGGTGGGCCAGAAAGCCCGCACAAAAAATATTATTTAGATGTAGAACAGCTTAGTACGTATTAACTCTATCTGTAGGGCTGGCAATAAGTACCTTATATCATTTCCGGCTGCATCCTTATTATTCCAACAGTCAACAGTCAACAGTCAACAGTCACCTGACGGTGCAACCGGAATTAATATGACTTCTATTTGTTCTGAATCTGATTCAAAAGTTTAAAAACACGCCTTAGCCTCCTGAGCAACTTGCTCAACCTCATCTTTGGCGAGAATTTCCAAAGCCGCTTCTGCTTCGGCACCGCCCAACCGCACCAGGGCTTGAGCAACTCTGTAACGAATCTGCCAATCTGCATTGGAAGCGTAGGGAAGCAGCAGCGGCAGCCCCCGTTTATCTCCCAATTCTCCTAATGCACTGATGGCAATAGTTTGGATCAATTCGTTTTCAGAAGTCAGGGCATTTTCTAACATCCCAAAAGCTTTCGGATCGCCCATTTCTCCCAAAGCAGCGACGATGCTCAGTTGCACCAGCCATTCAGATGTACTGCTGTAAACTTGCTCTAAATCTTCTAAAGCATCGGTTAATTTCAAAGCGCCCAAAGCATCGGCTGCTGCTGCTTGCACGTCGGGTTCGGGGTCGTTGTTCAGGCTGTTTCGCAGTACCTCTAAAGCGTTCGGCAGATTCTGCGTGCCGAGGGTTGATAGTTGGCTGACTGCTGCGTAGCGAACGCGGACGTTTTTGTCGCCGATCGCAATTTGAATCAAATTATAGGCGATCGCAGGTTCTAGTTGCCGCAGTTGGTTGACACCTCGCAGCCTTTCGCCAAAATCCTCGGAATTCAGCAATTGTTCGACAGACTCAGGGGTGATACTCATGGAATTTTAAAATTGGTAATTGGGAAGAAGGAAGAAGTTCAACAGTTGACTGTTGACTGTTGACTGTTGACTGTTTAAGAGCGAACTCTACCTAGAAGGAAGAGGATTGGAGTAATGAATAGTCTGATTTTAATTTCTTCCTTACTCGCGAGAGGCTTTCAATCAATTCTTTCTGGTAATTGGTAATTGCCAAAAGTTGAGATATTGAAGGAGCGATCGACTTATTTTCTGATACAGTTCTGGAACTGCAACAATTAATTAAGATTCGGCCGCCATCGATCGGATAATATCTCCCCTAGTGAGGATGCCGATTACTTTGCCCGCAGTATCGACTACTGGCAATCGGTGGATACTGCGATCGTGCATTAGTTTTGCAGCTTCTGGGACTGATTTGTCCGGTTCGATGGTAACTGGCTCTTTACTCATCGCTTCTCCTACTGTTTGTCCTAAAGCCTTGTGGAGTTCTCGCTCGTAACGACCTGGATTTTCTAGGTAAATCACGCTATCGAGTACCATGATGTAAGCGGGCGGAGTAACGCCGGTTTCGCGCCACATCAAGTCGGTTTCGGAAATGACTCCTACCAGCAAGCCATTGTCATCGACGACGGGAAGACCGCTAATGTGTCGATCGGCTAAAATTTTAATCGCTTCGTTCAAAGGCATGGAGGGTCGCGCTAAGATCGGTTCGCGGCTCATCAGATCGGCTACTGTTTTGGGCATGATTGGCGGTTTATTGAGTTGTTGCTCCACATCAGATCATATAGCGAAACCGTGACACAGACTGAACAAAGGCAGCTCTGCTGAAGGGATTCGTTAGAAGCAAGAAGGAAGGAAAAAGTTTGAATGCCAGAATTTTGCTGCTTTTTTTGATCGCACTCCGATATTCTGTCGCCCTGGGCGATCGACCTAACAAGATCGTTAAGATATATTAAACAGCCCATAAATCCTTACCGATGTCAGAATCTCCAGCCCCAGAAACAGACTCCGAACCAGAAGCCCGCTGTGTATTGGTTTGCCAGTATCAATCTTGTCTGAAAAATGGTTCAGCAGCAGTGCTAGCTGCTTTTGAAGCCCAACAAGTTCCAGGGGTGAAAGTTGAGGGCTGTAGCTGTCTGGGACAATGCAACACTGGCCCGACTGTCCGAGTTACTCCAGACGAAATTTGGTATTGTCGAGTTAAACCGAGTGATGTACCGTTAATTGTGGAACAGCACCTGAAAGATGGAAAACCTGTAGAGGCGCTGTTCAATCCCAGAATTCATATGCGTTATTATTAATCTTGATTTGATGAAAGTGCTAATTTCAGCTATTGTACATCTAACTTGAATAGTGATAACTATCCACGTAGGGACACGGCAATGCCGTGTCCCTACAAGGCCTAATTTGAATAGCGATTATTATGGAAATTGATCTTTGAAAATGAAAGAAATTGCGCTTACTTTGTTAGTGTTCGTGTTGGGACAGACTCCGCAGGTAGTCGCTCAAACGGCGGCGGTTGCTGGGGATATTTGTCCTGGAGAATTGGGGGCGCAAGTAGATGCGATCGCCAATCGTGCTGAATTTAGCCGATCGCGCTGGGGAATTTTGATTCAACCTCTATCTTCTACCGCAACTCTCTACAGCCGCGACAGCACCAAATATTTTATTCCAGCATCCAATGTCAAGCTGCTAACAACCGCCGCTGCGTTGCAAAAACTCGGTGCAGATTTTCGGATTAAGACATCGGTTTACAGCGGCGAAAATGGTGATTTATACATTGCTGGAAGGGGCGATCCGAGTATTGCCGAGGCTCAGTTAAAATCCTTGGCTCAACAGTTGAAAAGTCGCGGAATCAGTGGAGTAAACAAGTTAATTGGCGATGACAGCTATTTTCAAGGCAATGCAGTCAATCCGAATTGGGAATGGGAAGACGCGCAAGCGGGCTATGGAGCGCCGATTAACAGTTTAATTCTAAATCAAAACGCGATCGAGCTTCTGTTGTCCCCGCAGGCGATCGGGCAACCTCTGAAAGTTACTTTTGCCGAACCCAAGCTGGCAAATCAGTGGCAAATTCTGAACAACTCCGTTACAGTCGCCCAAAATGAATCCGAGTTTATTGCAGTTGGCCGGGAGTTCGATCGATCGGCAATTCGAGTTAGCGGACAGTTGAAAGTTGGTGCAGCATCTGAATCAGCTTATGTCGCAGTTGTCAATCCTGCTAATAATTTTGTGCAGCAGTTTCAGCAAGTCCTGGTGGCTGAGGGAATTCCAGTTAAACAAACTTTAGTTGCATCTAATTCTCGCAATTTTAATCAAGAATTAGCGGCAGTTGAATCGCCTGCGCTGGCAGAATTGGTCAAAGAAACTAATCGAGAAAGCAACAATCTTTATGCAGAAGTTTTATTGAGATTGTTGGGGAAAGTTACAGGCAAGATGCCTGTTCCACAACAAGAAACAGGCAAAATGCCTGTTCCACAAGAGGATACAAGTGAAGTTGGTTTGAAGGAGTTGAAAACAGCTTTAACTCAATTAGGAGTAAATCCAAAAAGTTACAAATTAGCTGACGGTTCTGGACTTTCCCGCCACAATTTAATTAGTCCAGAAGCCTTGGTGCAAACTTTGAGATTGATGGCAAATTCACCTGCGGCATCCGTTTACCGCGCTTCTTTACCTGTGGCTGGTGAAAGCGGTACTTTGAAAAATCGCTTAAACAGTACACCAAACCGTGTAATTTTGCAAGCAAAAACTGGAACTTTGAGCGGAGTTTCGGCGCTATCAGGATATATCGAAGTTCCGAATTACGAGCCGCTGGTATTTAGCATTATTGTCAATCAATCTGACCAGTCTGCTGCAAAAGTGCGATCGGCAACTGACGAAATTGTGCTATTACTAAATCGCCTGCGCCGCTGTTAAAACAACAGATTTAAGGTGAGAAAGTTATGCTCAGTAATTACACCGAAAAAACAGGACACCGAAAAACCCTACAAGTTTTAAGTTTAATTAGATTGCAGCGGGAAAGCTCGAAAAGCAGCTAGAATAAAAGCAGAAACATTAAAACCATTGGGCCGTTTCAGCCTGCTACCAGTCATATTAATTCCGGCTGCGCCGGAATAATATAGAGGAGACGGCAGTGCCGTGTCCCTACAATTGATTGAGGTAGGGACACGGCACTGCCGTCTCCTCCGTCTCCTCCGTTTATATCATTCGGATGCAAACGGATTTGATATCAGCCGATTCTGTACTTCCCGAAAAATAAGTCTAACTTTCCAACTATGAAATCTTTAGATTCCGAACAGCAACACAGCTTTATCGAAACCAACAATATCCGCCTGCACTGCGTTTCTCAAGGGGAAGGCGAACTCGTTATCCTCCTGCACGGATTCCCAGAGTTTTGGTACTCTTGGCGCCATCAAATCCCTGCTTTAGCGCGTCATTTCAAGGTTGTAGTGCCGGATTTGCGGGGCTACAACGATTCTGATAAGCCGGAAAGTGGCTATGATTTAGATACGCTGAGTGCAGATATTCGCGGTTTGATCGATCGACTCGGCTATACAAAAGCTCACATTGTTGGGCACGATTGGGGAGGCGCGATTGCGTGGCATTTAGCTCAAAAATTCCCCGAAAAACTCAACCGCTTGGCAATTTTAAATGCTCCGCACCCGCAGCGATTTGTGCAGGAAATGGCTAGTAACTTAGATCAACTTCGTCGCAGTTGGTATGTTTTTGCTTTTCAGATTCCTGGTATTCCTGAATGGTTAATCCGGCAAAATTTGAAAGATTTTGTCCACAATGTTTTTCAAGGACAAGCGGTTCGCAAAGGAGCTTTTAGTGCGGAAGAAACTCAGATTTACCAGGCTGCTTTAGAAAAACCGGGAGTATTAAGCGCCGCGATCAATTATTACCGACAAATGTTTCACCCACAGAGGATGTGGAATTTGGGGCAGAAGTGGGAAATGGTGAATGTTCCTACATTGGTGCTTTGGGGAGAAGAAGATACGTTTTTGAGCCACACACTTGTAGAAGGTTTAGATAGGTTGATTACGGCTCCATTTAAGTTAAAATTAGTTCCGAATTGCGGTCACTGGATTCAGCAGGAAGCGCCGCAAACGGTGAATCGAGAATTGTTGAGTTTTCTGAGAAATTCTTCTCCTTCTTTGGCTTTGACTTAGAAAAAAATTAATAGCAGATAAAAACGGGCTCTGGGGCCCGTTCTTGAGTTGTAGTTGTAGGGTGCGTCAGATTTGAGATTCTCAATTTGCACAGAAAGTGTTTTTCTGACGCACCGATTTTTGCAAGGTGCGTTAGTTGTAGGATGCGTCAGATTTGAGATTCTCAATTTGCACAGAAAGTATTTTTCTGACGCACCGATTTTTGCAAGGTGCGTCAGTTGTGAGATTGTTGGTTTGTAACGAAAATAATGCTAGCTGACGCACCCTACTTATTTATCAGTCCCAGAGCAAATTTTCTTTTATTAAAAGTGCAATCATGGCCGTTCTGGAACAAACACCGAGTTTTATAAAAATCCGCCTTACGTAAGTAGCAACCGTCCAGTGACTGATATTTAAATTTTTGGCAATACATTTGTTTGGCAGGCCTTGGGCGACTAATTGTGCGATCGCCTTTTCCCGTGGACTCAGACTGACAACCGGTTTGTAAATTGTGCTTTGCATAGTTTTGCAGTGCAGTAACGAGTTAAAAATTAATCACTTAGTAGTAGAATTCCCAGTTTTCTTTCGGACTTCAGATAAAGGAGTTTCCCAATCAGATTCAGGATTCCAGTTAATTAGTTAATCGGCTAAATTTCCATGTTTTAAACCTTTGATAATTTGTCCGATCGCGCAACTTGACCCACTTATCAGTCCAACTAATACTAAAATCTCACAGTCAGGGCAAAATACTTGAGCGCGAGCAAACGCTTGAAGTACAAATTCATCTTCAGCAGAAAGAAAAAGACCAGTCATAACCTGCCAAACGTCGTGATTTCGGACCAGTCCAGTCAGACAGTGCGATCGGCTCAAAGCTTTGTTCATCTAGAAATCGCGCCACGCTTGCACCCTAATGTTCCTGCTGGTAGTTGCCGCAATTTTTCTAAATCGATTTCAAAGTGTCGATCGCTCTCAATTTGAGGATTAATTATTTGAGCCATCCTTAATATAGCTCCTAATTGACCATCAGCCATAATTTATTTTCCATCGAACCAAGATTTATGTTTCTAGTAAAAAAATTCGTATTTATTAAGTTCATTTTTGCGATGAATCAATACGACTTTTTTACAGTTTCAGCTTAGGAATCCTACCTTCTGTCGTAGTAATTAAGTTTCCGGAGCTTTTATATTTCTTTACAAACACTCTCAGATTTGAAATCTGCCAGTTGTCAAAATCCGCAGAGTGTTAGTTACCGCAAATCGACCCACCGGGAAGTATCCGTAAAATCCACGTATTTGGCGGTTATTTGAACTCCTTTACTTACGTATATAAATTTATTTTGCTGATGATTATTTGAAGCTGCAATGAGTCAGAAGTTGAAGCCTGTAAACCGAGTGCTGTGGGGGAAGACAAGTAAAGCGAGTTGAAGAGAGATGAACTAAGGTGAAGTTTTGCAGATTTGATGCCCATGACAGGGAGCGTGCGGTGTCGCTCAAATGAGTGACACCGCACGCGGATCGACTGGTGAAAGTATTTAATGACCTACCAGCATTGCTGTATCTGCTAATTCTTCGCTTTCAGAAGTCTTAGGTTCTTTGAGAATCAAAACACAAAGCAAGCACACGATCGCAGCAGCAATTCCGAGCACCTGAAAAAAGGTATGATTTCCAGCAATTTCTTGGGGCAGAAAACTATAAAATGTGGCATAAGTAACAGCGCCGACACTGCCGTAAGCACCGACATTTCCAGCAATTTGACCAGTTACTTCTCGTTTAATTAAGGAGACGATGCCAAAAGTCGCACCCGCTGCACCGAAGACGAAGAAGGCACATAACATGATCGTGACAACCACAACGGGTAACGGCCAATTAGCCGTAATTTGGCTCAAGATTAAATAGCCTAATGCCACTCCAGCAACCAAGAATGTGAGAGTCCATTTCCGGCTACCAATCTTGTCAGAAATTAAGCCTCCGGTGGGACGACTGATCAAGTTCATCAGGGGAAACATCGCAGCTATTGGGCCGGCGATCGCCTGATTTAAGTTGAAGGTGTTCTCAAAAAACTCTGGTAGCATTGACACTACAGCAATTTCTGAACCAAAGGTGACTGCATAAGCTAGTTGTAATACGAATACTTGACTGATTTGATAGCGTTTTTCAGTTGGGTAATCTTTTTTGCCACTGACAACTTCTCGGTTAACTTCCCAGGTTTTGTAAGCCTGAATTAAATAGAGTGCCGTCAAACCTGCCCAAATGCCGTACATGACATTTGTCGTCAGAAAATTTGCTTTCTGCAAGCGCCACACAATTAAAGCTAAGGCGCCAAATAAAGGAATATTGGCCAGCAATAATGCCCAAAAACTTTGAGCGCTGGTGACTTCCATTGCGCCGTTACGGGCTGGGCGCTGATAGACTTTGCCGGGTGGTGTATCTTGAACGTTGCAGTAAAAAATGACTCCGAAAATTGCGGCGGCTATGCCGGTAAGGGCGATCGTCAATCGCCAATTTGTTTCGCCGACTGAGAGAAAAGCGGTGGCTGCGGCGATCGATGGTAACACTGCTTCGGCGGCAAAAGAACCAAAGTTGCCCCAGCCGGCATAGATACCTTGGGCGAATCCGATTTCTTCTGGGGGAAACCATTCGGTAACTAAGCGGATGCCAACCACGAATCCAGAACCCACAATGCCCATTGCCAAACGGCTGAAAACCAACTGGTTGAAGTCTTGGGCGCAGGCGAATGCTAGGGTGGGAAATGCTGCATAGACTAGGATTGAAGAGAAGGTGATGCGAGGCCCGAAGCGATCGAGCAACATACCGATAATGATGCTTGCAGGAATGGTGAGGGCTAGGTTGCACAGACTGATGATTCTAGCTTGCCCGATCGTCAAACCCAAATCCTGCTGCACCGTTGTGCTGAATGGCGCGTAGTTAAACCAAACGATGAACGTTAAGAAAAAAGCAAACCAACTCAGGTTTAGAATCCGAAAAGGCCCTTTGAATGATAAAAGCCCTTGAAGCATATTAAGTTATCCTAAGAAATAATACAGATTATTAATCTTGAGTTAATATGATCGCAAAAAATTGTATCCTGTGTTACTTTTTATCCAGAAAATGAAAACTAGCGCATCAATTTCGTGCAGATATCGTATTTGAGCTTGTATGCCTCAGCTATTTGACAATGCTCAGCAGGAGCAAATTTCCCATATTTTGCTAGGATTTATTTATTTTGTGTTGCCTGTGGGTGTCGGTTTAAGTATTTTTCTGCACGACAAATATGTTCAGCACCGTTCTGCTACTCTCAACAAGCAGATCGAGATTTTAGAGCAAGTGTGGAAACAAACTCCTTTAGATTAGAAAATATTTCAATTCCGGTTGCGCCGAAATTAGGACACGGCAGTGCCGTTTCCCTACAATTAATCTCGCGTAGGGAAACGGCACTGCCGTCTCCTCTATATCATTCCGGCGCAGCCGGAATTGATATCAATTTCGGTTGCGCCGGAATTATGAGCCGAAATTAGGACACGGCAGTGCCGTTTCCCTACAATTAATCTGGCGTAGGGAGACGGCACGTGCCATAGGTGTCAACTTAAGGTCAAACCCAGTCAGAGACTGTTATTTGACTATTAAATCTAGATCCCCCCTAGCCCCCCTGGTTGTAGGGGGGGGACAGGAGTGTTCTCAAAGTCCCCCTACAACCAGGGGGATGCGAGGGGGATCTAGACTTGGGATAAAACCCAGGTTTCTCAAGGCTTTCAGGCTTAAGTTGACACTCCTTGGGCACGTGCAGTCTCCTCCGGCTGCGCCGGAATTGATACGATCGCAAAATGAGAGCCCCGACTTCTTGAAGAAGTCGGGGCTCTCGTCTGCAGAACATTTACTGACTCAAAGATTTAGATTTCTTCCAAATCTTCCATATTTTCTACAACATCATCATCTACATCATTATCAACATCATCATCAACATCTTCTGCATCTTCTACATCCTCAACAGGAGCGACAGAATTAGCAGAAACCACAGCACCAGTCTCAAGTTTCTTTTTAACTAACTGCTCAATTTCATTTTTGAAATCGATGTTTTTCTCCATGTGTTGGATCACTTTGTCTCGTCCTTGAGCTATATTCTCGCCGTTGTAGCTATACCAAGAACCTTTTTTCAAAATCACTCCCATTTCGTCGGCTAAGTCAGTCAGACAGCCTAAAGTAGAAATGCCTTTGCCAAATACAATGTCAAATTCGGCAATGCGGAAAGGTGGAGCAACTTTATTTTTAGCAACTTTAACTTTCGTGCGGTTGCCGTATTCTTCGGTACCTTTTTTCAGGCTTTGAATGCGGCGAATGTCGAGCCGCACGCTGGCGTAGAATTTGAGTGCGTTACCGCCGGTGGTTGTTTCGGGGTTGCCGTAAGTGATGCCGATTTTTTGCCGCAATTGGTTGAGGAAAATGACGGTACAGCCGGATTTGCCGATGTTACCGGTGATTTTTCGCAAAGCTTGGCTCATCAAGCGGGCTTGCAAACCCATGTGAGAGTCGCCCATGTCGCCTTCGATTTCGGCGCGGGGGACGAGGGCGGCTACGGAGTCAATGACTACGATATCGACGGCGACGGAGCGCACGAGTTGATCGACAATTTCGAGGGCCATTTCGCCGGTATCCGGCTGGGAAACTAAAAGATTTTCAATATCGACGCCTAAAGCTGAGGCGTAGGTGGGATCGAGGGCGTGCTCGGCATCGACGAAGGCTGCGATACCCCCAGTTTTTTGAACTTCGGCGATCGCGTGGAGGGCTAGAGTAGTTTTACCTGAGCTTTCGGGGCCGTAAATTTCAATGACTCGGCCTTTTGGCAAACCGCCACCCAAGGCGATGTCGAGGGTCAAAGCTCCGCTGGGAATGGTTTCTACCCTCATGCGCGTGGCGTCTCCCAATCGGACGATCGCTCCTTTGCCAAAGCTGCGCTCGATTTGGGACAGTACGGAAGTCAGGGCTTTTTGCTTTTCTGAGTTTTCAGGTGCAGCTTTTGTAGACGTTTCTTTTTTTGCCATTTTCGGTACGCGGGTAGACCCCTTGCGGAGCGTGTTGATTAACTGTACAACACGTATGTTAGCAGTTATTTTTGGGGTCTGGAGGTTCTGGGAGGATTTGGTTGAAGATTCTTAATTTTGCGGTGCTTGGGCCTGCTTAACTGGTTCCCAGGCTCTGCCTCGGAACCGATTTCACTCTTGAAAAGCCTGGAAAAGCTTACATTAAAATTGGAGGCAGAGCCTCTGGATCTGTGTTACCAGGCAGAGTCTGGTAACAAGTAACCGCCACAATTAGGACAAGCATGGCATCTACAACACATCAAAACACATCTGTCAATAGCACGAATTCCCGTTGGTCGATCGGCTTATTGGCGATCGGCATCTTATTAGGTATCGGATTTCGGTTCTTCGAGCTCGATCGCAAACTTTACTGGCATGACGAAGCTTACACATCAATCCGCGCCGCTGGTTTTACCCGCCAAGAAATCGACGATGAGCTATTCCAAAACCGGATTATTCCCGCACCCGAATTGCAGAAATATCAGCAAATTAAACCCGGAAGTACAGAAGCAGACACGATTCGTTCTTTAGCCCTAGAAGACCCGCAACATCCGCCTTTATACTTTCTGATGGCTCGTTGGTGGATGCAACAATTTGGCAGTTCTATCACAGCATCCCGCAGTTTGCCAGCACTATTGAGTTTGCTATCACTGCCTTTGATGTACGCTTTAGCTCAGGAACTTTTTGCCTCGAATTTAACTGCATTACTCGCAACAGCACTTTTGGCTTTATCTCCCTTTGATATCTTGTTTGCTCAGACAGCAAGGCAGTACAGCTTGCTAACAGTCGTAATTGTTGGTAGTAGTTGGCTGCTGCTGAGATCGTTGCGGTTGGGAGGTTGGCCAAATTGGGTGTCTTATTCATTGGTGAGTGCTCTTGGTTTCTACACTCACCCTTTCTTCAGTTTGACAATCGTCGGACACGGAGTTTTTGTAATTGCTTACTGGTTGTTTGTTAAAAAAAGAGCAGTGGAAGGCCACGTCACAAATTCCCAATTTTTCTTGGCAGTAATAGGTTCTTTGATATTGTATATTCCGTGGATTTATGTGCTGGGGACTAACTTGGAACGAGCTTCGGCTACGACAGATTGGACGCGAGTATCTCCTGGTTTGCTGTATCTTGTCAAATTGTGGACGCTCAGTTTTACAGCTTTATTTTTTGACTTAGATTTTGGATTTGATAATGTCTGGACTTATGTGCTGAGATTGCCATTTTTGCTGTTAATTGCTGCAGGAATTTATCAAGTCTGCCGCTGGACGAGGAGTTCAACTTGGCTGTTTATTTTAACATCAATTTTTGTACCTTTTTTGCTCCTAGCTTTACCGGATCTAATTCTAGGTGGCAAACGTTCCGCTGTCAGTCGGTATCTGATTTCCTGCTTTCCTGGAGTGCAATTAGCAGTTGCTTACTTGCTCGCCTGTTACCTAAAAACTCAGCAGCGGTTTTGGCAAGTGATTTTAGCTTTGGTATTTACAGCAAGTATAGCTTCGTGTACAGTTAGTGCTTTTTCTGATACTTGGTGGAGCAAAGACTTGAGCTATTTTAATGCTGAAGTCGCTAGGAAGATTAATCAAGAGGCGATCGCGAATCGGTCGATTAAAGATACAATTGTAATTAGCGATCGCGGTAACGATTTTACTAACATGGGAGATTTGCTTTCGCTGAGCTATTTGCTTGACAAAGACGTGCGGCTGATGCTGCTGAGCCAGTCACCAGACATCGAGATGCTGAACAAATATTCGGCTCCTCTGGTGTTTCGCCATTCGGAAAAATTGCGATCGGTATTAAAGCGAAATCAACGCCGTTTAGAGCCTGTTTTGGAATACGCCAAACTGTTTAGAGTGCGACGAACTTCTTAGGATACCGCTGTAGGGACACGGCACTGCCGTTTCCTGAGAAATAATTATGTAAATTAGCGGAATTAAACCAAATGCAAGAGTTTAAAAATGTCGAGTCAGAATATGGGCAGCAATTTCGTAATCTTCAGATGGAACTGCGCGAACGATGGCACAAAATCGAAGGATTCGATAGCGGAGATTGTGACATTATCGTCATTCCTTCTATCAGTTTAGATCAGCAAGAAATGCAAAAAGTTCCCGGTGCTTATCACTATGAGGAACGACATTTGTTTTCGTTAATTCGTCTGCGAAATCCCCGCACACGCCTGATTTATATCACTTCTGAGCCACTGCATCCAATGATCATTGATTATTATTTGCAATTACTCCCAGGTATTCCTTTTTCACACGCGCGCGATCGGCTTTTGCTATTCTCTACTTATGATGCTTCTGCCAAATCCCTCACCCAGAAAATTTTAGAGAGGCCACGGTTGATCGAACGGATTCGTCAAGCAGTGCGATCGACAAAATGTTATATGGTTTGTTACAACTCAACGTCTCTAGAGCGGGAGTTATCTGTGAAGTTAGGAATTCCTTTGTGGGCTAGCGATCCAGATTTGCTTTATTGGGGAACAAAAAGTGGTAGCAGACAGATTTTTGCAGAATCAGGTGTACCTTATCCTGATGGTTCCGAGTTAGTTTGGAGTGCGGCAGATTTGGCAGAAGTAGCCGCCCAATTATGGGAACGCCAGCCCCATTTGCAGCGGATGGTAATTAAGTTAAATGAGGGTTTTTCCGGCGAGGGAAATGCGATTCTGGAACTAAAGCCGATCGCAAATACAACACACTCTGAAAAAGTAAAATTAATTAGTGATTCTTTTCCCCAGTTGCGCTTTCAAGCCATGAGGGAAACCTGGGAAAATTTCAGTAGCAGAATCCCAGAATTAGGGGCAATTGCCGAAGCATTTATCGAAGGATCAGAAAAGCGTTCGCCCAGCGTTCAAGGTAGAATTGTACCTAGTGGCGAAGTCGAAATTCTCTCCACCCATGACCAAATTTTGGGAGGCCCAGATGGTCAAATTTTCTTGGGCTGTCGATTTCCTGCTGACGAATCCTATCGGTTGGCATTGCAAGAATCCGGCAGGAAAATCGGACATAACTTGGCAGGAAAAGGTGCTTTAGAGCAATTTGGGATAGATTATGTTGCTGTGCGACAGGATGACGGTAAATGGGACATTCAAGCAATTGAAATTAACTTACGAAAAGGTGGCACAACTCATCCATTTATGGCGCTAAAACTGTTGACATATGGTCGGTATGAGGGTTCTACAGGTTCATTTTATAGTCATCAGGGCCGTCCGAAATATTATGTGGCTTCTGACAATTTGAAAAAAGAACGCTATCGGGGATTATTGCCGAATGATTTGATGGATATTATTGCTGATAATCAACTACACTTTGACAGCGGTACTGAGACTGGTACTGTGTTTCATTTGATGGGTTGTTTGTCGGAATTTGGTAAATTGGGATTGACGAGTATCGGCAATTCGCAGCAAGAGGCGGAGGATATTTATAATAAAGTTGTCAAGGTACTCGATCGAGAAACGTCGTAGGATTTTAGATTTTAGATTTTGGATTTTGGATTTTAGAATTGATTGAATCAGTCAGCCATATTTCTTGTGGAACAGGCAGGATGCCTGTTCTTGACAGGCTTTTTGGGAGATGTCTAATAGACCTCTCCAATAACTATTGTGGAACAGGCATCCTGCCTGTTCTTGACAGGCTTTTTGAGAGATGTCTAATAAAGAGTTGGGTTTCGTTACCTCAACCCAACCTACAAATTTGGGATTTGACTGTTTGCTAATTTTCAACTGGATAAATGGGCGAAGAATCGATCGAACCTGTGCGATTCAGAGGCCAAAAACGCACTACTGCCCTA
>JANMLZ010000126.1:0-11026 GCA_031372825.1 Cyanobacteria bacterium OTE_58_metabat_593 | reverse complement strand
AAAAATTTTTTTTCCCTACTTAATAAAAATTCGGTGTGGGGCGTTATTATTTATTCTGTTGGGCCTGTGCGTTCCCCCTACGGCTAAATTTTTTTGGTACGCGCCACTGCCGTCTCCTCCTCCGTCTCCTCCGTCTCCTCCGTCTCCTCCGTTTATATCATTCCGATGCAAACTGATTTGATATAACTAGGTTAATCTAATTAACGTAAAATGCGATCTTTCTTAGAAGAACCCCGACTTCTTTAAAAAGTCGCGGTTCTGGGAGTTCTGTTTTTTAGTTGTTAATACCTCTTATTCTATGATAATTCTCCTTATTCATTAATAATTCCTGCATCAAATACCTGTTGAGCAGTCAAGTTTAACTCTGGAAAAGCACCGGATTCAATCCTATCGTCTCGCCGAAACTGCATCAACTCATATTCCCCGTCAACCAATTGATATACCGAAAGCGTTGGTTGTTTGGGATTACCTATGTAGCGCCTTCCACCCAATCCCAAATAATCCACAATCCAATATTCAAAAATGCCCATTTCTTCATAATCCCGCAGTTTGGTGAGATAGTCAGTCTGCCAGTTGCTGCTGACTAATTCTACTGCTAAACGCACCGAGGAACCCATTGTAATGATTGATTCTGCGGCCCAACGCGGTTCATTTATCACTTGCTGGCGATCCAGAACGATGACATCTGGCTCATATCCTTATTCAGTACGATCGCCTTTAAGGACACATTCCTTGGGAAGCGACCAAGGTAAATGCAGTCGTCGAATCTCAGA
This sequence comes from Cyanobacteria bacterium OTE_58_metabat_593, assembly GCA_031372825.1. Taxonomy (GTDB): domain Bacteria; phylum Cyanobacteriota; class Cyanobacteriia; order Cyanobacteriales; family Microcoleaceae; genus Microcoleus. Next base: position 10,253 of record JANMLZ010000126.1, on the reverse strand, counting down.
ATGAAATTCACCAAATAAAAAACCTCCTAAATCTGAATGTTGGCCAGTTCCTTTGGGCATTTCAACAATTACTCCATTGTACAGTTCGTAGCGATGTTCTGAATTTTCAGGATACCATGCAATGAATTCGTCAAATGTGACTAATTTTGTTAATGCTTGAACCATGTCGATCGCTCCTTTATTCCATTTATAACAACAGATTCCACGTTTGTGAAGCACACCCCATATCGATAAATCCCCGTAGGGACAAGGCTTTTGGATTGTCCTACTACCTTTCTGAACCTGGAATAGGCTGTATATTTAATTTTAGGTTAAATGATATCATGCTTTAAGGTGTGTTTTCTGGAGCTATCGGTTCTCCTGCTTTTGCAGTTTGAGAAGGTATAACAGGCAATTTTTGTGGTTTGTGCAAATTGGGAAATCCAGGTTCTACTGATTGATTTACCGCAGTTGTACTCGCAGTTACTTTCTCAGAAAGGGGAGCTAATGTTTCAGCAACTTTAACTTGTTGTCGCAATTGTTCGGTGGAACCCAACAAGTTACCTAGTCCCTCAATCAACCTCCGAATATTGTTGCGGACAGCCGGATTTCCTGTGATTTCATCAACATCCGAAGTGATTTTCTGTACGTTCTGAAAAGTAGCGCGTGCGGAATCTAATGTTTGGTGTAATAATTGCAAACTGGCGGGATTGTTTAGGTTGTTAGATAAATCTCGCAAATTAGCAGAAGCTTGAGCTGCATTGGCTGATAAAATCTCTAAATTGTTCAGTAGTTGTCCTTGGTTAATTCGATTAATTGTCGGACTTAAACTGCTGACAGTTACACGAAGTTCTTGACTGGCTTGATTGATATTGTTCAAGGTTGAGACTAAACTGGCTCGGTTGGTTGCTACTAACGAATTGAGTTGGTTGGCTGTTAAGGTAATTTGATTTGCTGCTTGAGTTACTGAATTAGCCGAAGTTATCGCAGCGGCAGTTAGTTCTTTTGTGGATTTTTCGGCTGTTGTGGTAACTTTGCGAATATCGGTTGAAACTGCTGATAGTTCTCCTTTCGCTGATTCGTTTAAAGTTCCGATTTCTCCTCTGACGGATTGACTTAAAATTCCTACTTCTCCTTTTAATGATTGATTTAAGCTTCCCAACTCTCCTTTAACTGATTGATTAAAACTGCCCATTTCTCCTTTGACTGACTGACTCAATGTTTTTATTTCTGACTTGGCGGTTAAGGTTAAGCTAGATAAGTTTTCAGTGAGTTTAGCCGCACCTTTAGCTGTATTTGCGGTGTTTTCCGAAATTGATTTAATATTGTTGAAGAGAACGGGGTCTGTGTATAAGTTAGCGAGGCGGACTGTGGAACGAATCAGTTCGTCTAGACTGACTCCGGCTTCACCTTTCAAGCGGGAATTTTGACAGATAATTTCAGGCGGACATTCGGCACTTATGGGATTGGCGGTAACTAAAGATTCTGGTAAAATTGAGTTCGGTGTAATGTCGATCGACGATTCGCCAATTAAACCCGACTTATTCGCTGCGATCGCCACATCCCGGGGAATCACTAAACTACCGGGGGCAATCTCCACCATCACGTCTACGCCGTTGGAACCCGGTTTGAGGGCGGTAATTTTACCGACTGCAACCCCGCGATACCTGACGGGCGTGCCTATTTGCATTCCCTGGGCGCTAGAAAACTCTACGGCAAATTTGTAGCTGCGGTTGCCAATCTGCACGCCCCGCAGCCAGAGGACTAAGCCTCCAAATAAACCGATTCCTACTAAAATTAAGAACCCGACAGAACCTTCTCTTACAGTTCGCGATCGCATATTTCCTCCTTAGTCAGTTGGCAGTTGATGGTTGGCAGTTGATGGTTTTTAATCCTTTTTTGATGTGTTGCCTATAGATTTTAGATAGGCGTTTAGCCTGGGCGATAGTTCGTCAATAATTGGCTTGAGTGTTTCTACTTGCGTAGTTGTTAGTAGTTCCCTCGTATAAGCCCGTCTCAACCAGTGCTTTGTTTCATATAAAGAACCTCTGGCAATCTTGATAAATCTCCGATGATCCTGATAGCTACCTCGACCATCTCCTTCCGCAATATTAGCACCAATACTATCAGCCGATCGAATAATATCAATTCCGGCTGCGCCGGAATGATAGAGGAGACGGCAGTGCCGTGTCCCTACCAAAAAAATATTGTAGGGACACGGCACTGCCGTCTCCTCATTTTGGCTGCTAATAATTCCGATGCAATCGGAAACGATATGCCAACTGACAACTGACAACTGACTATCCAATCACTTGAATCGGCCCATTAACACTGCCACTAAAAAATTGTTGAATTAATAAATTATCTGTCGTTGCAATATCATTGACTGTTCCCTCCCATTGCACTTTGCCTCGGTAGAGAAAGACGATGCGATCGGCAGTGCGACGGATGGTACTATCTTGGTGAGTGACGATCGCATAAGTGCTGCAAACACCTTGGGCCGCTTGCAACTCGCGGATTAAATCTTCAATTACCGTTGAGGCGATCGGATCTAAGCCCGCCGTCGGTTCGTCATACAGCAAAACCTCTGGATTATCCCTAGCATTATCGGGATTCGCCATGATGGCGCGGGCAAAACTTACCCGCTTCCGCATTCCCCCAGACAACTGCGCTGGATAGCGTTCGCCAATTCCCGGCAAACCCACCATCTCTAAGTTCTCTTCCACCAATTCCCGAATCCGGCGGCGCGGCAGCTTAGAATGCTGGTACAGTAAAAAACCGACATTCTCCTCCACCGTCAGCGAATCAAACAAAGCCGCTTGCTGAAACACCATCCCAATCCCGATCGGATCTGCCACGTCATCCACCCATCCAACCCTGCGTTGTCCCTGAACAAAAACCTCACCGGCATCTGGGGCCAACAAACCCGCAATTATTCGCAAAATCGTAGATTTACCTGTCCCAGAAGGGCCAATAATTGCCAGCGCCTCTCCCCGATAAATCCTCAGATCCACTCGATCGAGGATCGGGCTCTGGCCGAAGGACTTACTTACCCCTTTGAGTTCGATTAGCGGCTCAGTCATCTGATGTTATCAATAAGTTATCAGTCATCAGTCTAGCTAATGACTAATGACTTAAATGTGCCTGTCAAAATCAAAACTCTCTTGTATTGTAAATTTGTCAGCTTGAGCTATTCCAATACCCTTAAGACTAATTAACCATGTCAATTAGTTCATTTCCCAAAGTCCTCCGTGTCTGGGCTAAAGCCAGACAGGTTGTTACCAAGTCGAAAAAATCTTACCCTTCCTCTTTGCGAAACGGGCGAGTTCACCAGTGGTTCAAGTGGTTGTCCCCCGGACTGTTGGTGAAACGATGGCTGTTGATCAGTGCAAGTGGAGTGGTACTTGCCACTTTGGGTTTAGCGATTTGGACTGGGATGACTCCAATTTTCTTTTTCTTGCAATTATTAAGAAATTTTTTGACCTGGATTGCGGAAGTTATTCCCAATTACATATCGGGGCCCGTAGTCATCGCCGCCGGGATTTTGTTGATTCTCTGGGGACAAACTCGCAGTTTGAACTCGATTACTCAAGTGTTAATGCCCGAAGGAAACGAGGAATTGGTCGATCGGCTGATCAATCACCGTAGACTAAACCGTGGGCCGAAAATTGTCGCACTTGGTGGCGGTACAGGCCTCTCTAATTTGCTGAGAGGATTGAAAGATGATAGTGTCAAAATCACAGCCATTGTCACGGTAGCTGATGATGGAGGGTCTTCGGGGCGGCTGCGACGGGAAATTGGTGTGCCACCACCGGGTGACATTCGCAATTGTTTGGCTGCTTTAGCCGATGAAGAAAAGCTGTTGACTGAGTTGTTTCAGTATCGCTTTCGGGCTGGTGACGGTTTGGTTGGTCATAGTTTTGGGAATTTGTTTTTGACGGCGATGAGCGATATTGCTGGAGATTTTGAACAGGCGATCGCAGCTAGTTCTAAGGTTTTAGCGGTGAGGGGGGAAGTGCTGCCGGCTACTCTGAGCGACGTTTCTTTGTGGGCAGAATTGGCGGATGGTAGGAGGATTGAGGGGGAGTCCAGTATTACCAAAGCTAATGGAAAAATCCTCAAAATTGGCTGTACTCCTGCTCATCCTCCGGCGTTGCCTAGGGCTGTAGAAGCGCTTCGGGAAGCGGATTTTATTATTATTGGGCCGGGTAGTCTTTATACGAGTGTCATCCCAAATTTGTTGGTGCCGGAAATTGCTGAGGCGATCGCAATTAGTCAAGTTCCACGCATCTATGTATGCAATATTATGACTCAGCCGGGGGAAACTGACGGATATAGCGTTGCAGATCACATTCGGGCGATCGATCGGGCTTGTGGCCGGCCACTATTTGATGCTGTAGTAGTTCAAGGAAAAGTCCCTTCTGCAAAATCTTTGATCCGCTATTCTCAGGAGAATTCCTATCCGGTTGTGCTCGATCGCGAAGCAGTAACGCAATTGGGGCGGCGAATTGTCATCGCCAATGTCATGGATGAAGATAAAAACACAGGTTTAATTCGCCACAATTCCCAGAGATTGGCTGGGATGTTGCTGCGGTGGTACAGTCGTGCCCAAAACATTTAAGTTGCTGACTGTTAATGGTTGACTGTTGACTGTTGACTGTTCACTGTTAACTGTTGACTGTTGACTGTTGACTGTTGACTGTTGACTGTTGACTGTTGACTGGCTATGGGTTATTGGCACAGCCAAACGAGTAACAAATAACAAATAACCAATAACCAATAACAAATAACCAATAACCAATAACAAATAACCAATAACCAATAACTAAAATGATACTTGATCTTCCAGATGCTGAAGCTACGCACAAGTTTGGTGTAAAATTAGGAAAATCGCTACCCGCTGGCACTGTCATCTTATTAGAAGGAGATTTGGGTGCTGGCAAAACTACTCTAGTTCAAGGTATTGCTGAGGGTTTGGAAATTCAAGACTCTATTGAGAGTCCTACTTTTACCTTGATTAACGAGTATTTAGTAGGGCGAATTCCGCTTTATCATTTGGATTTATATCGCTTGGAAATTGCAGAAGTAGAGGGTTTGCACCTAGAAAGTTATTGGGACGGATTAGAAATGGATTTGGGAATTGTGGCGATCGAATGGGCGGAAAGATTGCCATACAAACCCGATGATTGTTTACAAATTTGTCTGAGTTATTGCGATAATGGGCGGCAAATTGAATTGATTGGCGATCGCCAATTATGGGATTGGCTATTACAGGATTGAGAAAGGGCGATCGAACTTAGATGTTGCACCTTTCCCAATCAGCCTTTTATGAACAGGCAAGATGCCTGTTCCACAAAGAGTGAATTTTCTTGTGGAACAGGCATCTTGCCTGTTCTTGAGAAAGTAAATTGTTTGTCTGCATACAAATTCAGCATAACTCAGGCTTCCTCATTTTTGCAGATTGCTTCTTCAATTTCTTCTGAATTTGCATCAGCATAAGTCCAAACATTGACTAAATTTTCAGCATTCAAATGGGGGTAAAATTCCAGAATTTTGGCATCGCTTGAACCTTGACGGCGCAAACTCACGAACAGCCAAACGGGAAGTCTAGTTTTGGCGATACAAGCATCGCCTCCGCATAAGTTCGGAGTTTTGGTAATTCCAGGCCAGCTATTGTTTAAACTTTGGGTTAACAGCCGTATGGCTTCGGCTTTTTCGCTGGGAGTTAAGGCCAAGAGTTGTGTTTCTAGTTCTTGGAGAACCATAGGTAATATCGCCTTTGCGATCGTGAATACCCAATTATAACACTTGGCCTTAATTCATGCTTAGTCCGCGTTAAACGTTAAGGCTTGACCCCTCACATTTGTATCCAATTTGCCATTCTCAAAAACTACTTTTCCTCCCACAACAGTCACCACAGGCCAACCAGTCAAATTCCACCCTTCAAAGGAACTCCAGCCGCACTTACTCGCCATTTGTTCTCGTACAACTGGGCGGTATTTTTCTAAATCTACTAATACCAAATCCGCATCAAAATCCGGGGCAATTTTACCCTTATTCGGAATTTTATAAGCCTTAGCAACAGCCGTAGACATCCAGTTAGCAACTTGCACAACTGTACATCTTCCCTCGACTGCTTGCGTCAGCATCAAAGGTAAAGAAGTTTCGACTCCCGGCATTCCCGACGGTGTATTTGGATAAGTTTGAGCTTTTTCGGCTAAAGTGTGCGGCGCGTGATCGGTGGCGATAAAGTCAATTACGCCGTCGCGTAAAGCTTGCCAAAGTATTTCGTTATCTCGTGCCGATCGCAAAGGTGGATTCATTTGAGCGAAACTGCCAATGGTTTTATAAGCACTGGTATTTAATAGCAAATGCTGTGGTGTTACTTCCGCTGTTACCCAACTCGGTTTTTCTTGCCGCAAAAACTCCGCTTCTTCTCCTGTAGATAGATGCAGAATATGCAGCCGACGTTGATATTTTTTAGAAAGTTTCACTGCTAGCTGAGTCGCTAACAAAGCTGCTTGATTGTCTTGAATTTGTGAGTGAACTGCAATATCGGTAACACCAGCAAATTCTTGACGACGCTGATTAATTCTCACTTGATCTTCTGCGTGCACCGCAATCAGTCGATCGCCCTTTGCAAACACAGCTTCTAAATTTGCTGCATCGTCCATCAATAAGTCCCCGTGCATTGAACCCATGAACACCTTAATTCCCGGTGTCGGATTGGCATTCAACAAATCGGGTAAAATCTCAGGAGTCGCCCCGATAAAAAAGCCATAATTGACCAAACACTTCTCGGCCGCGCGACGCAGTTTATCATCTAAGGCAGCTTGGGTTGTGGTTAGAGGTCGCGTATTTGGCATTTCCAAAAACGATGTCACGCCACCCTTAGCGCAAGCACAGCTAGCGGTAAACAAGTCTTCCTTGTGTTCCAATCCCGGTTCGCGAAAGTGTACCTGCGGGTCAATTACTCCGGGTAACAGAGTTAAACCAGTCGCATCTATTTCTCGATCGACCTCAGCGACAATTTCAGCAGCAACCTTGACAATTTTGCCATCGCAGATTTGCACATCTCCTACCAAAAACTCACCATCGGGCAAAAGAATGCGAGCGCGACGGATTAACAAACTTGATTTGGGAGTCATAATATATCATTAATTGAGTAAACAGCGTGCTAGCATGGAGGCATTATTAAGTCTATAATTTGTATCCAGCTCAGTCACTACAATACCCTATGACTCGTCCAGACAAGTCAGCCGACGAAAGACCACCGCAAGATACCGAAAATCCTTGGATAGAAGGAATTAAGACGATCGGCTTAGCAGCATTCTTAGCCTTTGGCATTCGCACCCTGGTTGCGGAAGCTCGCTACATTCCCACTGGCTCGATGCTTCCAACCTTGCAAATTAACGATCGATTAATTATAGATAAGGTCAGCTATCGATTCCAAGACCCCCAGCGAGGCGATGTTATCGTGTTTATGCCTCCCGATCCGGCTAGTTTGTGTACGGGACAGCCGCCGCCGATCAAAGATGCCTATATCAAACGAGTGATCGGACTTCCAGGGGACACTGTGGAAGTCAAAGAGGGAAAAGTTTTTATTAACAAGCAGCCGCTACAGGAAAAATATATTGAAGAAATCCCGCAGTATCCCTACGGGCCTGTAGTTGTATCTCAAAATTCTTACTTGGTGCTCGGCGACAACCGCAACGCAAGCTGTGACAGCCATTATTGGGGCTTTGTACCGAAGCAAAATATCATTGGTAGGGCGATCGTCCGTTTTTGGCCTCTGAACCGCACAGGCTCGATCGACCCCACACCACTTTATCCCGCTAAACAATAGCTACAACCGGTAACTTGTAGTAAGTTCGAGTTAACGGTTAACGGTTAACGGTTAACAGTTAACGGTTAACAGTCAACCGAAATTGATATCATTCCAGCAGATTTAGTATGAAGTTTCGCGATCGAGCACCTTCACAACTTTGTTATACATCTCCTCTGCTTCTTGCGGCGAATTGCCAATACTCGTCAATCCCAATTTGCCAAACTCCGACAAACAACCCATTAAATGAAACACACTCCCCGTCTCAGTACCGCTGTCAAAATGCAGTTGATTGTCAGCAATAATATCCATCAAATCATTCGGCAATAATCCCCGATACCTTGCTTTTTTTAAATTGTCCGAAGCGACATAATATTTCGGACGGCCCTGCTGGCTGTAAAACAATCCCGTAGTTCGCTCGTACCGACCATTTGTCAACAGCTTTAAAGCCATAAACGGATGAGTTGTCCCTCCTTTCCGCAAGTTAATTTCTATTGCTTGAATGTCCCATTTACCGTCAGGTTGCTTTACGGCGAGAAAATCTACTCCAAATCTCTCTAAAGCGCCTTTTTTAGATAAATTTTTCCCGACTTTCCATCCCAATTCTTGCAGCGCCAGCCGATAGGATTCGTCCGCAGGAAATCGACAACCCAAGAAAATTTGACCGTCTGGGCCTCCTAAAATTTGGTCGTGGGTTGACAGAATTTCCACTTCGCCGTTGGGGACAATTCGACCTTGGACGCTGGGCGAGAACTTTTCTGATCCTTCGATAAATGCTTCAGCAATTGCCCCTAATTCTGGAATGCGGCTGCTGAAATTTTCCCAGGTTTCGCTGCTTGATTGAAAGCGCAAATTCGAGAAGCGATCGCCAATTGCTCTGACTCTCTCTTGAGGCGCTTTATCTGCGATCGGCTGCAAGTCTAAAATGGCATTTCCTTCCCCCGAAAAACCTTCATTTAACTTAATTACTATCCGCTGCAAATGCGGCTGCCTTTCCCACAATGCGGCCGTAGCTTCCGCTAAATCTTCCACATTCCAAACCAACTCCGAACCGTCAGGATAAGGCACACCACACTCTTGAAAAATTTGCCTGCTGCCGCTTTTTGTTCCCCAGTAATGCAAATCAGGATCGCTAGCCCACAAAGGAATTCCCAATTTAATCGATAACTCCCGTTCTAAGGGCGTCGAGTTGTAACAAACCATATAAGATTTTGTCGGCCGTACTGCTTGACGAATCCGCTCCATCAACCGGGGACGATCCAAAATTTTCTGGGTGAGAGATTTGGCAGAAGCATCGTACGCCGAAAACAGCAAAAGCCGATCGCGCGCGTGAGAAAAAGGAATTCCCGGCAACAATTGCAGGTAATAATCCACAATCATTGGGTGCAGCGGTTCTGAGGTAATGTAAATTAAGCGGGTGCGGGGATTCCGCAGGCGAATCAACGAAAATAAATGCCGTTCTTCGTAGTGGTAAGCACCCTCAACTTTCAGCATTTCTCGCTGGTCTAAACTGAGAGAAGGAATGACGATAATATCACAATCTCCACTGTCGAATTCTTCTATAGCGCCCCAACGTTCGCGTAATTCTGTCTGGAGATTGCGAAATTGCTGTGCGGATTCGGAAGATGAATTATTTAACTCTTGCATGGCGTTTTATCCTAAATATTCAAATAATTATTGCTGATGATGTAGGGTGCGTCAGCCCAAATAATTGAGGCAACTCAAACAGTTTTTTTGCTGACGCACCCTACCGGGAACTACTGATGATGTAGGGTGCGTCAGCCCAAATAGTTGAGGCAACTCAAACAGTTTTTTTGCTGACGCACCCTACCAGGAACTAAGAAGCTCGGCGCACTCGAAAAAGTTTCGCATATGCCAATACAGGCTCTAAACGGCGTTGATTTCGCTTAAATGCCGATCGCAATTTTTCCGAAGGGCGGAACACCAGAGGAGCCGAATATTTGGTCAGCAGCTCCATATCGGGCGACTGGCTCAGCAGCATCAGTCGTACATCTTTGTCAAGCAAATAACTCAGGGAAAGCAAATCTCCCATGTTTGTAAAATCATTGCCGCGATCGCTAATTACAATTGTATCTTTAATCGATCGGTTAGCTATCACCTCTTTGTTAATATTTTTTGCAACTTCAGCATTAAAATAACTCAAGTCTTTGCTCCACCAAGTATCAGCAAAAGCGCTAACAGTACAAGATGCTATACTAGCTGTGAGAACGATGGGCAAAACTACTCGCCAGAGGCGTTGAGTAGTTTGAATTTTAGTTGCTATAAAGTAAGCAACTGCTAACTGAATTCCTGGAAAACAGGAGACTAGGTAGCGGCTGACGGCAGAGCGTTTACCACCTAAGATTATATCTGGCAAGGCTAGTATTAAAAAAGGGATAAAAATTGATGTGATAATAAATAGGCTAGTTGAACGGCTAGTCTGACGGTA